>JBGAIR010000019.1:20779-41155 GCA_044225335.1 Novosphingobium sp. | reverse complement strand
ACGGAACCTTCCAAAACCGCAATCAGCTCAGGCCCGCAAATCAGGCTGCGGGCGCGACGCCAGCTTCGTTCATCAGCTGCTGCAATTCGCCAGCTTCATACATTTCCATCATGATGTCGCTGCCGCCGACAAATTCACCCTTTACGTAAAGCTGGGGGATGGTCGGCCAGTCGGAAAAGCTCTTGATGCCCTGCCGCACTTCCATGTCCTGCAGCACATCGACGCTGTCATAGGCGACGCCCAGATGATCAAGGATCGCCACCGCACGGCTGGAAAAGCCGCATTGCGGGAACAGCGGCGTGCCTTTCATGAACAGCACGACATCATTGCCGGCAACGATTTCGGCGATGCGGGCGTGGGCGGGATCGGTCATGATATGGTTCCTTGGGCTGTGTCAGCCTTAGCTGGGGATTGCAGTGGTCAGTTGCAAGGCGTGCAACTCGCCGCCCATGCGGCCGCCAAGAGCGGCATAGACCAGCTTGTGCTGGGCAATCCGGGGTTTGCCTGCAAAGGCTGCGGAGACAACATGGGCGGCATAGTGATCGCCGTCGCCGGCCAGATCGGTGATCGTCACCTGCGCATCGGGCAGGGCGGCGCGGATCAATGCCTCGATCTCTGCAGCGGGCATGGCCATGCTGGTTGCCTCAGCCTTCGCCCATCAGCGCACGTCGGGCTTCGACCAGCTTGGTTTCAAGCGCGCTGCGCACCTCGGCCTCGTCGCAATCGATCCCGGCGGAAATCAGATCGCCCAGCAGCTTGCGCACCACGTCTTCATCGCCGGTTTCCTCGAAATCGGCCTGCACCACGCTTTTGGCATAGGCTTCGGTTTCGACTGCGGACAGACCCATGCGTTCGGCGGCCCAATGGCCCAGCAAACGGTTGCGGCGGGCCTGAATGCGGAACTGCATGTCGGAATCATGCGCGAACTTGGCTTCCTCGGCGCGTTCGCGGTCGTTGAAGTCGGTCATATCTGCTCCTGCTAGCTGATAGTCGCGGCGCCTAGCCTGCCTTGGGAGGTGCGGGCGGGGGTGCCTGATAGGTTTCATGGCAGCCCTTGCATGCGGCGGCGGTGCTGGCAAGGGCTGTCGCAAAGGCCTCCTTGTCGTCCGCAGCGGTGGCTGCGGCCAGGGCCTTGGTCGCATCGTTAAGTGCCGCTGCCTTTGCGGCAAAACCGGCGGCGTCGCTCCATACTTCCGGCTTGGCGCGGCTGGGGAAGGCGCTGGTATTTTCGGCGAACATCGGCGGCATGGATTCGGCCCATTTCGCCAGACCGCTGGCCGGGAAAGCCATCGCCTTGGGTGAAACGCCATTGTTGGCGGCGTTGCGCATGCCGTTGATCGAGGTCGCGGCCAGCAACATGCCAGCCTGCCGTGCGGCGATGATCTGTTCGGCGCTGGGGCCAGATGGCGCGTGGGCCGGAGCATGTGCCGGCGCAGGGGCGGGCTTTGCGAATGCGGCCCATCCCGTCAACAGCAGAGCGGCGGAGGCAACCAGATGTACTGCTTTCATCGCGAATCTCCCATTTGCGCAACCTTGCCCGGCTGCTTCAAGCCATCGTTACCACCACTTTGCCGATCGCCTTGCGGTCTGCCAGCATGGTAATTGCCTCGCCGCCGCGTTCCAGTGGGAAAGTGGCGGAAACCTTGGGGTTGATCTTCCCTGCCTTGAGCAGATCAAACAGCGTGGCAATGTGCTTTGCGTTGGCCTGCGGATCGCGCGCGGCGAATGCACCCCAGAATACGCCGCAAACATCGCAGCTTTTCAGCAGCGTCAGGTTCAGCGGCAGGCGGGCGATCCCGGCGGGGAAACCAACCACGCAGAACCGGCCTTCCCAGGCGATCGAGCGCAGCGCCGGTTCGGAATAGTCACCGCCGACGATATCATAGATCACATTGGCTCCGTCGGGACCGCAGGCAGCCTTGAACTGTTCGGCCAGTGCCTTTGACTGGTCCTTGTCAAACGGAGCGCGACCATAGATCACCACTTCGTCAGCGCCGGTTTCCCGCGCGACGGCTGCCTTTTCCTCGCTGGAAACAGCGGCAACCACGCGCGCGCCATAGGCCTTGCCCAGCTCGATCGCCGACAGGCCAACGCCGCCCGCCGCGCCCAGCACCAGCAATGTGTCGCCAGCCTTCAGATGGCCGCGATCCAGCAGGCCGTGCATATTGGTGCCATAGGTCATCAACAGTGATGCGCCGGATTCAAAGCTGACGCTTTCCGGCAGGGGAAACAGCTTTTCAGCCGGAGCCAGTATTTCCTCGGCCAGACCGCCGTTGCCCATCATGGCGATCACCCGGTCGCCCACTTTCCATTGGCTGACGCCTTCACCCACCGCGTCGATCACGCCGGAAAGTTCACCGCCCGGCGCAAAGGGGCGCGGCGGCTTGAACTGGTACATGTCGCGGATGATCAGCACATCGGGGAAGTTGATCGCGCAGGCCTTCACCTTGATCCGCACTTGTCCTGCGCCGGGAACGGGGCTTTCCAGCTCGTCGAGCGTCAGGGTTTCCGGCCCGCCGGGCTGGTGGCTGCGAAGGGCTTTCATGCGGCAATTTCTCCCGTTCCTGTGGCGAGCCAGGGCAGATCGGCCCGGCCTCTGTTTTCATAGGCGGCGATAGCGTCGCCGCGCGCCAGGGTAAGCCCCACCTCGTCCAGTCCGTTCAGCAGGCAATGTTTGCGGAACGGGTCGATTTCAAAGGGGAAGCGGTCCTGAAAAGGGGTGGTGACGGTCTGGCTGTCCAGATCGATGTGGATCGGGTCGCTGGCCGCCACTTCCATCAGCCGGTCCACGGCTTCCTGTGGCAGCACCACCGTCAAAATGCCGTTCTTGAAGGCATTGCCGGAAAAGATGTCGGAAAAGCTCGGCGCAATCACCGCAGTGATGCCCATGTCCAGCAAGGCCCAGGCGGCGTGTTCGCGGCTGGAGCCGCAGCCGAAATTATCCCCCGCGATCAGGATTGGCGCACCGCTGAACTCGGCCGAATCAAATATATTCTCAGGGTCTTGCCGGATGGTTTCAAATGCGCCGCGGCCCAGCCCTTCGCGAGTGATGGTTTTCAGCCAATGCGCAGGGATGATCACATCGGTATCGATATTCTTGCGGCCAAACGGGATGGCGCGCCCCTCAACCTCGCGCAGCGGCTCCATCAATCGGTCTCCGGCGGTGCACCGGCTGCGGGCGATTTGTCACTTTTCTCTGCTCGCTCCTTGCGGCGCGAAGCGTAAAGCAACGCGGCGGCCAAGGCGGCGGAACCGATTGCTGCCCCGGCCATGGCGGCCTTTCCGGTCCAGTTGGACTTGTCACCCTTGGCAGGATCGCCCTGCGCAGGCGTTTCGGATTTTTCGGATTTCTCGGTCATGGAGTTTTCTATGTCCATGCCGGGCCAAGGGTTCAAGGGCGAAGCGCGGAATTTTTCGTCGGGTGCGGCGATCAGTCGCTACTAACCCCTCTCCATCAACCCATGCTTCTTCATGCAATGGCGCAGCTGATCATAGCTGAGATTGAGCGCCTTGGCGGTCTGGCGCTGGTTGTAGCGATGGCGGCCCAGCGCATTTTCCAGGATTGCCTTCTCATGCGCGTCCACTGCCGCGCGCAGATCGGTGACGGTATCAAGCTGTGCTGCCGGGGCCATGGTGCCGGGCTGTGGCACGGGCACAGCCTCTGTTGCGGTCTCGGCACGAGGGAGAGCCGCCGGTTTCCAAGGGCTCTCGAACGGATCGAAGGTGATGTGGGCGATCGGCTGAGCCCAATCATCCCAGCGATATACCGCGCGTTCGATCACATTGCGCAATTCGCGGACATTGCCGGGCCATTGGTGAGATTCCAGCGCGCGCAGTGCATTGTCGGCAAAGCCGGGCCAGCCTTCCCAGCCAAGCTCGGTAGCCATGCGCCGTCCGAAATAATCAGCCAGCACGTGAATGTCGCCTTCACGCACACGCAGCGGCGGCAGCGTGATCACCTCGAAACTCAGCCGGTCGAGCAGGTCGGCGCGGAACCGCCCCTGTTCGGCGAGGCGCGGCAGATCCTCATTGGTGGCGGCAACGATGCGAACGTCCACCCGGACCGGCTTGGATGATCCGATCCGCGTTACCTCGCCATATTCGACCGCGCGGAGCAGCCGTTCCTGCGCGCCCATCGACAGGGTGGCCAGTTCGTCGAGGAATAGCGTGCCTTTGTCGGCTTCCTCGAACCGCCCGGCCCGCGCTCTGGTAGCACCGGTAAAGGCACCCGCTTCATGACCGAACAGCTCAGCCTCGATCAGCGTTTCCGGCAATGCGGCGCAGTTCAGCGTCACCAGCGGCTCGTCCCAGCGCGGGCTGAGGCGATGGAGGCGTTCGGCGACCAGTTCCTTGCCGGTGCCGCGTTCGCCGATCACCAGCACCGGGCGACGCATCGGCGCGGCGCGGCTGGCGCGCTCCACCGCATCCAGAAAGGCGCTGGACTGGCCAACATATTGAACATTGCGCTCCATGCCCAAGTGTTAGCAAAATTTCCCAAGTCTGCGCAATATTCACCGCAAGTCGTTCGTCGAATAGCGCCAAAACACCCGAAATTTCGCGAAATTCCGGGTTTGGCACACCCCTTGCTGAAAGGTGAACAACATCTTTTCACGAGGAACGCCATGTTCAGCAAATCACTCTTCAACCCCGGCCCCGCCAGCCACAAGGCCAGCAAGCTCGACCGAGCGATCGTGGCCTCGGTCGCGGCGATGTTGGCGATGAATGTTTTCGTGCTGGCCCAGCAGTTCGAGGCCGCCCCTGTCGTTGCCCTGTCGCAGGGCAATGCAGCGGCGCAGCAGGCTTGATCCCGCTGGTGGCCGATCCTTTGGGCCTTGATCCTTTTCGCGAGCTTGGGCCGGAGCGCCCAGAGCCCCCCGCTGGCGGCAAACAGTCCCTCCGCCACAGTGGTGCTCCGGTCCAGACCTCGCTGGAAGCATTGGCCTCGTCTGGTGCCAAGGGTTCCGCCCGCCGCACCTCCCGCTTTGATGCAGAGGTTGAACGCCTCCGCCGCTCTCCCACCCCGACCCAGAATATCGGAGCACCCCTGATGGGCATTTTCAGCCGTACCCGCGATATCATTGCCGCCAATTTCAACGACCTGCTCGACAAGGCCGATGATCCGGCGAAGATGATCCGGATGATCATCCTCGAAATGGAGGAAACGCTGGTTGAGGTGCGCGCCAGTGCCGCCCGCACCATCGCCGATCAGAAGGAAATGCATCGCCACACGGTCAAGCTGGACCGGTTGCAGGCTGATTGGTCGGAAAAGGCGCAACTGGCATTGAGCAAGGACCGCGAGGATCTGGCCCGTGCCGCGCTGGTTGAAAAGAAGAAGGCCGCGGATATGGCCGATCAGCTCAAGGCGGAAATCGCTGTTCTGGATGATGCGCTGCGCGCCTATGAGCTGGACATCGAAAAGCTGCAGAACCGCCTGCGTGAAGCACGCACGCGCCAGACCGCCATCGCCGCGCGACTGGAAAGCGCAGAGAACCGCGTCAAGCTGCGGACGCTGCTGGCCAGCGAGCGCGTTGACGAGGCGATGGCCCGTTTCGACCAGCTGGAACGCCGGGTCGATTATGCCGAAGGCCGCGCCGATGCGCTGAGCCTGGCCGATGGCACGCAGAAGCCCAGCCTGGCCGATGAAATCGCCGCGCTGGCCGGTCAGGACAAGATCGACGAGGAGCTGGAGGCGATGAAGCGTGAGCTGAACGCCGGCGGCATTGCCCTCCCTTCAGACAAGCAGAAGGAGGCTTGAGCCATGGGGTCGGAAATCATCGTCATACCGGCAATCTTCATCGGTCTGCCATGGGTGATCCTTCACTATGTCACCAAGTGGAAGACAGCGGCGACCATCACCCAGGACGATGAGGTGCTGCTTGACGAGCTCTATCAGCTCGCCCGCCGCCTCGATGAACGGATGGATACGGTCGAACGGCTGGTGGCAGCAGACAATCCCGAATTCAAACCCGCGCGGATCCAGCATGACCGCGAAATTGATAACCAGCCACTGCGCGAACTGGATCGCCTGATGGCCGAGAGCAGGGGGACCCGCAAATGAACAGCCCGCGCACCACGCTTTATCGTGACAAGCAGAATGGCAAGCTGATGGGGGTCTGCGCCGGGATCGCCGATTATACCGGGGTTGATGCGCTGTGGATCCGGCTGGGAATGCTGGCCTTCGCTTTTTCAACCGGTTTCGGCATCCCGCTTTATTTCGTGGCGGGTGTGCTGCTCAACAAGAAGCCAGCCCACCTGTACGTCGATCGTGAGGAACAGAAATATTGGCAGCGGGTTCGCCAGAGCCCGGCGCGCACCGCGCGCGAGGTTCGCGCCCGCTTCCGCGATGTCGACCGCCGTCTGGCCGAGGTGGAAACCTATTACGTCAACAGCAACCCGCGCCTGTCCGCCGAGATCGAACGGCTGCGCTGAACCGCTGAATAGCTGAATAACAGGGGAATTCGAAATGGGCGAACTGATCGGATTGGTGGCGGTGATCATGCCCTTCACCATCCCTCTCTATATATTCTGGACCAAGCATCAGCGGCAAATGGCCGAATTGCAGGTCAAGGCAACGGCGGAAAAGGCGGCGCAGTATGCCAGCCACACCACCGAGCTGGAAGAGCGCGTCCGGGTGCTGGAACGGATCGTCACCGACAAGGGGTATGACGTGGCCAGCCAGATCGAGGCGCTGCGCGATGCCCGCAAGGTTGAGGCACTGCTCGACACCCGCGAAAAGGATGTGCGGCCATGAACTGGGGTGGCCCTGAATTCGTGCTGGCGATCATTGCCCTGTCCACGGGCGGCTGGCTGATCAACAACTGGATCCGTGCTCGCCACGGCTATGCGCTGGAAGATGAATGGGGCGGCAAGACCAGCCGCGCCGATCATGCCGCCAATGCCGCGCTGAAGGCGGAAAATGCCGATCTCAAGCAAGCCCTGGCACAGGTTGAACAGCGGATGCGCGTATTGGAGACCATCGTTACGGACAAGGGCTTTGATACGGCGGTGCAGATCGAGGCGCTGCGCGCACCTTCGGCGATCGCAGCAAGCTCTGCCGGGAAAGAGGAGAACGTCTGATGGGACCGGGTGAGTTTCTGTCGTTGCTGGCCGTGCTGGTGAGGGGTTTGATCGGCCTGACCATTCTGACCAGCGCCTACAAGGCAAAGATGAAGGTTCGTGAGCGCGAGCTGGAGCTGAGGATTGCCGAAGCGAAGAACGCGGCACAGGCAATGCCGGTACCGGCCGAGGCAGCAACCGACCGTATTGAACAGCGCCTGCGTGTGCTGGAACGCATTGCCACCGACAAATCCGCCCGCGTTGCGCAGGAGATCGAAGATCTGCGCACGGTCGAATTCAACTAATCGGGAAACAGTATCATGAGCTTCTGGAATGCCGTCGTCGCGATCGTTGCAATCGCCGCCTTCATGAACTTGCGGGCGATGAAATACCGCGCGATGGGCGGCGATCCGCACCGGTTCGGCCATTTCGGCCGGATGGGTCGGCACCCTGTCCAATCGCTGTTGGACAATGCCGGGCCCAGCCCGCGCGAGGTGGAGCTTCAGCATGAAGTAGAAGAACTGCGTGAACGCATCCATGTGCTGGAACGCATCGCCACCGAAGACCGGACCAGCCGTGATCTGGCTGCCGAAATTGAAAGCCTGCGCAAATGACCAATGAAAATTTCGAGCTGATGATGCTGATAATCAGCGGTGCGCTGTTCGTCAGCTTTGCCGGGATCCTGGGCTGGGTTCACACCACCCGGATGCGGATCAAGCATGGCTATCCGCTGAGTGGAGCCTGGGGGCAGAGCGTCTATCCGCGCTCTACCACCGAAGAGAACGAGCGGATCAAGCTGCTCAGCCAGGAAAATGCCCAGATGCGGGCCGAACTTGGTTCGGTGAAGGATCGGCTGGCCAATGTCGAACGCATCGTCACCGATGGCGGCTATGCTTTGAACCATCAGATCGAGGCGCTGCGGGAACTGCCGCGCAACTGATCGACGCAAACAGAAATAGGGGAGTAACCGCAATGCCCAGCGAATATCTCGCCATAAGTGCCACGACTTTGCTGACCGTGCTGGTCATCGCTTCCGCGGCGCTGCGCGGCTGGCAGGGCTGGCTGACGCTCAAGACGCGTGAGCTTGATGCCCGCCGCCCGGAAGTGGAAGGTGGCGCGGCATCGGGAATGGCCCGGATCGAGATCGCCGATCTGAAAGAGCGCATCCGCAAGCTGGAAGCGATTGCCGCCGGAGTTGACCTGTGAGGGATCAGGCCGGCAGCGCCGCAAAGGCCGGTATCGGGCTGGGCAGCGCGCTGGCAGTGGCCATTTCTTGGAGCCTGCACAAATCGATCATCTGGGCGGTGATCCATGGTGTGCTGGGCTGGTTCTATGTGATCTATTACGCCGTCACCCGGCCAGGCGGAATATCGGGCTGATCGCCGCGCGCCTTGCGCCGTCCGCCGCCGCTGCTACAGCGCCGCCATGCGCAGCCTTGATGACATTCGCGATGAATATGAATTCCTCGAAGGCGATGAACGCTATCGCCTGCTGATCGAACTGGGCCGCGCGCTTGAGCCGATGCCCGATGCGCTGAAGACCGATGCAACGCTGGTGCGTGGCTGTTCGGCCAGCGTCTGGGTCTATCCCACCCGGCTGGACGATGGGCGGCTGCATTTTCTTGCCGATAGCAACGCCGCGATTACCAAAGGGATCGTCGCCCTCGTGCTGGCGGCGGTGCAGGATCGCCCTGCTGCCGAAGTGGCGGCGATGGATGTCGCGGTCGCGCTGGAACCCTTCGATCTGAAAAACCAGCTCTCGTCCAATCGTACTCAGGGCGTGCCCAACATGATCGCGCTGGTGCGCGAAACCGCAGCACGCATCGCCGCTGGCTGAAGGCTTGCAAAAGCCGCGCCGGGGCGTAAGGCACCCCTGCTATGGCCAGTAAACCGCGCACGCTTTACGAAAAGATCTGGGATGCCCACGTCGTCGAACGCCGTGATGATGGCACCTGCCTGATCTATATTGATCGTCATCTTGTTCACGAAGTGACCAGCCCCCAGGCGTTTGAGGCGCTGCGGGTTGCCGGGCGCAAGGTGCGTCGCCCCGATCTGACGCTGGCGGTGCCCGATCACAATCTGCCCACCACCGCGCGCCGCGATGCTGCGGGTCAGCCTATTCCGATCGCCGATCCGGAAAGCGCGCAGCAGCTTGCCGCGCTGAACCGCAATGCGCCGGAATTCGGCATTCGCCTGATCGGCGATGCCGATGCTGAGCAGGGCATTGTCCATGTGGTCGGACCGGAACAGGGCTTTTCCCTGCCTGGCGCAACTATCGTTTGTGGTGACAGCCACACTGCCTGCCACGGCGGGCTCGGCGCGCTGGCATTCGGTATTGGCACCAGCGAAGTTGAACATGTGCTGGCCACGCAGACGCTGCTGCTCAAGCAGTCGAAGAGCATGGAAGTGCGTGTGGAAGGCCAGCTTGGCGCCGGAGTTACCGCCAAGGATGTGGTGCTGCATATCTGCGGCACGCTGGGCGCGGCGGGCGGCACGGGCTATGTGATCGAATATACCGGATCGGCGATCCGCGATCTGTCGATCGAAGGGCGGCTGACGGTTTCCAACATGGCGATCGAACATGGCGCACGCGCCGGTCTGATCGCGCCGGATGAAAAGACCTTCGCCTATGTGAAGGGCAGACCCTATGCCCCCAAGGGGGCGGAATGGGATGCGGCGGTGGCATGGTGGCGCAGCCTGACCAGTGATCCCGGCGCCAGCTATGACAAGGTGGTGGTGATCGATGCCGCCGATATCGCCCCCAGCGTTACCTGGGGCACCAGCCCGGAAGATGTGTTGCCGATCACTGGCGCGGTTCCTGCCCCGGAGAGTTTTGCCGATCCTTCCAAGCAGGAAGCGGCGCGCAAGTCTCTGGAATATATGGGTCTCACTCCCGGCCAGCGGCTCACCGATGTTGAGGTGCAGAATATCTTCATCGGCAGTTGCACCAACAGCCGGATCGAGGATTTCCGCGCCGCAGCTGCGGTGCTGAAGGGGCGCCGCAAGGCGGATAATGTGCGCTGGGCGATTGCTGTTCCGGGATCGGGGCTGGTCAAGCGTCAGGCCGAAGCCGAAGGGCTGGACCGGATTTTCATCGAAGCAGGGTTTGAATGGCGCGAACCGGGCTGTTCGGCTTGTCTGGCGATGAACCCGGACAAGGTGCCCGCTGGAGAACGCTGCGCCTCCACCTCCAACCGCAATTTCGTTGGTCGGCAGGGGCCGGGCGCGCGCACTCATCTGGTTTCGCCGGCAATGGCAGCCGCCGCTGCGGTGGCCGGGCGGCTGGCCGATGTTCGCGAGCTTTGATGCTAACGCCTTGAATAATCCCGCATCGGTATAATTGCAGCTTGTGCGGCTGACGAGGCGGGCCTAGCCTGCATCAATGACACAGGGCATGGATTGGCAAGGCGGCGTTGGCCGCAGCTGGGCCGAAAACTGGCAATTGACGGATCGCTCCTTCGCGGGGCTGACCCAGCAGCTGATCGACCGGATCGCCCGGCGCGGCGGTGAGGCTGTGCTGGATATCGGCTGCGGCGCGGGCGAACTGTCACTGGCTGTATCGCGGCGTTTGCCCAAAGCGCGTGTGGTGGGTGTCGATATTTCCGCCGATCTGATCGCCGCCGCGCGTGAACGTGGCCGCAACGCCAATGCCGAATTCGTCGAAGGCGATGCCGCCGCTTTGCAGATGCCTGGATTCGCTCCCGATCTGCTGGTGTCCCGCCACGGGGTGATGTTCTTCGCCGATCCGGTGGCAGCCTTTGCCGATCTGCATGCCAATGCCGCGCCAGAGGCCAATCTGGTGTTTTCCTGCTTCCGTTCGCGCGGGAAGAATTATTGGGCCAGCGGCATTGCCGGTCTGCTCAACCTGCCTGATCCGGCAGACCCCACCGCGCCCGGGCCCTTTGCCTTTGCCGATCCCGAACATGTCGGCAAACTGCTGAGCGCCGCGGGGTGGCAGCGGATCAATTTTGAGCCGGTGGATTTTGCCTATGTGGTTGGCATGGGCGATGATCCGATTGCCGATGCGCTGGGCTTCTTCAAACGGATCGGCCCGGCCGCGACTGCGCTGCGCGAAATGGATGGCCCAGTGCGCGAGGCTGCGTTGCAAAGCATCACCAGCTGGCTTGGCGAACATCGCAGCGGCGACCTGATCGCGTTCGGTGCCGCGGCCTGGATTGTGACCGCCTCGCGCGACTGAGGCGCGGCATTGCCATCGCACATCCGATCACACTGATCGCGCCTTCGCGCTTGCCGCATTTCCGCGCCTGTCCTATCGGCGGAATGCTATGACCTCGACGAACGAAATCCGCCGCTCCTTCCTCGAATATTTCGGCTCGCACGGGCATGATGTGGTGCAGAGCGCGCCGCTGGTGCCGCATAACGATCCGACGTTGATGTTCACCAACGCCGGGATGGTGCCGTTCAAGAACGTGTTCACCGGGCTGGAAACCCGCGCCGTGCCGCGCGCCACCTCCAGCCAGAAATGTGTGCGCGCCGGGGGCAAGCACAACGATCTCGACAATGTCGGCTATACCGCGCGGCATCACACCTTTTTCGAGATGCTCGGCAATTTCTCGTTCGGGGATTATTTCAAGGAACAGGCGATCACCCATGCCTGGACCCTGCTGACCAGGGAATGGGGCCTACCCAAGGACAAGCTGCTGGTCACCGTCTATCACACCGATGATGAGGCGTTTGGCCTGTGGCAGAAGATTGCGGGCCTGTCCGAAGAACGCATCATCCGCATCGCCACCAAGGATAATTTCTGGGCGATGGGCGATGATGGCCCATGTGGTCCCTGTTCGGAAATCTTCTTCGATCACGGCGAACATATCCCCGGCGGCCCTCCGGGTAGCCCGGATGAGGATGGCGATCGCTTTATCGAGATCTGGAATCTGGTGTTCATGCAGTTCGAGCAGGCGGGGGGTGAGATTATCGCCGATCTGCCCAAGCCCAGCATCGATACCGGCATGGGGCTGGAACGCATCGCCGCCGTGCTGCAGGGTGAGCATGACAATTACGATACCGATACTTTCAAGGCGTTGATCGCCGCTTCTGAAAACCTGACCGGGGTGAAGGCTGCGGGCGAACATACCGCCAGCCACCGGGTGATTGCCGATCACCTGCGCTCGACCAGCTTCCTGCTGGCCGATGGCGTGCTGCCCAGCAACGAAGGCCGCGGCTATGTGCTGCGCCGGATCATGCGCCGGGCGATGCGCCATGCGCATCTGCTGGGGGCAAAGGAACCGCTGATGCATCGGCTGGTTCCGGCGCTGGTCACGGAAATGGGTGCTGCCTATCCCGAACTGGGCCGCGCCCAGCCGCTGATTCAGGAAACCCTGCAGCGCGAAGAAGTGCAGTTCCGCCGCACGCTGGCCAATGGTCTGAAGCTGCTTGATGAAGCCACTGGCGGCATGGGCGCGGGCGGGGAGCTGCCCGGCGAAACCGCGTTCAAGCTCTATGATACCTATGGCTTCCCCTATGACCTGACCGAGGACGCCCTGCGCGCGCGCGGCATCGGTGTGGACCGTGCCGGTTTCGATGCGGCGATGGCGCAGCAAAAGGCTGCTGCCCGCGCCGCGTGGAAGGGATCGGGCCAGGCTGCCGACAGCGAAGTATGGTTCGACATTGCCGAGCGTGTCGGCGCGACCGAGTTCACCGGCTACACTGCCAACAGTGCCGAAGCGCAGGTGGTGGCACTGGTCAGGGACGGCAAGGAAGTGGATAGCGCCGCCGCGGGGGACAGCGTGACGGTGATCACCAATCAGACCCCGTTCTATGGCGAAAGCGGCGGCCAGACCGGCGATGCCGGCACCATCACCGGAGCCAGCGGACTGATGCTGGCGGTCAGCGATACCGCCAAGCCACTTGGGCGGCTCCATGCCCATAACGCCGTGGTGCAGGCTGGCAGCATCAAGACCGGCGATGTGGTCAAGCTCGATATTGACGTTGCCCGCCGCGATGCGATTCGTGCCAACCATTCGGCCACGCATTTGCTTCATGCAGCGCTGCGTAACCGGCTGGGCGGACATGTCACGCAGAAGGGTTCGCTGGTCGCGGCAGATCGGTTGCGGTTCGATTTCTCGCATCCCGCCGCGCTGACGGCGGATGATATCACGGCGATCGAGGCCGAGGTGAACGCCGAAATCCGCGCCAATGAACCGGTAACCACCCGGCTGATGAGCCCGGATGATGCTATCGCCGCCGGAGCCATGGCGCTGTTCGGCGAAAAATATGGCGATGAGGTGCGGGTGCTGTCGATGGGCCGCATCGCCGGTGATCACAATTATTCGGTTGAACTGTGCGGCGGTACGCATGTGCGGGCGCTGGGCGATATTGGCTTGTTGCGGATCGTCTCCGAAAGCGCGGTCAGCTCGGGCGTGCGCCGGATCGAGGCGCTGACCGGAGAGGGTGCCCGGCAATGGCTCGTCGCGCGCGAGGATGCGCTGAAGGGTGCCGCTGCCGTATTGCGCACCACGCCTGACGAGGTGGAAGCCCGCGTTGCCGCGCTGCTCGACGAACGTCGCAAGCTGGAGCGCGAACTGGCCGATGCGAAAAAGGCGCTGGCGCTGGGCGGCGGCGGAGCCAGCGGTGCTGCTGCATCGGCGGATGAAGCGGTGAACGGCGTGACCTTCTCCGGCCAGGTGATTGAAGGTCTGGATGCCAAGGAATTGCGCGGATTGCTCGATCAGGCGAAGGCAAGAATGGGATCGGGCGTGGCGGCGATCATCGCGGTCAATGATGGCAAGGCCAGCATCGCAGCCGCCGTCACCGATGATCTTACCGGCTGGATCAACGCCGTCGATCTGGTTCGCGCCGGGGTTGAGGCCTTGGGCGGAAAGGGCGGTGGCGGTCGTGCTGACATGGCGCAGGGCGGCGGCCCGGATGGTGCCAAGGCGGCTGAGGCTATCGCGGCGGTGAAGGCGGTGTTGGCGGGTTAGGTTCTGACCCTAGGCGGCGGCGCTCAATCGACTGAATCGAGCACATAACCCAGCGAGCGCACGGTGCGGATCGGATTTTCCGCGCCATGCGCCTGCAAGGCGCGGCGCAGCCGCCCGATCCAGACATCGACCGTGCGCTCATCAATGGCGTCATCATCCTTGCCCAGCTGATCGATCAGCGCACTGCGCGAATAGACCCGATCGGGATTCTCGATGAAATGCACCAGCAGGCGGAATTCGTTGGGGCGGAGTGGCACCGGCACACCGCGAAAGCGCAATTGATGGGCGGCAAGATCCACCGCCAGCTCACCATGCGACAATTCGCGCCGTGGCGGGGCCGCATCCAGCCGCGCTGGCCGGTTACGATCCAGCCGTTCTGTCAGGGCCTGCAGGGTTAGCGGGCCGATCATATAGTCGTCAGCACCAGCGCGAAGTGCGCGCCGACGCTCCTCGGCATCGCCCTGTTCGAGCACCATGGTGATATGCGCGTTGCGGGTGAGGGGTGCTTCGCGCAACCGGCGGACCATCTCCAACCCGGAGGTGTCGGGCGTCAACCAGTCAACAAAGCAGCGCAGCGGCTCGCCCAGGGCACCCTCCGGCACCGCCGCGCCAAGCGGCAGCACCCGGCACGCAGGCCGCAAATCCCGTAACCCTTCGATAAGGGCCGGGTCCTGTGCAGTCAGCAGAATCGTCATAGGTCCGGTCACGCCTGTCATTCCGGTTGGCCATTGTGGCGATGTTGCATGACGGATTTGTGACGGTTTTCCGTCAATCCAGCGGTGTCAGATTGGTGTCACGATTATGTCGCCATGCTGTCGGCAAAGAGTCGCGATGGTGAAATCCGCAAGGCCTAGCCGCAGCCTCGACAGCGGGGTGCGGCGCGACTCGATCAAGCGTGCCGGAAATCCCGTTGCCATGATGCAACCATGAGGGATTTCAAAATGATCCGCCCCGTAACCCGGATTTCCGTTTCGCTTGCCGCTCTGGCGATGATGCAGGCTGGCACAGCCTATGCCGCTGAAGCCGACGCCGCCACCGCTGCCGATGCAGCCGCCGAAGCTGGCACCAACACCGACAATTCGGGCCTGACCGATATCGTCGTTACCGCCACCAAGCGCGAAACCAACCTGCAGAAGACGCCGATCGCCATTTCGGTGATTGGTGCTGACATGGTTGAAAAGCGCCATGTGCAGAGCCTGATCGATTTGGCTGACGGCGGCGTTCCCAGCCTGCGTGTCGCCACTTTCGAAGCGCGGCAGTCGGCATTGACCGTCGGCATCCGTGGTATCGTGCCTTTTGACCAGAACCAGGTCGCGCGCGAACCGGGTGTGGGCGTCTATATCGATGGCGTCTATCTCGGCCGTTCGCAGGGCCTTAACGCTGCGCTGTTCGACGTGCAGCGCATCGAAGTGCTGCGCGGGCCGCAGGGCACCCTGTTTGGTCGCAACACCGAAGGCGGCGCGTTGAGCATCGTTACCAAGGCGCCGACCGGCGAATGGGGCGGCCGCGTCAGCGCGGGCGTGGGCAACTATGGTGCCTATGACGGCGAATTCCACATCGATCTGCCGGCGGTTGCCAACTTCGCACTGAAGATTGACGGCGTGCTCGATCATCAGGATGCCACCACCACCAACCCGGCATCCGGCCAGTATGGCTGGAACTATCACAACCGCGTAGGTGGCCGCATTGCTGGTCGCTGGAAGCCGGTTGACGGGCTGACGATCGATCTGTCCTATGATCAGGCCAAGGACGAGAACACCCCGTTCTACAGCCAGCTGATCAACTACAACCCGAACAACCTCACCGTCGGCCAATATGACAGCGTAACTGCCAAGCTGGTTGCACCGGGCAGCCCGCAGCCCGGCTGGCACCAGCACGGTCTGCACCACCTGCATCGCGCCGCTGGCACCGCTGGTGAAGGTCAGCAGCGACCGGATGTCGCAGGCGGATCTCGGTGTTGTGCAGCAGCTCAGCACTGACAAGACTCACGGCTTTGGCAGCACCATCAAGTACAAGATCAGCCCCGAAATCGAGCTTCGCTCGATCACCTCGTGGCGCGGTGTTGAAACGCATCAGTGGGACGGTTCGGCCGGCGCGCACCGCACGGCGTTTGCTCCGAATGGCCAGTTTGGCCGCTACAGCCTTTCGGAACTGTTCCAGCATCAGTTCAGCCAGGAATTCCAGGTTGTCGGCACCCTGCCGCAGCTCGATTTCGTGGTTGGTGGCTATTACTTCAATGAACATGTGACGGAGCGTGCTGCGACGCCGAACCCGCTGCAGTGGAATGCCACCGGCACCGGCTACACCTTCGTCAACCAGTTCGCACCAAACCCGACCGCAGCGATCACTTCGTCCAACCAGGGCTGGGATCGCAATTACTGGTTCATTCAGCGTGACAGCAACGCCGTGGGCAAGAGCCTCGGCTTCTTCGGTCAGGCGACCTGGACGCCGGTGGATGTGGTGCATCTGACGGTGGGCGGTCGCTATACGCACGAAACCCGCAAGGGCGCGCTGACCGTGGTCAACAATGCGCCTTTCGCCCTCGGCAACCTGGATTATTCGAACAACCGGTTTGACCCGATGGTGACGCTGGCATGGGATGCCACTGACGGTGTGAACCTCTATGCCAAGTTCTCCACCGGCTTCCGCTCAGGCGGTGCCAACTCGCGCTCGGCGACCTTCCGCGAATTCCTTCCGGAAGAAGTCAAAGCCTATGAAATCGGTGCCAAGACCGACTTCCTTGACCACCATGTCCGTCTGAACCTTGCGGCCTATATTATGGACCGCAAGAACACGCAGATAGACTTTGACTACGTTGAAACCAACGCCGCGTCGCCATATTTCAACAAGCATACCGAAGAAACCGCCAATGCCCCCGGCAATTCGCGGATCAAGGGCATCGAGGCAGAACTGACTGTCAAGCCTGCTGATGGCCTGACCCTTGGCGCATCCTATGCCTATACCGACGTGAAGGTTCCGCTGACAGCGAACCCGCTCGCCGGTCCGTTGTTCGGGCAGCTGACCCAGGTGTTCACGGTGTTCACGCCGAAGAACGCGGTGTCGGGATCGCTGGATTACGAGATGCCGGTTGGTGGCAACGACATGGCGCTGCGCCTCCATATGGACGCCAGCTATGCTGATCCGACGTACAGCTTCCAGGCTGAAAATGTGCTCACCGAATCGAGCTTCATCGTCAATGCCAGCCTTGCCCTGGCCGACATTCCGCTGACCTCGAATGGCACCAAGGCGACCCTGAGCGTCTGGGCACGCAACCTGTTCAACGAAGCGCACATCTATCGTCGCTCAGATGCCAACGCCAACGTGATTGGCGATTACGCCAACTTCAACGCACCGCGCACTTTCGGCATCAAGGGCACGGTGAACTTCTAATACGGGTAGTTCCTTCCACCCTGACTATGGGCGGGCGCTCTTTTGAGCGTCCGCCCTTTTTTGTTCGCAGCGAACGGGAAATCGGACGAGGCTGCGGCAACCGGTATCAGGCGCGCGCTGCGCCGCCCCGGAACGCGGCACCCATTGCAGCGATGTGATTCAGCCCAGCGCGTCGGCCAGCAGGGCGGCCCGCAGCTCAGCTATGCCCATGCGGGTTTCGGCTGAGGTGACGCTGACTTCGGGGAAGGCCGCCGGATGCTTGCGCGCTTCGGCCTGCGTTGCCGCCAGTACCGCTTCCAGTTCGCTGGCCTTTACCTTGTCGGCCTTGGTCAGTACCAGCCGGTAGCCGACTGCCGACTGATCGAGCATTTCCATCATTTCCAGATCGACCGGCTTTACCCCGTGGCGGCTGTCGATCAGCACCAGTGTCCGCTTCAGCACGACGCGCCCGCGCAGATAGTCACGGATCAGCCGCCGCCATTGCTCGACCACTTTCAACGGTGCCTTGGCATAGCCATAGCCGGGCATATCGACCAGCCGTAGCGCCAGCGGATCGCCCACTTCAAAGAAGTTCAGCTCTTGCGTGCGCCCCGGCGTGACCGAGGCACGGGCAATCGCCTTGCGCCCGGTGATGGCGTTTAGCAGCGAACTTTTGCCGACGTTGGAGCGCCCTGCCAGTGCCACCTCCGGCGCATCAGGATCGGGCAGGAATTTGAGCGCGGGCGCGCTCTTCAGGAATTCCACCCGCCCGGCAAAGAGCTTGCGCGCCTGTTCGGTCAGATCATCCATGCGCGGCTCCGCCCCCCGCCGGGAGGCGCGTCACTTGTCCCGCGCCTTTGCCCGCTTGCTGTCCACCTCTTCCTTTTCCGCCTGCGCTTTCAGCTGCGGATGGCGCGAATAGAGGTACTTCTGCTGGGCAATGGTCAGCAGGTTGGAAGTGATCCAGTAGATCAGCAGACCGGCGGCGAAGGGTGCCATGATGAACATCATCATCCATGGCATGATCGCGAATACCTGCGCCTGCGCCGGGTCCATCGGGGCCGGGTTCAGCTTGAACTGCAGATACATGGTGATGCCCAGCAGGATCGCCAGCACGCCGATGCCCAGGAAGGCGGGCGGCGTGAAATGAAGCAGGCCGAACAGGTTGAGAATATGCAGTGGATCGGGCGCGGAGAGATCGTGGATCCACAGCGCGAAGGGCTGATGCCGCATTTCCACCGACAGGATCAGCACCTTGTAGAGCGCAAAGAACACCGGAATCTGCAGGAAGATCGGCAGGCAACCAGCCAGCGGATTGACACCCTCTTTCTTGTAGAGCGCCATGATTTCCTGCTGCTGCTTTTCGCGGTCATCCTTGTAGCGGTCCTGGATGGCCTTCATCTTGGGCTGGATCGCCCGCATCGCCGCCATGCTTGCGAACTGGCGCTGCGCTACAGGGAACATCGCCCCGCGCACGATCAGCGTCAGCAGAATGATCGCCACGCCGAAGTTTCCAACGGCGCGGAACAGCGCGTCGAGCAGCCAGAAGATCGGCTTTTCAAACCAGCGGAACCAGCCCCAGTCGATTGCCAGACCAAAGCGGGTGATGCCTGCCGTTTCATAGCGGTCCAGCACCTTGCTTTCCTTGGCACCGGCGAACAGGCGGGTGGTGGTGGTCAGCACCTGCCCCGGCGCAACATCGCTATCGCCATAGAACAGATTGGCCAGAAAGATGCTGTTGCCGGTGGAACGGAAATCGCTGGTGGCGTTGCCGCCGGGGATCAGCGTGCTCATCCAGTAAATATCGGTGAAGCCGACCCAGTCGGTCTTGCCGCTATTGTTGACTGCTTTCTCCTTTTCCAAATCTTCGCAGGATGATAAGAAAAATGACCCCTTACAATTGTACCCGACATTGAAGTTGACCGCGCCATCATAGGCGCCAAACGGCCCCGAATGGACGTTCCATGAGCTGATGCTCGCGGTTTTATCGGTGCGGCTGATTTGCGCCACCGGCTTGATCCGCAGCGGCGCAGCGGCGTTGTTCTTTACCCCCTGCGTCACGGTCAGCATGTAATCGCTGTCGATCGCATAGGTGAGGGTGAAGGTTTGGCCCGCACCATTGTCCCAGCTGAGCGTAACCGGGGTTTGCGGGGTAAGCTTTGCTCCGGCGGGGGCGGTCCATACCGTTGCCGCGCCGGGCAAGGACACATTGCCGCCAGCCGGGTTGGCCCAGCCAAAGCGGGCGTATTGTTCAGCCGGGGTGCCAGCAGGCGAAAAGATCCGCTGCGGGCCACTGTTCTTGTCAACCGCAGCGGTATGGCGATTGGTGACCAGATCATCGACCGTGCCGCCGGTAAGATTGATCGAGCCGGACAGGCCCGGCGCAGCGATGGCAACCCGCCCGCTTGATGCCAGCGCGGTTTTGAGATCGCGGGCTTCCAGCGCGATATCGGCGGGATTGGTCAACCCGCCTTCGCGCGTCGGCTTGGCCGCGGCTGAGGCGCTGGCCGCGGGGCTGGCTTCGGCGGCGGGCTGCGCCTTGTGCGCATTGGGATAGAAATAGCGGACGCCCGCATCCCAACCGAACAGCAACACGGCGCTGAGCAGCATCGCAAGGATCATGTTGCGCTGGTTCTGTTTGTCCACGAAGGCCCCTGTTTCTCTGCTTTCCGGCTATGCGGTTGTTGCTAGGTTGTCTGGTTCAAATGGGGATTGCGGCGCGCCGATCAAGGGACCGGATCGTAACCGTGGCCTCCCCAAGGGTGGCAGCGCAATAGCCGCTTCAACGCCAGCCAGCCACCCTTAATCGCGCCATGTTTTTCCAGTGCCTGAATCGCATATTCCGAACAGGATGGCGCAAACCGGCAACTGGGCGGCAGCACGCGCGACGGGCCGATCTGCCAGCCGCGCGCGATCAGGATCAGCACGCGTTTCACCGGGGTTTTCCCTGGCCGCGATTCGGGCGGGCGCCGCCGCGCGGGCGATCCACCTTGCCATCGCGGGCACGCTCC
>JBGAIR010000019.1:0-20736 GCA_044225335.1 Novosphingobium sp. | reverse complement strand
GCGCGGGAAGACCCAGATCGGGCAGGATTTCCCGCAGCAGGGCGCGAAAGCGGCGCTTCATGCGATTGCGCACCACCGCGTTGCCGATCCGTTTGGTAACGGTAATGCCATAGCGCATGCACTCGCCCTGATTGGGGTTTGCAAGCAAGACAAAACCGGGGCGCGATACGCGCAGGCCCCGGTTTGCGGCAAGGAAATCAGCCCGCCTGGTAAGGACGGGAATGGTCAGAACAGGATTTGCCGGGCTGGCAATCAGGCCGACAGCTTCTTGCGGCCACGGGCGCGGCGGGCGGCCAGCACCTTGCGACCGCTGGCAGTAGCCGTGCGGGCGCGGAAGCCATGGCGGCGAGCGCGAACAAGGCGGCTGGGCTGGAAGGTACGCTTCATGGTGAAACCTCAAAAACTCTAACGAAAAACGCCGCCAGCCGGGCCAATCCGGCAGCGACGACACGCAATTCAGGCGGCGCGGTTAGCCGAGGGGGCAGGGTGAGTCAAGGGATTCGGCGGGCTATGTGGCAGCAAAGTGGATGCCCGCGGCGGTTTGATGGGGCAATGCATGATGATCTTTGGCTGGTGCGGGCCTAGTCCAGCTTTACCCATTGCGCCATATCAGCACGGGTCAACCACTTGGCGCGGGAAAACGGGACCGAATTGGTCATCGCATAGAATGCCTTGGCCTGCGCCTCGCTCAGCCCCATTTCCCGGTAATAGGTCAGATAGGCAAGGTTTTCTGGGGCATTGGCGGGGTAATCGCGGGCCTCGCGCCCGGTCTCATCGGCCCAGCTGTGCACGGCGAATTCCGCACCTGGATCGGCCATGCGCAAGGCACCGGCCAGAAACAGCTCCACCCCGCCCGAACGCACCGAACCGCCATCGGGAATATGGGTGATGATGCCGCGCGCCCGGATCATGCGGCCGAGCCGCAGGTTGGCACGATCATCCTCGGTGCCGGGGCATTCGATCAGTTCCAGCTGACTGATGCCGGGATAGGCGCGCATCATCGCCGTGAATTGCGCCGGGGCGTTGCTGGTGGTGACATCGACCAGCGCGGCCCGATGCCCGTCGAGCACGCGGAACGGGCCAAAGCGGGCAATACCCTTGGGCAGGGCCAAGGGCGTGGAAATGACAAAGCGGTCACCGCCGCTTTCGGTTTCGGTCGTGGTAAATTCGGCAAATTCGAAGGCGCGAGGCTGGCCAGTTGGGACAAGCACGACCGGCGCCGGGGGGAGGCCGGCGGGCACATCGGCCACGGGCGCTTCGCTCTGCGTCGGGGGCACCGCTTCGGTCAGCGGCAGATAGGCAATCTGCTGCGCCGCCACCGGCTGTGCCGAAAATGCCGACACCGCGAGTATCAGCAAGGCGCGGAATGATGACGCAGCTTTCATCCCTCGCTTATCGCCGCCTGACTTTACCGTGATGCCAAGGGGCAGGGTTAAGCGCGGGCACTCAGGGAATGGTAAAATTGGCGTAAGCGCCGCGGAACCACCACCGGAACGGAGGCTGTTGTTCTCGACAGCATCGCCAAACCGGGGCAGCAATTGCTCAGGGTCGGATCGCGCCTCGCCGGGCGCTGCTGGGGGGTGTGGTTTGGTCGCGCTGGTCTCGACAGTTGCCTATCTGGGGCTCGAAGCCCGCGCGGTGGAGGTGCAGTGTCAGATTGCCCCCGGTTTGCCGCGCTTCAACATCGTCGGTCTGCCCGACAAGGCGGTGAATGAAAGCCGCGAACGGGTGATGGCGGCGCTGGCGGCAATGGGCCTGTCTTTTCCGCCGAAGCGGATCACCATCAATCTTTCGCCAGCCGATCTGCCAAAGGAGGGATCGCATTTCGATCTGCCGATCGCGCTGGCGCTGCTGGCGGCGATGGGCGTTACCGATGCGGAACAGCTGGGCGACTATCTGGCGGTGGGAGAGCTTTCGCTTGATGGCAGGATCGCCGCCACCCCCGGCGTACTGCTGGCGGCGTTGGCGGCGGCGGAGCAGGAACGCGGGCTGATCTGTCCGGCAGCGCAGGGTGCAGAAGCGCGCTGGGCCAGCGGGGTGCCGATTGTCGCTGCGCCCAATTTGATCAGCCTGCTCAACCATCTGAAGGGCACGCAGCTTTTGCCCCAGCCCGAACCGGGTGAGGCAGCTCCCCCCGATCACGGCCCCGATCTGCGGCAAGTGAAGGGGCAGGAAACCGCGCGCCGCGCGCTGGAGATTGCCGCAGCGGGCGGGCATAATCTGCTGATGATCGGCCCGCCAGGTGCAGGCAAATCGCTGCTCGCCAGTTGCCTGCCGGGGATATTGCCAGAGCTGACCCCGGCAGAGGCGCTGGAAGTGTCAATGGTCGCCTCGGTCGCCGGGGCGCTGGAAGACGGGCGAATCAGCCGCACCCGGCCGTTCCGTGCCCCGCATCACTCCGCCTCGATGGCAGCGCTGACCGGCGGCGGGCTGAAGGTGCGGCCCGGAGAGGTCAGTCTGGCGCATCTCGGCGTGCTGTTTCTGGATGAACTTCCGGAGTTTCAGCGCGTGGTGCTCGATTCGTTGCGGCAACCGCTGGAAACCGGCGAGGTAACCGTGGCGCGGGCCAATGCCCATGTCACCTTTCCGGCGCGGGTGCAGCTGATCGCGGCAATGAACCCCTGTCGCTGCGGTCATCTGGGCGATCCGGCGCTGGGGTGCAGCCGCGCGCCGCGCTGTGCCGCCGATTATCAGGGCAAGGTTTCGGGGCCGCTGCTCGATCGGATCGATCTGCATGTGGAGGTTGATCCGGTCAGCGCCGCCGATCTCGCCCTGCCTCCGCCCGCGGAAGGCTCAGCCGAGGTGGCAGCCCGGGCGGCCGCAGCGCGCGCGGTGCAGACGGCAAGGCTGGAAGGCAGCGGGCGGCGCAGCAATGCCGAACTGGACGGCGATCTGCTGGAAGCCCATGCCACGCCCGACGAGGCCGGTCGCAAGCTGTTGCTGCAGGCGGCTGAGGCTATGCGCCTATCCGCGCGTGGCTACACCAGGATGCTGCGCGTGGCGCGAACGATTGCCGATCTGGCCGGCAGCGAAGGCATCGGCCGCATCCACGTGGCTGAGGCACTGAGTTACCGGCGGCAAGCGCCGCGCGCTTAGCGGGTGAGGTTTAGCGCAGCACGTTCAGCTGTGGGCGCACTTCCGCATCCCCATCTTCGACATAGGGCTTGCCGATATCGGCGCGTTCGCGCCATTGCAGCTCGGTATAGGCCAGCAGGCGGCCATCATGGGCGTGAATCCCGATCGAGGCGATTGGCTGACCATCACGCTCATCGCAGAGCACCGGGTTGGCGGGGATGCCCAGCCCATATTTCTCACCCCACTGGCGCAGTGCCAGCATGGCAGGCAGCAGATCCAGCCCCTTTGCGGTCAGGCGGTATTCGATCTTGCGGCGATCATCGGGCAGCGGTTCACGCTTCATGATGCCGTGTTCGACCAGCCGGGCGAGCCGATTGGACAAGATGTTGCGGGCGATTCCCAACGCGGCGAGATATTCCTCGAAATGATGCAGCCCGTTGAAGGCAGCACGCAGAATCATGAAAGACCAGCGTTCGCCCATCACTTCCAGCGCAGCGGGCAGGCCGCAGCTTTGAATGTCTTCAAGCGATTCGCGCAGTTTTCCCATATCGATCCCCTTTGCCCCCGATCAGTACCTTATTGCACATCAGCTTTGGCACCGACAAAAAAATCTTGAGGAGGCATATCCGATTTCAGTTGCATCTGGCAACCTATCGAGATAGGTAGTGATTCGCAACGCAAATCGACATCCCCTCCCAGGACCCGCTCGATCCCTGCGTGCCATAATGCAAAGGGGAAAGTTTATGACTACCGTTCTGAAGCGGTCACTCTCGCGCAATCTGCTGGTCGCCGGTCTGGCCCTGATGGGCACCGTCGCCAGCTTTTCGGCCACCACCTCGCCGGTTCAGGCGCAGGGTGCGCGCGGCTATTCGGCCACTCTTACCACCGGTGTGGAAGCTCCCGCCCGCAAGGTCGTCAATGGCGTGGTGTGGAACTGCACCGGCAATGAATGCTCCGGCCCGATTGATGGTGCCGCTCCGGTCAACACCTGCGCCCAGGTCGTGAAGGCCTTTGGCCAGGTCACCAAATTCGCCACCCCCAAGGGCGAACTCAACGCTGACAAGCTTCAGCGTTGCAACGCGGCCGCCTGACGCGCGATCCAGGCCCTTTAACAGCCCGAATACTGCGCCCCCGTTCGCACGAGCGGGGGCTCTTTTATGCGATCAGGCCGCGCGTGGCCAGATCGCTGCGCAGCTGATCAGCGGTGTGAAAGTGATGCACCTGCCAGCCGCAGGCGCGCGCGGAAGCGATGTTGGCGGCATTGTCGTCGATAAACAGCATGCGGCGCGGATCATGACCGAACCGCGCTGCCGCCAGCGCGTAAATTGCCGGATCGGGCTTGGCGAGCTGTTCGACCCCGGAAACCACGATGTCCTGGAAACGGTCCAACAAGAGGAAGGTCGGGCGGAATCCGGCCCAGGTATCGGCACCGAAATTGGTGATCGCATAGAGCGGCACGCCCGCTGCATCCAGCGCCTTGACCAGATCGGCGCTGCCGGGAACCGGGCCGGGAATTGTTTCGTTGAACCGGTCCAGCCAGGCGCGAATATGCGGTGCATAGTTCGGATATTCGGCGCTGCGTTCAGCGATCATGGTTTCCGCATCGCGCCCGGCATCATGCTGGAAATGCCATTGTTCGGTGACGACATGGCTCAGAAACCAGTCAAGTTCCTGCTCGTCGGCGATCAGCTTGGCGAAGAGTGCGCGCATATCCCACTGGATCAGCACCTTGCCGATATCGAAAACCACGGCGGTGATGGTTTGTGGGGCTGATTCGCTCACAGCGTCACTCCTGCAGGGCAGAAACGATTTCGGCCCGCATCCCTGTCAGGAAGCGGGCCGTTCGATGGTGTAGCCGCGACAAGGCAAGGCCCTGCCGATTCGGCGGCAGGCTTCAGCCCTGACGCGCCTTGAAGCGGCGGTTGGTCTTGTTGATCACATAGGTCCGGCCACGGCGGCGAATCACGCGGTTATCCCGGTGGCGGTCCTTGAGCGACTTGAGGCTGTTGCGAATCTTCATGGTTTCTCTCGGCTGCGGGGCATTCCCGCGAAAACTTGGAGCCGCGCCGTTAGTGGGCAAGCGCGCTCAAGTCAAGCCGTTGCCCTGATTTCGGTAAGCTTTCTCTCCCAGGCGAGGGCATGGGCGATGATCACATCCAGCTCCGCATATTGCGGCACCCAGGGCAGCGTTGCCTTGATCCGGGCATTGTCGGAAATCAGCTGTCCGGGGTCGCCGGCGCGGCGGGGCGACATCTGCCGGACGATTTTCTGATTGGTGGCGCGATCCACCGCGTCGAGCACTTCCAGCACCGAAAAGCCACGGCCATAGCCGCAATTCATCACCAGCGATTCGCGCGGGGCAGCAATCAGCTGCTCCAGCGCCAGCAGATGGGCATGCGCCAGATCGCTGACATGGATGTAATCGCGCACGCCCGTGCCATCGGGCGTGTCGAAATCATTGCCGAACACCTCGACATGGCTGCGTTTGCCCAGCGCGGCTTCGACCGCCACCTTGATCAGGTGAGTCGCACCGGCAGTCGACTGGCCGGTGCGCGCCCGCGGATCAGCCCCGGCGACGTTGAAATAGCGCAGGGCGCAATAGTTGATCGGATGCGCCGCCGCCGTATCGCGCAGCATGAACTCGGTCATCAGTTTTGACATGCCATAGGGATTGATCGGCATCTGCGGCGTATCCTCGCGCACCGCATCGACATCGGGCACGCCATAGGTGGCAGCGGTGGAGCTGAAGATGAAATGCGGCACGCCAGCGGCAACCGCAGCCGCGATCAGGGCGCGGGTCTTGGCCGTGTTGTTGTGATAATATTTGAGCGGATCGGAAACCGATTCCGGCACCACCACCGATCCGGCGAAATGCATGATCGCGCCGGTGCCCTGCTCGGCAAAGATCCGAGCGAGCAGTTCCTGATCCTCTATGTCGCCCTGATAGAACGGCACGCCATCGGGCACAGCCCAGCGAAAGCCGGTAACCAGATTGTCGATCACCGCCACCGGCCAGCCGGCATCGATCAGGGCCAGCACGGCGTGGCTGCCAATATAGCCGGCACCGCCGGTTACGAGCACGGAAGGTTTTTTGATCATGGCTGCGATCTTCACTAGCATGTTCGCGCGCCGAAGTGGTTAACGCGGCAGGCTAATTTCCCCTGAATTTCGGCGTTCATGATGGGGTAATGAGGCCTTGGCAAATTGGGGCTGCGTGGGGCGCTGTATTTCAGGAAGCATTTTATGAGTCAGGCCTCCGGTCGCCACCTCCTTGTAACTGTCGTCGCGCTTTGTGTGATCAGCACTCCGGCGCTGGCTCATCCTGGCTGGGGCGGGCCGGGCTGGGGTGAGCCGGGCTGGGGTGAGCCGGGCTGGGGGGATCGGACGAGTTGGTCAAACCAGAATGGCAGCGATGCAGAGACGCGGATTGGCAAGGTGCAGGTTTCGCGTTTTGCTGCAGAGGGCGATGCCGCCGCCGCGCTTGGCCATGGGGCGGTGACGGTGGCCGCCATGCCGGGGGGCCTGACCGACGCCGATGGGCGCGAACTTGCCACCTATGAAGCGGCCTTGGTCGATCAGCTGGCCAAGGCGGGATATGATACCGCTGTTGCCGCGCCGCAGGGCGGACAAATCGCCGAACTGCGGGTGACGCACGATATTGTTGTACCCGAAGAGGCTCCGCACAAGCCTGTGTCCGGCGAAGTGACGATGGGCGTCAGCAATCGCGGTTCGATGATGGGCATGGCCGTCGCGGTCGATCTGTCAAAGCCGCGCAAAGCGTTGATCTCGACCCGGCTGGAGGCAAGGATTCGTGACCGGGCCAGCAATCAGGTGCTGTGGGAAGGAAGGGCTGACATGATCACGCGCGAGGGCGATTCGCGCTGGAGCGATTCGCGCATCGCCACCCGGCTGGCCGAAGCGTTGTTTGACGACTTCCCCAAGCCGGGCGAGAAGAATCTCGCCTTGCGGTGATGGCCCAACCGGCGGCATGCTTGCCAAGAAAGCTTGCATTGCCGCCCGCAGGCTTTCAAAATCGGCTGATCTGGAAGGACCGCCCATGAAAAGCCTGAAATTTTCTGCATTTTCGCTGATTGCGGCGCTCAGCCTGAGCGGGTGCATGGTGCCGACTGGCCCGGTTGAGGTAACGCGCTTTCACGTGCCTGACACAGCCGTGCTGGGGAAAGGCAGTATTTCGGTGGAGCCTGCACCGGGTGCGGATGCCAATTCGATCGAATGGCGCAGCTATGCCATGGCGGTCAGCCGCCAGCTGGTCTTGCTAGGCTATACCGAAGCACCGGCGGGCAGCGGCGCGCAGGTGGCGCAGCTCCGAATTTCGCGCAGCACCTATCGCCCGGAACGCAGTGGCAGCCCGGTCAGCGTCGGGCTGGGCGGATCAACCGGCAGCTATGGTTCCGGCATCGGGCTGGGGGTTGGCATCAATCTGTCGCCCCGCCCGGCCGCGCAGGTCGAAACCGGCATGGGGGTGATCATTCGTGACCGGGCGAGCAATACCGCCTTGTGGGAAGGCCGGGCCAGTTTCACCGTCAGCGCCAAGTCGAGCCTCGCCGATTCGAGCCTTGCTGCGGCAAAGATCAGCGAAGCCCTGTTCAAGGGCTTTCCCGGCAATTCCGGCGAGACGATCGAGATCAAATGACCGACATCACCATCGACGCCGCTTTTGACAGCGGCAATATCGAAGTGCTGGGCGTGGATGGCACCAGCGCCCGGCTGGCGATCCGCAAGGATCATCAGTCCGATTTCTTCCAATGGTTTCATTTCCGCGTCGGCAATGCCCGGGGGCGCGAGCTGGAGCTGAAGATCACCGGACTGGCCGAGTCCGCCTATCCCGGTGGCTGGCCCGAATATCGCGCGGCGGTGAGCGAGGATCGCAATTTCTGGGGCCGGGCCGAAAGCAGCTATGACGGGCATGAGCAGGGCGGCACGCTGACCATCCGTTATCGCCCGGAAGGCAATCTCGCCTGGTTCGCCTATTTCGCGCCTTACAGCTGGGAACGGCATCAGGATCTGATCGCCGGAGCCGCGCTGGCCGAAGGGGTGGAACACCGCGTGCTGGGCCGCAGCCTCGATGGCCGGACTATCGATTGTCTTGATCTGGGTGACGGGGCGAAGCAGGTCTGGCTCTATGCCCGTCAGCATCCCGGCGAAAGCATGGCCGAATGGTGGATGGAAGGTGCATTGGATTGCCTGACCGATCCCGCCGATCCGCTGGGCCGCAAGCTGCGCCAGCTGTGCCGGTTCCATGTGGTGCTCAATGCCAACCCCGATGGGTCGGTGCGTGGCCATCTGCGCACCAATGCCGTGGGCGTGAACCTCAATCGCGAATGGGATGCGCCATCTGCGGACCGCTCGCCCGAGGTGCTGGCAATCCGCAATGCGATGGATGAAACCGGCGTCCACTTCGCCATGGATGTACACGGGGATGAGGCGATCCCGGCGGTGTTCCTTGCCGGATTTGAAGGCATCCCCAGCTGGAACGTCGAATTGCAGAGCGGCTATGATCGCTACAAGACGATCCTTGAACGCCGCACCCCCGATTTCCAGACCCGGCTGGGCTATCCGGTGGCGGGCAAGGGGCAGGCCAACCTGTCCATGTCCACCAACCAGTTGGCGGAGCGGTTTGGCGCGGTGGCGATGACGCTGGAAATGCCGTTCAAGGACAACAACGATCTGCCTGACGTGGCGCAGGGCTGGAGCGCGGAGCGCTCGGCGCAGCTGGGGCGTGATTGTCTGGCGGCGCTGTTGGAGTGGTTGACAGAACAGGGCTGATCCCTGTTTTTCCGGCTGGCGTTGATCCGGACTGGCCTTATTCTAGGCTTTCCGGACCAAAGGCATGCGGCAGCAATTGCGACAGGCGCAATTCCAGCACATCGCTTTCTCCCACGCACCACACCAGCGGATCGGTGCCGCCCAGCGCGGCAACCTCGTTCAGCATCTGGCGGCAGCGGCCACATGGGGTGACGGGATCACCTTTGCCCACGCTGCCCGCTTTGCCGCCGATCACCGCGACGGCTGCCAGCCCGCCGCGCCGTCCGTCGTTCATCGCCTTGCCCACAGCGACCGTTTCGGCGCACAGCGTCATGCCATAGCTGGCGTTTTCGACATTGGCCCCGGTTACCACGCTGCCATCGGCAAAGCGCAGCGCAGCGCCGACATGAAAACCGGAATAGGGCGCGTAAGCCTGCTCCGCAGCACTTCTGGCCGCGGCAATCAGGCTGTCCCGTTCATTGCCATCACTCATCCTTGCACCACCACCCAGCGCAGCGGACCGTCCGCAGCCTCACTTTTCAGCATGGGATTGGCGCTCCACAATGTCCACGGCCGCCCGGCATAGTCCGGTTGAAAGCGGGTTCGCGTCAGCCACAGATTGCGATCAATCCGCGCGGCGATGTGATAGCGTGCCTCAAATTTGCCGGAGAGCTTGAGGATTACCGGTTTGCCGGTGTGGGTCTCGATCTGGTTGAGGAAAGTGGTCAGCTCGCTTTCGATACCGGCATCGGTGATCTTGACCGGGCAATCATCACCCAGTTGATCGAGATCGACCGCAGGAGGCAGCAATGCGGCATCGCGCGGCACCACGGTAACGAAATTGGCCGCCTGCCGGTCGGCCGGCTGGCATGGGTCATAGCGATGCACCGTTCCGACCTGCAGCTTGGCCGCCTTCGCATCTTCAAGATTGCGCGCGATATTGGCATCCCGGGCAAATGCGCTGGCGCTGGCATCCAGATAGACGAAATCGGCCCCGGTTGCCTTGAGTGCGCGCCAATCCACAGCGCCGTCCTCAGCGCCCACTTCTGCGCCCTGCATCGGCCAGGCAGCGCGAGAAGGAGTCCAGCGCTGCATCTGCCACCAGCCCCAGCCGCCACCGATCAGTGCGATCAGCAGCAGCACCCCCAGCAAGCGCCAACGGGCCCGCCCCGACATGCGGCGGCCCGGCGATCTCCGGGTTGGTTTGCGCGCCATTCCTTGCCCCCTCAGCCCTTGATATGCAGCACGCAGATCAAGGTGAACAATCGCCTTGCCGTGGCGAAATCGGTTTCGACCTTGCCCTCAAGCCGTTCCAGCAGCATTTCCGCTGCCTCGTTGTGGACCCCGCGCCGGGCCATATCGATGGTTTCGATCTCGGCAGCGGTGGCCTTGCGAATGGCTTGATAATAGCTGTCACAAATCGCGAAGTAATCGCGGATTGGTCGCCGGAAACGGCCCAGCCCAAGGATCAGCGTTTCCAGCAGCTGGCCGGACTCATCGGAAACTTCCAGCGAAAGCCGCCCATCCTCAACTGACAGACGCAGGCGATAGGGGCCCTGATGCCCGGCATCCCACGCACGCTGCGGCTTGAAGCTGTTCTCTTCGATCAGATCGAAGATGGCGATGCGCCGTTCCTGTTCGATATCGGCGTTGCGCCACAGGATGGTGGCTTCGTCGAGTTCGACATGAATGATGCGGGCATTGGCCATGGCGCGGCAGCATTCGCAGATGCAACATGGGCAGGCAAGGGGGGAAGAGGGCTTCTTCAGACTGACGTCAATGCGCCGCGCCCCAGCTTGCCCCCGTGCCGATCTCTACCCCCAGCGGGACGGACAGGCTGACCGCCGGTTCCGCCGCGCTGGCCATGACCCGTTCGATCACCGTGCTGGCGGCGGCGACATCCGTTTCGGGCAGTTCGAACACCAGTTCGTCATGCACCTGCAGCAGCATGCGGACATGGCCCAGCCCCGCCGCTTCCAGCGCGGGCATCATCCGCACCATGGCGCGCTTGATGATATCGGCGCTGGTGCCCTGGATCGGGGCGTTGATCGCGGCGCGTTCGCTGCCCGCGCGCTCATTGGCATTGGCTGAATTGATGCGGGGAAACCAGCATTTGCGGCCAAACAGTGTTTCCGAATAGCCGCGCGTGCGCACCCCTTCCAATGTCTCATGGATGTAGCGCTGGATGCCCGGGAAGCGCTGGAAATAGCGATCGATCATCGCCTGCGCCTCATCCGCCGAAGTGCCCAGCCGTCCCGCCAGCCCCCAGCGCGAAATGCCATAGAGGATGGCGAAATTGATCGTCTTGGCGCGGCCGCGGGTGTCGCGGTTTACCTCACCGAACATTTCCATTGCGGTGCGCGCATGAATATCCTCGCCCGCGGCAAACGCTTCCTTCAGCGCGGGCACATCGGCCATATGCGCGGCGAGGCGCAGTTCGATCTGGCTGTAGTCCGCCGCCAGAATGACATTGCCCGCTTCGGCAACAAAGGCATCGCGGATCTGGCGACCGATCTCGGTGCGGATCGGGATGTTCTGAAGGTTGGGTTCTGTGGAGGAAAGTCGCCCAGTTTGCGCGCCGACCAGGCTGTAGCTGGTATGGACGCGGCCGGTCCGCGGATTGATCGCGGCCTGCAAGGCCTCGGTATAGGTGGAACGCAGTTTCGAAAGCTGCCGCCATTCCAGCACTTTGCCGGCAATCTCCGCGCCTTCCCCGGCAAGCCGTTCCAGCACCGAAACATCGGTGGAATATTGCCCGGTCTTGCCTTTCTTGCCGCCCTTGTGGCCCAGCTTGTCGAACAGGATTTCGCCCAGCTGCTTGGGACTGCCGATGGTAAAGCTCTGCCCGGCCAGCGCGTGAATTTCGCCTTCCAGCGCGGCGATTGCCTCGGCGAAGGTAGAGGAAAGGCCAGACAGCCGCTCTCGATCCACTTTGATCCCGTGCCGCTCCATCTGCGCCACCACGGGAATCAGCGGACGGTCAACCCGTTCATAGATCCGTGTTGCCGCTTCTTCGGCCAGACGGGGTTTGAGCAGGCGGTGCAGCCGCCAGGTTACTTCGGCATCCTCGGCGGCATATTCGGTGGCGCGATCCAGCGGCACTTCGCCAAAGGGAATCGCCTTCTTGCCGGTGCCGCAGATATCCTTGAAGGCCAGCGGGGTATGGCCAAGGTGGCGCTCCGAAAGCTCATCCATGCCATGCCCGCCGCCAATGCCGTCCTCGCTGCGCCCGGCATCCAGATCGAAGCTGATCACCATGCTGTCATCAATCGGGCCGACATTGATCCCGTAGCGCGCCAGCACGTTGAGATCATATTTGGCATTCTGCCCGACCTTGAGCACCGCATCGCTTTCCAGCAGCGGCTTGAGCAGCGTCAATGCCTCTGCAAGCGGAACCTGTGCGGGTTTTTCGGCAAACATGTCGCTGCCGCCATGCCCCAGCGGGATGTAGCAGGCATCGCCCGGCCCCAGTGCCAGACTGACGCCGACCAGATCGGCCTGCATCGGATCAAGTCCGCTGGTTTCGGTGTCGAACGCCACCAGCCGCGCGGCGAACCCGCGTTCCACCCAGGTTTGCAGGGCTTCGGCGCTCTGCACGCATTGGTAGAGCGAACGATCAATCACGGGCAGTTCGGGCAGCGACTGCCGGGCACCCACTGCGGCAGCCGAAGCGGCAGCGGTAACCGGCTTGGCCGGGTGCAATTGCGTTGCGCGCTCAGGGCTGCCGCGCCCGCCGTCAAGCCGCTTGAGCAGGCTGGTGAACCCATGCTCGGTCAGAAAGCTGACCAGCGGATCCTGCGGAATCGCGCCCAGTTTCAGATCTTCCAGCGGCAGCGGCAGCGCGCAATCTTCCTTCAGGGCCACCAGCACCCGGCTGAGCCGCGCCATTTCGGCTTGCTCGATCAGGCTTTCCCGCAGCTTGGATGGCTTCATCGCGGGTGCGGCGGCCAGGGCAGCTTCGAGGTTGCCATGCTCCTGAATCAGCTTGGTCGCGGTCTTGGGGCCGATGCCGCGAATGCCGGGCACATTGTCCACCGAATCGCCCATCAGCGCCAGCACATCGCCGACAAGCACGGGCGGCACGCCGAATTTTTCCTCAACTTCGGGAGTATCGATCCGCAGGTTCTTCATCGTATCGAGCATGTCGATCCGGCCGCCGCTCTCGCCATACGGGCCAACCAACTGCATCAAATCCTTGTCCGAGGATACGATAGTTACATCCCAGCCATCAGCGGCGGCGGCGCGGGCATAGGATGCGATCAGATCGTCCGCTTCCAGCCCCTGTTCCTCGATACAGGGCAGGCTGAAAGCGCGGGTGGCATCGCGAATCAGCGGGAACTGGGGTTTCAGATCTTCGGGCGGCGGCGGGCGGTTGGCCTTGTATTCAGGGAAAATATCGTTGCGAAAGCTCTTCCCCGAAGCATCGAGGATCACCGCCAGGTGAGTCGGCCCGTCAGCCTTGTTGAGATCTTCAGCCAGCCGCCACAGCATGGTGGTGTAGCCATAGACCGCGCCCACCGGCACGCCCTGCGGATTGGTGAGGGGCGGCAGGCGGTGATAGGCACGGAAAATATAGGCGGACCCATCGACGAGATAGAGATGCTGGCGCGGTTGCGGGCTGGTTTCCATGCGGCAAGGCCTAGCAGCCCGCATCCGTCAGGTCAGCCATGGATTTCGCGAATCAGTGGGCAAAATCATAGTGCAAACGCCGTCATATCCTCGCCACAATCGGGGTGCATTGCTCATAAAACGGCTAAAACGCGCGCCGTTTGCACGGCTGCGCTACAATCGCTTGCATCTGCAATCGAAGCCGATTATTTGAGACGGCGAAGTCTACCGATGAGGTTGGCTTTCCGCCCGATGTCGTTTGCTTTGTGCAAGGGGTGTCGTGGCGTGGTCCACTCGCTGTTCAAGGAATACCATCCATGCGCAAGATCGTTCTCGCTGCTGCCGCTGCTGGCGCCGCTCTCGCTCTCTCGGCCTGCGGTGAAAAGGCTCCCGAAGCTGAAGCCACCGAAGCTGCAACCGACGCCGCTGCTGCCGTGACCGACGCTGCTTCGGACGCTGCTGCCGCCACCACCGAAGCTGCTGGCGCTGTTGCCGGCGCTGCTAGCGACGCCGCTGGCGCCGCTGCTGGTGCTGCCGACGCTGCTGCTGCTGCTGCTTCGGACGCTGCCAAGAAGATGTAATCTTCGCCGCAGGGCAAAGAAATCGGGGCGCGAGGGAAACCTCGCGCCCCTTTTCGTTTTGCCGCTGATTAACTGTAGTGGCGCGGTTCAGCTTGCCAGTCGCAAGCCTACAGCTGCCTGTCCGGCGTCGCTGGACTTGGGTTGATCCAGCCAGATGCCGCGCGTGTCATATACCAGCTTGTTCGCACGTTCTGCCAGCGGGACAGAGCGGAACACGTCATGATCGACCAGAACGATCAGAATGCCGCAGCTTTCCAGCGCGGTATCGATATCGATCAGCTGTGCCGCCGTGCCATCAAATTCGCGGGGCAATTCGGCGGCATAGGGCTCCACAATCTTGATCCGGTCGCCGAATTTGCGCGCCAGACGGGCGGCCACGGCCCTGGCCGGGCTTTCGCGGAAATCATCGATATTGGCCTTGAACGCCAGCCCCAGACAGGCAACCGGCAGATCGGGATGCGCGTTCAGCAGCGCTTCCGCCTTGGCGATCACGTGGTGAATCTTGCCATCATTTACCCCGCGCGCGGTGCGGATCAGCGGGGTTTCCTCGGGTGCACCATGGACGATGAACCAGGGATCGACCGCGATGCAATGCCCGCCCACGCCGGGGCCGGGCTGCAGGATGTTGACGCGCGGATGGCGGTTGGCCAGCCGGATCACTTCCCAGACATCCAGTCCCATACGATCGGCAACGATGGACAATTCATTGGCAAAGGCGATGTTGACATCGCGATAGGCGTTTTCGACCAGCTTGGTCATTTCGGCGGAGCGGGCATCGGTGGTGATGCAGGCTCCGCGCACGAAGCGTTTGTAGAACGCCAGCGCCTTGCGCGCGCAGCGCGGGGTGATGCCGCCGATCGAGCGATCATTGTTGGTCAACTCTTCAAGAATGCGGCCGGGCAGTACGCGTTCCGGGCAATAGGCGATGGAAATGTCCGGGGTTTCGCTGGTGACGCCGGGGCATTTGAGATCGGGCCGCAGCCGCGCGATCAGATCGCGCAGTTCCTCGGTCGTGCCGACTGGCGAGGTTGATTCGAGGATTACCGTATCGCCCGCTTTCAGCACCGGGGCGACCGCTTCGCCTGCTGCCAGCACATAGGAAATATCCGGCGCGTGGTTTTCATCAAAGGGGGTCGGCACCGCGATCACGAAAACATCGGCGGCGGCAACCTGTGTCGAAGCAGACAGCATTCCGCGCGAAACCACGCCCTGAACCAGCCCGTCCAGATCGACTTCCTCGATATGGATTTCGCCGCGATTGATCGTATCGACGACGCTTTGCGACACGTCGATACCCAGCACCTTGCATCCGGCGCGGGCGATGATGGCCGCAGTGGGCAGGCCGATATAGCCCAGCCCGACAACACAGACTTCAGGCTTGCTGTCCGATTTCATTCCCGATCAACTCCACGATACGGCGCGCGCTGTTGCCATCTCCGAACGGATTGTGGGCACGCGCCATGGCTTCGTAGGCAGCCTTATCGTCGAGCAGGGTGAAGATTTCGGTAACGATACGAGCAGTTTCCGTACCCACCAGCTTTGCAGTGCCGGCGGTTACGCCTTCGGGGCGCTCTGTGGTTTCGCGCATCACCAGCACCGGCTTGCCCAGCGCCGGGGCTTCTTCCTGAACCCCGCCGCTGTCGGTCAGCATGATGTCTGCCAGCGACAGCAACCGGGCGAAATGCGGATAATCCAGCGGCTCGATCATCGCCACATTGTCGAGCCCAGCCAGCGCGCCATTCATCACCTTGCGGACATTGGGGTTAAGATGGACCGGAAAGATCACGGCGACATCATCGCGCGCGGCGATCTGGCGGATGGCTTCGGCAATCGATTCCATGCCCCCGCCGAAATTCTCGCGGCGATGGGTGGTGACGCCGATGATCCGTTTACCGGCAAAGCGCTCCTCAAGATCGAACAACCCGGAAGCAAGGTCGGGAAACAGTTCAATCTGATCCGAAACCCAGTGCAGTGCATCGATCACCGTATTGCCGGTGACATGGACGCGGGCAGGATCGACATTTTCCGCCAGCAGTGCCGCCTGCGACACTTCGGTCGGCGCGAAATGCAGGCTGGCGATATTGCCGATGATCTTGCGGTTCACCTCTTCGGGCCAGGGGTGATAGATATTGCCCGAACGCAGCCCCGCTTCGACATGATCGACCGGAATCTTGCGGTAATAGGCGGCCAGTGCCCCGGCCATCGCAGTGGCGGTATCGCCCTGCACGATCACGCGCGCGGGCTGTTCGGCATCCATTACCCGGCCCAGTTCGGTCAGCAGCGCGGCGGTCAGTCCGTCCAGCGTCTGATCGGGTTTCATCAGATCAAGATCGTGATCGGGGATGATTCCGGCGATCTCCAGCACCTGATCCAGCATTGCCCGGTGCTGCGCCGAAACGCAGACGCGGCAGACAAAGCGCGGATCGGCCTGGAGCGCGGCGACCACCGGGAACAGCTTGATCGCTTCGGGGCGGGTGCCGAAAACGACGAGAATCTTGGCAGGTTCGTTCATGCCACGCGCGATAGCACAGAGGCGTTAACCACGGGATAAAGCGCAACAGCGCCTTGAAGCCCGCTGCATGGAAAGGCATCACCGCTGGATGGCGATTCTCAGTGATAAATGGATCCGGCAACAGGCGCTGGAAAACGGCATGATCGAGCCTTTCGTGGAGGCCCAGCGCCGCGATGGCTGCATTTCCTATGGCCTGTCATCCTATGGCTATGATGCGCGGGTTGCCCCGGAATTCAAGATATTCACCAATGTCGATTCCTCGGTCGTCGATCCCAAGGAATTCGATCCGAAGAGCTTCGTCGATCGCGAAACCGATGTCTGCATCATCCCGCCCAACAGCTTTGCCCTGGCCCGTACGGTGGAATATTTCCGCGTGCCCAAGGATGTGCTGGTGATCTGTCTGGGCAAGAGCACCTATGCCCGCTGCGGGATCATCGTGAATGTCACGCCGCTGGAGCCGGGCTGGGAAGGCCATGTGACGCTGGAATTTTCCAACACCACTCCGCTGCCCGCGAAAATCTATGCCAATGAAGGCGCGTGCCAGTTCCTGTTTTTGCAGGGGAATGAGCCTTGCGAGGTCAGCTATGCCGACCGCGCCGGAAAATATATGGGCCAACGCGGGGTGACGCTGCCGCGCCTTTAACATCGGCCCATCGCCGCAATTCCGGTTTTACTTTGCTACCGGATCGTGCAGTTTCGCCATCGTGCCGGGCGATCAGATTCGGCAGTGAAGGAGAGATTGCATGAACAAGGCAGATCGCCCGTTCGATATCATCGTCTATGGTGCCACGGGCTACACCGGGCGTCTGGTGGCGGAATATCTGGCCCATCATTATCAGGGACAGGGCCCGAAATGGGCGATGGCCGGCCGCAGTGCGGAGAAACTGGCCGAGGTGCGCGATCTGATCGGCGCGCCTGCCGATACGCCGCTGATCACCGCCAATTCCGATGATCCCGCCAGTATGGCGGCGCTGGCCGGGCAGACACGGGTGGTGATCACCACGGTTGGTCCCTATCAGCTCTATGGCGAGCCGCTGCTCAAGGCCTGTGTGGAAGCAGGCACGGACTATGCCGATCTTTGCGGCGAACCGGCATGGATGCGGCAGATGGTCGATCGCTACCACGCGGCCGCACAGGCCAGCGGAGCGCGGATATCCTTCTCATCCGGGTTTGATTCGATCCCCTTCGATCTTGGCGTGTTCATGCTGCAACAGGAAGCGACCAGGCGTTTCGGCGCGCCCGCGCCGCGCGTGAAGGGCAGGGTGCGGGCGATGCAGGGCAAGTTCTCAGGCGGCACCGCCGCCAGTCTCCAGGCAACGCTGGCAGCGCTGGGCAAGGATCCTTCGCTGATCCCCTATATGGTCAGCCCCTTTGGTATCACCCCCGGCTTCACCGGTCCGGATCAGCCGCGCGGCGATCAACCCGAGTATGATGAGGCGCTGGGCAGCTGGTGTGCGCCCTTCATCATGGCGGCGATCAACACCAAGAATGTGCATCGCACCAATTTCCTGCTGGGCCACCCCTATGGCGCCGATTTCATCTATGACGAAATGATGCTTACCGGCCCCGGCGAACAGGGCGAGGCAATTGCCAAACATCTCGCCTCAACGCCGATGATCGGCACGGAAAACGATCCCAAGCCGGGCGAGGGGCCGACTGCGGAAGAGCGTGAAAATGGCTATTATGACGTGCTGTTCCTGGGCGAATATGGCGATGGCCGCAGCGTCCGATACGGGGTGAAGGGCCGCTATGATCCCGGATATGGCTCAACCAGCCGGATGATTGCCGAAACCGGGATCGCGCTGCTGTCCTGCACGGCAACCGGCGGCGTGGCGACACCCGGCGCGCTGCTGGGTGAAGCGCTGGTGCAGCGGCTGCGCGATCACGCCGAGATCAGTTTCGCGGTAGAGGATTGAGTGCGTGACAGACAATATCGCGCGGGTTCGGCAATTTGTTGCGGCGTGGTCGCGGCTGGATGTGAACGAACTTGTCGACTGGTTCACACCCGATGGTGTCTATCACAACATGCCGCTGGCCCCGGTTGTCGGACATGAAGCGCTGCGCCCTTTTGTCGCCGGGTTTCTGGCGAGTTGGGAAAGCACCGAATGGGAAGTGCTGAACATTGTCGGTAACGGAAATCTGGTGATGGCCGAACGCGTCGATCGCATCATCATCAATGGCAAGTCGGTCAATCTGCCGTGCTGCGGCGTGTTCGAGATGCGCGATGGCAAGATTGCCTTGTGGCGCGACTATTTTGATCTTGGCACCTACAGCAGTGCGCTGGCGGCATGACCGAAGCAATGTCCGCCGGGGCAGCACCGGGTGCAGACGATTCGGGGCAGGATGAATGGTGCGACGGCTGGCGCATCGTGCTGGCCTGCGCGCTGGCATCGGGCACTGGCATTTCATTGCTGTTCTTTACCTTCAGCCTGTTCCTGCTGCCGATTGCCGCAGAGTTTCATGCGACCCGGGGTGAACTGGGGGTAATTCAGGCACTGGTGATCACTGCTGCGCTCGGCTCGCCAATTTTCGGACGCATGGCGGATCGGCTGGGGTTTCGACTGGTTTATTTCCTCTGCACCGGTGTTGTGGCGATTGCTGCCTTGCTGCTGTCGGGGCTGGTCACCAATACGGTAGAGCTTGGCATCGCCATCGCCGTGATCGGATTTTTTGGTGTGGGCAGCACTGCGGTGGTGGTGACGCGTCCGGTTAGCGCGCATTTCCGCCGCCACCGCGGCAAGGCGCTGGGGCTGGTGGCAGTGGGGGTTTCGATCACCACCATGCTGGCCCCGCCGCCGCTGCAATGGGTGCTCGACAATTATGGCTGGCGCGGCGGATTTGTTGCGCTGACGTTGATCGCCATCGGGATCGGTGTTCCCGCGGTCGCCTTGGTGCTGCCCAGAACCGCCGGGCAGCCGACACTGGTTGCGCGATCCGCAGGCGGCAGTGGTGGCGATACTGCCTTTTTGCGAGAGCGCGACTTCTGGCTGATGGCGTTTTCCAACATGGCAATGAATTTGGCCGCAGCCGGCACCGTCAGTCAACTTTCGCCCATGATTCAGGAAGAGGGGATCGGGGCCAAGACCGCCGCATTGGCCCTGTCATTCTTTGCCGCCGGGCAATTCGTCGGGCGGTTGGGCGGAGGGTGGCTGCTTGATCGATTTGAGCCGCGCCGCGTTGCGTTCACGCTAACGCTGGTGCCCGCCACCGGCTTTCTGATGTTGTTCCTCAGCACCGGCATGCCCGCGCTGGCGCTGTTTGCAGCGGCGATGATCGGGCTGCAACAGGGTGCAGAACTGGACATTTTCGCCTATTTCACCGCCCGGCGTTTTGACGTTGCGCGTTATGGCACGATCTATGGCAGTCTGCATGGGCTGGGCTGGATCGGCAATGCGGTGGGCATCATCGGCATCGGGCTGCTGCATGATCACTTTCACAGCTATGCCCCGGCCCAGATTGCGGCGCTGCTGTCATTGCTGCTGGGGGCGCTGCTGATCCTGCGGGTCAGGCTGCCGGACCGGGCCTAGGCATCAGCCCGGATCAGCCGTGCCAAGGCCGCACGGGCAATTGCGGCGGCTTCCTCAGCGGTAAAGGTCTGCGGGGACAGGCACAGCTCAAGCCAGAGCCCGTCAACCAGCGCGGTAACTTCGATGGCGGCACGGTGCAGGGCGGTGTCGGGAAGGCCGCAATCGGCCAGCAAAGCCTCCAGCCGGGCGCGGAAGGCGGCGTATTGTTCGTCATGCTGGCGGGCGATATCAGCGCGTGAGCGGACCAGGCTCCAGAATGCAATCCAGGTCGCCAGCAATTCACCGCTGGCCACCGGCGGGCGGAAACTGGCAGTAACAAAGGCCTCCAGCCGGGCGCGGGGATCACTGCCGGCCTCCGCAAGCGCCGCGTCCAGCGCCTCGCTCACCCGGCCTTCCACCTGCGCATAGGTCGCTGCGACCAGCGCATCGATCCCGTCAAAATAATGATTCACCAAGCCTGCCGAAACGCCTGCTTCGACGGCAATCGCGCGCACGCTGGTGCCGCTCGCCCCTTCGCGCGCCAAAACCCGGGCGCAGGCCTCGATCAGGCTGAGGCGGCGGGCGTCAGGTTCGGCCCGCCGAAACGCGGGGCCAGAGGCTGGGACAGAGGCAGCGGCAGAGGCGGGGGCGTTGCTCACTTGCATTTGCTAGCACTTGTTGTACGTTC
>JBGAIR010000088.1:0-4853 GCA_044225335.1 Novosphingobium sp. | reverse complement strand
AGCCAGCTTTATGAAGCCGGGCTGGAAGGGCTGGCGCTGATCGTGATCATGCTGCCGCTGTTCTGGAAAACCCGCGCCCGCTTCCGCCCCGGCCTGCTCACCGGCACCTTCGTTTTCGGAATTTCGCTGGCGCGCTTCATCGTCGAATTCTTCCGCGAACCCGATGCGCAATTGCAGAATTTCGCCCAGCAAACCGGGCTTTCGATGGGCCAGTGGCTGACACTGCCGCTGATGGCGGTCGGCCTGATCGTGCTGGCGCGCGCGCTGATCCGGCCCGAACTGGGCAGCGGCACCCCGCCGCCCCCGCCACCCGCATGAGCGAGATCGAACCAGCCGAAACGCTGGGGGCGATATTCCGCCGGTTGATCGCCAACACCGGGCCGATCAGCCTGATGCACTATATGGGTGAGGCCAACGCCCGCTATTATTCCAGCCGCGACCCGCTGGGCAGTGCAGGCGATTTCATCACTGCGCCGGAAATCAGCCAGATGTTTGGCGAGCTGATCGGGCTGTGGCTGGCCGATATGTGGATCCGCGCCGGGCGCGAAGAGCCGGTACATTATGTCGAGCTTGGCCCCGGTCGCGGCACGCTGGCTCGCGATGCGCTGCGCGCGGCAAAGCGCTACGGGCTGGAGCCGGTGGTGCATTTCGTCGAGACATCCACCGAACTGAAGGATGTTCAGCTGGCCACCCTGCCCGGGGCGCAGTGGCACCATGATCTTTCGACCGTGCCAGTCTATGGCCCGATCCTGCTGGTCGCCAATGAATTTCTCGATGCGCTGCCGGTGCGGCAACTGGTGATGACCCAGGATGGCTGGCGCGAGCGCATGGTCATGCCCGAGGGCGACCGTTTTGTCTGCATCGCCGGCACCCAGCCGATGGACGCTGCCGTGCCAGAGGCACGCCGTCAGGCAGCACCGGGCACCATCATCGAAACCTGCCCCGGTGCCGCCGCAACCATCTATGAAGTGGCGGGAAGGCTGGTCGATCAGGGCGGTGCGGCGCTGTTCATCGATTACGGCCATGACATGCTGCGCGATGGCTCCACCCTGCAGGCAGTGCGCGATCATCTGAAGGTCGATCCCTTCATCAATCCGGGCGAGGCGGATCTGACCGCGCATGTGGATTTCGCCACGCTGGCCCCGATTGCAGAATCGCGCGGCTGCAAATGGCTGGGCACCGTGCCGCAGGGGCGCTGGCTGCGCGAACTGGGGATCGAGGCCCGCGCCGATGCGCTGGCGCAGATCGCCCCGCAACACGCAGGCGCGATCCATTCCGCGCGCGACCGGCTGATCGGCGAAGGGCAGATGGGGCTGTTGTTCAAGGTGATGGGCCTCGCTTCGCCCGACTGGCCGGACGGCGTGGGATTCTGACGCGTTATTATTGCTTTCGCGCGTAACTTGTTTGCGCGGACCGCGTCGCTTGCTATGCCTGCGGCAGGAGAGACGAACCATGCGTGCCACCCCGGAATTCGATTTTGCCCTGCCCGAAAGCGCCCTGATGATCCGCGAGGCCGCCGGGCGCTTTGCCGATGAAAAAATCGCGCCGCTGGCGGCAAGGATTGACGCGGATGACTGGTTCCCGCGTGATGAACTGTGGCAGGCGATGGGCGAACTCGGCCTGCATGGCATCACCGTGGAAGAGGAATGGGGTGGACTGGGCCTCGGCTATCTCGATCATGTGATCGCGGTGGAAGAAGTCAGCCGCGCCTCCGCCTCGATCGGCCTGTCCTATGGCGCGCACAGCAATCTTTGCGTCAACCAGATTCGCCGCTGGGGCAATGAAGAGCAAAAGGCGAAATATCTGCCGGTGCTGGTCAGCGGTGAACACGTGGGCAGCCTTGCCATGTCGGAAGCCGGGGCCGGATCGGATGTGGTTTCGATGAAGCTCAAGGCCGATGCGGTTCAGGGCGGCTATGTGCTCAACGGCACCAAGTTCTGGATCACCAACGCCACCTATGCCGATACGCTGGTGGTCTATGCCAAGACCGCCCCCGAAGCCGGATCGCGCGGCATCACCGCCTTTCTGATCGAAAAGGGCGATGACGGTTTCAGCATCGGCCAGAAGATCGACAAGGTGGGAATGCGCGGCAGCCCCACGGCAGAACTGGTGTTCAGCGATTGCTTCATCCCCGAAGATCGCATCATGGGGCCGCTGCATGGCGGGGTTGGCGTGCTGATGAGCGGGCTGGATTATGAACGCGTCGTGCTGGCCGGGTTGCAGCTGGGCATCATGCAGGCCTGTCTGGATACGGTGATCCCCTATCTGCGGGAACGCAAACAGTTCGGCAAACCGATCGGTGCGTTTCAGCTGATGCAGGCCAAGGTTGCGGATATGTATGTCGCGCTGCAATCGGCGCGGGCCTATGTCTATGCCGTGGCGCGGGCCTGCGATGCCGGACAGACCACGCGTTTCGACGCGGCGGGCGCAATCCTGCTGGCCAGCGAGAATGCCTTCAAGGCGGCGGGTGAGGCGGTGCAGGCACTGGGCGGCGCGGGCTATACCCGCGATTGGCCGGTGGAACGCTATATGCGCGATGCCAAGCTGCTGGATATCGGCGCGGGCACCAACGAGATCCGGCGGATGCTGATCGGACGAGAACTGATCGGAGCGGCAGGATGAGCGCGATGAAGGACCATCGCCTGGAACGGCTGATCTTCTTTTCGGATGCGGTGATCGCGATTGCGATCACGCTGCTGATCATCGAGCTGCATGCGCCGCATCTGCCACGTGGCGATATCGCCGCTGGCCTGCGCCAATTGCAGGACATGCTGCCTTCGTTTTTCGGATTCCTGGTCAGCTTTCTGGTGATCGGGCGATTCTGGCAGGGCCACAGCGCAGCGCTGGGATCGATGACAGGAATGGACCCCCGGCTGTTCCGGCCGAACCTCTACTTCCTCATGATGATCGTGATCATGCCGTTTTCCACCGCGCTGCTGAGCGCCAATCTGGGTGAAGTGGTCGCGGCAACCTTTTACAATGTCACTCTGGCGCTGACGGCATTGGCCAATATGGTGATCGTGCGGATTGCCACCGACCCGACCAGTGGCCATTCCTCTCATGATCCCATCGAACGCTCGGCGCTGTTGCTGCGCAGCCGCGTCGTGGCCGTGGCCGCACTGATCTGCATCGCGGTGGGATTGGTCGCGCCGGGTATCAGCCAGGCCCCCATGGTAGCACTTCTGTTCGCGGATCGCTTCCTTCTGCACCGGGGCGGAACGGCGAAATGACTGTCTCCGTCAGCGCCCACGCAATCGGTTCAAATGCGATAGCCGGGGTGCCAAGAAGCAGGATATCGGTGCGAAGCCAACACGGTGGCAAATGCTGATTGGATGCGAATTACTCAAGGCAGCGGGGTACACGGAATGCCTGTCGTAGACGGAGAAGAACAAAAAAGATCAAAGCGATCGGTCCGCGATCGCGCCGATGCGATCAAGCCATTCATATGCAAGAACCTTATTGCGGTGATCGAAGACCCTTCCGACATTAAGAACATCGGAACGGTCATCCGCAACGTGAACGCGCTTGGTGTGGAAAAGGTATATGTCGTTGATCCACGCGGCACACTGCCGGACGACTGGCAGGAAATGCGCGAACGGCCTTCACTATCCAAACCATCGGTTTCCGCAGTCAAGTGGAGCTTCGTAAAGCGGTTCGACAGCACCGAAGCCTGTTTTGATCATCTGGCTAATAAAAATTTCCGCTCGCTGGTCACATCTCCGCACGTGAAAGGCAAGACCAGCACCTATCTGCACGAACGTGACTATACCGCATATGCAAAGCTGGCCGTCTGGTTCGGAAACGAAACGCGCGGAATAAGCGACCTAGCCGTCCAACGCAGCGACGGTTGCATCGCCATTCCGATGTTTGGCATGATCGAGAGCTTTAATCTTGGCACATCATCGGGGATCGTGCTCTACGAAATTACCAAGCAACGCCGGGAATATCAGAGCAAATACAACAAGCGTAACAACCGCGGCGAGCGAACAGATCCATTGCCTACCGTGATGCCAATCGAGGAAGCACAAAAGTAGGTTTATCGGTATCAAAACAACGCAAGGAGGACAGGATGCAGGCACCACAGGGCGTTACGCTGGATCAGCTCAATCCGGTCATCGGCACCGAATTGCGCGGGATTGATCTGACCACGCTGGACGCCGATGGCGAGGACTGGCTGCGGGCGCTGCTGGCAGAGCGGCAGGTGCTGGTGGTGCGCGATCAGAAGCTGGACCGTGATGCGCACAAGAAGATCGCCCGGCTGTTCGGAACCGGCGAACTTCACGTCCATGCGCTCAGCGCGGCGCGCGGAGCGGAAGATCCGGCGGTCTATCCGGTGCGCACCAATGCCAATTCCAAGACAACCGCGGGCGAAGGCTGGCACACCGATGTCAGCTGCGATCCCGCGCCAATTGCGGCGTCGCTGCTCTATATGCACGAAATGCCCGAAGGCGGCGGCGGTGATACCTATTATTCCAGCATGACCGAATGCTACGATCGGCTTTCCGATCCGGTCCGCGCGCTGGCGCATTCGCTGCGGGCGCTGCACGATGGCAGTTTCCCCTACAAGGCGATCTACGGGATCGAGCCCCCTGCGGGCACCGAATACAACCGCACGATCCATCCGCTGGTGATCCGCCATCCGGTGACGGGCAAGCCGGTGCTGTGGATCAACCGCGGCTTCACCACGCGCATTCAGGATGTCAGCCATCTGGAAGGCCGGATGCTGATGGAACTGTTCTTCCAGCATATCGAAACCACACTCACCGCGCAGTGCCGGGTGCGCTGGGAAGCCAATACGCTGACCATCTGGGACAACATCGCCACCCAGCACCATGCAGTGTGGGATTACTTCC
>JBGAIR010000087.1:0-5332 GCA_044225335.1 Novosphingobium sp. | reverse complement strand
CAGCGTACCCGCAACGATATGCCGCTCAGTCCGGGGCAAGGCGCGGCATTGTTGCTGGTGCGCGGATTCGGCCCGGCGCTGCTGCATGCCGGAACCGGTTCGTTTGCGCTGCGAATGGGGGCGCTGGCGCTGGTGCTGATCGGGCTTGGCGCGGGCTGGTTCGGCACGGTTGGCCTGGGATTGGCCCTTTGCGGTATCGGCTGGATCGTGCGCGAGGCGGCCGGGCTGCTCGGCCGGATCGAAGCCGATGGGCCAGATGCTCATTCTGGCCGGAAGACTTGGCGGCGCATCGGCTTTGACGCATTGCTGGATGGCAGCCTGATTGCGCTGATGGCATGGGGCACGCCTCTGCAGGCATGGCAGCCGCATCATGACCGGCTGTTTCCGCCGCTCATTCTGGTTGGCCTGCTATGGCTGATCCCGCGCGGTGGATGGAGCCGCTGGAACGGATGGCTGCAGGATCGGGCTTTGCTGGCCCTGCTGGTAGCGCTGGCGCTGCTCTCCGGATATCTTGCCGAGGCGGTGCATGTCGGGGCGGTTGTGCTGCTGCTCGCAGGCATATTGCTGCCACCGGGCGAAACGCGGCTAACGCGACCTTAACCAGAACAGGCTATGCCCCGGCACATGGATCAAAGTGCTGTCGATACAGTGCCGTCTGCCCCTTCAATCGAGGCAGTATTGCGTGAGGAACTGGCGCAGAACGATGCGCTGGCGGGGACTTTTGCGCCCGTGTTGCGCCATTTGCTGGCCAATGATGATCACTCGATTTTCTCTGAAGAGGTGGTCGCGCGCACCCATGGCATTCTGGCCGATTTTGCCCGCCAATTGCTGGATGAACTGGCCGTCGCGGCAAAAGCGGGTGAAGAGCGCGAATATCCGCAGGATGTGATCAACGCGCTGGTCGCGGCGATGATCGACAGCCCGCCGCTGCTGGCGCATGTCCATGCACTCAGCGTGGAATGGCAGCTGATCAGCCGCATGCAGGCTAGGCTGGGCATCGATCCGGTGCTTTCGCCGCTTCTACAGGCGCTGGTGGCCTCGCCGGAACCAGAGGTCGCCGCCAATGCCATGGCGCTGCTGGCATCGCAGGCGCGGTTTGCCCAGTCGCAGCGCCGGATGCAGTTGCCGCTTGCCGAATTGCCGGCGGAACAGCTGCACCATGTGTTGACGTTGATGCGCGGTTTCGATGGCTTGCCGGAATTCCTGCAACCCCATTGCACCGCTGCAGAAGCAACGATCCGTCAGCGATTTGATGAAAGCCGTAGCCGGCTTGGCCTGATGTCGCGGATCATCGCAGGTATGGGCGGCGGGGCCAGCGTGGCGCTTTCCGTTACACATGCGGGGGTCAGCCTGTTTCTCTCCGCGGTGGCGCTGGCTGCCGGGCAAGCGCGCGATATGGCGGTGATGGCTACCAATGAAAGCCAGTTGGCCCGGTTGGCACTGGTGCTGCGCAGCGCCGGATTGAAGCCCGCAGCGATTGAGGAGCAGTTTCTGGCTCTGCATCCCGGCGTGGCACTGCCGGAAGGTTTCGACACGCTTGGCGTTGATCAGGCCGCCGCGCTGTTGGCCCGCTCAACGGCCTATCCCGGCGGCTGAGCAGTGATTGCACCCACCGACAAGCTGGCCTGTGCCGTGACCGACAGCGAAGACCGGCTGATCAGCGCCGATTCGCTGCTGGCCGATCTGCAATTGCACTGCGGCGGCGAGCCGAACGGCGTGATCGCCATTCCCGCGCTGCTGGAACTGGTGCGCAAGGCACGCGGGTTCGGATTGAAGCTGGCACGGCCGCTGCGGATGGTGGACAGCACCGACGCGATCAATGCCTGGGTTGAAGTGACGCCGCTTGACGATGGCGGCTGTTCGATAAGCGTCCACAGCTGGCAGGTCAGCGCGCTGCCCGAGGAGGATATCCAGATCCTGTCCGATCGCCGCGCCGCGATTGATCGTGCGGCAGCGGAACTCTTTGCCGAGCTGGACAGCCAGCAGCGCGTGCTGACGGTTGAAACCACAGCGCCCGATCTGGCCGCGCTTGCCAAGGCGATGCGCGAGGGCGCTGGTCGCCCCTGGACCGATTTTGTCAGCTTCGCCGGCAGCGACAGCCATCGCCAGCCGCTGCATTGGCGTCTGCTGGATGGCATGGCGCTGAACATTGCGGATTCGGATCGCGGCTGGCACGCCACATTGCTGCCGCGCGCGCGCCCCGGCGGTGAGCCGCAGGGCTTCGAACTGCTGCTCTGCGCCGACACGCCTTTGCCGCTCAAGGAAGCTGCACAGCCGGGCGACATCTCGATGCCCAGCAACGGGCCGGGGCTGGTTGGCCGCGATTTCGCGCCGGTATTGCGCCAGCCGATTGCCCGCATCATCGCCAATGCCGAAACCATCCGCACCAAGCTGGCTGGTCCGCTGGCCGAAGAATACAGCCGCTATGCTGCGGATATTGCCGCGGCCGGGCAACATCTTCTGTCATTGGTGGATGACATCACCGATCTGGAAGTGGTCGAGGCGGATGAATTCAACACCGCGCCGGACCGGATCGATCTGGCCGATGTGGCACGGCGGGCGGCTGGCATTCTGGCGGTGCGCGCGCAGGAACGCGGCATTTCGATCGATGCACCCAAGCTGGGCGAAAGCCTGCCCGCGATTGCCGAGTTCCGGCGCGTGCTGCAGGTGCTTCTCAACCTCGTTGGCAATGCCATCCACTATTCGCCTGAAAACTCACAGGTTTGGATCAGGCTGGAGGGAACCGGCGCGCGGGCGAAGGTGATCGTTGCCGATCTTGGCCCCGGCCTGTCGGAAGAGCAGCAGGCGCGCGTGTTTGAAAAATTCGAACGGCTGGGCCGCACTGACGAGGGCGGATCAGGGCTGGGTCTCTATATTTCCGCGCGTCTCGCCAAGGCGATGGGCGGCAATCTGAGCGTGGAAAGCGCGCCCGGACAGGGCGCTCGCTTCATCCTCGATGTGCCGGCCGATCTGCTGGCCTCTGCGCCGATGATTGCGGATTCAGCCGCGCCCGCGGCGCGCCAGCCAGATGAGGATCAGGCCGAAACCGGCGAGAATTGAACCATTCACCGCCCATTGTTTGTCTGCCAGCATAAAGCTGGATTTGGGCCACATGATGATTCCCAGCCCCTGACCGGTCCAGAGCAGCCCCATAAGAACGGCCAGAACGCCCAGAATCAGGGCGATGATACGCAGAATTGCCATATGTAATTCTCCCCGGCGCAGCCCGTCTTGAGGGGCTGCACCGGGGGAGATTGCGCGAAAGCTCAGCGCTTGTCGAGCGGCACGTAATCGCGCTGGGTCGGCCCGGTGTAGAGCTGACGCGGGCGGCCGATCTTCTGGTTGGGATCGGAAATCATTTCATTCCACTGCGCCACCCAGCCCACGGTGCGGGCCAGTGCGAACAGCACGGTGAACATGGTGGTTGGGAAACCGATCGCGGAAAGGATGATGCCCGAATAGAAATCGACATTCGGGAACAGCTTCTTTTCGATGAAATAGGGATCGCTCAGCGCGATTTCTTCCAGCCGCAGCGCGGTTTCGAACAGCGGATCGTTGACCTTGAGCGCGGAAAACACCTCGCGCACGGTGCTTTGCATCACGGTCGCGCGGGGATCGTAGTTCTTGTAGACGCGGTGGCCGAAGCCCATCAGGCGGAACGGATCGTTCTTGTCCTTCGCGCGCTCGATATAGTGCGGAATGCGATCGGGCGTGCCGATTTCCTTCAGCATGTTGAGCGCGGCTTCATTCGCGCCGCCATGCGCCGGACCCCACAGGCAGGCGATGCCAGCCGCGATGCAGGCAAAGGGATTGGCACCCGACGAACCGGCAAGGCGCACGGTGCTGGTCGATGCATTCTGCTCGTGATCGGCGTGGAGGATGAAAATCCGGTCCATCGCGCGCTCAACTTCAGGAATAACCTCATATTCTTCGGCCGGAACGCCAAAGGTCATGCGCAGGAAGTTGCCGGTGTAGGACAGATCATTCTTCGGATAGAGGAACGGCTGTCCAACCGAATATTTGTAAGCCATGGCCGCAATGGTCGGCATCTTGGCGATCAGCCGGTGCGAGCTGATCTTGCGGTGGTTCGGGTCCGAAATATCGGTCGAATCGTGATAAAACGCCGAAAGCGCGCCAACCACGCCGCACATGATCGCCATCGGGTGGGCATCGCGGCGGAACCCGCGATAGAAGGTGGCCAGCTGTTCATGCAGCATGGTGTGGCGGGTAATGGTGCGGGAGAAGTCCTTCAGCTCTGCCTGGTTCGGCAGTTCGCCGTTGAGCAGCAGATAGCTGACTTCCATGAAGCTGGAATGCTCTGCCAGCTGGCCGATCGGATAGCCGCGGTGCAGCAGCACGCCTTCATCGCCATCGATATAGGTCAGCGCGCTTTCGCAGCTGGCAGTGGAGGTAAAGCCGGGATCGAAGGTGAACTGACCGGTTTGCGCATAGAGCTTGCGGATATCGATGACATCCGGGCCAACGCTGCCCGACAGGACCGGGTATTCGAAATCACCGCCAGCGGTGTTGAGTTTAGCCTGATTGCCCACCTGTTTTGCTCCTTACGCTCGCTGCTCGTCCCTGGCGGGGATTGCCTGAGCGGAAATCCGCGCCAGGCTTTCGTCCCGTCCAAGCAGAACCAGCACATCGAAAATCCCCGGGGATGTCGTTTGCCCTGTTAGCGCCGCACGTAGCGGCTGGGCAAGCTTTCCAAGCCCCAATTCAAGTTCTGCCGCCATGGATTTGAGGCTGGCTTCCAGTGCCTCAAGATTCCAGTCGGTTTCATCGCCCAGTCGCGCGGCGATCCGGCCCAGCAGATCGCGGGCGTCAGCCGTCAGCAAGGCCGCTGCCTTGTCATCAATCTGCAGAGGCCGCTGCGCGAACAAGAATGCCGCGCTGGCAGCCAGTTCGTTCACATCCTTGGCGCGCACCTTCAGCACCGGCATCGCCCGCAGCAGCAGATCATGATCGATTCCGGCGGGCAGAGCTGGTGCCACCAGCGCCGCAAGGCGGGCATCGTCGGCTTCGCGCAGGTAATGGCCATTCAGGCTTTGCAGCTTGGCGAGATCAAACCGTGCCGCGCCCTTGCCGACATCAGCAATATCAAACCATTCCACCGCCTGATCCCGGCTGATGATCTCGTCATCACCGTGTCCCCAGCCAAGCCGGAGCAGATAGTTGAACAGGGCTTCGGGCAGAATGCCCATCTCGTCACGATAGGAATCGACCCCCAGCGCGCCATGACGTTTGGAAAGCTTGGCCCCGTCAGCGCCGTGGATCAGCGGCACATGGCCATAGGCCGGATCGGGCCAGCCGCCTTCGATTGCGTTCA
>JBGAIR010000086.1:0-5353 GCA_044225335.1 Novosphingobium sp. | reverse complement strand
AACGAGATGGTATGCTCTGGGTGGCCGGGCGGGGGAGCGGGCCGGTGCCGAACTCTCCGAAACGCAAGTTTCGGATCAAACGCTTGCAAATTGCTATGTCGCGACATCACGCTAATGTCACGCGGGCAATCACGCAAACAGGCACACACAGGGGCGAAGCATGACCACACAGCCAGCAGGCCAAACCTCGGCAGGCGATATCGTCCCCGATATCAAGGTGCCGACCGCGCTGACCTTGATCGGGCTGGCGGCAGGGCTGGTGCTGGGCCTGCTGCTGGCGGGCAATCCGCATGCCGCCGCGATCCAGCCGGTGCTGGACAAGATCGGCAGCCTGTGGCTGCGCGCGCTGCAGGCCACCATCGTGCCGCTGGTGGTATCATTGCTGGTAATCGGCGTGGTGCAGACCGTGGCGGCGGCCAGCGCCGGAGCGCTGGCACGGCGAACGCTGGGGATGATCTTTGGCCTGCTGGGGCTGGCAACGGCTATGGCGGCGCTGCTCATGCCGCTGCTGCTGGAACTGTTCCCGATCCCCGCGCAGGCGGCGCAGGCGCTGCTGGCCGCGCACAAGGAAACCGGACCAGTGCCGTCGCTGCTCGATTTCCTTGATTCGCTAGTGCCGGGCAATGTGCTGGCAGCGGCGGCGAATGACGCCATGTTGTCACTGATCCTGTTCACCGCCGCTTTCGCGCTGGCGGTGACCCAGCTCAACCCCACACTGCGGCAAACCATGTTCAATTTCTTTGCCGCGATCACCGGGGCGATGATGGTGATCATCGGCTGGGTACTGCGCCTTGCCCCGCTGGGGGTGTTCGCGCTGGCCTATAGCGTCGCTGCGAAAAGCGGCAGCGATGCCATTGCTGCGCTGGCGCATTACATCCTGCTGGTAACCGCGGTTGGCACGGTGGTGCTGATCGCGGCCTATTTCATGGCAGTGCTGGGCGCGCGGCTGCCGCTGGGTGAATTTGCCCGGCGCGTCCTGCCCGCGCAGTCGCTGGCGCTGTCAACGCAAAGCTCGCTCGCCTGCCTGCCGACCATGCTGGCCGCCTGTCGCAATCTGGGGGTGAAGACGGTCACGGCGGAAATGGTGCTGCCGCTGGCGGTGGCGCTTTACCGCGCGACCAGCCCGGCGATGAATCTGGCAGTGGCGATCTATGTCGCCAAGCTGGCCGGGGTGGCGATCACGCCGCAGCTGCTGATTGTCGGCTTTGCCGTGGCAATGTGCACCACGATTGGTTCCGTTTCGCTGCCGGGATCGATTTCCTTCATCGCCGCGATTGGCCCGATCTGTCTCGCGACGGGCATTCCGATCGCCCCGCTCGGGCTACTGGTGGCGGTTGAAATGCTGCCCGATCTGATGCGCACGCTGGGCAACGTCACCATGGATGTGGCGATGACCGCGACGATTGACCGGATGGGCAGGAACGACGGGGAATAGCGTCCCCCCTCAGCCCTGATCCTCGATCCCCAACAGCCGCTGCGCCAGCTTCAGATGCGGGCGGTCAATCATCTTGCCATCGATCTGCAAGGCCCCGGCTGAAGGATCGGCAGCGAAGGCATCGATAATCGCCTGCGCTTCGGCCAGTTCGGCAGCGCTGGGGGTGAAGGCGGCGTTGATGATTTCCACCTGCGCCGGATGGATCGCCAGCATGCCGGAAAAGCCATCAGCACGCGATTCCTCGGCATAGTGCTTCAGCCCCTTGGGATCGGCGAAATCGGCATAAAGCGTATCGATGGCCGGCACATTGCGGGCATGGGCAGTAAGCAGCACCTGCGCGCGGACAAAGCGGAAGGTGTCGGTCCAGCGGCCCACGCGGTCGCGCTTGCGGGTGGCACCGATGGCGGCGGAAAGATCTTCTGCCCCCCAGGTCAGCCCGGCGAGACGCGGTTGCAGATCATTGGCATAGGCCGGAATGGTCAGCGCCGCTGCCGGGGTTTCGCTGACCAGCGGCAGAATGCGCGTGCTGCCGGCGGTAACGCCATTGGCGCCTTCCAGCTCATACAGCTCTGCCGCCAGTTGCCGCACGGTTTCCGGTCCGGCCGATTTGGGCAGCATGATGCCATCGGGCGCGCCCGCCAGCACGGCCAGCAGATCATCACGCCACAGCCCGCTGTCCAGCGCGTTGATCCGCACCCAGCGCGCCTGACGCGGGCCTTGCGTGACTTGCTGGCGATGCGCCTGCAGCCATTCCAGCGTCAGCTTGCGCGCCGCCGCCTTGCCCGCCAGCGTTACCGAATCTTCCAGATCGACGATAATCGCGTCGGCCCCGGTCGCCGCTGCCTTGCCCAGCTTCTTTTCGCTGTCGCCGGGTACGAACAGCCACGACCGGATTGCCATCAATTCAACTCCAATCAGGCCAGCTCAAACGCTGGCCGGTTCAAGCGCGGGATAATCGATATAGCCCGCCGAACCTGGCAGATACCAGCTTTGCGGCACATTGACATTGGGCGCCCATTCCGCCCCGGCACGGATGCGCTGCGGCAGATCGGGGTTGGAAATGAACGGGCGGCCAAAGCTGATCGCATCGGCGCGTCCGGCGCTGACTTCATCTTCCGCCAGCGCTGCGGTGTAATCGCTGTTGAGCACCAGCGGCCCCTTGTAGATGCTGCGCAGCAGCGGGCTCTGCTTGGCAACGTCGGTGCGGCCAAAGGTGCCTTCCGGCCCCGGTTCGCGCAGTTCCAGAAAGCCCACGCCCAGTTGCTGCAGCACCCGCGCCGCTTCGCCAAAGATGCTGGCCGGATCGGGATCGTCGCAGCCCTGGGTTTCGCCATTGGGCGAAAGCCGGATCGAAACGCGATCCGCACCCCAGACATCGATCAGCCGTTCCAGCACCTGCCGCATGAAGCGTACGCGATTTTCGGGGCTGCCGCCGTAATCATCATCGCGCAGATTGGTGCTGAGCCGCAGGAACTGATCGATCAGATAACCATTCGCGCCGTGCAGCTGCACGCCATCAAAACCCGCTGCCTTGGCATTGGCGGCTGCCTTGCCATAATCATCGGTGATCCGGGCAATGTCATCCAGCGTCGCCGCGCGTGCCTGTTCATAGGGCTTGCGGCCCGTGGGGGTGTGGGCATGATCCGGCGCGGTGGTGGCCGATGCCGAAACCGGCGGCTGGCCGCCCAGGAAATCGGGATGGACGATCCGCCCCATATGCCACAGCTGCATGACGATACGCCCGCCAGCCTGATGCACCGCTTCGGTCACACCCTTCCAGCCTTCAACCTGCGCATCGTTCCAGATCCCGGGGGCCGACGGCCAGCCCAGCCCTTCCACGCTGATCCCGGTCGCTTCGGAAATGATCAGGCCCGCCGAGGAACGCTGACGGTAATATTCCGCCATCATCGCGTTGGGCACCGAACCCGCATCGGCGCGGCCACGGGTGAGCGGCGCCATCACAATCCGGTTGGGCGCTTCGATCGCGCCAAGCTTTACAGGCTGGAACAAGGCATCATGCATAGGTGTCTCCCTGCGGATCCGATCAATTTCGTTTTGCAATCCAGTTGCAACGGCTAAGCCAAGCTAATGGGGATGGCAATGGACGGGTTCAAGAACAGGCCGACACATTTTGCGGCGCTGATCGGCGGCAACGCAGCTTTGGCGCTGGGGCCGTGGTTTGTGCGGCTGGCCGATACCGGGCCGGTAGCCGCCGGATTCTGGCGACTGGCGCTGGCAGTGCCCGCACTGTTCCTGCTGGCGCGCGCCAATGGCCAGCGGCTGCGCGGATTTGGCGGGGGGATATGGTGGGCGATCATCGGCGCTGGCGTGTTTTTCGCGCTCGATCTGGCGGCCTGGCATCTCGGCATCCACTATACCCGGCTGGGCAATGCGACGCTGTTTGGCAATGCGGGCAGCCTGATCGTTATGGCCTGGGGCCTGATCGCGCTGCGCCGCCTGCCACATCGCAATGAATGGCTGGCCTTTGCCTGCGCGCTGGGCGGATCAGCCCTGCTGCTGGGCCGTTCGCTGGAAATCGGACCGCAGACGGCATGGGGCGATGTGCTGTGCCTGATCGCCGGCCTGTTCTATGCCTTCTACATCCTGCTGCTGCAAAAGCCGCGTGCCAGCCTGGGCAACTGGGCTCTGCTGGCCTGGTCCAGCCTGGCCGGTGCACCGGTGCTGCTGGGCTGTGCGCTGTTGCTGGGCGAACCAGTGATGCCGGGTAACTGGCTGCCAGTGATCGCGCTGGCGGTGCTGAGCCAGCTGATCGGGCAAGGGCTGCTGATCTACGCGCTGCGCCATTTCCCGCCGCTGGTGTTCGGGCTGGCGCTGCTCAGCCAGCCTGCCATTGGGGTGACAGTGGGCTGGCTGGCCTTTGGCGAAACGCTGGGGCTGATGGATCTGGCGGGGATGGCACTGGTCGCGGCCGGACTGGTGCTGGCGCGATCGGCGCAGGATTGAACGATGAGCGCGGCCCCGCCATTCCCCCATATACAGGGGCTGGAACAATTCTGGGCAAGCAACACCCGCCGCACCGCGCCTGCGCCGATGAGCCATGCTGACAAGGTCATGCTGTGCCTGCTGGGCATCGGCATCGAACAGACCTTGATCCATTTGCAGTGCGAATGCCCGGAGTTCGCGGAATTCACACAATGGATCACCGGTCTCGCCGGATTGCCGGACCCGGTGCAGATTGCCCGCTATCACGCCTTTCTGGACGGCAAAGCTCCACCTGCCGCCACGGTCCGGCAGCTGCAACAGATTGATGGTTCCGCCGATGTGCTCGACGCAGTGGCCATGCAGCATTGGCAGGAACACGGCTATGTGGTGGTGCCGCAGGCCATCACGCCGCATCAGACAGAGGCTGCCGCAGCGCGGGTATGGCAATATGTCGAAGCCGATCCCGATCAGCCGGAAAGCTGGTACAACCCGCGAACGAGCAACATGTGGCTGCCGCTGTATCATGGACCGGAACTGAATGCCGCCCGGCAATCGGCGCGTGTGCACAAGGCCTTTGCCCAGCTATGGGGCACGGCCGATCTGTGGATGCTGACCGACCGGACCAGCTTCAACACTCCCCTGCCGCCTGGGCAGGGCCTAGCTGTCTATCATCTGCATTGGGACACCAGCCTGATCCAGCCGATCCCCCTTGGAACGCAGGCGATCCTCTATCTTACCGACACTTCGGCAGATCAGGGCGCGTTGCAACTGGTGCCGGGATTTCACCGCAGGATCGACGACTGGCTGACCGATATCGGAAACGCGGACCCGCGCCAGATCGACCTGTCAGCAGAGGCCATCACCGTGCCCGCCAATGCCGGCGATCTGATCATCTGGCGGCATGAACTGCCCCACGGCGCCAGCCCCAACCGCACCAACCGCCCCCGGCTGGCGCAATATCTGAACATGTTCCCC
>JBGAIR010000018.1:0-48348 GCA_044225335.1 Novosphingobium sp. | reverse complement strand
AGATCTGGCGCGTGCCGGGCAGCAGGGTGAAATGTGCCGCCAGCTCCGCCCATCCGGCATCCTGCGGCAGCACCGGGGAACCCGTGCCATAGAGCCGCAGGATCAGCGGCGGCGATCCGAAATTGCACATCATGATGGTGATCCGGCCATCGGCGGCAAGATGGGCATGGGTTTCATTCCCCGATCCGCCAAGATCGAGATAGGCCACGCGGTTCGGCCCCAGCACGCGGAAACTGTCATACCCCTTGGGCGAGAGGTTGATCCGCCCTTCCGCCGCCGCTGTCGCGGTGAAGAACACGCTCTGATGCGAAATCATCGCGATATGGGCATCGGTGATGTGATCGGTGAATTCAGACATGCGCGCAGGTTAGGCCGCCGCCCTGCGCGGGGCAAGTGCCGCAACCGGCAGCGAAATCAGCGCTCCTTGGTGGCGCTGAAGGTCAGTTCAGGGTTCTTTTCCTGCTGATAGCCGACATCCCATGCACTGCGGGCCAGAAACACCGGATCGCCATCGCGGTCCTGCGCGAGATTGCTCTTGTTGAAATCGGTGAAGGCTTTGAGCGCGGCGTCGCTGCCCTTGAGCCAGCGCGCGGTATCAAAGGGTGAGGCCTCCAGCACGGCTTCCACCTTGTATTCCGCCTCCAGCCGGCTGATCAGCACATCCAGCTGCAACTGGCCGACCACGCCAACGATCCATTGTGCCCCGATTTCCGGGTAGAACACCTGGATCACGCCTTCTTCAGAGAGATCGTCCAGCGCCTTGCGCAGCTGCTTGGTCTTGGTCGGATCCTTCAGCGCGACGCGGCGCAGGATTTCCGGCGCGAAATTGGGCAGGCCGGTGAAGCGCAGCTTGTTGCTCTCGGACAGCGTATCACCAACCCGCAGCGTGCCGTGGTTGGGGATGCCGATGATATCGCCCGGCTCGGCGGTGTCGGCCAGTTCGCGGTCCTGGGCAAAGAACAGGATCGGGGAATGGATCGCCACAGGCTTGCCCAGCGCCGAAGGGGTCAGCTTCATCCCGCGCTTGAAGGTGCCTGATACCAGCCGCATGAAGGCGATCCGGTCGCGGTGCTGCGGGTCCATATTGGCCTGCACCTTGAAGATGAAGCCGGTCACTTCCTTGCCATCCGGGCTGACTTCGCCAGCGTCGCTGGGCTGCGGGCGCGGGGGCGGGGCATAGGTGGCGATGGCTTCGATCAGCTCGGCCACGCCGAAATTCTTCAGCGCCGATCCAAAAAACACCGGGGTCAGATCGCCGTGGCGATAGGCCTCCAGATCGAACGCGGGATAACCACCCTGCGCCAGTTCCACTTCCTCGGCGATATCGGCGGGCAGTTCGGCCTTTTCACGCTTGCCCAGAAATTCACGGCTGTCGCCTTCGGGGCGGCTGATCTCGCCAGTGCTGAAATCGAGCACGCCCTGGAACAGCCCGCCCAGGCCCACTGGCCAGCTCATCGGGCAGACATCCAGCGCCAGCGCATCGGCCACTTCATCCAGCGTCTCGAACGGCGAGCGACCTTCGCGATCAACCTTGTTGACGAAGGTGATGATCGGCACCGAACGCAGGCGGCAAACCTCGAACAGCTTGCGCGTTTGCGGTTCGATACCCTTGGCGGCGTCGATCACCATGATCGCGGAATCGACCGCTGTCAGCGTGCGATAGGTGTCCTCGGAAAAATCCTCATGCCCCGGCGTGTCGAGCAGATTGAAGGTGATGTCCCCCAAATCGTCAAAGGCTCGTTCAAAGGTCATCACGCTGGAGGTGACCGAGATGCCGCGCTGCTGCTCGATCTTCATCCAGTCCGACCGCGCCCGCCGCGCTGCCCCGCGCGCCTTGACCTCACCGGCCAGATGGATCGCGCCGCCTTGCAGCAGCAGCTTTTCGGTCAGTGTGGTCTTGCCCGCGTCGGGGTGGGAGATGATGGCAAAGGTGCGGCGATTGGACATGGTCGGGCGCGCATAGCGTCAGAGCGCCGTCAAGTCACCCGCCTTTGCTAGCCCTCTGTTTCAACCCAAGCCATTGCGCAGCAGCGCGTTGGCCTTTTCCGCGACCGACGCCAGATCGGTGTCAGTGTCCAAAACGCCGAAGCGCAGGCCCAGGAAGACATTCATCCCCATGATCGCCCAGGCGTGCACCTCGTCTGGCGCGGTGCCAAGTTCGCCCTTGGCATGGGCGGCCTGAAGCCGTTCAAGAATGCGCGCTGCCGTGTTCAGATAATGGGCCCGCCAGCTTTCCGGGGCAACGAATTCGGCTTCGTCGATGATCCGGTAGATTTCCTTGTGTTCACGGGCGAAGCGCAGGAAGGCTTCCAGCGCGGCGCCTTCAGCCCCGATCGCACTGCGAGGCTTTTCGGCCAGAACCGGCGCGACATGATCGCGCACCCGCCCGCTCATGTCCTGGACCAGCGCCTTGAACAGCGCCTCCTTGCTTTCGAAATAGGTATAGAAGCTGCCCAGGGCGACGCCAGCGCGAATGGTGATCGAAACGATCGAGCTTTCGTGAAAACCCTTTTCACCAAATTCGGCGGCGGCGGCATCAAGGATCGCGCGCTGGGTGCGGCGCCCGCGTTCGGTGCGGGGAGTGCGCGGCAGCGTGCCGGTGTCGGCAATGTTCATCGCAGTCTCCCCAAGTTTCGTGGCGACGCCTGCCAAGCGTTGTTGCCGTTTTGCCACGTCAGCCCACTTTCCCTGCTCCACTCCGCCGATGCAAGCATATAGAAGTTGAAAGTTGGTTCAACTTTTATATAACGGCGCACAGATGGCCGCAGAAGCGGTCCGATTGCTTGTTTATTGGGAGGGATTCTGATGCGCGCCTACACCCTGCTTTGCCGTGCCTCACTGCTTGCCAGCGCCTGCATGGGCTTTGCCGCCATGCCTGCTGCCGCGCAGGATACAGCCAGCGATTCGGCCAACGCCGATGATGACAATGCCATCGTCGTGGTTGCGCGGCGCATTGAAGAGCGGATCACCGATGTTCCGGTCGCGGTCACGGCGCTCAGCGAAGCGCAGCTGGCAAAGCTGGGGGCGAACGATCTGTCCGGCGTTCAGGGCAGTGTTCCCAATGTGAATATCGTGCAGGGGCGCGGATCGGCCACTTCGGCAAACATGTTCATTCGCGGCATCGGTCAGCCGGATGCGCTGCAGACGTTTGATCCGGCGGTGGGCGTCTATGTCGATGGCGTCTATCTCAGCCGTATTCAGGGGGCGCTGCTCAACCTGTTTGACGTGCAGCGCGTGGAAGTGCTGCGCGGCCCGCAGGGCACGCTGTATGGCAAGAACACCATTGGCGGTGCGGTGAATATCGTTTCCCGCAAGCCCAGCCTTGATACGCTGAAGGCCGAAGGTGCCTTCTCTTATGGCCGCTTCGATGAAATGACGGCCAAGGGCTATGTTTCCGCACCGTTGGTGGCGGGCAAGGTGGGTCTTTCGCTGGCAGGCCTTTATGATGATCGTGACGGTATCGTCACCGATCCGAAAACCGGCAAGAAATACAACGACCGCAACAATCTGGCGTTCCGCGGCATCCTGCGGGCGCAGGCGGCAGACAATATCGAAGTGCTGCTGTCGGGCGACTATACGCGTCAGCGTAACGGCTTGACTTTGGGCTATGCAACCGCGCCGTTGATTGGCTTTGACTACAACGCCACCTTTACCGCCGCGACTCCGTTCACCATCGCGGCGGCGCAGCCCTATGGCGCCTATGATTACAAGGCGTCGACCAGTTTCAAGAACGGCGAGGGACAGAAGCTGGATCACTGGGGCATGTCCGGCACGATCAATGTCGATCTGGGCGACGGGCTGGAGCTGAGCTCGATCACTGCCTATCGCCGCCTGCATTCGCGCAACTATGTGGATATCGATGCCACCGAAGCGCAGCTTGGCGATGTTTTCGTCAATGTGCGGCAGCATCAGTTTAGCCAGGAACTTCAGCTCAAGCTCAATGCCGACAAGCTGAAGGGGGTGCTGGGCCTGTACTATCTGAACGAGCACATTACCTCGCATCAGGAAGCCTATGCCAATTCCTATCTCACTTATGTGACGACCCCGCTCAATTTCCTGCGGACCATTGATGATGAGCAGGACACCAAGAGCTATGCAGCCTTTGGCCAGCTGACCTATGATCTGACTGAAAAGCTCTCGGCCACGGTGGGGCTGCGCTATACCCACGAAACCAAGGATTATTACCGCACCACCACCGCTACCACCACCAGCCCGATCTTTTCGGCGGTGAAGATCGTCAGCACCTATGTGTTCCCGAACAGCCTGCCCGCGCCCTACAATGGCCTGAAGGGCGTATCCTTCGATGCCTGGACGCCCAGCTTCACGCTGAGCTACAAGCCGACCGAGCAGACCCTGATCTACGCTTCGGCCAACCGGGGTTTCAAATCCGGCGGCTTCAATGGCCGCGTCAACGGCCTTGCCGATGTGACCATGGTGGTAAACGGCGTCACCACCGTGGTGCCGACCTTCAAGCCTGAAAGCGTGTGGACCTACGAAGTCGGCACCAAGGGCAGCTTCCTTGATGGCCGGGTGATGATCTCTGCCGATGCTTTCTATTCCGAATACAAGGACTTCCAGGCTCGTGTGGGCGGCGGCAACACCGGTGTAACAGGCGGCAGTTTCCCGGTGATCAACGCTGGCAAGCTGCGCATTCAGGGCATTGAATTTGAAGCAATGGTCAAGCCTGTGAAGGCACTGACCCTTACCGCCTCGCTGGGTTACCTTGATGCCAAGTACAAGGAATTTAACGACGGTCGCCGTGCTCCGGCCTATTCCTGCAATCCCACCGGCACAGCGATTGTCTGCAAGCCAGCCTTTGCCCCGCCGCTCAGCTTCCGCGCTGGTGCAGACTACCGCATTCCGCTGGGTGACAGCGCCAGCCTGACGCTGGGCGGCGATATGTGCTTTGTCGACAAGCAGTGGCTGTCGGTCGACAATCGCCCGGGCCTGTATGAAAATGGCTATTGGCTGGGCAATGTCTATGCGCAGGTCGATTTCGATCGCTTCTATCTGCGCGGCATGATCAAGAATGTGGGCGATACGCTCTACAAGACCGATGGTCAGGAATTCAGCTCGGTCGGCAATATCCAGACCGTCTATTATGGCGATCCGCGCACCTGGCAGGTGACTGTCGGCTTCCGATTCTGACCTGCGCAGCAGTCGCGGCGTTCAGCGCACCCGCCTGAGCACCAGATACAATGCGCCCGGTCCACCATGTTTGCGGTGGGCCGGGCGTACTGCCGCTATGCGCCCGGCATGGGCGCCTGCGGCCAGCCAATCGAGCAGCTTGGCCCGGATTGCTCCGCGCCTGTCGCCGCGGTCTGCCGCAGCGACAGGCCGGGGATTGCCGGTGATGACCAGCACCAGCCGTGCCCCCATCGCCATCGCCTGTGTCAGTCCGGCATCAAGCCTTGCATGGGCGGCATCCGGCTGTGCCCATGCAGATCCAGCGTGAAATCGGGCGCAATGGCGGCACGGGCCAGTTTGCGGTCCCAGCTGGTGTCGAGCCCGTCGCGATCCAGCGGGCGCGTGCCCGCTGCGGGACGAACCTCGGCCTTTGTGGCGGCGGGGCGAGAATGCGCCCGCGCAGCCGCTTTGCTGGAGGCGATGACAGCGGAAAGGTCGCTGCTGCCAAAGGCTGGTCATGCGGTGATTGCTGCGTGCGGCGTGGGGGATGCAGCGGGGTAACCGTGTTTGCCACCGCTGCCCAGAGCGCGGCCTCATCAGCCGTCAGTCCGCGCGGCGGGCGGCCGGGCGGGCGCTGGCTCATTTCGGGCCAAGCCGCTTCAGCGTTCCTTTGGGAAGCAGCAGCAGTGCCTCGCCGCGTCCGGTTATGCCGCCGGCAATCGTCCGGGCTTCCTCGCCCGCGCCCCAGAAACTGTCGAGGCGGTTTGCGCCCTTGATTGCGCCTCCGGTGTCTTGCGCGATCCACAGCCCGTTCGCCTCGGTGCGGTCCAGCGACAGCCACACCGGCGCACCCAGCGGAATGAATGCGGGATCGACGGCGGCGCTGCTGCGTCCGCGCACCGGCACACCCAGCGTGCCGACCGGGCCATCGCCAGTCAGTTCGCGAAAGAACACATAGCTCTGGTTCTCATGCATCAGCGCCAGCCCTTCGGCCGGGTGATCGCGCAGATATTGCATCAGCCCCTGCATCGATCCGGAATATTGCCCCGGGCCAGTGCCAAGCAATCCGCGCTCGCGCATCAAGGAACCGATGCCGCGATAATCACGGCCGTTCTGCCCGGCGTAGCCAATCCTCATCACGCTGCCATCGGGCGCGCGGAGCCTGCCCGAACCCTGAATCTGCAGGAAGAAGAACTCTACCGGATCGGCAGCCCAGGCGATTTCCAGCCCTTTGCCGACCAGCGCGCCGCCATCGATCGCGGCCCGGTCAAAATAGGGAACGAACTTGCCGTTCTCGTCATAGCGGCCCAGCGGCTGTTCGCCCTTGGCGTTGGGCGGTGCATCGCCCGGTTTGGCGCGAACCAGATCTGGCGGCTGGCGATAGACCGGCACGCCAAATCCGGCTTGCTGCGTTCGCACACCGCTGATTTCCGGTTCGTAATATCCGGTGACGAAGGCCTTGCCATCGCCGATGCGGGCGGTTTCAAACCATTGCTCGAAGAACTGGGGCGCGGTGGCGTCGGGCCAGCTTTTCGCCGCATCACAGGCCGGTTGCCAGTCTGCCGGGCGGGTCAGGCCGCTGCGATCCGGCCGCACGATCAGCCGCGGGCAGCTTTCGCGGAAGGATGACAGCGCGGCAATGGTATTCTGCCCGGAGAGCCGCAGATGCGCGATGCCTGGCCCGGCCATGACACCGGCCTGCAAGCCGGTAGCGGGCTTGGCCACCGGGGCAACGCGCGGTTGCGGGATCAGCCGCACGCAGCCTGTTGCAAGCAAAGCCAGCGAAAGCGCCGCAATCAGGCGTGTGCGCGCAATCACCGGGATCGATCTCAGCCTTCGTCGGTTTCGTCGAGCAGCCAGTCAGGCGTTGCAGCGGTGACATCACGGCTGAAGGTCCACAGATCGCGCGCCTCAATCGCATCATCCAGCGATCCGGCGATGACCTGGCCTTCCGCATTGCGGGTAACGGCCGCGATATCGGCGGTGAAGCGCACCGCGATCCGGGCAACCGGGGCCTGATAGCTGGCAGCAACGATGGTGGCGTCTTCGATCCGCACCAGCCGGTTTTCCAACACTTCGCCCGCTTCCGTGCGGGCGTCGATGGCCGAAGAAAAGCCATCCAGAACATCGCGGTCGCACAGCTGGGCCAGCGCATTCTTGTCGCCGTTCCAGAAAGCTTCCAGCACCATGCGATAGGCACCACGCGCACCGTCGAGGAAAGCGAGCATGTCAAACCGGCGATCTGCCGCAGCGATTTCACGCAGGCCGCGCTCTATTGCCGGGGTGACGCCGGGCACCATCGGGCGCGGAGCAGGTGCAAGCGCGGGGCGCTCCGCCGGTTCGGGAATGCGCGGACGGGCAGATGCGTCAACCGGCGCTTCAAAGCGGGGTTGCAGCGGTTCATCATCATGTTCGGCCCGCCGACCCAGCACGGAATAGAGCCGCAGCCCCAGAAAGGCGGCGATCATGGCGAGGATGATGATTTCTACGGTCTTGTCCACGGCTTCAGTCCCTGCCGCCAGCACGGCGGCATTGCAAGCTACTAACGCTAAATAGGTAGCATTGACAGATGAACAACGTGTGGATGGCAAAAATGCGGCAATGATGCACAAAATCGCATTTTGTTGCGCGTGATCGATTGCGGCGGTGGTGACGGGACAGTCTGCGCCAAAGCGATTGCCGCCAGCGCCATCGGATGCTAGGCGCGCCACCAAATCGAAATTCCCGCTCAATTTTTCAGGCGAAAGCGCAGAAAACCATGTCCGACGAAGGCAACATCATCACCAATCTCGATGCTCCGGCAGCCAATGGCGCGGATACTGCGCCTGCAGCAGGGATCATTTCGCAGTATGTGAAGGATCTCTCGGTCGAGAACCCGAATTCGCCGGACAGCTTCCAATGGCAGGATGCCCCGCAGATCGACGTGCAGTTCAACATCGCCGCGCGGCAGATCAACGAAGAAATCTCGGAAATCGAACTGAAGATCGCGATCAATTCGAAGTGCGAAGCCGGCACCCAGTTCATTGTCGATCTGGCCTATTGCGGTCTGGTCGGCATGCGCAATGTCGATGAAGCCAGCAAGCACGCCTTCACCTACGCCGAAGCACCGCGCATCCTCTTCCCCTTCGCGCGCCGCGTGATTGCCGATGCCGTACGCGATGCCGGCTTCCCGCCGTTGATGCTGGAGCCGATCGATTTCAACGGACTCTACATGCAGCAACTCGCCGCGCAGCAGGGCGAGGGCGGCGAAGCGGTCGCCCCCGCAGGCGAAGCCTGATCACAGCGCGATTCCATTACACTCTCGTTCAACCTGAGCTTGTCGAAGGCGGATTGCCAAGCACGACCGTTACGTTAGTGCTTCGACAGGCTCAGCACGAGCGGGTTTGGTTGGGAACAGAATGAACCTCTCGAAAGCACTCGGCACAGTGGGCGGACTGACTCTGGTCAGCCGCGTGCTTGGCCTTGTGCGCGATTCGCTGTTTGCCCGGTTTATCGGCGCGAGCTTTGCCTCTGACGCATTCCTCGTCGCCTTTCGCCTTCCCAACATGTTCCGCGCGCTGTTTGCGGAAGGAGCATTTGCCTCGGCCTTCATTCCGATGTTCAACGCCCGCGTGGCGGACAAGGAAGCGGGAGAACTTCCCGCGGGCTGGCCTTTGCCGAGGCGGCGCTCGCGGTATTGCTGCCCGTGCTGCTGGTGATGACGGCGTTGCTGGAGATATTCGCATGGCCGGTGACCTTCGCACTGTCGGGCAAGTTCAATGGTATAGCGCCCGATCAGTTCGCCTTCGCGGTGGGCTCAGCCGTATGCAGATTCCTATCTGCTATTCATCAGTCTGGTCTCGCTGATGGGCGGGAATTCTCAATTCGTTGCACAAATTCTGGGTCAACGCCGCCGCGCCGATCTTGCTCAACCTGACCCTGATCGTCGCGCTGCTGGGCTTTCACAACAGTGATCCGCTGGAAACGGCGCGCAACCAGTCGATTGCGGTTTCGGTTTCGGGCCTGCTGCAGTTCCTGTGGCTGGCCTGGGCTTGCAAGCAGAATGGCGTGAGCATGAAGCTGCGCCGCCCACGCCTGACGCCGGACGTGAAGAAGCTGCTGGCGCTGATCTGGCCTGCCGCCGCCGGGGCGGGTGCGGTGCAGATCAACCTTGTCATCTCCACGGCGCTCGCCGCTTCGCTGCTGGCGCATGGTTCAGTGACCTATATCTACATGGCCGACCGGCTGAACCAGCTGCCGCTTGGGCTGATTGGCATCGGCCTTGGCACGGTGCTGCTGCCGACGATCTCGCGTCAGCTTGGTGGCGGTGAAATGGCGGCGGCGATGGACACCCAGAACCGCGGGCTGGAGCTGGCCCTTTTGCTCACTCTGCCAGCTACGGTAGCGCTGGTGGTCTGCGGCGAACCGATTGCTGCCGGCCTGTTCGGTTATGGCAAGTTCGATGCGGCTGATGTGCATTTCACCGCAGAGGCGCTCGCTGCCTTTTCCATCGGTCTGCCGAGCTATGTGTTGATCAAGGTGCTGACGCCGGGTTTCTACGCCAGGCACGATACCAGGACGCCGGTACGCTTTGCCGTGATCTCGATGTTAGTGAACCTTGCGCTCAATCTCGCGCTGATCGTGCCGCTGCAGCACATGGGTCCACCGCTGGCTACAGCGGCCGCTTCGACGGTGAATGTGGCGCTGCTCTATTTCACCCTGCGCAAGCGTGGGCATTTTTCCGCCGATGCCCGCCTGAAACGCCGGGCATGGCGGCTGCTGCTGGCGGCGCTGGCGATGGGCGTGGTGCTTTGGCTGGCGCAAGGTGTGCTTACGCCCTATCTCCACGGCACATGGGTGGTCCGCTTCCTGGCACTTGGCCTCTTGGTTTTGGCGGGCAGCCTCGTCTATGGGGCTCTCACCTTCATTCTCGGCGCTTTCACACGCGACGACATCCGATTCCTTCGGCGCAAGCGCGCATCCTGACATAACGGACAAGTTCCATGCGTATCGTTTCCGGCATCCAGCCCACTGGCAATCTGCACCTCGGCAATTATCTGGGGGCGATCCGCAATTGGGTGAAGATGCAGGATGAGGTAAGCGCGGCTGGCGGGCAGGCGCTGTATTTCCTGGCTGATCTTCACGCCATTTCCATGCCGCACACCCCGGCGGATCTTGCCGCCAACACCCGTGAAATGGTGGCGGCGCTGGTTGCCTGCGGGATCGATCCCGATAAATCGGTGCTGTTCAATCAGGCGCAGGTTCCGGCCCATGCCGAACTGCAGTGGTTGCTTAACGGCACCGCGCGGATGGGCTGGCTGAACCGCATGACCCAATGGAAGGACAAGGCGGGCAAAAACCGCGAAGGGGCCAGCGTGGCGCTGTTCACCTATCCGGTGCTGCAGGCGGCTGACGTGCTGCTGTATCAGGCCACCCATGTTCCGGTGGGCGATGACCAGAAGCAGCATCTGGAGCTGGCGCGCGATATCGCCCAGAAGTTCAACAATGATTTCTGCACGCCGGACACGCCGGTGTTCACCCTGCCTGAGCCGACCATCCCACCCGAAGCGGCCCGGATCATGAGCCTGCGCGATGGTTCAGCCAAGATGAGCAAGTCAGATCCCAGCGACATGAGCCGGATCAATCTGACCGATGATGTCGATACCATCATGGCCAAGATCAAGAAGGCCAAGACCGATCCCGAACCGCTGCCTTCGGACAAGGCTGGGTTGGAAGGGCGCAGCGAAGCGGCCAATCTGGTCGGCATCTACGCCGCGATGGCCGGGTGCGGCGTCGATGCCGTGCTGAGCGAATTTGGCGGCAAGGGTTTTGGCGCATTCAAACCTGCGCTGGGCGAACTGCTGGTCGAAAAGCTCAGCCCGATCAACGCGCGCTTCATCGATCTGCGGCAGGACCGCGCTGCGCTGGACGCGGTCCTTGCCAAGGGTTCGACCAAGGCACGCAGCCTTGCGCAGCCGACGCTGGATGCGACCTACGCGGCTTTGGGGCTGGTGCGCGGCTAGTCGCCGGGGCTGCGCCGCTCAGCGTAGCCGGGTTGCCTCGCTCAGGCTCATCGAGTGATCGAGCTTGTGCCACACCACCACGCGCCAGCGCGTGCCATCCGCCAATCGCAGCACCATGCGATAGTTTGTGCCTGCAACAACCTGGTGTTCGGCGCTGACGATCCGCGCCAGCCGGGCATGGCGGCGCGGCAGATGCGCAACGGCATAAAGTGCGGCCGGACGGGCATCCTGCTGCGATGCCGCAGACCAGCCGCCCGCGACGGGCACAGCTGGCGGCGGGGTTTCTGCAAAGGCGCTGCTCAAGGGCGACAAACCCACAAACAGCGTTGCACAGAGGGTCAGGGGGCGATTGCGCATGGGATGCTCCTGTTGTTCGGTTGGCGACACTTGAACCACGGCGATGAACCGCAAATGTATCAAGCTGCCTTGGAATGACAAATAATCGTTACAAAACGATACGTTAACATAGGTGACCGCGTTCAAGCGCTATTCAGCATTGCGACGATACGCCATAGTCAGGAATTCGCGGGATTCGTGCAGGCGAAACCCGTTCAGCGGAGCCCGAAAATGACCAGCATGAACAACAAGATTTTCACCCGCGCGCGGATCGTCGTCGCGTCGGTGCTGTTGATGGCCGTGGCCGCCTGCGCCTCGCCTTTCAACGCCAAGGTTTCCCGTTTCCAGAGCCAGCTTCCCGCACCGCAGGGGCAGAGCTTCGCGGTGGTCGCGGATGATCCGGCGCTCGCCGGGGGGCTGGAATTCTCGCAATATGCCCGGCTGGTCGACGCGCAGATGGTAAAGCTGGGCTATACCCAGGCATCGCCTGAAACCGCCAGCCTGCTGGTGCGGTTTGACTATGGCGTGGACAAGGGACGCGAAAAGGTTCGCAGCACCGGCTTTGGCGCCGATCCCTTCTGGTCGCCCTGGTATGGCTATCCGCGCTATCGCTATGGTGGTTATTGGGGCGCAGGCTGGGGCGGATACTATCGTCCGCGCGGGTTGTGGGGCTATGGCTGGTATGATCCCTGGTTCGACAATGGCTATGAAAGCTACACCATCTATACCAGCGGCATTTCGATGAAGATTGATCGCCGCGCCGATGGCCAGCGCCTGTTTGAAGGCAAGGCCGAGGCGGCATCGACATCGAACCGCCTGCAATATCTGGTTCCCAACCTGGTAGAGGCAATGTTTACCGATTTCCCCGGAAATTCCGGTGAGACAGTACGGATTTCAGTGGCGCCGGAGAAAAACCGGACACACTGAAGGCGCTGACAGCGAGTGCCAACAGACGGGGCGGGTCCGGCAACGGATCCGCCCTGTTCAATTGTGAAAATGCAAACGGGCCGGGCAGGGTGGTCAGCTGCCCAGAGCCACCACGCCGCCGGTGCTGCCAAAACCGCCTTCGCCGCGTGCAGTCTCGTCCAGCTCTGCCACCTGCACCCAGCTGGCGCGGGTCACCGGTGCCAGTACCAGTTGCGCCACGCGGTCGCCCCGGCGGATGTCGAAGATCTCGCTGCCGTGGTTGATCAGGATCACCTTCAGTTCACCGCGATAGTCTGAATCGACCGTGCCGGGCGTGTTGGGCACGGTGATGCCATGCTTCAGCGCCAGGCCAGAACGGGGGCGCACCTGTACCTCGAAACCGGCCGGGATCGCCAGTGCCAGTCCGGTGGCCACGGCATGGCGCGCGCCGGGGGCGATGGAGACATCCTCGGCCGAAACCACATCCATTCCCGCTGCGCCAGCAGTGGCATAGGCGGGCAGATCCAGCCCCTCACCATGCGGCAACCGCTTCACCATCACCGGAACGTCAGGCGCTGAATGCATTGGCAATCCTTTCAACAAGCGCGCGGGCAACCGCTTCCTTGGGCATTTCGGGCAGGCTTTCGACCCCGCTTGCGGAAACGATATGCACGGCATTGGCCGAACCGCCCATCACATCGCCCGAGACATCATTGGCAATGATCCAGTCCGCGCCCTTGCGCAGGCGCTTGGCGGCGGCGTGTTCGATCACCTTTTCGGTTTCGGCGGCAAAGCCGATCAACAGCTGCGGACGCTGCGCGCTGGCGGCAAGACTGGCCAGAATATCGGGATTTTCTGCAAGTTGCAGCGGCGGCACCTTGCCGGAGCCATCCTTTTTCAGCTTGTGCCCGGCGGGGTCTGCGGCGCGCCAGTCCGCCACCGCGGCGACCATGACAGCGATATCCGCCGGCAGCGCCTGCTCAACCGCCGTCGCCATTTCGCGCGCGGTTTCCACGTCGATCCGCTCCACGCCGGGCGGTGTTGGCAAGGCAACCGGCCCGGCAATCAGCGTTACCCGCGCCCCGGCCTCTGCGGCGGCGGCGGCGATGGCGAAGCCCTGTTTGCCGGACGAGCGATTGGAGATGTAGCGCACCGGGTCGATCGGTTCATGAGTTGGCCCGGCGGTGATCAGCACATGCTTGCCGTAAAGCGGTCGATGCGGGGTGGCGGCGAAATCGGGCTGGCTGGCCAGCAAGGCAGCGCCGCCCGGCGGCATGCCGTTAATCGCTGCCATGATCGCCTCTGGTTCCGGCAGGCGACCAGGGCCGAATTCACCGCAGGCCATGGCCCCGTCGTCAGGATCGAGCACGGTCACACCGCTGGCGCGCAGCGTGGCGATATTGCGGGTGGTGGCCGGATGCTGCCACATCCGGACATTCATCGCCGGAACCGCCAGCACAGGTTTGTCCGTGGCGAGCAGCAGGGTGGTGGCGAGATCATCGGCGATGCCGGCCGCCATCTTGGCCAGCAGATTGGCGCTGGCCGGGCAAACCACCACCAGATCGGCAGCGCGGGATAGCTGGATATGGCCCATCTCGACCTCGTTCTTGAGGTCCCAGAGATTGGTGTGAACCGGGTTTTCGCTCAACGCGGCCAGCGTCATCGCGGTAACGAATTTGGCACCGCCCTCGGTCAGAACACAAGTCACCTCGCCGCCTTGTTTGCGGATCAGTCGAACCAGCTCGCAGGCCTTGTAGGCGGCAATGCCGCCACCGACGATCAGCAAGATGCGCTTGGGTGCCATGGCTGGCGTTTGTGCATTGCTGGCCCGATCTGCGCAACAGGCTTTGCATGGCGGCGCGTTTCGGCGCAGAATGGGCGCGATCCAAGGGGGAGTTTACACAATGCGCCTGATCCTGACGGCACTGATTTTCCTGTTTGGCCTGTTCGATCTGTTCATGGGGGTGAGCTTTCTGCTCAACCCGGCAGATGCGGCGGCGCAAATGTTTTCGCTGGCTGCGCAAAGCACCAAGGGAATCTCGACCTTGCGTGCCGATTTCACAGCTTTCTTTGGCGTTACAGCGATTTGCATGATGCTGGGTGCATGGCGGCGCAATGGCGATCTGCTGCTCGTGCCCGCCGCGCTTATGGGAACGGCGGTTACCGTGCGGGCGATCAGCCTGACGCTGGATGGCAGCTATCCGGGCTGGCAAGTGCCGATGCTGGTCGAAGCGCTGCATGTCGCGCTGCTGATCGCCGCGTGGCGGGTGCTGCCCCACCACCGGATCGAAGAACTTACCAGCTGAAGGTGATTCGCGGCGCCCGGCCGGGCGCCGCCGGATCAGCCGCCGACGGCGGTCTGCGCCTCGCGCCCGTCACCTTCCGGGGCGGCGATGATGTCGCGGGTCACGTCACCCTTGGCGACGGTGTTAGTCGCGCCATCGCCCACGGTGGAACGGATGCTGTTGGCGGCGGTGCCAGCCTTGTTGCTGACCGATGTTTCCACGCCGCTGCGCGGTGCGGGCGGGCCAAACAGCGCGTCCTGAGCCTGCTGGGCAGAGCTGCGGTCTGACGGGCGCGGCGCGCCGGGGGCGGGCGGGGTCAGCGCGAAATCGGGCGGCACCACCAGCGGGGCCTGACGCTGCACGGCGAATTCATCGGGGCGCTGGCGATTGAACAGCCCGCCACCACCGCAAGCGGACAGCATGGCCGCACCAGTGGCCAGCAGGATCAAAGCAGGGGTCTTGCGCATTGTTCAACTCTCCAGGGCGGCACCGGCCTTCGTTTCCCGCTTTTCGCGGATAAGGAAGCTCCGGGCAAGGATCAATAATACACCGATGGTGATTGCAGCATCGGCAAGGTTGAAAATCAGGAAGGGGCGAAACTCGCCAAAGTGCAGATCGGCATAGTCGATCACATGGCCATAGAGCGCGCGATCGCGGATATTGCCCAGCGCGCCGCCCAGCACCAGCCCCAGCGGCACGATATCAGCCAGCAGCTTTTCACGGCAAAGCCAGACCAGCACGGCCAGCGCGATTGCCCCGGTCATCGCCACCAGCAGCCAGCGTTCGGCATTCGAATCGGCGGTGAGAAACCCCAGCGAAACGCCGAAGTTTGAAGTGCGGGTCAGCGCGAAGATCGGCAGCAGGTTGATCTGATCGCCATCGCGCACCAGCCCCAGCGGGCCGGTGACCAGCCATTTCACCGCCAGATCGGCAGCCAGCACCACTGCGGCAAGCGCAAGGCCAATGATCCGGGGGCGAGTGAGAGCGCTCATGCCTTGTCCATGGCCGCGACAACGTGATCGCAGCGTGAACAAAGCGCGCCGTCCTCGGTTACTTCGGGCAGATGTCGCCAGCAGCGACCACATTTGTGGTGGGTGGTACGGGTGACGTTAGGAGTGTCCCCGAAAGTAACTGAGGCCACAATAAACAGCTCGGCGAGAGGCTCATTGGAGATTTCAACTGGCGGCCTTGCAATTGTTACATTGGCTTCCAAGCTTGAACCTATCACCTTGTCTCTGCGCATTGGTTCGATCTCACGCGACACTGCTTCACGAATGCTCCGCAATATATCCCATGATTTCAATTCATTGAATTGAATTAGTTCCGGATTGGAAAATTCCTCAGTTTCATAAACGCTCGAAACCACAGGCCATTCCAGCAGATGCACGCTACCCGCATCGGGGAACCGCGTGCCCCACACTTCCTCGGCCGTGAACACCAGCACCGGGGCGGCGTAGCGGATCAGGGCGTGGAACAGCGTGTCCAGCACCGTGCGATAGGCCATGCGCTTGGGATCGTCCGCCGCATCGCAATAGAGGCAATCCTTGCGGATATCGAAGAAGAAGGCGGAAAGGTCTTCGTTGCAGAAATCGCTCAGCGCGCGGACATATGTGTTGAAATCATAATCATCCACCGCCGCGCGCAGCGTGCCATCCAGCTTGGCCAGCAGCGCCAGAACATAGCGTTCCAGTTCCGGCATGGCGGCGACATCGCTGATCCGCTCTGCCTCGCTAAAGCCATCCAGCGCGCCGAGCAGATAGCGGAAAGTGTTGCGCAGCTTGCGATATTGATCGGCCACGCCCTTCAGGATTTCATCGCCGATGCGGTGATCCTCGGTGAAATCGACCGAGAGCGCCCACAGCCGGATGATATCCGCGCCATAGCTTTCCATCACCTTCAGCGGATCGATGGTGTTGCCCAGCGATTTGGACATTTTCATGCCCTTCTGATCCATGGTGAAGCCATGGGTCAGCACGGTCTTGTAGGGGGCGTGGCCGCGGGTGGCGCAGCTTTCCAGCAAGGACGACTGGAACCAGCCGCGATGCTGATCGCTGCCTTCCAGATACATGTCGGCGCGCGGGCCGGTCCAGCCATCAGGGCGTAGCAGATCGGGCCAGCGCCCGCTTTCCAGCGTGAACACATGGGTGCAGCCCGAATCGAACCACACGTCGAGAATATCGCTGACGCGCTCAAAATCCTCGGCGCGCCAGGCATCGCCCAGATATTCCTGCGCGCGGGCATCGCTCCACGCATCGACGCCACCTTCGCGCACCGCCGCGATGATCCGCGCGTTGACTGCGGGATCGACCAGATATTGCCCGGTCTTGCGGTTCACAAACAGCGTGATCGGCACACCCCAGGCGCGCTGGCGTGAAAGCACCCAGTCCGGGCGCCCCTCCACCATGGAACCAATGCGGTTGCGGCCCTTTTCAGGAACGAAGCGCGTGGCGGCGATGGCCGCCATTGCCTTTTCGCGCAGGGTGCCGCCGTCACCGGCGCGATCCATCGGCACAAACCACTGCGGGGTGCAGCGATAGATTACCTTGGCCTTGGAACGCCAGCTATGCGGATAGCTGTGCTGATAATCGGCGCTGGCCGCCAGCAAGCCGCCAGCCTCACGCAGCGCGGTGCAGATCGGGCCATCGGGGGCGTTGAACTTGGGATTGATGACGCTGCCTTCACCGCCCAGCCAGGCCCAGTCGGCGCGATATTTGCCATCGCCTTCCACCGCGAAGACCGGCTCGATCCCATGTGCCTTGCACAGATCAAAGTCGTCCTCGCCATGATCGGGGGCCATATGGACAAGGCCGGTACCGCTGTCGGTGGTGACGAAATCGCCCGGCAGGAAGGGGCGGGGCTTGGCGAAGAACCCGCCGAGGTGGTGCATCGGATGGCGGGCGACGGTGCCGGCGAGGTCGGAGCCTTTGAGGATGGTAGCACCGCCGGTCTCAGCAGTTGCTTCAATCGTAGCCATTACCGAATTTGCGTCGTCTTGCTGCCAGCGGAATAGCGCCGGCCCGACAAGATTTTGCGCCATCAGCACCTTGCGGCCATCAACTTCAAACAGGCAGTAATTAACCTCCGGCCCATAGGCCAAAGCCTGGTTCACCGGAATCGTCCACGGCGTGGTCGTCCAGATCACCGCATAGGCGCCCTTCAGCGCCTCTATCGGCGATTCCACAATCTCAAACGCCACGTCGATCTGAGTGGAGGTGATATCCTCATACTCAACCTCGGCCTCGGCCAGCGCGGTTTTTTCTACGGGGGACCACATCACCGGCTTGGCCCCGCGATAGAGCTGGCCGGTTTCGGCGAATTTCATCAGTTCGGAAACGATGGTCGATTCCGCCTGAAAATCCATGGTCAGATAGGGATTGTCCCAATCGCCCATGATCCCCAGCCGCTTCAGCTGTTCGCGCTGGGTATCCACCCAGTGCTGCGCATAGGCGCGGCATTCGGCACGAAATTCCTCTGCCGGAACCTCATCCTTGTTGAGCTTCTTCTTGCGGTATTGCTCTTCGACCTTCCATTCGATGGGCAGGCCGTGGCAATCCCAGCCAGGCACATAGGGCGCATCCTTGCCCAGCAGATTCTGAGTGCGGCACACCATATCCTTCAGGATGTGGTTCAGCGCATGGCCGATATGCATATCGCCATTGGCATAGGGTGGGCCATCGTGGAGGATGAACTTGTCACGCCCCGCGCGGGCATCGCGCAGTTGGCGGTACAGCCCCTGTTCCTGCCAGCGCGCCAGAATGCTGGGCTCCTTCTGGGGAAGCCCCGCCTTCATGGGAAAATCGGTCTTCGGCAGGAAGACGGTGTCTTTCAGATCGCGCTGTTCAGTCATGGCTGGCGGGCCTTAGCGGCAAGGGCGCGATTGCGCAATTTCTCGATTGCGCGAACCCTAATCCCGCGCCGCCCGCCGCCGTTCCAGCGCCTGATCCAGCTCTTCGCGTTCGCGCGGGTTGAACTTGTCAAAATCGGGGCGCACCGCCGGGCCGACCGAATAGATATCGTCCACCCAGACGTAATCGGTGAAGCTGGCAGGAACATCGCGAATCTGCTCGGGCAGGTCCAGCCCCATCGGTTCGCCATCCTGCCAGGGGCCGGTCAGCACCACATGCCCGCCGACTGCCGCCATGCGCGCCTGCAAGCGCGCGGGCCAACCGGCGAAGGCCCATTGATAGTTGAGCGGCACAAATATTGTCCCGCCCTTGCAGCTTTCCGGGGTGATCCCCAGCCAGCCCAGCTTCATGTAATCCTTGGTGCAGGCCTTCACGCTTTCCGGTGACCAGGCCCAGACGCCGGGAAACTGCTGGCGAATGCGCGCCATCTGCACTTCTGCGCCGCTGAAGCCATCGCCCAGCTTTACCAAATCGCGCTTGGCGGCCTTGAGCGCGGCGACGAGCTGGTCAGCCTCGGCCGGATCGCGGCTTTTCAGATTGAACAGCGCGGGCCGTTCACCCAGTAATTCCAGCGCTTCCGGCAAAGACGGGATCAGCCCCACGCCCTTGCCACGAAACGGGAAGGTCTTGCCGCCATCGGCGCTGTAGCCATAGCCCGCATCTAGCGCCTTGATCTGTGCCAGCGTCGCCTTGCGCACTTCGCCCTTGCCATTGGTGCGGCAATCCAGCGTCCAGTCGTGAAACAGCACCAGCTTGCCATCGGCGGTGGGCACCACATCGATCTGGATCATCTGCGCGCCGCTGCGCTTGGCGCGATCAATCGCGGGCAGGGTGTTTTCCAGATAATCATGCACCGGTTGTTCGATCCGCGTGGCGGTGCAGTCATCCTTGCCAAGGCCTTTGTGGCTGAACAGCTGCGACACGGCGCGATGCGCGATCAGCTTCACCCGCCCGCGCGGTTCGGGTGCCAGCCAGCTGGCGTTGATGAAACTCAGCACCAGAAAGGCCAGCGCCAGCACAAAGGCGATCGGGCGGAGGATGTTGCGCATCAGGCTCTGGCTTTCGTCTAGGATTGGTTCAGCAGGCGGCGGGCTTCATCGCAATCGCGGTGCATTTGCGCTGTCAGTGCGTCAAGATCGTCAAACTTTGCTTCCGGCCGCAGGAAGTGGTGGAACGCCACCTCGATTTCCTGCCCATAAAGATCTTCGGAAAAATCGAAGAAATAGGGCTCCAGCAGTTCCTTGGGCGGATCAAAGCTGGGGCGGATGCCCAGATTGGCAGCGCCTTGCAGCACCCGGCCATCGGGCAGGCGGCCGGTCACCGCATAGATGCCGTAGCGCGGCCGCAGATAGCTATCTACGGCCACGTTGGCGGTGGGAAAACCGATGGTGCGGCCCAGCTTGTCGCCATGCTGCACCCGCCCGCGAATGGCGAAGGGCCGGGTCAGCAGCCGTGCGGCAGTGGCGCAGTCGCCAGCTTTCAGCGCCTCGCGAATGCGGGTGGAGGAGATCACGCCCGCCGCGTCACTGACCGGGCCGACCGTGCTGGCGGTGATGCCATGTTCTGCGCCCAGCGCGGTGAGCAGCGCGGTGTTGCCGCCGCGGGCCTTGCCAAAGGTAAAGTCCTCACCCGTTACCACACCGGCAACGCCCAGCCGTTCGCCAAGCAGTCGGATAACAAAGTCATCCGCGCTGGTGGCGGCCAGCTCTGCGTCAAAGGCGAACACCAGCATGGCATCGGCCCCGGCGGCGGCGAACAGTTCCTGCCGCTGATCCAGCGTGGTCAGGCGAAAAGGCGGCGCATCGGGCACGAAAAAGCGCACCGGATGCGGATCGAAAGTGGCGATGATCGCTGGACGGCCTGCCGCGCGGGCGCGGGCAATGGCCTCTGCCGCCACCGCCTGATGCCCCCGGTGAAAGCCATCGAAATTGCCCAGCGCCACCACGCCGCCGCGCAGCGCATCGGGCATCAGCTGGCGCGCATCCAGCCGGGGAATATGTGGCTGAGAGGTGGCTGGCAGCGCGGTCATTTCGTCGGCGCAGCACCCATCGGCACGATCCCGGCGCGGATCACCCGCAGCGCATTGCCGCCCATCACCGCGCGCACTTCATCCGGGGTAAAGCCTTCATTCAGCAGCGCCTGAGTGACCTGCACCAGCCCTGATGTATCAAAGCGCACGGTGGTTGCGCCGTCATAATCGCTGCCCAGCGCAACATGATCGATCCCCACCAGATCGCGGACATGCTTCATCGCCTTGGCGGTGGCGCGCGGATCGGTATCGCAGACTGCCGCATCCCAATAGCCGATGCCGACCACCCCGCCGGTGCGGGCAACGCCCCTGATTTCGTCATCAGTAAGGTTACGGTTGACCTTGCAGGTCGCCTGCACGCCGCCGTGGCTGGAAACCACCGGGCGGCGCGCCATCGCCAGAATGTCGGCGACGCAGGCATGGCTGCAATGGGCGATATCGACAATCATTCCCTTGTCTTCCATCCGCCGCACGACATCGCGGCCCATCGGCGTCAGCCCGCCCTTTTTCAGGCCGTGCATCGATCCAGCGAGTTCATCGTCAAAGAAATGCGTCAGGCTGGCCATGCGGAACCCGGCGGCATAAAGCTTGTCGAGATTGTCGGCCTTGCCTTCCAGATTGTGCAGCCCTTCCACGGTCAGCATTCCGCCAACCGGGCCGTTGCCCTTTGCCCGCGCGGCAAGCAGCGCATCCAGCGAGGCATCGTCGCTGACCTTGACCAGCTTGCCACCAGACGCCGCGACCGCACGGTCCAGCTTGGTGCCATGCCACAGCGATCGTTCGAGCAGTGAATTCCAGGTCCGCACCGGCTGCAACTGGGCAATGGCCAGCGCGGTGATATTGTCGGTATCGCTGCCATTGGCGTCGTAATTCTGGTTCTTCGGGCTTTTGGTGGTCGAACTGAACAGCTGCAGCGCGACATTGCCGGCCTGCAGACGCGGCAGATCCTCATGCCCGCGATTGGCCCGCTCCAGCAGATTGCGGCTCCACAGCAGCGTATCGGAATGGAGATCGACGATTTGCAGCGTCTTGTGCAGCGCCTCGGCTTCCGGCGTGATTTTCAGCAGCGGCTTGCCGTCGATCTGGTTTTGCTGGCGTTCCACCCAGCCCGGCGCGATTCCGAAAAAGCCAATGGCGGCCACGGCCACCAGTGCAAGCGGTATCCAGATGCGTTTGCGCATGATTTTCTCCCCCTCCCGTCAGCTGCCCGGTTTACGCAGCAGCGTTACGAAATCAAATCCCGGTGCGCGCCCTTCTGCCATATGGCGCACGCGTTCCGTTTCCTGCCATTCCTCGCGGTTTAGCGCCGGAAAGCTGGTGTCTCCCGCCGGGCTGGCATGAACTTCGGTCAGTTCGATCCGGTCTGCCAGCGGCAGGAACAGTCGATAGATTTCGGCGCCGCCCACCACCGCGACATGCGGAGCGTTGGCCAGATGCAGCGCGGCTTCAACCGAATGGGCAATTTCGGCACCGTCTTCCGCCCAGTCGCTATCGCGGGTCAGCACGATATGGCGACGACCGGGCAGCAGGCCGGGCAGCGATTCAAAGGTCTTGCGCCCCATCACCATCGGCAGCCCCATGGTCAGCGCCTTGAAATGCCGAAGATCGGCGGGAATATGCCAGGGCATGCGGCCATCAATCCCGATCACCCCATTGTCGGCCATGGCCACCACCATCATGATTTCCGGATGATTCATGATGTCGACGGGGTCAGGGGCAGCGTCAGCCGCGTGACATGGCCCATCTTGCGTCCCGGGCGCGCCGCAGCCTTGCCATAAAGATGCAGATGATTGGCCGGATCGGCCAGGATGGCGGGCCAGTCTTCGGCAGCGTCCCCGATGATATTGCGCATTTCGACGCGCGCTGCGGCCAATCGGGTATCGCCCAGCGGCAGGCCGCAAACGGCGCGGATGTGGTTTTCGAACTGGCTGGTCAGCGCGCCTTCCACAGTCCAGTGGCCGGAATTGTGAACGCGCGGCGCCATTTCGTTGAACACCGGGCCATTTGCGGTGGCGAAGAATTCCAGCGTCAGCACGCCAACATAATCGAGCGCGGCCGCAGCCTTGCCCGCGAGCTAGCGAGCCATGGGCAGCTGCGCGGTGATGATCGGTGCTGGCGGCACGATGGAGCGGGCCAGAATGCCGCTGTCGTGCTCGTTCTGGGCACTGTCCCAGAACACGATCTCGCCATTGGCAGCCCGGCAAAGGATCACGCTGAATTCAACGTCGAAACGGACAAAGCCTTCATAAACCAGCGGCGCAGCGGGCAGGCTCAGCCCATCTGCATCGGCGGGGGTCATGATCCGCCACTGGCCCTTGCCATCATAGCCATCGCGGCAAGTCTTGAGGATGCCGGGTGCGCCAATCGCGGCAATCGCGCTGGCCAGATCGGCGGCGCTGTTTACCGGCGCAAAGGGGGCAGGGTTGCCGCCCAGCATCTGCACGAAATTCTTTTCGTTCAGCCGGTCCTGCGCCACTTCCAGCGCGCGCTGATTGGGCAGTAGCGGCACATCGCCCAGCGCGGCCAGCGCATCAGCGGGGATATTTTCGAACTCATAGGTGATGACCGCGCAATCACCGGCGAAGCGGGCCATGGCGGCGGCATCGCTCCATTCGCCGCAGGTGAAGGCGGCGCTCACTTCGGCGGCGATGCTGTCGGCCTCTGGCGCATAGATATGGCAGCGATAGCCCAGCCGTGCGGCTGCCATTGCCAGCATCCGGCCCAGCTGGCCGCCGCCCAGAATGCCGATGGTTTCGCCCGGAGGAATCATTGGCGTGGGATCATCGCCGCGTCAGGATGGCCGCTCGGCCACGCTGGCGCTTTGCGCGGCGCGGAAAGCCTTCAGCCGCTCGGCCAGATCGGCATCATGTGTCGCCAGGATCGCCGCGGCCAGCAGCCCGGCATTGGTTGCACCGGCCTCACCGATTGCCAGCGTTCCTACGGGGATGCCAGCTGGCATCTGCACGATCGAAAGCAGGCTGTCCTGCCCGGACAGCGCCTTTGATTGCACCGGCACACCCAGCACCGGCAGATGCGTCATGCTGGCGACCATGCCCGGCAGATGCGCAGCGCCGCCTGCTCCGGCGATGATAACCTTGAAACCTTCACCGGCGGCACCCTGCGCAAAGGCGACCAGCCGCTCAGGCGTGCGATGCGCGGAAACGATGCGCGCGTCATAGGCCACGCTCAGCTTGTCTAGCGCGTCGGCTGCGCATTTCATGGTGGCCCAATCAGATTGACTGCCCATTACGATGGCAACGGGTGGCGTGGTCATTGCTCAACGCTCCGACAGGTAATAGCGCTCCAGCGCCTGAAGATTGTCATCCAGATCATAGATGATCGGCTGGCCAGTGGGGATTTCCAGCCCGGTGATTTCGGCATCGGAAATGCCCGACAGATGCTTGACCAATGCGCGCAGCGAATTGCCATGCGCCGCCACCAGCACCACTTCGCCTGCCCTCAGCGCCGGGGCGATGTTTGCCTCGTAATAGGGCAGCACCCGGGCGATGGTATCCTTCAGGCTTTCGGTATTGGGGATGGCGATCCCGGCATAGCGCGGGTCCTTGGCAAGATCGAATTCCGATCCCGCTTCCAGCACCGGCGGAGGGGTATCAAAGCTGCGCCGCCAGATCTTCACCTGCTCATCACCGTGGCGCGCGGCGGTTTCGGCCTTGTCGAGCCCGGTCAGCCCGCCATAGTGCCGCTCGTTCAGCCGCCAGTCCTTGGTTTCCGGCACCCACAGCCGCCCGGCAGCTTCCAGAGCGAAATGCAGCGTGCGGATCGCGCGGGTCTGAAAGCTGGTGAAGGCCGTGGTCGGCAGGATGCCCTTGGCCTTGAGCAAGGCTCCGGCGGCGCGCGCCTCTTCCTCGCCCTTGGCAGTCAGATTGACATCCCACCAGCCGGTAAAGCGGTTTTCGAGGTTCCACTGGCTTTGGCCATGGCGGACGAGAATCAGGCGCGGCAAGGCGGGCTCCCTGTTGCGGATGAATTTAGGGGCGATGCCCCGGACAATCCGGCCCTAGCCAGTCTGCCCGGATTTGGGAAGGGTGCCGCCAAGGGAATCTGCGCCATCCGCCATAGCCCGCGCCTGCGCCTTGCGGCGATGCAGGTTTTCCCGCAGCCTTGCGGCGAGGCGTTCCTCACGGCTCGGATTATCTTTCGCATCTTTACTCATGCGCAATTCCTTGCCGCTATATCACTTGATGCTCAAGCCCTGCTTGACATTCCGGCGCGCCCGAACAATAGCGCGCGCCTGCCCCGCCAAAGCCGGGACATGAAATGGCGCGCTGCTGTAGCTCAGTGGTAGAGCGCACCCTTGGTAAGGGTGAGGTCGGGAGTTCAATCCTCCCCAGCAGCACCATTCATTCGCGCAATCAGCGCTTCCCGCATTTGCTACATTGCCCGTCGGGGCAGCATCACAATGGCGATGCGCACAGGATTTTGCCGCTGCGCTGCGCGCCGGGCTTGCCTCCTTCGTTGTCATGCGGCCTATTGCCGCTGTGGGCGAAGAGGACCGACGATGGGCGAGCAGGCAGTCACGATAGAAGCACACGGCGCGGTGGAGGTGGTTTGCCTGAACCGGCCGGATCGGCTCAACGCGATGAATGAAGCGCTGGTGCAGGCGCTGCTCGATTACTTCACCGGATTGCATGCCAGGCCGCAGGTGCGGGTGGTGATCTTGCGGGCGGCGGGTCGCGCTTTTTGCGCCGGACTGGATCTGGCCGGCTGGTCCAGGGATGAGGCGATGGGTGCGGTGCATCACACCTGGCGCACGCAGCGGATGATCGCTGCCGTGATGCAGGCGATGCGCAAATGCCCGCAGCCGATAATCGCCTGTGCGCAAGGGCCTGCTTGCGGCGGTGGTTTTTCGCTGCTGCTGGCCAGCGATGTGCGCTATGCCGCGCCCGATCTGCGGATGAACGCGGCCTATATCAAGATCGGGCTGGGCGGATGCGACATGGGGGCAAGCTATTTCCTGCCGCGGCTGGTCGGCAGTTCGGTCGCGGCCGAATATCTGCTGACCGGGCGTTTCATGACTGCGGACAAGGCACTGGCCTGCGGTCTGGTGAGCGAGATCGTGCCGCAAGAGACCTTGCCGGAAAGGGCCATGGCTCTGGCAGAGGAAATGCTGCTGACATCGCCGATGGGCCTGCGGCTGACCAAGGATGCGCTCAATCTCAACATCGATGCGGCATCGATGGAGCATGCCTTTGCCGTGGAAGACCGCCAGCAGGTATTGCTGGCACAAACCGCCGATTCCGCCGAAGCGCGGCAGGCGTTTCTGGAAAAACGCCCGCCGCAGTATCACGACAGCTGATCAGCTCTGCTGTTCGCGGCCGCGCTCCATCACGCCGCGCCGCCGCGCTTCAACCTCGCTGCCGCTGACCTTGCCATTATAGGCGGAGGAGAGCCGGTGTTCGCTGGCCAGACCTTCGCCAAAGCTGAGCGCATAGCCTTCGTCGATCAGCCCCTTGTAGGCGCGCACCATGGCGGGATCGGCGCTGGCGATATCCAGCGCCAGCTGCTTTGCGGAGGCAAGCAGATCGCCCGCAGGGACCACACGATTGACCAGCCCCCAGGCGCAGGCAGTCTGGGCATCAAGGAAATTGCCGCTGAACGACAATTCCTTGGCCCGCGATATGCCGATCAGGCGCGACAGCTTTTGCGACAGGCCCCAGCCCGGCATGATGCCAACCCGGGCGTGCGTATCGGCAAAGCGGGCGTTTTCGCTGGCGATCAGGATATCGCAGGCCAGCGCCAGCTCAAATCCGCCGGTGATCGCTACCCCGTTGATTGCACCGATTACAGGCTTGCCGCACTGTTCGACCGCCTTGACCGGGTTGGAGGCAGCCTCGGCGGCGTTGGCCGCGCCCAATCCTTCCACGCCCAATTCCTTGAGATCCAGCCCGGCGGTAAAGGCCCGTTCACCCGCCCCGGTTAGTACCACCGCACGGATCGCTTCTTCATCATCCAGCTGTTTCATCACCTGCGCCAGCTGCGCGCGCAATCCGCGCGACAGGGCGTTCATCGCTTCGGGGCGATTGAGCGTGACGACAGCCACCGGGCCATCGCGTTCAACGGTTACAAGCATGGCAATATCCTTACATCCGGGTGCGGGCGCTTTGCCCGTCATCGACGCGAATGGTCGCGCCAGTCACGCATTCGCTGGCCGGGCCGACCAGATAGAGCAGGGTCGAATCAAGCTGGGCCGCCACCGGCACGCGCTTGCGCGGCAGATGCGGTGCCGGATCGCCGCCGATCCGCGCAAACATGCCATCGGTCATCTCGGAAACGAACATGCCCGGGGCGATGGCGTTTACATTGATGCCATAATGCGACCATTCGACCGCGAGTGCTTCGGTCATCCGGGCAATCGCGGTCTTGGTAACCGCGTAAAGCGCCGCGCCGCCACCGTCATACCGGAAATGCGCGACCGAACTGATGTTGACCATGCGCCCCGGCTTTTCCGCTGCGATCAGCCTGCGCGCGACTTCGCAGGACAGCACCCATGGCCCGCGCAGGTTCACGCCCAGCACCTGATCGATCAGTTCCAGGCTCATCTTGTGCGCGCGCTGGGCGTCGGGCATCCCGGCGTTGTTGACCAGAATATCGACGGTGCCAAAGCCGGCTTCGGCGGCATCGACAGCGGCGATCAGCGAAGCGGCATCGGTGGCGTCCATCTGCACTGCAAGCGCTTCACCTCCGGCGGCGGAGATTTCGGCGGCCAGGGCATCGAGCCGGTCCTTGCGCCGCGCGCAAAGCACCACTTTCGCCCCCTGCGATGCCAGCACCCGCGCAAAGCGCTCTCCCAGCCCGGAAGAGGCTCCGGTGACAAGCGCGACCCGGCCGCTGAGATCGGTCGAGGCATTGGGCAGTGGGAAATTGTCGCTCATTGATTGTTCCAATCGCTCTCGATCATCGCCAGTCTTTCCCGCCAGCGCGATTGCGGCGCGATCGCCGCGAATTCGCCTGCCAGCCGCGTGACGAGATCGGCAACGGGTTCCACCGCATCGATCAGGCCTACGCTCTGCCCGGCGCTGAATGTGTCGCGCCAGGCGCGCACGCCATCGGGCATTTCGATCTTGCCGCCCGCGATCTGGGCCGGCTCCAGCCCCACTGCGGTCAGCGATTCGCGAATCCAGTTGGCGGGAACGCCGTTCATTGCGGAAGAGGTGATGATGCTGTCGATCCCGGCATCGGCAATCATGCTGCGATGGCCTGATACCACCCCGCTTTCCGGCGTGGCGATAAAGCGCGTGCCCATGCAGGCGATATCGCCGCCCAGCGCCAGCACCCCGGCAATGCCTGCGGCATCGGCGATGCCGCCCGCAACGATCAGCAATCCGTCATAAAGGCGGCGGATGGCCGGTACGAAAGCAAAGGGGGTGACGAAGCCGGTATGTCCGCCCGCCCCGGCGCAGGTCAGCATCAGGCCGTCAACCCCAGCTTCCAGCGCCTTTTCGGCATGACGCAGCGTGGTGACATCCTGAATCACGCGTCCGCCCCAGCCATGCACACGCTCGACCAGACGCGACGGATCGCCCAGGCTGGAAAGCACCAGCGGCGCGCGGTGCTGCTCCAGCAGCGCCAGCTTGGCCTCTCCTGTTTCCTCGCTGGCGATGCGGCTGGGCAGGTTGACGATCGGGGGTGCGCCATCCGTGTCCTGCAGCGCGGCAAGGTAGCGCTCAAACTCGTCGAACGGCGTATAGGTGCCGCCCTGCCAGCCAGCGATCACGCCCGCCTTCATGCATGCGGTGGTCAGCGGCACGGATGAGGCAAAGCTCATCGGCGCGCACATCAGCGGCAAGGCCAGTTTCCCGAACATCCAATCCCCTTTTGTTATTTGCTTATCTTTTGCCGATCACGGCTATTTGCGGTCAATCGGGATCACCGCCACCGTAAAGCGCGAGATGCAGACCAGCTTGCCTGCCTCATCCTCGATCCGGATCGACCAGACATGCGTGGTGCGGCCAATCGCCTCGGGCCGGGCCGTGGCATAGACCCAGCCGTTATAGGCCGGGCGGACGTGATTGGCGTTGATTTCCATGCCCACGGCAACCTGCTTTTCGCGGTCGATGCAACAGGTCGCCGCCATGGAGCCGATCGTTTCCGCCAGCGCCACCGAAGCGCCGCCATGGAGCCGCTTGAACGGCTGCCAGGTCCGTTCATCGACCGGCATGCGCGCGCGAATCCAGTCATCGCCGCAATCGACGAATTCGATACCGAGGTGAGAGGGAAGGGCGCCACTGCCAACGGTGGTCAGCGGCTCCAGCTCGGGACGGACGCCGCCCCACCAGATAATTGCGTTGCTCATCGCAACCAGTCTGGCGCAAAGCGATGGCCGTGTAAATCGGTGCCTGCGCAAAATCGAGCGGTTGACGGTTTGTTCAGCGGCCGGTTGGAGCAATGCCGCCGGCGTTCATTTCCGCCGGGGTGACTACGCCATCATGATCGGTATCAAGCCGGTCGAAATTCGCCAGCGTGGCAGCGCGATATTCGATCAGGCTTATCTGTTGATCATGGTTGGTGTCAAACCGATTCATCGTCGGACGAACATCCGGCAGGGGCTGCGGCGGCACCAGTTTCTGAAACTCGGCCAGCGAGAGTTGCCCGTTGCGATCAGTATCAAGCTGGATGAACAGATCGCGGTTGCGGATCAATGCCTGTTGCAAAGCGGCGGCGCGCTCAAACTCTTCAACCTCGGCGCGCGTCAGCTTGCCATCGCCATTGGCATCCTTGCGGCGAAATTCGGCGTCCATCGTCGCGATAAAATCGGTGCGATTGATGTTGGGGGCAGGCGGCGCGGCGCTGGTTGGTGTGGTGGCTTGAAGTGTGGCAGGTTTTTGCTGGCCAGCCACGGGTTGAACGACCGGGCGTGCTGTTGCCGCGGGAGGGGTCTGCGCAAGCGTCACAGAGGCCTGTGCAGCCATCAGGAAGGCCAAGCCAGACTGCTGCCAATGTCCTGTTTTATGCCACATGTGCCAATTGTCCCTTGTCTGCCGTGCTTCATTAGAACGGGGCGACTGCGTTGCGCAAGCGGATTGAATTGTCATCTTTTCAATGATGTAGAAAATTAGGGCGGTGCAAGTTAGCTATAAGCCACCCAGCGGAAATGCTTGCAACGGATTATGTTGAAGCAATTCGTTAATGAAGATTGACTCCAAAATGGAACAGCTTATTTTCATCGCATAAATGGCTGCGGGCAGCGGCCTACTCAATCGGGTTTGCAACAAATTTGTCATTTTTTCACGTAAGGCCGGGTCGGTTCTTGCGAGAGGGATGATTTGTCTAACCGATCGAGGAGCTTTTCGATGAAAACTCAGTATCTTCTGAAGGTCGCTGCAAGTTCTGGCGTGGCCACCGCTCTGGCGCTGGTTATTGCGACACCCGCGTTCGCCGATGCCACCGCGCCCTGCAATGTCGGCGCAGGTACCTCATCAACCGAGTGCGGCGTAAATTCAGATGCCAGCCAGGCTGGCGGTGTTGCTGTGGGTGATGGCGCGCAGGCTATCGGGCCGAGCGGTACCAATACGATATTTGCTTCTACAGCCGTCGGCTATAATACCGTTGCTCAAGACAATGCAGTTGCTATCGGCAACACCGCGCAGGCAAGGTTCGGCGGTACAATCAATACTCTCGCTACGGGAATTAATGCCGCGACCGCGATTGGCGCTGGTGCCGCCTCAGCCGGATCCAACACCGTTGCTATTGGCAGTACTTCGCGCGCAGGAACGGGATTTAACTTCAATACACCCGGCGATCCGGTGAATGCCGGATCCAATATTACCGTTGTTGGCGGGCGTGCCGAAGCCAATCAGAACGGGGCAACCGCAATCGGTGCCAATGCCAATGTCGGCGGTGTCGGCGGCGTCGTTGTCGGTTCTGACAGCAATGCGCTGGCTGACAATGCGATCGTCATCGGTTCTGGATTAACCACCAGCAGCGCCAACGCCGTGCTGATCGGTAGCAATGGCTCATCTGCAACCGGCACCGGAGCTGTCGCGATTGGTGACGGCCAGACCGCTACCGGCAATGGCGCCGTCGCGATCGGTGATCCCAACACCGCGACCGGCGCAGGCGCGGTTGCCATCGGTGCGGATAACACCGCTACCGGCATCGGCGCAATCGCGCTGGGTAATGGCAGCACTGCCAACGGCGACGGCAATGTTGCGGCAGGCTTCGGCGCATCGGCAACCGGGGCGCAGTCTAGCGCGATTGGCGGTAACGCACAGGCAACGGGTCTCGCCACTACCGCTGTTGGTCAGGCATCGAATGCCAGCGGTATTACCGCCACCGCTGTGGGCCATACCTCATCTGCTACCGGCACCAGCTCGTCGGCATTTGGCTATCTCTCCAATGCCTCGGGAACCAACGCTACCGCCATCGGCGTTGGCGCTGTTGCCAGCGCGCAGGACAGCACCGCACTGGGCAAGGATGCCAACGCATCGGCCCAGAATTCGGTGGCGATTGGTGTCGGCTCGGTCGCTGATCAGATCAACACCGTTTCGGTTGGTGCTGCTGGCGCGGAACGTCGGATCACCAATGTTGCCAATGGCACGGCAGCAACCGACGCGGTGAACAAGGGGCAACTGGATGCAGAAGCCGCCGCCCGGATCGCCGGTGATGCAACTCTGCAGGCTGGTATCACGGCCGAAGCGGCTGCCCGTACGGCTGCTGATACGACCCTGCAGAACAACATCAACGCAGAAGCTGCCACGCGCGCTGCTGCTGATACGACCCTGCAGAACAACATCAACGCAGAAGCTGCCACGCGCGCTGCTGCCGATACGACCCTGCAGAACAACATCAACGCCGAAGCCGCCGCGCGCATTGCCGGTGACACCACGCTGCAGAACAACATCAACGCCGAAGCGGCAACCCGTGCTGCTGCTGATACGGCGGAAACCAACGCCCGCGTTGCTGGCGATGCAGCCCTGCAGACCGGTCTCACCAATGAAACCAATGCCCGCATCGCTGCGGTATCGGCTGAAGCAACCGCGCGTGCGGCTGCGGACACCACGCTGACTAACCGCATCGCGGCGGAAGAAAACGCTCGTGCTGCGGCGGATCTGGCGATCAACAACCGTGTCGGTAATCTGGAAAATCGCGTTGACCGTCTGGAAGACTATACCCGCGCATCGACCGCAGTCGCGGTTGCGCTGAGCGGCGCCACCTTCCTGCCGAACTCGAAGTTCAACGTGACTGCAAACGTCGGCACCTATGATGGTGCCCATGCCGGTGCGCTGCAGATCAACGCGCTGGTTTCGGATAATGTTGCGCTGAACGCCGGTGTCGCCACCGGCTTCAACAAGGGCGGCAAGACTGCCGGCCGTGTTGGCGTAACCTTCGGGTTCTGATCCGAGCCGACGGGGCGTGCACCGCAGGGTGCGGGCCCCGCCGAAAACAGCAAGGCCGGGGAAACACCGCATGTTTCCCCGGCCTTCTTGTATCCGGCTCCTGCAACAAGCAGAGCCGGAACTGTCCTGGACCAATCAGGCGGGCACAGCTTCCTGTGCCTTGCTCGTCCCGGCGCGAATGCCATCGTACAGAAATTCGCTGCCTTCCAGATCGGTCTTCGGAATCTGGTCCTTTTCGGCCCAGTAATCCTGATTGTGCCGCCATTCGGGCTTGTCGCCCCGGCGCGGCATCTGATCGAGGCCGCGCATCAGATAGCCGGGATTGAAATTGTCCGCCTCGATCCAGGGTGCCAGCTGCATGCCCTGATCCTGATCGCGCAGGGCCACCTCAACACGCTTCGCGCCCTTGGTATCCATATGGTTGAGCAGGTTGCAGACGAAATCGCCCAGCATATCCACGCGCAGCGTCCAGCTCGCCCGGAAATAGCCCATTACCCAAACCAGATTGGGCACGCCGGTGAACATCATGCCGCGATAGTTGACAGTATCGGCCCAGTTGACCGGTGTGCCATCCACAGCGAAGGGAATGTCCCCCATGACCGACAGGCGAAAGCCGGTGGCGGCGACGATGATATCCGCTTCGATCTCTTCGCCCGATGCGGTGCGCACGCCCTTTTCGGTGAATGTTTCCAGCGCGTCCGTCACGACCGTCAGCTTGCCGGCAACGGCGGCGCGGAAAATGTCGCCTTCGGGGCAGAATGCCAGCCGCTGTTGCCAGGGCCGGTACTTGGGCGTGAAATGCGGCTCGAACGGAAAATCTTCCTTGCCGGTGAACGCGCGGACCAGCATCTTCAGTTCTTCAAACACCACATCGGGTTCTTCGATGCAGCGTTTGGTCATCACATCCTGATCATGCATGATCTGGGCACGCACCACGCGGTGGATGGTCGGTTCATCAATCCCGATCTCGCGCAGGCGGTCAGCCAGCTCGTTCTTGTTTTCGCTGCAATAGAAATAGGTGGGGGAACGCTGCAGCATGGTGACATGGGCTGCATCCTTGGCAAATTCCGGAATCACCGTGGCGGCGGTCGCGCCCGATCCGATCACCAGAACCCGTTTGCCCTTGTAATCGATTTTCGGGTCCCACAGCTGGGCATGGATGAACAGGCCCTTGTATTGGTTCATGCCGGGCCAATCGGGGATATAGGGCTTTTCGTGATCGTAATAGCCTTGGCACATCCACAGGAAATTGGCGGTAAAGCTGACGCTGGCCCCGTCTGACTTGCGCTGGGCAGTCACCGTCCACAGATTGTCCTTGCTCGACCAGCTGCAGCCGGTGATGCGGTGGCCGTAATGGATATGCGGGGCGATGCCGTTTTCCTCGATCACATCGCCCATGTATTTCAGGATTTCCGCCGCACTGGCGATGGGGGCGCCCACCCACGGCTTGAAGCGATAGCCAAAGGTGTAAAGATCGGAGTCAGAGCGCACGCCGGGGTATTTGTGGGTTTCCCAGGTGCCCCCGAAGGTGTCCTTCATTTCCAGGATGGCATAGCTGCGGCCGGGGCATTGCTGCTGCAAATGAAAGGCGGATCCAATGCCAGAAATGCCCGCGCCAACGATCAAAACGTCCACGTGACTGGAATTATCTGCTGGCTGTATTGCTGCCGTAGCCATCGCTCTCTCTCCGTTGTTGCCCGGCGGTGTTCCGCCATCACAATGGGTTTCGACTCGAAACGCAACGCAAGCATTGACCGGGATCAATTCCGGATCAAGCGCCAGCCTGCCAAAGCGATGGCAACGCCGCGATCAGGCATCACCGTGACTGTGTCATTCCGGCTCTTTTGTTGGCGCGGTGCCATCGCCTGTGCCCAAAGCGCGCTGCATATAGACGGTATCAAGCCAGCGCCCATGCTTGCGACCGATGCCGTGCAGCGTGCCGGCATGGGCAAATCCGCCAGCTGCATGAAGCGCGACCGATGCCGGTTCTCCTCCGCCAATCACCGCGATCATCTGGCGAAAGCCAGCGTTCTCAGCGGCTTCGACCAGCGCGCCGAGCAAGGCCTTGCCAATGCCTTCGCCGCGCCTGTCATGACGGATGTAGATGCTGTTTTCGCAGGCAAAGCTATAGGCAGCCCGATCGCGAAACTGGCTGGCATAGGCATAACCCAGCATGATTCGCTGCGCATCGCGGGCGACAAGCCATGGCCATCCCGCCTCAATCACCTTGACCATGCGCTGCGTCATGTCATCGACATCGGGTGGCACAACCTCGTAACTCGCGGTTCCGTGGCGGACGTGATGGGCATAGATTGCTGCAATTTCAGCAGCATCGCCCAAATCGGCATTTGCGATATCCATTGCCCGCATCCTGACCGGTTGAAGCCATTTCGCCAAGTCCGTTTGCAAGCGGCAAAGCTGCGGCTACAACCGTAGCCAATATGAACGGGCTCGCCAGACTATCGCGCGGTTATTGTGGCCGCAGCGGAGCATTTGCATGAAGAAAAAGGCCTCAACTGCCGAGAGCCCGAAACCCGCCACGCCATCGGCTGCGGGGCCGGTGGCGATGGGCGCTGCATCAGCGACGCGCCGCGCCTGCGTGGTCGGGGCTGGGCTGGGCGGACTGGCCCTGGCGATCCGTTTGCAGGCTGCGGGAATTGACACCACCGTGATCGAGGCGCGCGCGCAGGTGGGCGGCTGTGCCAGCGTGATCGAGCAGGACGGGCTGCAGTTTGAAAGCGGGCCGATGGTGCTGACCGATCCGGACAGCCTGCGAGAACTGTGGGCGCTGTCGGGCCATGTGCTGGATGACGATGTAACTCTGCTGCCGGTGAACCCGCTGTGCCGGTACAACTGGCCTGATGGCACGCAATTCGACTGGTCTGGCGATGAAGCCGCCATGGTGCGCGAAGTGGCGCGGATCGCCCCGCAGGATCTTGCCGGGTTTGACGATCTGATGCGCTATGGTGAAGCGGTCCGGCGAGATGGATTTGCTGCGTTGGCGGATGGTGGCAGCGGCGGCCTGTCAGCGCTGGCGCGGCGGGTTCAGCCGATGGTGCGCAATCAGGCCTGGCGTTCGCTATACGGAATGGTGGCGCATCATGTGCAGAACCAGCATCTGCGCGAAGCGCTGACTGCTCCTGCATTGCTGCATGGGGCCAACCCCGTGGAGGCCAGCGCGCTGTGGGTGCAGGTCTTGGCTGCGGCCATGCGCAACGGCGGCTGGTGCGTTCAGGGCGGAATGCGCGAACTGACGCGCGCCATGGTTGCGCATTTCGGGCGGCTGGGCGGGGTGCTGCGATTGCACGATCCGGTTTCGCGCATTCACACGGTGGGTAACCGGGCCAGCGAGATTGAGACCGAAAGCGGTTGGCGCGGACATTTCGATGCCGTGGCCAGCAATGCCGATCTGATGCAAACCTATCGCAAGCTGCTGGGCGATGATCAGCGCGGCAGAAAGCTCGCCCGCAAGCTGGCGCGGCGGCGCTGGTCCTGCGGGCTGTTCGTGGTGCATTTCGCGGTTGAGGGCAGCTGGCCGGGGATCCCGCATCAAATGATGCTGTTCGGCCCGCGCTATCGCGCGCTGCTGGCCGATATCTTCGATCATGGCGTGCTGGCGCAGGATATGATGATCGCGCTGCATCACCCGACGATCACCGATCCCAGCCTGGCCCCGCCGGGCAAAAGCCTGTTTCAGGCGGTGGTGCCGGTGGCCAACCGGGCGCAGCTACCGATAGACTGGGAGGTGATCGGACCGATGCTGGAACAGCGCGTGCTCGATGAGATCGGGCGGCGGCTGATCCCTGATCTGCCAGACCGGATCATCACCCGTTTCCACCAGTCGCCGCGCGATTTTGCGATGGATCTGAACAGCTGGGCGGGCAGCGCCTTCGGACCCTATCCCAGCCGGTTGCAGGATGGCGCGCTGCGGCTGTCCAATCGTGACAATGTGATCCGCAACTTCTATCTGGTCGGCGCAGGTGTCCGGCCCGGGGCCGGGGTGCCGGGGGTGATCGCCAGCGCAAGGCTGACGGCCAGGCAGATGCTGGAGGGTATGAAGTGAAAAGACTGGCCGTTTATTGCGGGTCGGCCACGCCCGCCGATCCGCGCTATATGGAACTGGCGCGTGAAGTTGGTGCCGAACTGGCGCGACGCGGAATTGGCGTGGTTTACGGCGGTGGCCGGCTGGGGCTGATGGGGGCGGTGGCATCGGGCGCGCTGGATCATGGCGGAGAGGTAATCGGCATCATTCCCGAAGCACTGGTTTCGGGCGAGGTGGCCAATCACGATTGCACCGAACTGCGCGTGGTCGCCAATATGCATGAACGCAAGGCCGCCTTCACCGATCTGTCCGATGGCTTCATCACCATTCCGGGCGGGGTCGGGACCATGGATGAATTGTGGGAGGCGGTCAGCTGGGCGCAGCTGGGCTATCACGCCAAGCCGGTCGGGCTGCTCAATGCCTTTGGCTTTTACGACCACCTGCTGGCCTTTAATCGCCACATGATCGAGGTGGGTTTCATTCGCCCTGCGCATGAAAATATCATCATTGCCGAACCGGAACTGGATCTGCTGCTGGCGCGCATGGCGGCGCATCAGCCGCATGTCTCGATTTTCGCGATGAAGGCTGCGGACTTGTAAGCGCGCTAACAGCGTCTTAGGGCGGCGCTATCATGCATTCCTATCCTGCGCCCGCCGCCGCTCTTGTCGATCAGATGACCCAGACCGCTGTTGCCGATCCGGCGCGGGCGGTGGCGTTTCAGGGCGCACCCGGCTGCAATGGGCACCGCGCGGCGCTGGAATTCGATCCGGACTGCCTGCCTTTCCCCTGTTTCAGCTTCGAAGACGCAATCGATGCCGTGCGCGAAGGCCGGGCGGGCAAGGCGATCATTCCGATCGAAAATTCACAGCATGGCCGCGTTGCCGATATTCATTTTCTGCTGCCCGAAAGCGGTTTGTTCATCACGGGTGAGCATTTCGTGCCGATCAGCTATGCCCTGATGGCGCTGGGCGATGGGCCGTTCACCGCGGCTTACAGCCACCCTCAGGCGCTGGGGCAGACACGGCATTATCTGCGCGAACGGGGCATTGTGCCGATGTCCTATGCCGACACCGCCGGCGCTGCGGCCTATGTCGCAGAGCTGGGCGATCCGGCTGCCTGCGCGGTGGCTCCACCGATTGCGGCAGAGCTTTATGGCCTGAAGACGATTGATACGCAGATCGAGGATGCGGCGGACAACACCACCCGTTTTGTGGTGCTCGCGCGTGAGCCGCTCGATCCGGCCGCGCTGATCGACAAAACCGCGATGACCACCTTTGTCTTTGAGGTGAAGAATATCCCCGCCGCGCTTTATAAGGCGATGGGCGGCTTTGCCACCAATGGCGTCAACATGACCAAGCTGGAAAGCTATCAGAAAGGTGCAAGCTTCGCGGCGACCACTTTTTATGCCGATATCGTTGGCGCGCCGGGCGATCCGGCAGTGGACCGGGCGATTGAAGAGCTGGCGTTCCATTGCAAGGATCTGCGCATCCTGGGGAGTTACCCCCAGGAGCTTGAACGCGGCTGAGCCTTACGCGTTGCGCAGATACCAAGTGTAATCCAGCTCGGTCACCTCGGCCATGAAGTTTGCCATTTCGACGCGTTTGACGATGGCATAATTCTTCACGAAACGCTCACCCAGGGCGGCGTTCATCAGTGGTGATGCTTCAAAGGCGTCGATGGCGGTGGCCCAGTTGTTGGGCAGCTTTACCTGCGCATCGGGATGTTCATAGCCATTGCCTTCCACTGCCGGACCGGGATCCAGCTTTTCGCGGATGCCGTGGTGCATCGCGGCCAGCACAGCGGCCAGCGCCAGCGTCGGCGGCGCATCCGCCCCGCAGACGCGGTGTTCGACATGGCGTGAGGCTGGCGGCCCGGCAGGGATGCGCAGTGACACGGTGCGGTTGTTGACTCCCCAGGTCGGCGCGACCGGGGCATAGCTGTTGGCACGGAACCGGCGATAGGAATTTGCGTTGGGGGCGAAGATCGCCATGGAATCAGCCAGGGCGGTCTTCATTCCGGCAATGGCCTGGCGCAGCATCGGCGTGCCCTGCGGATCATCGCTGGCAAAGGCATTCGCCCCGCTGGCATCGGCCATGGAAATATGCAGATGCATGCCGTTGCCAGCCTGATCGGCAAAGGGTTTGGCCATGAAGGTTGCTTCAAAGCCGTGCTTCACCGCCACGCCTTTGACCAGCCGCTTGTACATATTGGCTTCGTCAGTGGCGCGCAGCGCATCGGCCTTGTGGCGCAGGGTCAGCTCGAACTGGCCGGGAGCATATTCGGAAATCGCCGATTCCAGCGGGATATTCTGGGCATCGCAGGCGGTGTAGAGATCATCAAGGAAGGGTTTGAAATCCTCCAGCTCGCGCAGGCCATAGACCTGATTGTCGAGGCTGCGGTGGCCGGTGACCTTGCTCTTCGCGGGTTCCACCTTGCCGCCGCGCACATCGACGAGGAAGAACTCCAGCTCTACCGCCACCACAGGGGTCAGCCCGTCAGCGGCCAGAGCATCGACCACCCGGCCCAACACATGGCGGGGGTCAAGATCGTTGGGGGTGCCATCAAGCTCGTAAAAGCTGGTCAGGAACTGCCCGGCATGTTCGCCCAGCCAGGGAGCGCGGACCAGCGTGCCCGGCACCGGCAGTATGCGGCGGTCGGCATCGCCATCTTCCCAGACCAGCCCGGTTTCCTCGGTATCGCGCCCGGTGATGTCCACGATGAGCGCCGAACCGGGCAGGAAGCGCCCGCTTTCATACACCGCCAGCACCTCATGCTTGCGCAGCCGCTTGCCGCGCGGCACCCCGCACATGTTGGTGAAGATGATGTCCACCGCATCGACATCGGGATTGGCGGCGAAAAAGGCCTCGGCCTCGGCAAGCGGGGCGATCTGGGCGGAACTCTTGGGTGTTTGGGTCATGGGTATCATCCGATCAGCGAAAGCAGGCATTCGTCAAGGGTCTGGGCCAGCCGCTCCACCTGTGCTTCGGTGGTTTGCGGGCAGACCAGGGTCATGTTGTGGAAGGGGGCGATCAGCACCCCGCGATTGATCAGGAACAGATGGATGGCATGTTCCAGCGGCCCCTGCATGGCGGCACGCGCCTCGGTGCCATTGCGCGGCGGGGCGGCGGCGCAGATGAATTCACCGCGCGCGCCAATATGTGTCACATGCCAATCCAGCCCGCGCCCGGCGATCACGCTGCGCAGCCGCTGGGCCAGCAGTTCGGCCAGCGGCAGCATGTGATCATAGGCTTGCGGCGTCATCACCCCGGTCAGGCAGGCGCGCATCGCCGCCAGCGCCAGCGCATTGGCGGACAGGGTGGTGCCGATGCCGGAATGGCCGGTTTCCCCTTCGGCGCGGCAATGCTCCATCCGGTCTGCGACTTCGGCGGAAAAGCCATAGACGGCGCAGGGCACGCCGCCGGCCACCGGCTTGCCCAGCACGAACAGATCGGGCAGCGGGCCGTGTGCGGCGGTATGCCCACCATAGCCGGTGGAAATCGTGTGAGTCTCATCGAATACCAGCAGCGTGCCATGGCGCGTGCAGAGCGCGCGCATCGCCTCCAGATAACCGGGATCGGGCAGTACCATGCCGACATTGGTCAGCGCCGGTTCGGTCAGCACGCAGGCGACATCACCCTTGGCCAGTTCCGCTTCCAGCGCGAGCAGATCGTTGAATTCAATCACCCGCGTATGTTCGCGCATGTCGTAAACCTGCCCGACCAGACTGCCGCGCAGTTGGGGTGCGCCATCGCGCAGATCGACGAACACATCATCCACCGCGCCGTGATAACAGCCGTTGAACACCAGTATCTTGTCGCGTCCGGTAATCCCCCGGCACCAGCGGATCACCGCGCGGTTTGCCTCGCTGGCGCTGGAGGTTACCTGCCAGAACGGCAGCAGAAAACGCCTGGCCAGCTCATCGGCTACCACCACCGCGTCTTCGGTGGGCAGCATATAGGTAAGCCCCTCATGCGCCTGCCGGGCAATGGCATCGGCAACCGGGGCAGGGGAGTGGCCGAACATCGATCCCGTATCGCCCAGGCAGAAATCATCATAGCGATGGCCGTCCACGTCCCACAGTTCTGCCCCCTGCGCACGCGCCGCGAACAGCGGGAAGGGCGTGCCCCAATCGAGCATCCAGTGAAACGGCACGCCCCGGTGCCAATGCCGCGCTGCCGCCTGCCCCAGCGCGGCGGATTTGGGATTGGCGGCGATGAAACGCTCCCGCTCGGCAGCGATCATGCGGTTGATGGCGGTATCTGCAATCACAGGCGGTCCCTCAGCGCGTACCAGAGCATCCCGGCGACATAGAGCGGATGGCGCAGCAGCGGGCCACCGGGAAAGGCGCGCGATGGCAGCGCAGCGAACAGATCGAAACGCTGCACGGTTCCGGTCATCGCCTCGGCAATCAGCTTGCCGGCCAGCGTAGTCAGCAGCACCCCGTGGCCGGACCAGCCATGCGCAAAAAAGCTCTGCCCGATCCGCCCGAAATGCGGCAGTCGGTTCAGCGTCACCCCGACCAGCCCACCCCAGGCGTAATCGATCTGCACTCCGCGCAGCTGGGGGAATACGCCTTCCAGATAGGGGCGGACAAAGCCGGGAATATCGGCGGGCGGACGCGGCGAGTATTTCTCTCCGCCGCCAAAGATCAGCCGGTTATCGGCGGACAGGCGATAATAGTTGAGCACGAATTTGCTGTCCGCCACCGCTGCGCCGCTGGGAATCAGCGCGGCGGCCTGCGCCGGATCAAGCGGCGCGGTGGCGACGTTGTAGTTGGCGACCGGCATGGTCATCGCCCCCAGCCGCTTGTCCAGACTGCCCATGAAGGCATCGCAGGCCATCACCCCATATCGGGCGGTAACGCTGCCTTGCGGCGTGATGACGCGCACCGGACCGCCAGTTTCGCTGCCATGATCGATATGGCCGACCGGGCTCTCCTCAAATATCCGCACCCCGGCATCCAGCGCGGCCCGCGCCAGCCCCAGCGCATAGTTGAGCGGGTGGAGATGCCCGCCGCCAGGATCGAACATGCCGCCGTGATAGAGCGGACTGGCAACCATCGCCGGGCTATCCTGTGCACTCACCATCCGGCAGCCCTGATCGCCCAGCAGGCGTTCGCGCGCGGCCAGCTCGCGGGCGATGTCGTCATAATGCGAAGCTTTGGCCGCGGCATGATAGTGGCCATCACGCAGATCGCAGGCGATGGCATGGCGCGTGATCCGGCCGCGCACCAGCGCGTTTGCCTCATCTGCGGCGACCAGCATCTGCCGGGTCGGTTCTTCGCCGAAGCGGGCCAGCAATTCATCCGCGCCCCAGCGCATGCCGGGGATCATCTGACCGCCGCTGCGTCCCGATGCGCCCCAGCCGATCCGTTTTCCCTCCACCAGTACGACCGAAAAACCCGCCTCGGCAGCGTGGAGCGCGGCGGAAAGCCCGGTGAAGCCGCCGCCGACCACCACAACATCGGCGCTGGCTTCGCCTTGCAGAACCGGTTGAGCGGGGAAGGGGGAGGCGCTTGCCGCATAATAGGACGGCGCGTGGGGCGTCATGGCTACACCTTCAGCAGCAGGTGTTCACGCTCCCACGAGCTGATGACCGATTGATAGGCGTAAAGCTCCGCATCCTTCATGGCGTAGAACACCTCGAAGAAATCCTCGCCCAATTGCTGGCGCACCGGCTTGCAATGGCTGAACCGGTCCAGCGCGGCTTCCAGCGTGCGCGGCAGGGTGCGGGCGCGGTTATAGGCGTTGCCGGTCAGCATCTTGGGCGGCTGCATCCGCTCAACCATGCCGATATAGCCGCAGACCAGCGACGCGGCGATCGCCAGATAGGGATTGGAATCCGCGCCGGGCAGTCGATTTTCGATGCGGCGATCCTTGGCCTCCGAAATCGGCACGCGGAACCCGCAGGAGCGATTGTCGCTGCCCCAATGCACGTTGATCGGCGCGGCGGTATCGGGGCGCATCCGGCGGAATGAATTCACATTGGGGGCGACCATCGGCAGCACCTGCGGCATCAGCCGCACCAGTCCGGCGATATGGCTGCGGAACAGCGCGCTGTCGCGGCCATTGGCGGTGGAAAAGATATTGCGCCCGGTTTCGGCGTTCAGCACCGATTGGTGGATATGCATGGCGCTGCCCGGCTGATCCGCCATCGGCTTGGCCATGAAGGTGGCATAGACATCATGCTCCATCGCCACCTGCCGTACGATGCGCTTGAACAGCAGCACCTGATCGGCCAGCGCCAGCGGATCGCCGTGGATGAAGTTTACCTCCAGCTGGGCGGCGCCAGCCTCGTGAATCATCGTATCGATGTTCAGCTCCGCCTTTTCGCACCAGTCATAGATCTGCTCGATGAAATCCTCGAACTCGCTCAGCGCCTCCAGCCCGAAGGCTTCGCTGGCGGTTTCAGCGCGGCCGGACCGGCCCGGCGGCGGCACCAGCGGGAAATCGGCATCGAGATTGCGGGACACGAGATAGAACTCTGCCTCCGGCGCGATGACCGGCTGCCAGCCCTTTGCCTCATAAAGTGCCAGCACCTTCTTCAGGATCTGGCGCGGGGCAATATCCACCGGCTTGCCCGATGCGTGATAGGCATCGGCGATGACATAGGCGGTCGGCGTCTTGAACCCCGGTGCCTCGCGGATCGTGCCGGGATCGGGCACCAGGAACAGGTCAGGATCGAAATCGGGTACGATATGCTCGATATCTTCGGGATAGCCGCCGGTTACGGTCACGATAAAGACACTGCCGGGAATGCGCAGTGTGCGATCATTGACGCTTTTCAGGAACTTGCCCGCAGGCAGCACCTTGCCGCGCTGAATCCCGTTCATGTCGGGAACAATGCATTCCACCTCGCTGATCCCGCGTTCCCTGATCCAGCTGGCGATATCGGCAGTCATGATGATCTCTATGGTTGGCGGGCGGCGGCTGAATACCGCCCGCCCGTGATGGTCAGAAAGATTTCTTCAGCGATGCTACCACGGTCGCCTTGCCCATCGGGCTCAGGGAATGGGCGGTATCGACATAATCCAGCCCGGCGGTGAAGCCACTGCCCAGATCGTAGCTGGCACCGATCGCCCAATCGCGCTTGCCGGTCGCAAATGCGCCGTCTTCATAGCCGAAAGTGCCATGCAGCGAAAGCGGCGTGTCCTTGATCGGCAGCTCACCGGAGATGTAGGCATAGGTGTTGTCACTGCCGCCGATATGGTTCTGCTTTGGGGCATAGGCCGCGCCGATGGTAATCGTGGCAGGGCCCACAGGGAAACCGAGCGAAGAGTAAAGCTCGACATAGCTGAGGCTGCCATTGCCGGGATAGGTATAATAGATCGCGCCGACATCCAGATTGGCGCCGCCCAGCTCTTTCGACCAGCCCGCCGAAAGATCAACTTCGACATCATCGGCACCATTGCCCAGATCGACATTCGATCCCCATGCCTTGGCATAAAAGCCGGATTCGTGGCTGACCGAAAGTTCCGCGGTTACTTCGGGATCCTTTCCGGACAGCGACAGTCCGCGAAAACGATAATCGGAAAAAACGCCCACTTCGCCATCGATGGACCATGGACCGGACGATGCAGCCGGTTCGCCTGCGTGGGCAGCAGTGGGGATTGCCAGCAGCGCGGCGGTTATTCCCGCCAATGCCAGCCTGTGCCGGGATGTTGTCGTCATTGCGGTTCCTCCCTGTTATGTCTCGCGAAATCAGGATCGCGGCGATTTTGGCATAGTGCCGCCCAGCGGAGAACAATGCCAATGGGAATTGTCAGGGTGAAAGCTATCGGAGTTTCCGATAGGGTGCGGTCCAATGAACCGAATGGCATCTTGGCGCGCTGCCGGGTATGGTGAGTCGCACCCGCTAGAAAACACTAAGGCCGATAGTAACGTCGCCGGCACAGGAAAGTGGATGCACGAACCGAACGATCTCTCGGCCTTCTGGATGCCCTTTACCGATAATCGCGGATTCAAGGCGAATCCGCGCATGTTCGCCGCGGCGCAGGGAATGCACTATACGGCGGTGGCCGGGCATCAGGTGCTGGATGCCACTGGCGGGCTGTGGTGCGTCAATGCCGGGCATGGCCGCAAGGAAATTGTCGAGGCGATCAGTGACGCTGCCGCCCGGCTGGATTTTGCCCCCACTTTTCAGCTGGCGCATCCGCTGGCGTTTGAAGCGGCGTCGCGCCTGGCACTGTTGATGCCAAATGGGCTGGACCGGATATTCTTCACCAATTCCGGATCGGAATCGGTCGATACCGCGCTCAAGATCGCGCTGGCGTATCAGCGTGCGCGGGGACAGGGGTCGCGCACTCGCCTGATCGGGCGCGAACGCGGCTATCACGGCGTCGGCTTTGGCGGGATTTCGGTGGGCGGGATCGTCGGCAATCGCCGCCAGTTCGGCACTTTGCTGACCGGCGTCGATCATATGCGCCACACCCATGATCTTGCCCGCAACGCCTATTCGCGCGGTCAACCGGCGCATGGGGCAGAGCTGGCTGACGATCTGGAACGGATCGTGGCGCTGCATGGCGCGGAAACGATTGCCGCGGTGATTGTTGAGCCGGTGGCCGGATCAACAGGCGTGCTGGTGCCGCCGCAGGGCTATCTTCAGCGGCTGCGTGAAATTTGCGATCGCCATGAAATCCTGCTGATTTTTGACGAAGTGATCACCGCCTTTGGCCGGGTCGGCAAGGCGACGGCGGCAGAGCGCTTTGGCGTGACCCCGGATCTGATCACGATGGCCAAGGGGCTGACTAATGCCACCGTGCCGATGGGGGCGGTTGCGGCCCGGCGCGAGGTTCACGATACCATCGTGAACAGCGCAGCACCTGGAATCGAGCTGTTCCATGGCTATACCTATTCGGGGCATCCGCTGGCTTCGGCGGCGGCATTGGCAACGCTAGGCATCTATGCGGATGAGAACCTGTTCGAAAGGGCGATTGCGCTGGAAGATTATTGGGCGGATGCGGTGCATTCGCTGCGCGGCCAGCCGCATGTGATCGATTGCCGCAACATCGGGCTGATCGGCGGCATCGAGCTGGAACCGCGACCGGACGCGCCGGGCAAGCGCGCGATGGAGGTGTTTCATCGCGCCTTCGACGATGGTCTGCTGATCCGCGTTACCGGCGATATCATCGCGCTCTCGCCGCCGCTGATTATCGAAAAGGGCCAGATTGACGAGATTTTTGATCGGCTCGGCACCATTCTCAAGCAGGTCGCATAGGGTTCACTGCCAAGAACCCTCCTGACTGGTGCCGAAAACCGCCGCTCCGCTCTTCCCTCCCCCCCGGCAGAGCGGAGCGGATTTATAGCCTTGCTTGGCATGCCCGCAAAAATGCTATGGTCGCTTTCCGCAGCCGCAGTCGCTAGGGGGATGGCGGCAGCAGATCCATGACCACGAACCTGACCCATCTTCAGCGGCTCGAAGCCGAAGCAATCCACATCATGCGCGAAGTCGTTGCCGAGGCGGAACGACCGGTGATGCTTTATTCGGTGGGCAAGGACAGCGCAGTGATGCTGCACCTGGCGCGCAAGGCCTTCTATCCCGCGCCGCCGCCGTTTCCGCTGCTGCATGTCGATACCACCTGGAAATTCCGCGACATGTATGCGCTGCGTGACCGGATGGCGCGGGAATCCGGTATGGAACTGCTGGTCCATCAGAATCCCGAAGCGGCGGAGCGGGGGATCAACCCCTTCGATCACGGCGCACTGCACACCGATATGTGGAAGACCGAGGGGCTGAAGCAGGCGCTCGACAAGTGGCAGTTCGATGCCGCCTTTGGCGGAGCGCGGCGCGACGAGGAAAAGAGCAGGGCCAAGGAGCGGATCATCAGTTTCCGCAGCGCCAGCCACGGCTGGGACCCGAAGAACCAGCGCCCCGAATTGTGGAACCTCTATAACGCCCGCAAGCACAAGGGCGAAAGCATCCGCGTGTTCCCGATCAGCAACTGGACCGAGCTGGATGTCTGGCAATACATCCAGCTGGAAGGCATTCCCATCGTTCCGCTCTATTTCGCCGCCCCCCGCCCCACGGTGGAGCGCGATGGCATGTTGCTGATGGTCGATGATGATCGCTTTCCCCTCCGCCCCGGCGAAGTACCGGTGGAGCGCTCGATCCGGTTCCGCACGCTGGGTTGCTATCCCTTGACCGGCGCGGTGGAAAGCACTGCCGCCACGCTGTCAGACGTAATCCAGGAAACCTTGCTCACCACCACCAGCGAACGCCAGGGCCGCGCCATCGACAAGGATGCCGGCGGCGCGGGGATGGAAGTGAAGAAGCAGCAGGGATATTTCTGATGACCGAGCAATCAGCCTATCAGACCGACGCCCTGATTGCCGAGGATATTGACGCCTATCTGGCCCGGCACCAGCACAAGACCATGCTGCGTTTCATCACCTGCGGCAGTGTGGATGATGGCAAAAGCACGCTGATCGGGCGGCTGCTCTATGACAGCAAGATGATCTTCGAGGATCAGCTGGCGGCGCTGGAAAGCGACAGCAAACGCCAAGGCACCCAGGGGCAGGAAATCGATTTCGCGCTGCTGGTCGATGGGCTGGCGGCAGAGCGCGAACAGGGCATTACCATCGATGTTGCCTATCGCTTTTTCAGCACCGAAAAGCGCAAGTTCATCGTCGCCGATTGCCCGGGGCATGAACAATATACCCGCAACATGGTGACCGGCGCCTCCACCGCCGATCTTGCGGTGATCCTGATCGATGCGCGCAAGGGCGTGCTGACGCAGACCCGGCGACATTCCTATCTTTGCCATCTGATCGGCATTCGCCACATCGTGCTGGCGGTGAACAAGATGGATCTGGTTGATTACAGCCAGGATGTGTTCGATCGCATTGTCGCTGATTATCGTGCGCTGGCTGACGGAATCGGGATCGCCGGTTTCACCGCGCTGCCGATCTCAGGTTTCAAGGGCGACAATATCACCCTTGCTCCTTCGGCGAACACGCCGTGGTATTCCGGCCCCAGCCTGATCGAACATCTGGAGGCGGTTGAGCTGGACAGCACCGCTGATCAGGCGCGCGATTTCCGTTTGCCGGTGCAGTGGGTCAATCGCCCCAATCTCGATTTCCGGGGTTTCGCCGGGCAGATCGCCAGCGGCACGGTCCGCCCCGGTGATGCGGTGCGGGTGCTGCCATCGGGCAAGACCAGCACGGTCAGCCGGATCGTAACCCTGGATGGCGATCTGGATGAGGCGGTTGCCGGGCAATCCGTAACCCTGTGTCTGGCGGATGAGATCGATTGTTCGCGCGGCAATGTTATCGCCGCCGCCGATGCGCCGCCGCAGGTCGCCGATCAGTTCGAAGCCAGCCTTGTCTGGATGAGCGAAGATGCTCTGATTCCGGGGCGCGGCTATTGGCTGAAACTGGGCACGCAGATGGTCACGGCCACGGTGCAGCCGCCCAAATACGCCGTTAACGTGAACAGCCTGGAACAGGTTGCAGCCAAGACGCTGGGGCTGAACGCGATTGGCGTTGCCGAACTGGCGACCGACCGGCCGCTGGTGTTCGAAGCCTATGCCGATAACCGGGCGTTGGGCGGGTTCATCCTGATCGACAAGCTGACCAATGCCACCGATTTCAGTCTGCGCCGCGCCCAGAACGTGCATTGGCAGGCGCTGGACATCACGCGCGAGGCGCATGCCCGGCTGAAGCATCAGCAGCCGGTGGTGCTGTGGTTCACTGGCCTGTCGGGATCGGGCAAGTCGACCATCGCCAATCTGGTCGAAAAGCGGCTGCATGCGCTGGGCAAGCACACCTTCCTGCTGGATGGCGACAATGTGCGCCATGGCCTCAACCGCGACCTTGGCTTTACCGAGGCGGACCGGATCGAGAATATCCGCCGGGTTGGTGAAGTGGCCAGGCTGATGGCAGATGCGGGGCTGATCGTGCTCACCGCGTTCATCAGCCCATTCCGCGCCGAGCGCGAGATGGTGCGGGCGATGCTGCCCGAGAGCGAGTTTGTGGAGGTGTTTGTTGATACCCCGTTGGCCGAGGCGGAACGCCGCGATGTGAAGGGCCTGTATAAAAAGGCACGTTCCGGTCAGCTCAAGAACTTTACCGGGATCGACAGCCCCTATGAAGCGCCGGAAAGCCCGGAAATTCATATCGACACCACCCGCATAACCCCCGAAGATGCCGCCGGGATGATTGTGGAACGCGTGGTTGGCGCATGGATGCCGGAAATATGAGTGACGCCGAACTGGCCGCCCGGCTGGCCCAGGAAGCCGGGCAGATGCTACTGGCATTGCGACAAGGCGGGGCATTCTCTGGCAAGCAGCTTGGGGCCGAAGGGGATCGGATCGCCAACCGTCATCTGGTTGACCGGCTGCGCGCCGAGCGTCCCGATGATGC
>JBGAIR010000017.1:0-48470 GCA_044225335.1 Novosphingobium sp. | reverse complement strand
CTTCGGCATTGGCTATGACACCCCGCTCTCGGTGGAGATCCTGCCAGTGCATTTTCCCTGAGCCGCCTTGAGACAAAGTCGGCACACCGATCCTGTGACTTACATCAATGCATGCTGGCTGGGTTTGCGCAATCAAGAAGGTGGTCAGTGTTGCACATTTACCGTCATTTGCATAAAATCATAAATTGATGTTGATTATGGCTGAGGTTGCATGGTGGATCAGGATTTGAGCGCGGCCCAGCTTTCGGCCATCAGGATCGGTGAGCGCGCGCCTGATTTTGCCGCACGCTCAACCGAAGGAATGGTGACGCTCAATCAGTTCCGCGGCCAGTGGCTGGTCTTCTTCTCACATCCCGCTGACTTTACGCCGGTTTGCACCAGTGAATTCATCGCATTCGCCAGGGCAACTGACCGATTTTCCGCACTTGGGTGCGCTTTGCTCGGCCATTCGGTGGACAGCCTTTTCTCGCACCTTGCCTGGATCAGGGCACTGCATGATGACTTCGGGGTCAAAATACCCTTCCCCGTGGTCGAGGACCCCACTCTCGAGATTGCGCGTGCCTTCGGCATGGTTTCAGCTGAAGCGGACACTGCTGCGTCAGTACGGGCTGTCTATGTCATCGATCCCGAAGGAATTGTCCGCGCGATCAATTGGTATCCGATCAATGTCGGCCGTTCGGTCGCGGAAATCCTGCGCCTTGTGGCGGCACTCAAGCGAACGGCCGATGGTTCGGTGATTACGCCAGAGGGATGGCAGCCGGGTGAAAAGCTGCTGGCGCACCCCGATTTTCTTGCCTCTGATGCGTTCGCCAGCAAGACCGCCACGGGCTGGTTCTACAAGGAGATTGAGGAGGATCGATCTTGAGCGCGAATATCGATGACGGCGATGAAATCGCCGAAATTTTCCGCGTACTAGGGCATCCTGCGCGGATGGCGATCCTGCGGGAACTGGGACGAGGGGAGCGCGCTGTCGGCGAAGTCGCCAGCGCAACTGGCATCATAATGTCCACATTGAGCCAGCAGCTTGCGATTCTGCGCAAGGCAGACCTGGTGAATACGAGACGTGATGCGAAGCAGATCTTCTACTCGCTCAATCCGCAGGCTTTCGCGCGCATCGGCGCAGCCATTGCGGCCCTGTGTTCCGCACCGGCTTCCGATGAAGCGACAGCCGCGTCACCGAAGTCTCCCCCCGGCCGCGTAGGTGCCGCCATGTTCGCGCGCGTGCAGCCCAGAGGCTGAACGCTCAAAGTTCCAGCACATCCTTCGACAGCCAGTTTAGCCCGGGCCGGTGATTGACGAGAACCAGCCCTGCACCAGTCATGCGAAGCCAAGCATCAAGCTTGCTCGCCATTTTCTGTTCAGTTGCGAAGTCCAGACCTTCGCTCGGCTCATCGAGGATCAGCCAGGACTTCTCGGCAAGCAACGCGCGCGCCAGCGAGAGACGTTTGCGCTGTCCGCCCGAAAGTCTTGCACCATCGGGTCCAAGCCAGGTTTCCAGTTCTTCAGGCATACTGCGTACGGTGTCCGCAAGGCATGCGATCTCAAGCGCTGACCACATTGCTTCTTCGGTGACGCCGGGCTTAGCGAGACGGAGGTTGTCCGCCAATGTCCCGGCAATCAACGGAGCGTCCTGGGCTGAAAAAGCGAATACATCCCGCAGGGCTTCGATGCCGAGCTGCGTGACATTGGTTCCGCCCATCAGAATTGTTTGAGGCGCATCTCGCCGCAGGCCGACGAGGCTCATGACAAGGCGTGTCTTGCCACTGCCTGAGGGGCCGGCAATCCTGACCCGCCCGCCAGAATTAGCAATGATCGCCTTGTCACCCTGACCCAGCTTGATCGAGGGCTTCAATCCGCCAATTGAGCACGATGATTTGCCAGCTTCGCTTGCTCGGGCAGGCAGGGTGGCAATGGCGGCGAGGCGTGACAGCGCCGCCTCGACTCGAGATCGTTGCAGCAATGAATGGGTCAGGCTGCCGACGGCTTCGAATGCACCGGCACCCGCAAGGGCCGAAAGGGCCTGCATGGCAAGGGGCGCATGCATGCTCGCTAACATTCCTGCGATCGTCAACGAGGCCACCGCGAGTTGTAAACCTTGCAGCAATCCTTCGCCCCTGACGATGGCGAGGCGAGCCTGATCGAGAGCTTCACCTTGTGCTTCAAGGATCCCGCTTACCCGTTTGGCTTGTCCGTAGAGCGCCAGTTCGATGCTGCAGTCTGCATACTCGGCAAATAGTCCCTTGAGCGATTGAAGGGCGTCGCCATGGGCGCGATAGGGTTTGGAAAGCAGGCGGGGTGCCAGCAAACGTGTGCCCAGCAGCGCAAGCGCGAGACCCATCGTCAATATCAGGGCAGGAGCCAACCCCGCCAACAGCGCTGCGCCAAGTCCAGCCAGCGCGCCAGCGGCGGCACCTGCCATGGCGACACGCCGGATCGCCAGGTCTTCGAGCGCTTCGATGTCAGAGCCGAGGTGCGCCGCGATCGTGCCACTGCCGCGGCTCGTCATTTCACCGATGCCGGCACTAGCGAGCCGTGCAAAAATCTTAGGGCGTAGATCGGCAAGCGTGAGCAAGGCAGCGCGGTGTCCTAGCAACCGCTCAAAATAACGCGACAAGGTGCGGGCGATCGCGAGGCCGCGAATTCCCGCGCTGGGCAGGAGATAATTGAAAGCCTGGACTGCCACGATGCCGCCAACCCCTGCAAGCGCGGCGCCGGTCAGAAACCAGCCCGAGATCGCCACAAGCGCAACACCGGTAAGGGCGGCGATCATTCCGGTCAGACTGGCGGTGACGGTGGTGCGGCGCTGTGCACGTCCTGCAATGGCGAGAAGGTCTTGCATCACGAGTAGGTCACCTCGCTTCGCGCCTTACCGAGCAGGAGCGGATCGTGTGTCGCGGCAATGACTAGGCGGGTACGCGCCACTTCCAGCAAGACTTCGACCACTTCATTGGCGGTATCTGCGTCGAGGTCGGCAGTGGGCTCATCGAGCAGCAGGATGGGCCTGTCCGAGAGGATCGCCCGGGCAAGACCGATGCGCCGCCTCTCTCCACCGGACAATCCGGCACCGGCGGGATCGATGACAAGTTCGGCACCGCGTGTGGCAACCATGTCGTCCAGGCGAAGTCTGCGCACCAGTTGACGCCAGATTGGTGCCGGACACTCCTTTGCTCCGAGCAGGATATTGTCCTGCAGTGATCCAGGCAGCAGGAAGGGGCGCTGCCCGCTCCACCCGATATGGGCGTTCAGGCTCCCCGGCGAAACAGTTTTGCCCGATGCGACGATCCGGCCAGATGCGATGGGGACCATTCCCGCCAACGCGTGGAGCAAGGATGATTTTCCTGCCCCGGTTGGTCCCGTGATTACATGGAGGCCTGTCTCCGGCCAACTGGCAGTTTTTGGGCCGATGCAGCTGCCATCGTCATAGCGAATGACGAGGTCTTCGATCATGACTGGGCCAGCCTCGGCTATGGCGCCGTCCATTGCCTTGAGCAGGGCTTCCGCGCGTTCGAGCTCCGGCTGAATTTCGCGGGCCGCAGCCTCTCCCTGCTGCTTCTCATGATAAGCAGCCGCCATGCGGCGCATGCCGAGATAGAACTCTGGCGCCATCGCAAGCACGAAAAAAGCGCGGCCGAGATCGAGGTGTTCGGGGGCCGGGAAGGGCAGCAGGCCAAGCAGCGAAAAACCGCAGTAAACCGCAATCAATGCTACCGAGAGTGCGGCGAAGAATTCCAGCACTGCGCTCGACACGAAGGCAATCCTCAGGACCAGAAGCGTTCGATTGGCTACTTCTCGAGCTGCGTCTGCAATCTGCCGCGTGACACGCTCTTCGGCGCCGAAGCCAACAATTGTTGGCAGCACGCGAGCGCGGTCGACGAACAGGCCGGTCATGCGAGATAGCGCCAGAAACTGCCGGTCAGCTTCGAGGCGAGCGGCACTTCCGGCCAGCGCCATGCCGATCGCGAAGGGGATCAAAGTGGCCAACATGATCGCTGCGGCAACCCAGCTTGCCAGCGCCGCGAGCGCTGCACAGATCAGCGGGGCTAAGACGGCAGCCGACCGGATCGGGGCAAATCGCCCGACATAGCCTTCAGCGACTTCGACATTGTCGACCGCCGTGCGCAGATCCTCGCCAGGTAAGCGCCCGCGTCGAAAGCCCGTTGGCAGCAGCGCTTCAAATAGACGTCGCCGCAGGCCTTGCTTGATGACATTGGCCGCGTGTTGGCCTTGCCGGGAGGCGGAGGCCTGAATGACGGCGCGGATCGTGCCGCTCAGCGCCAGCGCGATAAGGATCCAGAACTTGTGTTGCGGCAAATCGGAGCCGATGCCAGCGCCAAGCCATGTGGCAAGGCTTGCGGCAAACAGTGCAGCGCCGAGCGTATCGGCGCTCCACCAAAGGCCAGCCCGACGCACTCCAGATGACTTCGCAGAAAAGAACTCCGACGCTGTGGCAGGCATAAATTCCGACTCGATGGCTTGACGGCCACTCCATATTACCATAATCTTATATTCATAATTTCACTAAACGAAGGGGTGTCGTGAGTCGAGCCCCATCCGGCGCAGTCAGCGAAGGAACTCTACGATGGATATGGCCGTAGTCGAACTCTCGCGGTTCCAGTTCGCGCTGACCGCGATGTATCACTTCCTCTTCGTGCCGTTGACGCTGGGTCTTTCGTTCCTTCTGGTCATCATGGAAAGCATCTACGTGATGACGGGCCGGCCAATCTGGCGGCGGGTGACCCGCTTCTGGGGCAAGCTTTTCGGAATCAACTTCGTCCTCGGCGTCGCCACCGGCCTCACCATGGAATTCGAATTCGGGACCAACTGGTCTTATTATTCGCACTATGTCGGTGACATATTCGGCGCCCCGTTGGCGATTGAAGGCCTGATGGCCTTCTTCCTTGAAGCGACATTTGTTGGGTTGATGTTCTTCGGGTGGGATCGGCTCTCGAAGGTCGGGCATCTCACTGTGACCTTCATGGTCGCGCTGGGCACCAATCTTTCCGCGCTCTGGATCCTGATCGCCAATGGCTGGATGCAGAATCCCGTTGGCTCCAGCTTCAACCCGCACACCATGCGCATGGAGGTCACCGATTTCTATTCGGTGCTCTTCAATCCTGTTGCTCAAGCTAAATTCGTTCACACCGTCAGCGCTGGCTATGTCTGCGCTTCGGTGTTCGTGATGGGTGTCTCGGCCTGGTACTTGCTCAAAGGCAAGTGGGTTGCCGTCGCCAAGCGTTCGATGATGGTGGCCTCCGCCTTTGGGCTGGCTTCATCGCTGTCGGTCGTCGTGCTGGGTGACGAGTCCGGTTATGCGCTGACCGACAACCAGAAGATGAAGCTCGCCGCAATCGAGGCGATGTGGGAGACCGAGCCCGCACCGGCAGGGCTTTCGCTTTTCGGCATTCCCGACCTTGCAACCCACACCACGCGCTATGAAATCAAGGTGCCCTATGTGCTCGGGCTGATCTCGACCCGGAGCCTCTCCGGGCAAGTTGTCGGCATCAACGAACTGGTACTGAAAGCCGATGAGAGGATCCACAGCGGGATCATCGCCTATGACGCGGTCGAACGACTGAAGCTCAACCGCAATGATCCGGCTGCGCGGGAAACCTTTGAACAGCACAAGGCTGACCTCGGCTATGCGCTGCTGCTCAAGCGACAGATCGCCGATCCGCGTCAGGCAACCGATGCTCAGATCCTTGTGGCTGCCAAGGACACCATTCCGAACGTCCCGGTGATGTTCTGGCTGTTTCGCCTGATGGCAGGACTCGGGTTCTTCCTGATTGGCTTCTTTGCCTTGGCCTTCTACTGCGCTTCGGCCTGCCAGTTCGAGCGGCGCTGGTTCCTGCGCGTAGCGGTAGCGATCATGCCGCTCCCGTGGATCGCGATTGAATTTGGCTGGGTGCTGGCAGAAATCGGGCGGCAGCCCTGGGCGGTGGACGGCGTGCTGCCAACCTTCCTTGGCGTATCGTCACTCACCATCGGACAGGTCTGGGCCACGATCATTGGCTTCACCGCGCTCTATTCCACCTTGGCCTTCATCGAAGTCCGACTGATGCTTGCCACGATCCGTAAGGGCCCGGTTGAGGCCCATGATGATCTCAAACCGAGTTCGGCGACCACCCGTGACAGCGGCTTTGCGCCGCTTCCTGCAGAATAAAGGAGGCCGGGACATGCATATCCCGCTCGATTACGAGACACTTCGGGTGATCTGGTGGGCGCTGATGGGCGTTCTACTGATAGGCTTCGCTCTTACCGACGGCTACGACCTCGGCGTTGCCTCGCTCCTGCCATTCGTCGGACGCACTGATGAAGAGCGCCGGCTCGTCATCAATTCGGTCGCGCCCCATTGGGAAGGTCACCAAGTGTGGTTCATTCTCGGGGGCGGCGCGATCTTCGCTGCCTGGCCGTTTGTTTACGCCGTGAGCTTTTCTGGTTTCTACCTGGCGATGTTCCTGGTGCTGGCTGCGCTGATCCTGCGGCCCGTCGCCTTCAAGTATCGCTCCAAGCATCCTGAGACCGCATGGCGCGCACGCTGGGATTGGGCCTTGTTCGTGGGTGGGCTGGTGCCTGCGCTGGTCTTTGGTGTGGCTGTCGGTAATGTCCTGCAGGGCGCACCTTTTCGCCTCGATAGTGATCTGCGCAGTCACTATGAGGGCACGCTGCTCGGCCTCTTCTCGCCCTTTGCGCTGCTGACCGGCCTTCTCTCGGTCTCGATGCTCGTGCTCCACGGTGCAGGATGGCTTTCGCTCAAGATCGAGGACGGTCCGGTACTGGCGAGGGCCCGGCGTATCGGAGGTGTCGCGGCATTCGCCAGCGTAATCCTCTTTGCCATTGGCGGGGTCCTTGTCGCCACCGGTAAGATCGGATTCCGTATCGACGGTACCATCGACGGAGCCGGTCCTTCCAATCCTCACTATTCCGGCACGGTCTCGGCCGCTGGAGCCTGGCTCGACAACTACGGCAAACATCCCTGGATGGTTGCGGCTCCGGTGTTGGGCTTGCTCGGGCCAATCGTTGCTTGGCTCGGCATCCGTCTGCGCAGCCATGTGATCAATTTTGCCGGATCGTCGCTGGCCACCATTGGGATCATCGCTACGGTTGGCTTGTCGATGTTTCCGTTCATTCTGCCAAGCTCGATTGATCCCGGGTCTAGCCTGACGGTGTGGAACGCATCATCAAGCCATTTGACCTTGTGGATCATGTTACTGGTGACAATCATCTTCCTGCCCATCGTGCTTGCCTACACAACCTGGGCTTTCCGGGTGATGTTCGGCCGCATCACGCTCCGTGATGTCCAGACCAATCCTGACTTCTACTAAAGAGGCCAAAGCTCATGTGGTATTTTTCCTGGATTTTGGGTCTCGGCCTCGCCGTCTCGTTCGGCATCATCAATGGCATGTGGCACGAGTTCCGCATGTCTCCAGACGAAGACCTCGACGAATAGCGTCTCGTTTTTCCGAGCTCGCCGCTAGCCCCCATGCCGTGTGAGAAGGATATTGGATGTCATGGGCATGATGTATTGGCCAGCGCTCAACTGTCGGCTTCGCGCTTCCACTTGGTTAGTGCACGGACAAGCTTGTCGGATTTTTCGGTGAATTCACCGTCCAATGCCGCTTCAGCCTCGGATTTCCGGCCTGACAGGGCGTTTTGGAGGACTGAGCCAGCCGAACGGTGAAAATCGGCGTGAAGGCGCTTGATTACAGAGTATGGCACGCCCGACCTGATGGCTGGGCTCAGTTCAGTTCCTTCGAGCCATTGCCCGAATTTACAACGGTCAGAGCAACCCGCCGCGAACGGAGTAATGTCGGACTGACCGGTGCGGATGGCTGTCTTCAGGCGCAATTTCCACATGCCATGGGCACCGATAGCCTCGTTGATTTGCTCGACCAGTTGTTCGCCCATTTTCTCGCCTGTGTGAATGTTTCATGGAGGGTTAGCAAAGCTGGCGTTCAGTCCGGTTAAATAGAGACTACGGAAATATACGCGGTATTACCTTTAACTAGGCGCACAGCACTTCTTGCTTGAGCCCGTTGCCTAAGGTCGTAGTTACTTTGATTCGGAAATACAAACGCAATGCTTGCGCGATGTTTGTATCCAGCAATAATAGAAATGCGGACGGCAAAAACGAAGAAAGTAGGTCAGACCGGGGCCGAAGAGTGGTAATTAATTCTAACCTGATTGCCTGCTATGTAGGCTTCCATTCCGAAGGAATGCTTGCAGTCCCTGCCAAGGCGTGGCTGGTTCAGGCCATTAATGCAATCAGCTTCGCCGGCATCGCCTTTCAAGGAACGCGCTTTGATGAAGGTCGAGCACGGGTCGATGCTGTTCCATACGGGTCAGGCTTGCGCGGGCTTTGTCGTAGTGCACCGTGGAACCATCAAGGTGACGCTGACAGCCGAAAATGGCCGGGAGATCATTCTTTACCGCGTGAAGCCCGGCGAAGTCTACCTACAGACTTTCGGCTGCCTCATTAACGGCACCAACTATTCGGCCCAAGGACAGGCCGAAACCGATCTTGAAATCGAGATCATCCCAGTTGGGGAATTCCAGTGCCTAGTCGTCCAGGATGCGGGCTTCCGCCAGCAACTGTTTGCCGCCGTCGCCACTCGCTTCGCGGACCTTGAGCGCCTGGTTGAGGACATCGCTCTGCCGCCCATAGAGACGCGTCTGGCACGCGTGCTTTTGCGGTTGCTTGACGAAGCCGGGCAGGTCACTGCAACCCATGAGGCGTTAGCCACCGAAATTGGATCGGTTCGTGAGGTGGTGAGTCGGCAACTCAATGCCTTTGCCCCAGACGGATTGGTGGAGCTTACCCGCGGCCACATTGCTGTATTGGCCCCGACGCGGCTAGCACAGTTGTCACATCCGAGTGTCTGAGGCGCAGCGTGACTTAGTCACATACGTGCGAGCAGAGCGGGAGTAATCCTGATGTCGTTGTCAATGAAAAGGATTGCTTGATATGCCCGCAACGAAGGAAGCCTTGACCGCATGCTGCGGGTCATCGTCGGACTGGTACTGATCGCACTCGTGTTCGTTGGCCCACAGACGCCTTGGGGCTGGATTGGCATTGTGCCGCTGCTCACCGGGATCGTGGGCTTCTGTCCAGCCTATACGCTCCTTGGCATCAGGACTTGCCCTCGCAAATAGTGGTGACTGCGGTCGTCGCCGGGTTCGTGATTTCGGCACTGGGTGGCAGTCGAGTCCAAATCGGCGGTTTGACCGGAGCGTTTATTGTGGTGGTCTACAGCGTGATCCCATGAGCCTCGAAGGCCACCCCAAGCCGCTTGCGCACCGCGCCGAAGATGGCGGAGAGGTTGTCCATGCTGGGATTGCCTTTTTCCGACAGCATGCGGTGCAGGCTCTTGCTCGGGCGCTTGGTCTCGGCGGCAAGGTCTTCGAAGCCAACCGAGGCGTTGACCAGATCGCGCAGGATCAGGCGCGAGACATGGGGCTCGCCGTTGAGAAAGGCGGTCGCGGCTTCGTCGAGCATGGCTTTGGCGAACGCTGGATCGCGCGCGGCGCGCTCCTTTACCGTTTCCTTGAAATCGCGTGTCAGAGCCACGTTGCCTAGTTCCTTGCCTTCTTCGCCTTGGCCTTCCGGCCCTTGTACTCGTCAAGCAGCGCGCTCGCCTGCTTGATATCGGACTGTTGCCGCTTCTTGGTCCCCCCGACAAACAGGATGACAAGCTGATCGCCGTCCTGGGTCAGATAGAGCCGGTATCCCGGACCCCAATCGATCCGGTATTCACCCAGCCCACCGCCGATCCATTTGACGTTCGACAGATTGCCCAGTTCCATCCGGACGATGGCAGTCGCCACCTTGGCTGCGGCCTGGACATCGAGATCATCGAACCATCCTCGAAACGGGCAGGTGCCATCCTCGCGGACATACTCCTCAATAATCACAATCCACCGCCATCGGTAACATATTCGTTACTATCCGTCTAGGCCGCATTGGATGCGGCCTGCGAAGCGCTGTGCTCCTCGACGAGGGTGATCACCGCCTCGCGGAGCTTTCGGCCGCTGGTGTCGTCCTTGCCGAACCGGGTCTTCAGTGCCTGCAGCAGCTTCTGGTCCTCCAGCGACATTGGCCCGGTTTGTGGGGCACTCAGCAGCAAGGCAGCCGCGATCTTCTTGCTGACGCGATTGGCGGCCTTGCGTGACGGCTCGTGCTGGATGTGGGCGTAGATCGCGGTCGAGCGGGGATTGGAGTGACCGAGGATCGCCCCGGTTAGCGCAATCGCTTCCCCGGTCGAAATCGCGGTCGACCCGATCGTGTGGCGCAAGGTGTGCGGCGTCACGCCAGGCAATTGGGCTATTCTGATGGCCCGCGCCCATGGGGTCTTCGTTCCCTGGAAGTGACCTTCTCCGGTATCGGCGGGGAAGACATATTCGCTGTCTTCGTCGCGATCGATCTGTTGGAGCAGGGTTAGAGCCGCTGTCCCAAGTGGACGCATCGACTGGCCCGTCTTGCTGTCCTCCAGCACGAGCAGGCCGTTGTCGAAGTCGACCTCGTCCCATTTGAGCCCGGCGATTTCGTTGCGGCGGCAGCCGGTCAGCGCCCAGAGCCTGGCGATATTGATCGCCTTGATGTTGGTGCCTTCGCTTTCGAGCTGGTCGAGGGCGCTACCAAGACGTCCTACCTCTTCGAGCGTTAGGAAGCGGGTCTTCTGACCATCGGTCTTGCGCACGGCGGCGTTCTCGACCGGATTGCGTTCGACGATCTCGCTCCGCTTGGCGAAGCTGAACACGGCCGAGAGGTCGCGCACGACCTTGCGGGAAGCGCCGGGGCCGCCCTTGACGATGATGCGCTTGCGCGGGCCGATCTTCTCGTTCTTCGCGGTCTTGCCGGCGAGGACGTCGGCCGCGAACCGCTCGATGTCCCCACTGGTCACATCCTTCGCGCGGCGATTGCCGAGAAGGGGGACGACGTGATGGCGAAGCCGGGCCAGGGTGTAAGCCTTGGTCAGCGGCTTCATCGGTTCGCCAATCCGCTTGCCGCGCTGGACCACGCAGCCATGGGTGTCATAAAAGTCGATCAGAGCGGCCATGGTCATCTCGCGGCGGCGCGCGGCCAGATCACCAGCAGGATCGGCACCAGCCGCCACGCTCCCCAGGATGGCCTTTGCCTTCTTGCGCGCTTCCTCAGGGGTTAGGGTGCCATACCGCCCGACCGTCTGGATCCGCTGGGGTGCGTTTCGTCCGCCACCATTCACACGGTACTTGGTCACGAAGGTCTTGATCCCGGATGGCTCGATCCTGAGGCCGAAACCTCTGAGGTCGCTGTCCCAGATGTGGTAGCGCTTGTCGGACGGGTGAGCGGCGTCCACCGTTCGCTTGGTCAGGGAAAGTTGGCTTCGGACACCCATGGCAATGCTCGCTCTCAGTATACCACCGTGAGGGCGGTTCGTGGCGTAGGCAAACTTGCGCACGGACCGTGAAAGTGTCAATAAACCAAGGCTTTTGTGGGGCTCTAGCGTAGGATCAGAAAGTCGCTTCAGGGCAATTTGAAATCTTGCCAAGGTTGGGGTCGAGGGTTCGAATCCCTTCGCCCGCTCCATCGGCAGCATACATAGCTGCCGGTAGTTCCTCGCCAGTGGCGAGAGCGAGGATAGAGGCAAGTCTGCCGGAAACCTCGATGATGACCCCGCGCTCCGCATCACTGGGTCGGACTATCACCTGATCGATCAGGCGGCGGATGATAGAGTGCGCTTTTAGCCTCGTTTCATCGTCAGATGTCAAGGTTGACGTGAGCTCAGCCACTTGTTGCTGGTAGGACTCAGCAATCTTGGGGTGCAAGGTAATTACCGATCCCGCCTTAAGATCCTGCAATTCGAGTTGCAGCCGATCGCGTCGCTCACGTTCTGCGCCAAGCGCTTCCTTAATCTCGGCAAACTCCAGCCCGCCTTCAGCAATGGCTTTCACCAACCGCGCGATCTTTCCATTGGCGTCAGCCAACTTCTTCTCCAGTTGATTATTCTGACGCTGTATTTGGGCAGATCGGCGAGCGAACTCTGCATGATATTCCGATACGAACGTGTTCACCAACTGAGGATCAAGCATCCGCTCTTGCAGGCCTGAAAGGACTCTCTCTTCAAAGCGTTCAGATGTAATCGTTCGATTGTTGACACATGCTTTGCCGTTTCGATGGCTGCTACAGCCCCAGCGCTCGGCGCCAATCACAATCCAGCGTCCACCGCAAATGCCGCATGTTGCCAGCTCTGAAAGCAGCCGTTTCGGCCGGTGCCGCTTCGAAAATGGCTTGTTTGCTCTTTGTTCTAGGCGCTCATGAACATCCTGCCAAAGCTCGTCTGATATGATCCGAAGCGATGGTACGCTTTCATTGATCCATTCACTCTCAGGATTCGGGCGAATTTTCTCCTTGCGAGACACGGGTTCGCGGATCTTGCTAGTCCGGTTGTGAAGCAAGATGCCAAGGTAAATGCGATTGTGGAGGATGCCATTTTTGCGCTTCTTGTCGCCGCTGATTGTCGTTGCAACCCATTGTCCTCCACGCGGTCCTGGGATGCCTTCGCTGTTAAGCCGTTCCGCGATCATTTTGGGGCTTAACCCATCACGGTACTCTTTAAATATCCGTTGAATTATTGAGGCTTGCGCAGGATCTAGCTCACGGCGGCCTCGCACCGGCTGACTATGCCCGTCCGTTGGCGCAACTTGCCGATACCCGAACGCAAGACCCGCGGCAAAGCGGCCATCACGAATGCAGGCGTGCTGGCCTCGCTTGACCTTCTCCCTGAGGTTGGCTCGAAACATTGAATCCACAATGCCCATCATGGAAACGTGCAACTCAGTTATTTCACCGTTTTGAAGAGTGAACCACCGCGCTCCCGCGTACTTGATCCTCTCATAGATTTCATGTGTGTCGCGCACATGCCGGGAAGCCCGGTCGGTAGCCTCTGTGAAGAGTTGATCCACGCCGCCGGCTTCGATTTGTTTGAGCAGCGCATGGAATTGCGGTCGGGCGTCCTGATTCAACCCTGCCGCCCCGCTGACCTCAGTATCTGCATATTCGCCTACGATAGGCCAACCTTCGTGAGCGCAGCGTTCACGCAGAATGCGAAGTTGGTCCTCGGCGGACTGGCTATTTTGGAGTGCGCTGCTGTAGCGGGCGTAGAGTACGGTTCTCATCGCTTTGCACTTTCGGAAAAGGTGAAGAAACGTCGCGCGCGGCTGCCGCCTGCGCAAGCAGTTTTGCCAGCTCGATCAGGATAGGATCGGGCTGCTGCGGCATGATCAACGGGTCTCGATCACGGATTTGATCCACGCCGCTACGTCAGCTGTCAGCGCAAACTTTCCCGAACGTCCAGGCAGATTGAAGATGCGAACGCCGAGCCTGCCCTGTCGCGCCGCGTGCCTGAAAGCCTGGCCGTTGCCATAGCCTAGCGCCCGGATGAGATCCCTCCCACCCATCACAGGCCCATAACGGTTCACCAAGTCATCTATCAGACACTCGTCCGTTAAAACCGGCATTGTGGAATTGGGCGTGGCCATCGCAGCGCGCTCCGTTTAAGGATTGCGTCGAATTGCGTCCGATTCTCCCAATGTTCCACGGGAACAGGATTACTCCCTATTTCTGTTCCCACCCGGCAGGGCTCCATCTACAACAACCGTCAATGACCAAGAGTAGTATTGATCGCCTTGCCGGTATGATCTGGTATCAGGCAGTTGAAGATGGCTTGGGCTTAGATAGCCCGATCGCAGTCGAGTTGCGGTTGGAGGGAGATCGGGTCAAGCCGGAAAAGGACGGGATCAAACGACCTCGCAAATGGCGGCAATTCTCCCTCGGCTTGCGCACCCCCGAAGACATCCCGGGCAACCTGAACGTGTTCGATATTGCCGAACACGAGGCTGGCGGCACGGCCCGATGGTTTCGCTCGCCCATGTGGAAGGTGCTTAACGGAAAAATCCAAGCTGCGGGCGACTTGCGTAAGCTGATTTCTGCTCTGCCCACTTTGAACAGCATTGTATTGTCCGTGAGCAAGCCAATCGACGTCGATATTCCCGCTCATGGTGATTTGGCAGCAATCCAGGGATCGGCTCCGTTCGTCAGATTTGAAGCCGCCCAAATCGACGATTGCATCAATCTGGATGGGTTGGATTTGCTGGAAGCGATTGTGTTGCTTCTTGAGTACGGGCACCTTTCGCGTGCGACTTCAATCACCTCCCGGGCTTTGGAGCTGTATCGTGCCGCTTCTCCGAAAATCTGCAAGATTCCGGCGCTTCGATATACTTTTGACCTCTTTTTCGAAGCCGTTGAGGCGAGGTACGCGAGCCCAATCGATGTGATGCCAGACGATATTTTTCCGCCTTGGCACGTTCGAATTCCCGAGCTTACCCAACGACTCTATGACATTGATGCCATGCGCAAATCCGCCTTGGATTGGGATGGCGAACACGAAGTGAAGAAAGGCAAGCCACCACGCGATTTGGATCGGGAATGGTAAGCGGAGCAATACGGAAGGCAAACGCGCGCCATTGTCCAAACCTGGTGGTCTAAGACCGATGTCCGGTGGTTTACATTTCTGCTTTGAAATGCTCCGCGGCTCAAGAAGTTCGCGCCACAAAGGATGCAGTGAACTCCGTCCAAAGCGGAAAAGCTTGCCTGAAGGCCAACCTAGAGCCCCGTCCGGGCTTCATTTCCCACAGGCGCTTCATCCGCTCATCGTGTGCATCGATCAGGTCGTTGTCTGGAGGGTGAGGGTCAACTTGTTCTGGTCAGCCCACGGCCATTGATCGGCCAAACCGAATGCTTCCAGCTGGCTGAGTGCCTTCCGAGCGGTGGTCGCGGAGCAATTTTCCATTTCTGCAAGATCGATGAAACGGAAGAGTGACGGTTCATTGAAGATGCCTGGCGCATAGATCAGTCCTTGGAATATCGAGCAGGCAGACTTACCAAGCTTCATGCTTGGGGCGTTTTCTTTGGCCCAAATTCCGCAGCTTTCGGCCAACTGCCCCACGACGGACACGATTCCGAATAGTTCGTCGTCCAACGAAGCCTTGATGCGGCTGCGCAAGGGCATTAGTTGATTTAACCTATTCAATATCCGTCTCCTTTTGCGACCTCGCGCCCCACGATCAGTTGCAGGTCTCCCAACCATCGACATCATAGCCGCTGGGAAAGAGTTCCGTCCGGCGGTACCACTTGGGCTCTCTCGTCCGGAAATAGACGACCTCGATCAAGTCACCGTTCACCCGCAGTACGGGGCCGCAATTTGTTTCGCTGCCTTGCTGGATCGACCTGCGCCATCCAGGCAAGGCCGCGCGTTGTGCATTTTTGCGCGCTTCAAGCTGCCGAGCTTGCTCCGTCCGATATGCATCCCTTCGTGCCTGACGTGCGGCAACGAGGGCAGGCGTATCGACATAACCGGGTCCGAGAGCGAAGATCGCAAAGCTGCCCAGTCGCTTGTTCGAAATGGTGACCAGGGTGCCAAGCGAGATCTCTGGCGTGCGCATGCAGATGTCCATGCGGCTCTCCACGGGCGGATGCGGCAATCGGCGCGCATTGAGTAGGTAGATCGCGGAACTTGGCGGTTCGATTTTGCCGCCCTTGGCTTCACATTCGTGCGAGAAACCCTCCACGGCTTCCTGCAACCACGCTGCGCCCTTCCGGCCACCATTTCGCCTGTGATCGTAAAAGCGATGTGCCGTCACTGCTCCAGCGCTGCTGTCGTAGAATTCAAACTCTTCCCGAGAGCGCTGGAGATGCTGAGGGGTCTGGTAGTCGGTGTAATATCGCGAAACATGCGCCGATGGAGGCAAAGCCGCTGAGAAATCTTGCACCGTGTCAGGATTGTGGCGTGCTACCTCCGGTGCGTCGGTTCCGGCGGGCGATTGCGCGGAGGCCGGGAAACTACCAGCGACCAATCCGAACAACCCGACCGCTTGCGCAGCGGCAATCAATGCGAACTCAAGTTGCAAGAATGCTTTTCGGACCAATCAGCCTCTCCATCAATTGCGAGAGGCGGCCCGAGCCGGGTGTTAGTAACCCTGCGCACGCACAAGGCGTCGCCACCTTTAGGCGAACCCTGGACATGCGTGACGACCACCCGGCCAGCATAAGCTGACCGGCGCGTGCGTTGTTGAGGTTACTACGCCTCACCCCCGGGACATACCGAGGGATTTCAAGCCGCAATGATGGCGGAATCCGGCTTTGAAAGCAATCTGCTTTGCCGAAAGCCATCTAGGGCGAACATGTGAACATCACCACTTTCGCACATGTTCACATGTCCACATGTGGGCTTCTGTTTCCGGCGCCCACCACCGGCGCGTTGCCCGCCGCAATTGCTTGTGCTTTATCGTGATTCCAATGACCGACGCCGCCGAAATCGAAAAGTTTATTGCCCAGTGGCGCGATACCGGCGGGTCTGAACTTGCCAATACGCAAAGCTTCATCAACGGGCTTGCCCACCTGCTCGGGGTGGATGCACCGTCAGGCAGCCGCACCGACGATGCCCACAACGATTACGTGTTTGAACGCCGCGTGTTTCAAGACAACGGCGATGGCACGCAAAGCTTCGGCCGGATCGATTGCTACAAGCGCGATTGCTTCATCCTTGAGGCCAAGCAGGGCAGCGAGGCGGACCGGGCAGCGGCCAACAAGGGTGAGGACGACCTCGACATCTTCGGGCAGACCGCCAGCGCCCGCGTCAAGCGCGGCACTGCCCGACGCGGCACGCCGGGATGGGCCAAGGCGATGGTCCAGGCCAAGGGCCAGGCCGAGCGCTATGCCAAGGCGCTGCCGGTCGATCATGGCTGGCCGCCGTTCCTGCTTGTGGTGGACATCGGCTATTGCATCGAGGTCTATGCCGATTTCACCGGCACCGGAAAGGCCTATGCCCAGTTCCCCGATCGGGCGCGCTACCGGATCATGCTGGAGGATTTGCGTGACGAGCAAGTGCGCGACCGGCTCCGCGCGGTGTGGACCGATCCCAAAAGCCTCGATCCCACCGCCCGCGCCGCCCGCGTAACCCGCGATATCGCCGATCTGCTTGCCACCGTGGCCAAGCGGATCGAGAAGCGCGGCTACAATGCGGAGACCACAAGCGGCTTCCTGATGCGCGTGCTGTTCACGATGTTCGCGGAAGATAGCGGGTTGATCCCGGAAAAAAGCTTCACCACGTTGCTGAAGAACCAGCGCGCGCATCCCGAACATCTCGAACACCAGCTTTCCGCGCTGTGGGCGGCGATGGACAAGGGTGAGTTCTCCCCCGCGCTGGGCGTGCCGCTGAAGAAGTTCAACGGCTACCTGTTCAAGGAACGCACCGCGATCCCGCTCGATGCCGAAGAGCTGGAGGTGTTGATCAAGGCCGGCGAACACGTCTGGACCGAGGTGGAACCGGCGATCTTCGGCACCCTGCTGGAACGCGCGCTCAATCCGAAAGAGCGGGCCAAGCTTGGCGCGCATTACACCCCGCGCGCCTATGTCGAGCGGCTGATCAGCCCGACCATCATGGAACCGCTGCGCGCCGACTGGGACGGGGTGCGCGGCGCGGCGGCCACCCTGATCGACGAGGGCAAGGCGGACGAGGCTAAGGCCTTTGTCGAGGCATTCCACGCGCGGCTTGCGCAGACCAAAGTGCTCGATCCCGCCTGTGGCACCGGCAACTTCCTCTATGTCGCGATGGCACGGATGAAAGAGCTGGAAGGCGAGGTGCTCGACCTGCTGGTCGAACTGGGCGACGATCAATATGTCGCCGAACTGACCGGCCATACCATCACGCCCGAAAACTTCCTGGGGATCGAGATCAACCCGCGCGCCGCCGCGATTGCGCAGTTGGTGCTGTGGATCGGCTACCTGCAATGGCACTTCAAGGTGAACGGCGGCGACCGCGCCCCGCCCGAACCGATCCTGCGCGATGTGAAAACGATTCAGAACCGCGATGCCCTGATCGAATGGGATGAGAGGGTGCTGGAACTGGACGGGGACGGCAATCCGGTCAGCCGCTGGGATGGCGAGACGATGAAGCTGCATCCCGTCACCGGCAAGCCCGTGCCCGACGAGGACGCGCGGGTTGAAGTGTACCGCTATGTCAAACCGCGCGCGACAAAGTGGCCCAAGGCAGACTTCATCGTCGGGAACCCGCCGTTCCACGGGGCCAGGACAGTCAGGGCTACCAATCCAATCGGCTATGTTGAAGCAGTTCGGCAGGTCTACGAGGTTGTACCTGAGAATGCGGACTTCGTGATGTTCTGGTGGCACAAGGCAGCGATTGCGATTGCGAACTCCGAAGCAGTTCGCTTGGGCTTCATTACCACGAAGAGCATCACTCAATCGTTTTCCCGGGCAGTCATGGCCAGTCACATGGTCGACAAACGACGAGTGTCGCTCGTCTTTGCGATTCCAAATCACCCGTGGATCGATGAAGCGGACGGTGCTGACGTGCGTGTGGCGTTCACAGTCGCTGCTTCAGGCAAGCAAACGGGGCGCAAACTCGAAGTCGTGGCTGAGCGACCGATTGCCGACGGGGCGTTCGAAGTTGATTTTGCCGAAGCTCATGGGCTTATCAGTCCCAGCCTCAGAACCGAGGTAGACCTCCAAGAGGCGAAAGCACTTCGAGCGAATGCTGATATCTCGTCGGTGGGATTCCAGCTGACGGGGAAGGGCTTCGTGATTGGCGGCGAGCTAATCTCGACCCTAAGCGAGGCAGAGCGACGCTCTATTGTTTTCTCCCTGCTCGGCGCGCGAGAGATCGTTCAAACCCGCCTTCATCGGCATGTGATCGACGTTTGTGAAATTGCGAGCGAGGCTGACTTGAGGAGAGCCTCTCCAACGATTTATCAGCACCTTGTGAATTCCGTGAAGCCAGAGCGCGATGTGAATGCGAGGAAGTCTGTTCGCGAGAGATGGTGGGTATACGGCGAAGCACGAAACACATTTCGACCCGCCCTAAAGGGACTGAAGAGCCAGATCGTCACCCCCCTTACCGCCAAGCATCGAGTGTTCGTGGTTGAACCGGTATCTACGCGTGCCGATAGCACGTGTGTGTGCATCGCGCTGGACGACACCTACAATCTCGGTATTCTCAGCAGCCGAACCCACCTCGTTTGGGCGCTTGCAAACGGAGGCAGACTAGGTGTGGGTGACGACCCACGTTATTTGAAGGGCGAATGCTTCGATCCCTTCCCTTTCCCCGCCGACGTACCCGAACCGCTCAAGGACAAAATCCGCGCCGAGGCCGAGGCGCTCGATGCCCTGCGCAAGCGGGTGTTGGCAGAACACGAAGACCTGACCCTCACCAGGCTCTACAACGTGCTCGAAGCCCTGCGGGCCAATGACGGCAAGGGCCGCGCGCTGACCGAGGTTGAGCGCGATATCCATGATCGCGGGCTCGTCACCCTGATCCGCCAGCACCATGACGCGATCGATGTGCTGGTGGCCGAGGCCTATGGCTGGCCCGCCGACCTGTCCGACGAGGAAATTCTCTTGCGGCTAGTCGCGCTCAACAAGGAACGCGCCGCCGAAGAGGCCAAGGGCCTGATCCGCTGGCTGCGCCCCGAATTCCAGGCACCTGACTACGCCGCCCCGGTCAGCCAGACGCTCGACCTGGGCGAGGCCGCGCCGGTGCTGCCCGACAACGTCATCCCCTGGCCCGGCTCGCTCCCCGAACAGGTCAGCGCGGTGCAAGCCGTCCTCTCCGCCGCCAACGCCCCGCTCGCCCCGCAAGACGTCGCCCGCGCCTTAAAGGCAAGCGCGCCGCCACCGTCCGCCCGGTGCTTGATGCGCTGGCCGGCATCGGCATGGCCCGCCGGCTGAAGGACGGAAGGTACGCGGCTTGAGCGAGAGCGGCGCCTTGCCAATGCGCCACCAGCGAGTTGGCGCAATCAGCAATGCCCACGCTGGCCGCGAGTTTGAACAGGCTGCGCAGGAATTCTTCCATGCCGCTGGGTTGGAGCTTGAATTCAATTTTCCCGCCGAAATCGGGCACGAGCGCAAAAAGGTTCACCGGTTTGACCTTGGTAGCGGAAACCCGCCTGTGCTGGTTGAGTGCAAGTCCTACGTTTGGACTTCCAGCGGAAACACGCCAAGTGCCAAGCTTCGTTCGCTCAATGAAGCAGTGCTGCATTTCATTCTTGCACCTGAAGGCTATCGCAAAATCCTTCTTGTACAAGAGAGTGTCCGGGAAGGCCGGGAAGAAACTCTGGCCCAGTATTACCTGCGCACCCAAGGTCACCTTGTACCGGCGGATGTGGAACTTTGGGAGTTGAACCCTCAGTCGATGTCAGGGCGGCGGCTCGAACCCTATGTCGATGGCGAAACACGCGCGGCAGTAGCAGCGGCCGCGACAGCTAAAGGAAATTCAATGCCCGCAACTGCAGATTTCCGAGACGCCATTCGCAAGAAGCTACGCCTGGCGGAACTTGGCAATGCGGCCTTTCTCGATATCAATTCCGGCGAACTCCATCGTGAGGTTGGAGGATACCCCGGCCCCAATGCCGCGATGCCAAGCTGCTGCAATGCCATGTATGCTGAGCAGAAGGCCACCGATTCAATCCTTACGCAGCCCCCCAAAGGCAAAGGTGCATCCCTGACGATCCGTTACAAGCTTCCAAGGTAAGGGCTGCCATGAGCGACATCAAACTCTACCGCATGGCCCAGGGCGGCGTCAGCGAACTGGCGGGCGGCGCGGTGGCGCTGGAAAAGTCTCTGCAGAATCTGTTCGAGGCCAATCTCGACACGCTGCTCGGCGTGCGTTTCCTTGCCAGCGAGTTCGCCACCAACGAGGGCGGCCGCATGGACAGCCTGGGGATCGACGAGAACAACAGCCCGGTGGTGATCGAATACAAGCGATCATCGAATGAGAACGTGATCAATCAGGGGCTCTACTACCTCGACTGGCTGATGGGGCACCGCAAGGATTTCGAGTGGTTGGTGCTGGAAAAGCTGGGGCCAGAGGAGGCCAAGCTGGTGGACTGGTCCGGTCCGCGCCTGATCTGCGTCGCCGGCGATTTCGGCAAGTATGACGAGCATGCGGTCAAGCAGATGAACCGTAACATCGCGTTGATCCGCTATCGCAAGTTCGAGGGCGATCTGCTGCTGCTTGAGCAGCTGACAACAGCCAGCGCGAAGGCGAGCGCATCATCGCCCGCGCCGGTCAGCAATGGCACGAGCGGCGGCAAGCCCAACTACAAGACGATCGAGGCGCAGATGGCCGAAGCGCCGCAACCGCTGCTCGATCTCTATCACCTGCTGTCGGACTACATGTTGGCGCTGGGCGATGATGTGGAGGCCAAAACCACGGCCTATTACGTCGCCTTCCGCCGCATCAAGAACTTCGCCAGCCTGGAATTCCGCAACCAGGCGAAGAAGCTGCTGGTCTATGTGAAGGTCAGCCCGGACGCGGTGACGCTGGAGCCAGGCTTCACCCGCGACGTGCGCGGCATTGGCCACTTCGGAACCGGCGATCTGGAAATCACGATCCAGAGCGTGAGTGATTTTGAGAAGGCCAAGCTGCTGCTGGATCAATCCTATTCGGCGTCGTGATCGAGGCGCGCGCGCTCACAGGTGCACAACACCCCGGCATTCAACCAGACGTGAGGACCAAGGTCATGCGCACCATCCTGTTGGCTTCCACGGCCCTGCTCATCACTGCCGCCGCCGATCAGCCGACCAGTCTCACCCTGTCCGGCGACAACATGGTCAGCGCAACGATCAACGGGCAGAAGGTCCGCATCAAGGTCGATCCCGCCTATTCCGGATTTGCAACCGTGAACCCGGACATTGTGACGCGTGCCAGGCTCAAGCCCAGCATGGTCGGCAGCCTGCACCGGGTCGGCCCGGTGATGATCGCCTTTCGTACCGACGCTGCCAAGGTCGATTTCGGCTTCGGGTCTGAGAAGCGTCGGGTCATGTGGCCGGATCGCCAAATCATAACCGGCTTCGATGGCATCGCCGGCCCCAACGCCTTGCCCTGGTCTCGCCTCACCTTCGAACTCGGCCCGAAGGTTGAGGGGGAGCAGGAAATCGACCTACCATTGGACGTATATGGTCCCTTCGGAATTCGCGGCTCGATTACACACCTCAAGCTTGGCGATGAGGATGTGCCGGTGTGGTTCTCGCTCATGTTGCCGCAGAGCCTGGCAACAGCGGGTCTGGGAGCGGAATTGGCCCGCAGCAACGGCGGCACCCTGACCGGCCCCGCGCATGCCGTCCCGATCCGCTTCGGCATCGAACGTCCGGTGCGAACCATGCAGCTTGCCATACCCCTTCTGATCGGTAGTCGGCCCTTGCGAGAACTGGGGGTTCGCATGGCCGACTTTGGCGATGCCTCGGCCATCCCTGAAGCCGGAGCGAAGCCCGATCCCGACGAGATAGTCGTGACCGCCGACAAAAAGCGTAAGCACGACAATGCCCTGCTGCTCGGCCGCGATTTCCTGAGTGGGTGCTCGGCGCTGACTTACGATTTCCCGGCAAAACTCATCCGGCTGAGCTGCGTTGGCAAGTAGCGCTGACATAGCCGACCCAGTTATCTGCCGAATGGGCGAGCGTCCGAGGTTGGCCCAGTAATGGCTCTTCGATGTCATTTGAGGGCAGCTATATGCAATAGCCCAACGTGAGTGCCTCGTGGCTGTTGAAGAAAGTCTCGAACTGGAAACGGTGCGGCTCGCCGTTGCGATCAAGAAGCACTGCTTCGTCCGCGCCGATCGTACCGCCCATCTGCGGTCGGCAATAGCCCGCCACGACCCCAAACAGGGCAGTCTCGGCTATTGAAAAGCGTGCCTTGAATTCCGGCGATTCGACGCAGTAGCGGCATGGCTGATCGGCGTCGAAATCGGCTTTGCGCTTGGCGGGATGGGGATGGCCCGTGACCATCGCGACCATGGCGCGTCCGCCATGGCCGTGCTCGACAAGTCGCCACAGGGTCGATGTGATTGTATTGCCGAATTGCTTGCTCAATTGCCTGACAAATCCAATGCTCGGAGCGCCATCGAGCGCCTCGTCACGAAACCTGTCGGCCATGAACAGGAGCCGCCCGGCGGCGTAATTCGCTTCGGCTTCCATCTGCTCGTGGCAGGCCGGAGTCAGGCTTTGTTCGTTGTCGCCGAACATCATGCCTTCGTGCCAGGGGATAATACCGTGTCCGATCTCGTGCGCTTCATTCCAGCGGTGTTTGAGAACCGGCAGATCCTTGTCGAGCAGAATGCGCTTCTGGTCGGGCAGGAAGAGGGCCTTGAGGCTGAGGGTGCGGACCGCATCGCCGACGATGGTGGGGCGCTGAATGATCTGCTTGCCCATCACCATCAGTCGAGACGTAACCTCGCGCAGGAGTCCATCGTCGGTTGTGCTGTAATAGTTGCGGTCGAGTTTCAGGAGTTCGCGCACCAGACGCAGATCGAGCGGCGGCTCGGGATTTCCGAGGCCGCGCAATATCTTTGCAACCTGTCCGTCGATATCGGCGGCGGTGCGATTGCTGAGAGCGAGATTCTTCAATTGCCAGACTGCGGGTCTAGCTTGCTTAGCGCTGCGACGAAGGCCTCGAGCGCGGTACTTTCGGCGTCGCTTAGCCGCTCCAGCGATTCCGAACGCGCGGCAAAGCGTACAGCTTCGCGGCGGAGTTCGTCGTCGTTGGCGGCTGCGAGGCCGGCAAGTTCCAATAGCTTGCGCTGCGGCACCTTGAACACCTGCGCGAGTTTGTAGACGGTGCGGGGTTCTGGGACAAAATGGATGTCGTCCTCGATCACCAGGATGTCGCTCGCATCAAGTTCGGCCTCGTCGGCAAGCTTTTCGATCGAAAGGCCTTGGCGGCGGCGCATGAGGTTGACGAATTTGCCGAATGCAATCCGATTTTCCTCGGCTTGAAGCGCGGGCTCTACCGCCGGACGTTCTCCGACGACTGGATCGATTGCCAGCAATCCAGCGCTGACCGCTGCATCACCTTCGCGCGCGGCGCGGGCAAGCCACCATTCCTTTGTGCGCTCTATGATCATGGCCTAGTCCTCCTTGAGGAATCTCCCGGCCTGGCCGGGCGTGAATTCGAAGTATCGCAGGTTCTGGTACGCCGCGTCGGGTCCGAGATCGGTCATGCCGCAGCGGTCGCGGTAAAAGATGTCGGCCTGGGGGAGCGAGTGGAGACCGACCCGGCCCTTGAAGCCTTCCTCGAGACTGAGCGCGACAGCCGCCGCGATCAGCGCGGTGCCGACACCGCGCAAACGGGTCGGATTGCCAAGCTCAGGGCGATTCCATGGCGCCGCCTCGAGATAATCGATATAGACGAGCGGCTTGCCCACTTCGCCCTGTGCGCGGGCTAGCTTGGTCAGGTCGATCTGGGCAAGACCCTGCGTTTCGCCGAGCGCGACCACGCAGAAGCCTTTGAACGCCAAGAGACCGGATACCTTCGCGGTCTTTTCCTGCCAGTTCCAGTGCCAGCTTTGCGGCCATTGGGCCTGCGGGACGCCCTTGCGGGCCAGGTCCTGAAGAACGCCCAGCAGCGCCGGTTGCCATTTGGTCTGCCAATCGGCGAGCTGGGCGTCTTCGATTCGATCGCGCAGTTCGGCCTCGACCGCATCGCCCGTTGCGGCATCGAGCAGATAGATCGTTGAGATCTGGGTGCTCACAAGAGCATGAGCTCCGCTTTCTCTTTGGTCTGCTCGTTTTCGAACAGGAGTTTCTCGCCCTTTTCGACGCGCGCATCGACAGTCTGATAGAGCCGCAGCGCCTGGCGCAGCACGGCGGTCTTGCTCAGATCCTTGCGCGCGGAAAGTTCGTCGAGCGCGAGCATTTCGGGCTCGGTGAGGTTGAGCGTCATGGTCCGTTTCATAATGGCATCAAGCCTCCTTTCGTGCGCGGCCCTACCGAAGATTCGTTAGCTTGTCAATATGACTTGGCCAATTAAAACATATTGCATAGCCATTTTATGGCTACTATATGTCCAACGACGCCGCGCAATGCGGCGAACCGAAGCCAATTCAGGAGGCCGTCATGGGACGCCAGCACATCGGACACAGCGACCTTGTCGCCTTCGCCCAGGACCGGGTCAATCTGCCCAAGGAAAAAGCCGACGAATACCGTGCGCAGGTGCGGCGCTTGCGCGAAAAGCTCGAAACCTATGTCGGCGAGCATCCCGATTTCACATTGAGGAAGATGATGCTCTCGGGCAGCCTCGCTAAAGGGACGGCGCTGCGCTCGATCAACGACATCGACGTTGCGTGCTACATCAGCGGCGCCGATGCGCCGCACAGCATTCGCGAGCTGCTCGAATATCTCGCCGAGCGGCTGCGCAAGGCGTTCCCCAATTTCAGCCCCGATCAGGTGCAGCCGCAGACCTACTCGGTAACAGTATCATTCCGCGGCACCGGGCTCGACGTGGACGTGGTTCCCATTCTCTACACAGGCGATCCGCAATGGTATGGCAACCTCGTCAGCCAGGAAGACGGCTCGTTCCTCGAAACCAGCATCCCGCTCCACCTTGAATTTGCAGGCAAGCGCAAGCGCGCGCAAGAGAAGCACTTCGCCCAGGTCGTGCGTCTCGTGAAGTTCTGGGCGCGGCTGATGAAACAGGAACGAGCAGGGTTTCGCTTCAAGTCGTTCATGATCGAGATGATTCTCGCCAAGCTGTGCGACGATGGCCTCGACTTCTCGGACTACCCCGAGGCCTTGCAGCACTTCTTCACCTATGTGGCGCGCAGCGACATGCGCGAGCTGGTCGTGTTCGACGACTACTACCGGCCTTCGACAGTGCCGACGCTGACCTGTCCAGTGAAGATCATCGACCCGGTCAATTCGGGCAACAATGTCGGACGTCTCTACACCGGTGCCAACGCCGACGCGATCGTCGATGCGGCAGTCGATGCCGGCGATGCGATCGACGCCGCGCTAGCTGCGCCGACCAAGCAATTGACCGTTGCCTATTGGCAAAAGGTCTTCGGCCCCGCATTCCAGGGATAAGAACATGAGCCAGTCTTACAGCTATACCGAGAGCTCGACCTTTACCGTCACCCATGCCCGGCACATGGCCGCCAAGGTGGCGACGGATTTGAAGCGGATTCAGCGGCTCTATGGGGGGCGGCCGACCGATACCCAGATCGCTGAATTCGAAGCCGAAGCCACAGCTATGATCAAAGCAGGGTACCTCGAGAGCGTCTCCTATGGGTTCCAGCGTAATGGCGACTGGATCGAACCGACCTTGCGCTACACCGCAAGGGATCTGATGGACGGTGCCGCCAACGACGACGACCCCGGGAGGATCCGGCCTGGCGCCGATATCAGCGGTGCGGGGTTCTGCAGCTATTTGTGCTACAGTTCCGCCTGGTTCCGCCTGACCAAACCCGAGCAGGATGCCTTCGAAGCAACCCTTCCGTTTCCGAGGAGCGGGGCACCTGCCCCCGGCGTCAATGGCTACATGTCCGACGACAAGACCTATTCGGCGGGCGGCCGCGCCCTGCAGCGAGCCAGCGTGAGGAGCTACTGATGAGCCAAGCCCAACCGATCGATGCGGTGTTCGAGCGGCGCATCCTTTACCCCGATTTCGAGCCGCAGCAGCGTCTGGCGCAATTGATCGGGCTCGACGATCAGAAATCGCGGCTCTCGAAGATCCTTGGCCTGCTGGTCAATCCCGACGGTATTTCCGATTGGCAGCGGCGGTTCCACCCCGATGCGGCGGGATTGCTGGACGCCGTCCTGCGTCGTCCCCCGCTGGTGATCCTCGCGGGCGACGTGGGCTCGGGTAAGACCGAGCTGGCCGAAACGATTGGCGATGCCGTAGCCCGCCAGGAAGGCATCGAGATCACGCTTTATCCGCTTAGTCTGTCGACCAGGGGGCAGGGGCGCGTGGGTGAAATGACGCAACTGCTCTCGGCGGCATTCGACCATACGGTTGATACCGCCAAGGCGCTGGAGTCCGGTTCGGGTCGCGCGCGGGGCGCAGTGATCCTGTTGGTCGACGAGGCCGACGCGCTCGCACAATCGCGCGAATCCGCCCAGATGCACCATGAGGATCGCGCCGGGGTCAATGCCTTCATCCGCGGTATCGACCGGATCGCGAACGCCAAGCTCCCGGCGGCGGTCATCATGTGCACCAACCGGCTTTCGGCGCTCGATCCGGCGGTTCGTCGCCGCGCCGCCGACGTGCTCGAATTTTCTCGACCCAACGATGCGCAGCGCCGCCACGCGCTCGAATCGCGACTTGCCGAGACTGGGCTGGTGACCAAAGATTTCGACGCCCTGGTAGCCGCTACTGGGCCCGACGCCGACGATGACCAGGTCGGCTTCACCTATTCCGATCTGACCCAGCGGCTCGTGCCGGGAATTGTCCTCGATGCCTACCCGAAGGGACCCGTCACAGGTTTGCGGGCGCTCGAAATTGCGCAAGCCATGAAGCCAACACCGCCCTTTGTCGACAAAGTGGAACGCGGATAATGGCAACCTGGTCGCTGCCGCAGCTGCTTTCGAGCCTGCACGACGAGATTCAGCGCAAGCTCGCGATTTCGCGATCGACCTTTGGCCACCCGGGCACGAAGGGCGATGCGAGCGAACTCGTTTGGCTGCGACTGCTCCAGACCTATTTGCCCGCCCGCTATTGCGCCGAGTCCGCCCACGTGGTCGACAGCCACGGGCATTTCAGCGACCAGATCGATGTCGTCATCTTCGATCGCCAGTATTCGCCGTTCATCTTCAATTTCGAGAGCCAGTACATCATCCCCGCCGAGAGCGTCTATGCGGTGTTCGAAGCCAAGCAGACGATCAATGCCGAGCAGGTTCAATACGCACAGAACAAGGTTACGAGCGTGCGGGACCTACATCGCACGAGCCTTCCCATTCCCCATGCTGGGGGAACTTACGATCCCAAGCCGTTGCAGCACATCTTAGGCGGCCTGCTGACCTTCGAAAGCGACTGGTCGCCGCCGCTCGGCGATCCGCTCAAGCGGGCTTTGCAGGGAGGCGAGGACCAAGGCCGCCTGGATCTCGGGTGCGTCGCTGCCCACGGTGTTTTTGAATTCGAGGAGGCCGCCGCCGATTTTACGTTGGCCGCGATGGAGAAACCCGCAACGGCGTTCCTCTTCGAATTGATCGCGCGGCTCCAAGCGATGGCCACCGTACCGATGATCGATATTCGCGCCTATGCCAAATGGCTTGGTGCAGATCTTGATTGAAGTAGGTGCTGCCGACGCGTGTGAGCGAAAAGAAGTCCTGATTCCGCTCGGAGTTTTGTCGATGAACGCATTAGATTTTTATCATCGTTTTGTCCTCTTAATCGACAAAGCTTGCGAGGCGCGGGACATCTTTGCTGTGCCCAAGGCAGCCGAAGAAGCCGAAATGAATGGCGGCGAGGAGCAGCGCGGGATGGGACAGCGTTGGAATTACTCCCACACCGACGAAACGGGCCAAATCGTTATTGTTCATGCACGTTGGTGGGATCAATCGCAGGCGTTCTCAATCCAGCCTGACATGCACGTCATGTCGGTAGAACTGAAGGCCAAGACAACATTGATGAAGCACGAGAGACGCTATGAATCATGAGTTTTGCCACTTACTCACTTTGTAGCGGTACTTGTCCGGCACCGTTCAAGTAGGAGGAAGGAATTTTTTCATGCGACAATGAATGTCTGATTGCTGAATTCGTCCTCTTAAACCTGCCGTTCCGAACTGTCCGCAATCCCGGTCAACGATGAAGAGCCTGATAAGTAGCGGACGCTAGGTCCACAGGTCGATATTTTCGCGCGGTTGCCGAGCCGCCGCCACCACCATCTTTCCGCCTTTGACCACCTCCATTTGCCGAACGCCACACTTCAATCGGTTGGTAAATCGGCACAATCCTTACCTTGTCGTCGTTTCCGATATTGAGGTCAGCACCGTAATCTCCGGCGCGAGCCTTGAGCAGATCAGCCGCAGCATCGCGCATGCGTGTCAACAGGCTTCCGGGGTCGGCGTCTTCGAGGATCAGGCCAGGCAGCTCAGTGTACGAAACATACCATTTTGCGACGTCGGGATCGAAGCTGATCAAAACACGAAAATCATGATTCATCGCTTGTTCGCCTCGTCTCGATCGAATTTGAAGTCAGCGGGCAGCCTCCCCTGATATTTTCGCAACCGGGTAATCATGACATTGTGCGAAGGCTTCTCCGCGCTGCTTACGCCACGACCCTCGTCTAAACCTGCATCAGCTTGCCACCTATCGTCGTCATCTCTCGACATCTCGCTTCCCTTCAGTTGCCTACCGGGCTCTCGCCGTATTTGCGCAGCACATCATTAAAGGCCTCGGCCATCAACTCTTGAAGGCAGAGGTCATTCTTCCGGGCGCAATGGTGGAGCGCCATCGACAGCTCCGGGGAGAAATAGCCTGAGATTGTTTTTCGGCCGATCCGGCTCGGCGGGATTGTCGATGAGGCGACGACCTTGCGCTTTGTGGTTTTCCGCTCGTCTGGCACCTTGTCGGCAAGATGGGCAAAACGGCTCATGCTGATCTCCTGTGAACATGTGAACGTGTGGACATGTTCACATGTTCGATCAGCCACATGTGAACTTGAGCGATTTCGCCGGCAGCTCGGCCACCGGGCTCGAACTCAAACACGGTTTGTCCGGCTGCACTGGCATGGCGGAATGCGGCGCGATCGGCGACGGTCTGGGGACAGACCTCGATCCCGAACGAACGTACCAGCGCGGCCGCATCGGTGTAGATCTTTGGCGCGTGCGGCGGCCCGGCGGTGAACACCAGCGCGGCGGGCTTGCCGAGGAGCTTGACGAGTTGGCCGGTGGTTCGAATTGCGACGAGATCGAACGCGCTGGGGCGGCATGGGATCAGCACCATATCAGCCGCTTCGACTGCCTTGCTCGCGGCAAGATCGGCATGGGGCGGCGTATCGATGACGATGAACGACGCACCCTGGTTACGTGCAGAATCGATCTTCGCGGCTAGGCGCGGCGGGGCGCTGTCGATCACTTCGGGCGGCCTGTCGCCGCGCCAACTTGCCCATTGGCAGGCGGAGGCCTGAGGGTCGGTGTCGATCACCAGCGCAACTTCTCCGTCGCGTTCGGCGGCGTCGGCGAGGTTGATAGCCAGTGTCGTTTTGCCGGCTCCGCCTTTTTGGGCAACAATCGCAATTATGGTCATATGCACTCCTGAACATGTTCACATGTGAACATGTGGACTGCCGCACTGTGCGACAGGCTCACATATCCATGTCAAAATCCCGGCTCGGTTCGATTGATGGGCCAATCGATGGATCGACTTCGCGCTGATCCTGCCCATGGCCAAAATCGCGTGCTTCGGGCGTTGCCGGGACATCTGGTAGACTGGGCGCGCTTGGTTCGGACGGCGGCTTCGGATCGGACGACCCTCGCGTCTCCTCGATCGCCGAGGTCTTGCCACCTGGGTTGTTCAGCACGTCGTGCTCAATCCGCGCGAGGTCATCGACGACCATGGTAACCTTCTCGGCGAAGCGCGTGACGGCGGCCAGCATGGCCTGCTCGGTGTTGAGGAGCTTTTCGCGCGCGCTCATCATGACAATGCCCAGTTTCTCGCTAATGCCCTGGGCGACATGGACATTGATCGCATAGGCGAGATCGAGCCGTTCGATCATCTTGTCGCCGTTGTCGATGCGGTGCATCTGCCCGTCGCGGGTCTCGGCGGTAAACCCATCTGCCGACAGATCGCGGACATGACCGATGTCGCCGTTACGAAAATCGCGAGCATTGTCGCTGGCGGTCCAGCGGATCTTGTCGCCTTCGTGCAGCGTGATCTGCTTTTCTTCGAACAGAGTGACGGCATCGTGGCTAAGGTTTTTCGGTAAACGCGAAGGGTCAAACATCCGCAGCTCCCCATCCTTCATTTGTAGTTCGACCTTGCCGCCTCTCACATCTAGGACCTCTCCGCGTTCTCCTTTCGCGAACCCCAGAATCTTCAAATTGCTGCTGAACTCGACGATCTGGCCATCTGCGTAACTGCTGAACCTGCGAGCCTCTTCCCGCTTCATTGGAACTCGGTCGAGGACCACGGCGTTGACACCCTGTAGGCCGATCTCGCCGCGCGCCTTGAGCTGCGCTTGTGCGGCTTCATTGGCGGAGCTGCGCATGGCCCGGCTCGAGGTGAGGAGCAGTGTCTGATCACGTGTCTCTCGATCGAGGTTGGCCCACATCGCAGCGGCGGTTTCGGCCAACTGTCCTCGTTCCACGCTCACCGTGCCGGGTTCGAGAATTGCGAAAGCTTTGGCCATGTCGCCAGCGTCCAGCGCGGCGTTGAGGGCAATCATCTGTTCGGACTTGGCCCGCATGTTTTCCGTGACATGCGAAGTGGCCTGACCTGCGTCTTGAAGCTGTTCATAGGGTTTGCCCCGCTCGATCGCCGCAAGCTGGTGCCGGTCACCTGCAAAGATCAATCGCGCCACGCCCATCAGGTTAGCGAGCTGGACCAGTTTGCCGAAGCGCTCGGTGCCGATCTGGCTGGCCTCGTCGACCATGATCACCGCGCCACCCAGCTGGCTGCGCGCCTCGGCAAAGCGTTCAGGGCTGGCTTTGCCGGTGAGCACGGCATTGTAGGATCCAAGGAACCGATCGACGGTCATGCCCTTCTCGCCGACTTTGTCACCAAATTCGCGGGCCATGCGCCCGACGTGGGAGAGGGCAATTACCTTGTGCCCTGCTTCGCGTGCCAGGGCGGCCACCGGAGCCAATGCCGCCGATTTTCCGACACCGGCGCCGCCCTGGATCAAATGCACCCGGTTGGCGCTGGACAGCACCTCGATCCCGGCTTTGACCTGACCATCGTTGAGCCGTTTCAAACCAACTTGGTCGGCAGCAACCTGAAGCCGCGAGGTAAGGTCCGTACCTGATGCAATCGGGGAAACCGCGCCATTGCCATCGCGAACGGCGGCGATCACGCGTTGCTCCTGCGCGATCGCCATGGGCGTGGTCATCAGCCTTTCGCCCGCGATCAACAGCTTCTTGTCGACAAGCAGGTCGATCCGCGCTTCGACGTGGCGGGCCGTGAACGGGCCATAGTGCTGCAAGGCCTGGCGCATCACATCGTTGCGGCTGAACGCCGCTTCGCGTTCTCCAAGTTCACGCACCGAAGAGGCCACGGCCTGTGCCGCCGCGAAGCTGACTGGATCGAGGCGGCCCATGCGCTCGGGCACCAGCGGATCCCCGTCCTTCGGTGTCAGCCCCATTCGGGCGGCAAAGGCCATGCCGACAGAGCCAATATTGCGGATACCCTCGGCGGCTTTGGTCCAAACCGTTTGGCCAGCGGCTTGCTGATCGATCGACGCCGCGATCAGAGACTTGGGGTCGAAGCCGATTTCTGCGGCCAGGCTATGCCAATTGGCGACCACATGGTCGCGCGGAATATTGGGATCCTTAGGGTCGCGGGTTTCCTTGGCGGCAATCTCGCGTGCCCTGGCACTGTCGTAGCCCTTGGCCGCCACTTCCTCATTGATCTCGTCGGACCGGCTTGAATAGGCCTCGATGATCGTCCGATCGACGCCGACGATTTCAAAATTTCCGTCGATAGCGTGTCGGGACGGCTCGGTCTGATAACCCAGCGCTTCGACCCGCGCGCGCAGGTCGGCAGAGTGAATGGCGCCGATCAGGTGCTGATTATCGTAGATCAGCTCATTCCTGATCGCGTGCCATTTGGAATCGCTGGCGAGCGACAGGTTGAGAACGACGTTATGAGTATGGAGCTGCGGCTCCTGATTGCGGTTCACGTCGTGGAAGAAGCTCGCCACGGCAATGTTGCCGGTCTTCTCCGGAACCTGGCGTTTCTCTTCGTTGTTCCAGACCCGTGCCTCGATCAGGTTGGCCTCAACCCAGGCCATGGTCGCATCGGTGGACTCGCGCATCGCTTGCTCAAGCCGTTTGTCGCCGCCGATCATGGCAACCAGTGAGACCGATTTTGGCGCGGAAAGAGTTATGTCCCAACCAGCCCGGTGCTCGCCCGAGGTCGAGCGGATCTCGGTGCCATCGGGCAGGTTGCCGGCGAGCAGGTCCGCGAACTGCTGTTCCTCGACTGCACCTTTGAGACCCAGCGCTTCAGCCGCCTTGCCCTGCCAGGCCGAAGCCTCACCCTGTTGATCGCGGGTGTAATAATTGTCCTTGGAGTAATAACCTGAGGCATCTGACCCGACCGCCGAGAACGACATCATGGCCGCTTCTCCTGCTCGAGTGCTTCCACGGCGCGCCGTCGGTCCTTGTCAGGGATAATGCAGTCCTTGACGTGAAAGACGTAGTTGACCACGCGGCAGGCCGAGGCCGGTGTCGGCACGATCGCCAGGACGGGATCACCGGTGGCCGGTTCAACCGAGCCGAACAGGTAGGCACCGCAGACGCAGCCGATCAGGAAGAGCGCGCCCCCGATCACGCCGAGGGCGGACGCTCCGATCCGCCAGTCACTGCTGAGAGAGAAGTAGTTGGTGGTACGCGGTTCAGACGCCAATTGCTGAACCTTGGCGAGCCGCTTGTCGATCACACCGACCTGCGATGCCAGCGCGTCGGCCGCGGATTGCGGCAGGCGATCAATCTTTGCCGTCAGTTCCGTCACGGTTGCCTTGAACGGCGCAAAGGATTCGCGGAGCCGCTTGTTGACACGCTCGGTCAGCCTCTCGTCTGCTTCACGCGCTATTGCTTCGCCGCCATTCCAACTGTCGATCAGCCGCTTGGAAATCTTCTGGTTGCCGCGCTGGGCCCGGTCCAGCTCGACGACCGCTTCGCGCAGCTGGGCGACGAGCGAGGAGATGCTTGCATCGAGCATCGGCCCTTCCGGTCGGGCAAACGCCAACCGGTTTGCATCGTGGGCATCGATGGCCTCGTTCAAGATAATGCGGATGCATTCCGGGCGGCTTTTGCCAAGCGCGGCGGCGAGCCGGTCCATGTCAGCCACCAGTTTGGCACCGGCGGTGATGTTGATTTGCGCCATGGCTCAGCGCGCCTCCCGCGATAGAGGCGACAAGACGGGCCTATGAGTTAATGCATTGAAATAGGCTGTTTCTAGGGATGCAAAATAGGGCCGCCGGTTGCAGATGGCAGCTTTGCATGCGCCGCTAGGTTTGCGCCTAGGCGCATAGATGGCCGTTTTCTGCGGATTTGCGGGAGCCGCTGGAATACACAAGGGTAGCGTGGTGTGTGTCCCATAACTTGCCCGTGCCGTTCCTGATTTTCTGAGTAATTTGCCCTTGTCCGTGTTCCCGATTTTGAGTGCAGGCCGTTTAGCCTGCTGGCGAATGATCCAGGTTTGCGTTGCATCGGGAAGGTTCAGCATGGCGCCGCCTCCTCACTTTCACTGCGGGAATCGAAGCTCAATTCCTCCGTGCATAGGCGATCGTAATTGAGGTCCAAGCTGACCTCGTCAGGCACCGGCATGGTCGCAAATGGAGCGATCTCGGTGAACCGGCGATAAAGGACCTGGCAGAGCTGCTCGTGCAATCGTCCCGGCTGCCAGGCATCGATCATCGACACCGGGGACTCCGGATAAAGCGCCCCCTGTTCGCCTCTCAGGGCAGGCCCCAGCCAGCATGCCGTGCTGCACGGTGCCAGCAGGAAATCGAGCAAAACCTGCCCGTCGACCGTATGAAGCTGGTGGGCGAACAATTGTTCGTCGGGTGTCACGCACAGCGCGCCTAGCATGTCCCGCACTGGATCCTGCCAATGCTGAAAATGGTCCTGCCAGACGGGTCGCCAATCGTAGAAGCCAAAAGGCCTTACGAAAGCTTTCGTGTGCTCTGCATGGGCATCGAGAATGCGCCGCGTCGTCAGTGCTTCCATTACCGCAATGACCGAGACGAGACCGGCCAGGACGTCCTCGATGGCCACGTCGCGCAGTGAAATCGCCACGTAATTTCGCCAGCTGATCAGACCGTCGACGCGGACGTCGATGCCGTTCGTCCATTGAGCTCCGAGATCGCATACGAGCACCGGTTCTGCAGACGGCCTGTGCGCTGGTCGAATTGTCCTGCGCTTGCTCATGGCTCATCCTCCGGCTTGTCGATTGTGATGTTTGCGAAGATGTGCGCAGTGAGGTCCCCGACCTGCTTGACTCCCGGCAGGAACGGCGAGGGTGATGATTCGACTGCAAGCGCAATTTCGCCCTCCACACCCGCTGGGTAGCCCTGCATCGCCCACAGAAGGCCATTGAGGTTGAAACCCGTGGCGCGATCCTTTTGGATCATGCCCACCAATGATCCTCCGAGCTTTTTCCGATGATACTCGTTGCCAACTGGCAGGTGCATGGCGCGATCAATCGCCAGGACGCACAACGCAGCTCGGTGTCGGCCAAATTGTTCGCAGGCGTCGCGCCAAATCTTTGGACCGACGCCGTGATCTTGAGCAAGCTGGCGTGATGCCTCAACGATATTGGCATCGGTTGGACCGCCCAAGGACTCAACACGCGATCGATAGTTGGCGGTCGCAAGCAGCATAACTTGCCGCTTGGTTGGCAAATTTGGTTTCGGCCGTTTGCCTCGCGATCCGCTACAAGAATTATCAGAAGAATGAGTCTGTATCTTTGGCGCGTCGCAAACTTCCGATGCATCGGAAATCTCGGCACATCCATCGGAAGTTTTGCCGTTACCAGTCGTGCCCTCAATGGTTTCGAGGAGGGCTTCCAGAGCGGCTAGAATCGCCTCAAGTCGACCAAAATCGCTGATCTTTGATGTTCGCCCACGCGGCAAAATCGCTTCGGCCTGCGCAATCATGTCAGCATGCTTGCTGGCATGAATGCGCCGACGCTTGTTTTGGATTTCCGCACGCGTTGCTGCACACGCTTCGTCCAGCAGATCTTGGGCTTCCTTGATTTTCACCCAACTCCGATACTGCTTAATCAACGGCGCGAGATTGATCCCCGCAGCCATCTTGACAGGACTATTCTTGTCCGGGGTTTTCCGGGTTGCGTATCGCAAGCCGTTCCTGCCCATAGTCCGGCAAATCAGACCCTTCTTCTCAAGCGATGTCTCTATCGAGTTGACCTGGCGCGGCGTACAATCCAGCGCTTTGGCAATTTTCGACACGCGCATCCAAAATGCGCAAATCGCTCCGGGGAGATAATCAACCTCGCCGCAGGTCTTGATCGCCAGCTCGACGTATCGCGTTTCGCGAAACGTCAGCTTGTATCTCGCCGGGGCAATCGCTTTGAAGAGATCCCAGAGATGGATTTTTGTCACGTCAGGTGGCAAACCGTCGTGCTTCAGTGTGACACTCATCGGCCACCGCCCGCGCACTTGGCGCTTGCGCTCGATTCTGCGTTATCGTAGAAGAATAAGGTAGCCCGACAGCTATCGAAATCACCGCTGCGGAGAGTTGGCGCTCTCCCGGCGGTTTTTTCTTGTGGGTCCGGAGGGTCCGATATCCGTCCTGCTGCTGTTGATCGTGGTAACTTTCCCGGTGAACTCGTTGCGACGAACTTGCAACAGATTGAAAATATGTCAGAAAACATACTAGACGCTTATCCTCGCGAATGTGTATGTTCCCGACAGAATCCCTTCGCCCGCTCCAGTTTTCCCTACATTTTCAGAGTTTGGGCAGCGCCTTGGCCAGATGGTTGTGGCTGCGCACCCATGCCGAATTGATTTCGGCGCCAGACCGGGGCAGGCGTGTGGGATGTTGCGTCTTTCCGGATTGAATCTTCCGCTCGATCACCCGCCCGAAGCCTTGCCGCAGGCCATCTGTGCGCGGCTGGGCATTGCAGCCGAGGCGCTGAAGGGCTTCACGCTCTACAAGCGCGGCAATGACGCGCGCAAACGCAGCGCGATCAAGCTGGTCTATACGCTCGATATCGAGCTGGCCGACGAGGAAGCGGTGCTGGCCCGGTTTGCGGGCGACAAGGATCTGCGGCCAACGCCCGACATGACCTATCGTCCGCCGGTGCAGGCAAGCAAGGACTGGCGCGGGCTGCGCCCCGTGGTCATCGGGGCAGGACCATGCGGGCTGTTCGCCGGATTGATCCTTGCCCAGATGGGGCTGCGGCCGATCATCCTTGATCGCGGCAAGGTGGTGCGCGAGCGGACCAAGGATACCTGGGGCCTGTGGCGCCGGGCGCAGCTCAATCCCGATTCCAATGTCCAGTTTGGCGAAGGCGGAGCCGGGACATTTTCCGACGGCAAGCTCTATTGCCGGGTCAAGGATCCGCGCTTTCTTGGCCGCAAGGTGCTGGAGGAATTCGTCCGGGCCGGGGCTCCGGATGATATCCTGTGGGAAGCCCATCCGCATATCGGCACGTTCCGGCTGGTGACGATGGTGGAGAATATCCGCCGCACCATCGAGGAACTGGGCGGCGAATATCGCTGGCAAACGCGGGTCGATGACCTTGCGCTGGATCGCCTGGCGGATGGCCGCCAGCGGCTGCGCGGCCTCTATCTTCACGATGGCAGCTTTCTGGAAGCTGATCATGTGGTGCTGGCGGTGGGGCACAGCGCCCGTCCCACTTTCGAGATGCTGCACCAGCGCGGCGTGCATATCGAGGCCAAGCCATTTTCGATCGGGGTGCGGATCGAGCATCCGCAAAGCTGGGTCGATGCGGCGCGATACGGGCAATGCGCCAAACATCCGGATCTGGGCGCGGCGGCCTATAGCCTGGCCCATCACTGCGCCAATGACCGCACCGTCTACAGCTTTTGCATGTGCCCCGGGGGACGGGTGGTGGCGGCGACATCCGAAGTCGGGCGAGTGGTGACGAACGGGATGAGCCAATATTCCCGTGCCGAATTCAATGCCAATTCCGGTCTGGTCGTCGGCATCGATCCCCAGCGCGATTATCCGGGCGGGCCGCTGGCCGGGATTGAATTTCAGCGCCACTGGGAATCGCTTGCGTTTGCAGCAGGCGGCGGCACATATGCCGCGCCGGGGCAAAAGGTAGGAGATTTTCTTGCCGGTCGCCCCTCCACCCAGCTGGGTGAGGTTGTTCCGTCCTACAAGCCGGGCGTGACTCTGACCGATCTTTCCGCCTGCCTGCCCGATTTCGTGATCGAGTCATTTCGCGAGGCGCTGCCGGTGTTCGGCCGCAAGATCGCGCGCTATGATCATCCCGACGCAGTGATGACCGGTGTGGAAACGCGCACCTCTTCGCCGGTGCGGATCACGCGTGGCAATGATTTCCAAAGCCTCAATACCGAACGTCTGTTCCCCGCCGGCGAAGGCGCAGGCTATGCGGGCGGCATCCTTTCGGCCGCAATCGACGGCATCAAGGTGGCGGAAGCGGTGGCAACCAGCATGGCCGGGGCGTGAGCGCACAGCCAGCCTGGGACGCGATCATCATCGGCGCAGGTGCGGCGGGACTGATGTGCGCGATGACTGCCGGGGCGCGCGGCAAGCGCGTACTGCTGGTCGATCACGCTGACGAACCGGGCAAGAAAATCCTGATCTCGGGTGGCGGACGCTGCAATTTCACCAATCTGCACACTTCGGCGGATCGCTATCTTTCCGCCAATCCCCATTTCGCCCGCTCGGCGCTGAGTCGCTACACGCCGGCTGATTTCATCGCTCTGATCGAACAGCATGGCATCGCCTGGCACGAAAAAACGCTTGGCCAGCTGTTCTGCGATGGATCGGCACGCCAGATCGTGGATATGCTGATGCGTGAGTGCAGCGCGCCGGGGGTAAGCTTTGCCTTTGGGCAGGCGCCACAGGATATCGAGCATCGGGATGCCCTGTTTCACATGACGATCAACGGGCGGGCGCATGCGTCGCGGGCGCTGGTGATCGCCACCGGCGGGCCTTCCATTCCCAAAATGGGGGCAACCGGCTTCGCCTATGATCTGGCCCGCAGTTTCGGGCTTGCGGTGATCCAGCCCCGCCCCGCGCTGGTGCCGTTCACCCTGGGGGCGGAAGAGGTATTGTTCCGCGAGCTGTCGGGCGTATCGACCGAAGTGGAAGTGCGCTGGAACAAGATGCGCTTTCGCGAAGCGGCGCTGTTTACCCATCGCGGGCTGTCCGGCCCAGCGATGCTGCAGATCTCTTCCTATTGGCAGCACCGCACCGCTATCGCGGTCAATTTCCTGCCCGACGCCGGGACTGACTGGCTGCTCGTGGAAAAGCGTGAACACCCCCGCTCCACCCTGCGCCGTGCGCTTGCGGCGCGATTGCCGGAACGGCTGGCCAACGCCCTGTCGGAGCGGATCGATCTCCCCGGCGATCTTGGCAATCTGTCCGACAAGGCGCTGCGCGCGGCGCAAGGCAGGATCGCGGATTGGGCCTTCATGCCCAGCGGAACCGAAGGCTTCGCCAAGGCGGAGGTTACCGCAGGCGGAATATCGACCGAAGGCCTTTCGTCGCAGACAATGGAGGCGCGGCAACTGCCGGGCCTGTATGCGATTGGCGAAGCGGTGGACGTTACCGGCTGGCTGGGCGGCTATAACTTCCAATGGGCCTGGGCCAGCGGCCGGGCAGCGGGCAACGCCATCGCATAGCGACAAAGGCACCGGCATCTGCCAGCGCCGCTTCCATCCGTACCGCCCCGCAACCAGAACGAGGCAGGCTCGATAGCTTGATCAGCCCTGCTTGCCCGCCTTGGCGCGCTCGATTGCTTCCAGCACGATCGCGCGCGCTTCAGCCGCATCGCCCCACTCACCGATCCGGACCCATTTTTCGGATTCCAGATCCTTGTAGTGCTTGAAGAAGTGCTCGATCTGCTGAAGCACGATCGAGGGCAAATCCTGCCGCTCACCGACATCAGAATAATAGGGGAAGGTGGTGTCGACCGGAACGCAGATCAGCTTTTCATCGCCGCCATGCTCGTCTTCCAGCTTTAGCACACCGATCGGACGGGCGCGCACCACGCAGCCCGCGATGAACGGCGAGCGCGAGATCACCAGCGCATCGAGCGGATCGCCATCGGGCGACAGTGTGTGCGGAACGAAGCCGTAATTGGCGGGATAGCGCATCGGCGTGTGGAGGATGCGATCCACAAACAGCGCGCCGGATGCCTTGTCGAACTCGTATTTCACGGGCTCGCCGCCGGTCGGCACTTCGATGATGACGTTCAGGCTCTCGGGCGGGTTGTCGCCCACGGGGATCATGTCGATACGCATGGCTGCGCCATTAGCACGCCCTTGCTGCGATGCAACATGAATGGCGCGCCTTGCGCCGCTTTTTCAGCTGCCCCCGCTCAGCGTGTTGATGGTGAAGGCAATCACGCCGATGCTGAAAATGAAAGAAAGCAGGCTGTGCAGCACCAGTACGCGCCGCACCGATCCGCGCGTTACATTCACATCCGAGGCGGCGAAGCTCATCCCCGCCGTGAAAGAGAAATAGACGAAATCCCAATAATCGGGCTCCGGCGTTCCGGGAAATTCAAAGCCGCCCTTGTCTCCCGTCCCGTCCGCTGCCGGGAAGTAATGGGCATGGGCATAATGCAGCGCGAAAACCAGATTGGTAAAGCCCCAGGCCAAGGCCAGCGTGAAGATCAGCTTGATGATGGCCCATGCCTCGCCGTGGCGCGCCGGGCCCAGATCGGCGGCAATCGCTGCCAGGATCGCGAGCAGGGCAATGGCGGTGATAGCCAGCACCAGACTGCGGTTCGCATCGTTTTCGGCAGCGTGGTGCCGCATCTGCGCTGCGGTGTGATCGCGGCTGAGCGGCCAGAGCGAGACGATGAAGGCCAGCGCCGCCGCATCGAATCCCCGTACTAGCGCCGCGCTCCAGCTTGCCCCATTCACGCAGGCCACGGCCATAACCCACAGAAGCAGCAACGCAAACATCACGAAGCGCGGCGGCGCGATCCGATGACCCAGCGTGGTGCGAACCTTCGCCAGCGGACCGCGCCTGTTGCTCATGGCGGGCCTATTTGCCCTTGGCGGGCGCAGGCGCGACCGGCAGCCTGGGCATCAGCAGCTGATCCAGTCCGGTCGGCGCGGTGCCGGTGGCAGCGCGTTCCAGCCAGGGCCAGCGCAGCCCGCCGCGATAATCGATCTTCACCGTCTGAAAACGGTCACCGCGCTGCACCAGCAGCTCGATGCCGCTGCCAGATTTGGCAGCGGTGATCGCCTTTTTCAGAGCGTCGGCACTGTAGCCATCGCCGTTCACTGCCAGGATCTTGGACCCGCTGACGACCCCGGCGTTGAAGGCCGGGCCATCCCACTGGGTCGCCACCACCTTGGCATCCTTGTCGATGGTCACGCCCAGCGAATAGGTCAGCGACAGGTTCTTGGCATCGGCCATCCGGGCCTTGTCATAGGGGTTTGGCTCTTCCTTCCAGATCAGTCGGTATCCGCCCTTCTCGATCCCGGCGACAGGCGCGGGCTGGCCGGGAGTGTTGAGCCGGGTCTTGAGGAAATTCTCCCAGTCATGGGGATAGACCGCGTTCAGATCCGCAGCGATATCGGGCAGTTCAAAGGTCAGCTCGCCCCAATCGCCGTCGCGCATCCCGAAGAAGCGCTTGGCAAAATCATCAATGCTCTTCTTGCCGCCGGTACCAGCGCGGATGATCTGATCGGCCTCCAGCCAGATCAGCGCGCCTTCGGTATAATAGTCCTCGTTGCGCGCCAGTGAGGCATAGGGCTTCGCCTTGCGGGCGGCGAACACCGGGTCATTGCCGGTATCCTCCACCGAGCGCCAGCGACGGCCCGGCTGCTCGGAGAAATTGCCCGCCCAGTTGGCCAGCATTCCCAGCACCATATCCTTGCCCTGCAGGCCGGAACGCGCACCCAGCACCAGCCCCCAGAACTGATCCTGCCCTTCATAGGCCCACAGCAGATCGCCCTGCATCGGCTGGCGATAATCGGGCGTCCACAGCCGCGCCGGACGGCGGAACTTGCCTGACCAGCTATGTCCGAATTCATGCGGCAACAGATTGCGGTCGTATTCGTTCTTGGTCCATTCGGTGAAAGCATCAGGTTCCAGCTGGTTTTCGCTGGAACGGTGATGCTCCAGCCCGATCCCGCCCATCCGGTCGGTCAGCGCCAGCAGAAATTCATAATGATCGAAATGATTGGCACCAAAGGCGGCCCGCGCCTCGGCCACGAGATTGCGGTGCAGGGCGATCTGGTCGGGCTTGGCATCCAGCTGTTCGGGCTTGTCGGCCACGACATTCAGCGTCACCTTCTGCCCCAGATCCCATTTGCGGAAATACTTGCCGGCAAAGATCGGCGAATCGACCAGCGTTTCATAGCTGGTTTCGCCCCAGCTCCAGCGGTTGCCCGCCTGGCTGACGCCATCCAGCGCGGTGGCGGCGGTCCAGCCCTGCGGCAGGGTTACGGTGGGCTTCACCTTGATCTGCCGCACATAATGCCCGGCGGGATAGAGGCTCATCTTCTCCCACTGCAGGTTGAGCATTTCCTGCGTCATGGTGATCCGCCCCTCGGCGGTCTGCAACGGCGAGGTATGGATGAAGCGCGCGACCACTTCCTTCGTCCCGGCAGGAAGCTTTACGTGAAAGGCAAAGACTTCCACCGGATCGCGCACCCATTCCAGCTTCTTGCCGCCCGCTTCGAAGCTGATGTCAACGAGTTCGGCCATGGTCCCGCGCGGACCGTGATTGCCGGGCAGCCATTGCGGCAACAGCAGCGTCAGCCTGTCGGCCCCGGCGGCCACCGGGATCGTCTCGGTCACGCGATGAACACCGCGCACCGTATCGCTGGCATCGATATCCAGCGCGATGGTGCCGGGATAGGGCATATCGGCGGCATCGGGTACGCTTTGCGGGATCGGCACCGCCACCGGGGCAGAGTTTGCCGCAAAGGCAGGCGTGGTGGCGAACGAAAGGGCGGAGGCGGCGATCAGCAGCGCCGCGATCTGGCGGGTTTTCCTCATGACACAGTCATGACGAGAGCGCCGCGCATGCGCAATGCCTGCCTTGCCGCTTTTCGACGAAGAACAAAGAAGCTAGGGGCAAGCGCCATGAAGACAGCAGAAAACCAGAAGCAGGCGATCCAGACCCCGCAGGCCATTCGCGGCACCCAGGACATCTTCGGCCCCGATGCCGAGGCGTTTGCCCATGTCGTTGAAACATTTGAACGGGTGCGCAAGCTCTATCGCTTTCGCCGCGTGGAAATGCCGGTCTTCGAAAAGACCGAGGTGTTCAGCCGCAGCATTGGCGAAACCACCGATGTCGTTTCCAAGGAAATGTACAGTTTCGAGGATCGCGGCGGCGAATCGCTGACGCTGCGCCCGGAATTCACCGCCGGGATCTGCCGCGCATTCCTGACCAATGGCTGGCAGCAATATGCCCCTGTAAAGCTGGCCACCCACGGCCCGCTGTTCCGCTATGAACGCCCGCAAAAGGGCCGCTATCGCCAGTTCCACCAGCTTGACGCAGAGATTATCGGCGCGGCTGAACCGCAGGCGGATGTCGAATTGCTGGTGATGGCCGATCAGCTGCTGAGAGAGCTGGGCATTGCCGATGGCGTGACATTGCAGCTCAACACGCTGGGCGACGGCACCAGCCGCGAGGCATGGCGCGCCGCGCTGATCGAGTATTTCCGGGCGGTGAAAGGCGAACTGTCCGAAGATTCGCAGGACCGGCTGGAACGCAATCCGCTGCGCATCCTCGATTCCAAAGATCCGCGCGACAAGGCCTTTGTCGGCGATGCGCCGAAGATCGACGATTTCCTCAGCGATGAGGCGCAGGACTTCTTCGCCAGGGTAACCGGCGGGCTGGACGCCGCCGGCGTCAGCTGGACCCGCGCCCCGGCGCTGGTGCGCGGGCTGGATTACTATCGCCACACCGCCTTTGAATTCATCACCGACCGGCTGGGCGCGCAAGGCACGGTGCTGGGCGGCGGGCGCTATGACGGGCTGATGGAAAGCCTGGGCGGCGCGCCAACACCTGCCGTAGGCTGGGCTGCCGGGATTGAGCGGCTGGCGATGCTGGTGGGGGAGGCAGGCAAAGCAAGCACGGATCGCCTCGAATTTGTTTTGGTGCCAATGGGCCAAGCTGCGGAACAGTTTTGCTTGGGCCTGATCGCCAAATTGCGTTCGCGCGGAATTTCCTGTGACATGTCATATCGCGGCAATGCCAAGAAGCGGATGCAACGTGCTGACGCGTCGGGCGCTGAAGCAGCAATCATCGTTGGAGACGACGAGCTGACCGGCAACGCAGTCAAAGTCAAAGATCTCAAAAGCGGGGAACAGGTCCTGCGCGAACTAGGTGATTGGTTCAGCCACGGTGTTGGCGGAACATATACCCGTGCTGCGCTTTTGGATGGGCTGGGCGGGCGAGTCTGGACCGTGCAATGATGCGCGACGCGTCTCGGCACCGTCACCCTGAACTTGTTCCAGGGTCCATTTCTCCCCACGCGTCGAAACCGTGTGGGGCAGCGCGGCGGCGCGGCCATTCTTGGCAGGCACAGGCAGCGCTGGTGGCACGATGGATGCTGAAACAAGTTCAGCATGACGAACCCGGAAAGCACGGCGCATGTCGGTAAGCGAAACCCGCCTTGCACAGATTGCATCCCGCTTCGCTGAAATCGAGGCGCGGCTGGCTTCGGGTACGCTGGAGGGCAAGGATTTCATCGCCGCCAGCCGCGACTATGCCGAGCTGGAACCGGTGGCCAAGGCCGCGGCCGAAGTCGCCGCGATGCGCAGCGAGCTGGCTGAGCTGACCGTGCTGGACGATCCCGAAATGCGTGAGCTGGCCGAGGAAGAACTGGCCCGGCTACGTGCCGAACTGCCCGATGCCGAGCATCGCCTCGCCATCGCCATGCTGCCGCGCGATGCGGCTGACAGCCGATCGGCCATGCTGGAAATCCGTGCGGGCACCGGTGGCGATGAAGCGGCGCTGTTCGCCGCCGATCTGCTGCGGATGTATGAACGCTTTGCCGCCGAGCAGGGCTGGCAGATCGAGATGGTCAGCGCCAATGCCAGCGATATCGGCGGTTTCAAGGAAGTGGTGGCCGAAATCAGCGGCAATGGCGTGTTTGCCAAGCTGAAATTCGAAAGCGGCGTCCACCGGGTGCAGCGGGTGCCCGTCACCGAAAGCGGCGGGCGCATCCATACCTCTGCCGCAACCGTGGCGGTGCTGCCCCAGCCGGACGAGGTGGATGTGCAGATCGAGGACCGCGATCTCAAGATCGATGTCTATCGCGCCAGCGGCGCGGGCGGGCAGCACGTCAACACCACCGATTCGGCAGTGCGCATCACCCACCTGCCCACCGGCACGGTGGTGACCTGTCAGGACGGGCGCAGCCAGCACAAGAACAAGGAAAAGGCGATGCAAGTGCTGCGCGCCCGGCTGTTCGAAGCCCAGCGCGAAGCCGTGCAGGGCGCCGAGGCAGAGGCCCGCAAGGCCATGGTTGGCTCGGGCGATCGCAGCGAGCGCATCCGCACCTATAACTTCCCGCAAGGCCGCGTCACCGATCACCGCATCAATCTGACGCTGCACCGCCTGCCGGAAATTCTCGAAGGCCCCGGCCTTGACGAACTGATCGATGCGCTGATTGCCGAAGATCAGGCCAAGCGGCTGGCGGCGATGGATGATTGATGTGCCGGGGGATCGGCCCGACATGACCATTGCCACTGCCCTGCGCGATGCCGTTGCGGCGATGGGCCCCGCCGCCTCGACCGCGCGGCTTGATGCCGAACTGCTCATGGCCCATGCTCTGGGCGTTTCCCGTTCAGACCTGCTGCTGCGGCATATGCGCGATGTGGTGCCGGGTGGCTTTGCCGCATTGCTGGCGCGGCGGCTGGCGGATGAACCGGTGGCCTATATTCTCGGTTCGTCCGAGTTCTACGGGCTGGAACTGGCGGTCAGCCCGGCAGTGCTGATCCCCCGGCAGGACAGCGAAATTCTGATCGATGCGGCCCGTGCCGCTCTGGCGGATCACCCGCCCGCGCGCATTCTCGATTGCGGAACCGGATCGGGGGCACTGCTGCTGGCGGCGGCCTCGCTTTGGCCCGACGCGGAAGCCATCGGCATTGATCGTTCGCCCGATGCCCTGAGCATAGCCGCCGCCAATGCCGCCCGGCATGCCCCGGCCACCCAGCTGCGACAGCGCGACTGGAGCCAGCCCGGCTGGGCCAATGATCTGGGACGATTTGAGCTCATCCTCGCCAATCCGCCCTATGTTGAGGATGATGCGGTGCTGGAAAATGTCGTGCGCGATCATGAGCCGCATGGCGCGCTGTTCGCCGGGCCGGAAGGGCTGGATGACTATCGCCGCCTGATCCCGCAGCTGCCTGCACTGCTATCGCCCGATGGCGTGGCAGTGATGGAAATCGGCTCGCGTCAGGCGGACGCGGTCAGCGCGATTGCCAGCGCGCAGGGATTTTCGGTGCGGTTGCATCATGATCTGGGCGGGCGTCCGCGGGCGCTGCAACTGAATGCCGATCCGGGCAATATTTCGCTTGGCAAGGGCCAGCCCAGCGCCTAAGCCGGAAACAGGCCAGCGCAGGAACTAGCGTTTCATGCTGCCGGTCCAATCCAGCATTTGCGAACAGGCGGGGGCAAACATGCTCGCTCCAAGGCAAATGTCGGGGCCATGCCGCATGGGGGCGGTGATGGCGCGGGATGATGCAGCCACGCGCTTTTTTGAATGAACTGGCGCTCGGCGAAACCGGGAACTAGCACCCTTGAACAACAATACTCGTGGGAACAACAACCGCCGTCGCGGGCGGGGCAATCGTCAGAACAATGGCGGTGGCCAGCAGCTTAACCGTATCGACAGCCGGGCACGCGGCAATGCGCCGCAGCTGCTGGAAAAATACCGCAAGCTGGCGCAGGACGCGCATCTCAATGGCGATCGCGTGACGGCGGAATATTATCTGCAGTTCGCCGATCACTATTTCCGCGTGCTGGCCGATGCCCGGCTGCGGCAGGAAGAAAGCCGCAACCGCCGCGACGAACGCTGGCAGGAAGGTGGCGAAGCTGCGGAGGATTCGGGCGAGTTTGCGGTGGAAAGCGATTTTCCCAGCTTCGAACAGCCGCACAACAATTTCCCGCGCCGCGACCGTGATGAACGCGGACGGCGCGATGATCGCGGCGAGGATAGCCCGCGTGATGACCGGGCGCGTGATGACCGGCCACGCCAGTCTGCGGAAGGCGATGATGCCGCGCCTGGCGACGATGCCGAGAATCCCTATGAACCGGCGGAAAATCCCTTTGTCCGCCCGAGCCGGGGGCTGCGACCGCGCCGCGATGATCGCCGTCCGCGCCGTGAGGCCAGCGATGATGATGCTCCTTCTGCCGGGCTTGATCCCGCTTCGCTGCCGCCCGCCATTTCGGCTTCGCGCGGCGATGAGGACGAAGCACCCGCAGCGGAGGCAGCGGCCGAAGCCAAGCCCCGCCGCCGCGCACCGCGCCGCAAGCCTTCCGCCGACGATGCTGGCGAAGCGCTTGAATCGGTAGGCTGAGACCCGCCGCTTGCGCCGCTGGTTCGCCCTGAGCGGCAAGCATCCGGGCAAGGCAGCTCTGCTGCTGGGCGCACTGGCGGCAACCGGCTTTGAACCGCTGCATCTATGGGGGCTGGCGCTGCTGGCGCTGGCCGGATGGATCGGCCTGATCGCGCAGGCCCGCGATGGCCGGCAGGCGGCGCTGATCGGCTGGCTGTTCGGGGTTGGCCATTTTTCGATCGGCAACAACTGGATCGCCACCGCCTTCACCTATCAGGCGGCGATGCCCGCATGGCTGGGCTGGATCGCGGTGGTGCTGCTTTCATTCTATATTGCCGTCTATCCCGCGCTGGCGGCCTGGGCTGGCTGGCGGATCGCCGCAGACAGCCCCCGCGCCCTGCCGCTGACGCTGGCAGGAAGCTGGATCATCAGCGAATGGCTGCGCAGCTGGGTGTTCACCGGCTTTGCCTGGAACCCGCTGGGCATCATGCTGCTGGGCGGGTTTGACACGGCAGGAGTGGCAGCGCTGGCCCCGTGGATTGGCAGCTATGGCCTGTCAGGCCTGGCGCTGCTGATGGCGGCGGCAATCCGTCATCTGGTGCTGCTTGCCCCGCTGGTGGAGCCGCGCCGCAAACGGCATCTGGTGGGTGCCACGATCGGGCTTGGTGCCCTGCTGAGTGCCGCGATGCTGCTGCCCAGCAGCGCGCCGCTGCGTGAAAGCAAACTGCCCTTCACGCTGGTGCAGCCTGACATCCGGCAGGAAGTGCTCAACGATCCGGCGATGTATGAGCAGCAGTTCGTCAAGACAGCGCTGCTTTCGCTTTCGCGCCATCCGGGCGAACACCGGCTGGTGCTATGGCCTGAATCCGGCGTGCAGGACTATCTGCGCGATGGTTATCCGGCGCGTTATTATCTGGATACCTATGGCGGCGATCCGGCCCTGGCGCGTGCCCGCATTGCCCAGGTGATCGGCCCCGATGCTCTGCTCTTGGCTGGCACGACCGACCTCTATTTTCGGGACAACCGTGCCTATGGCGGCGGCAATGTCGTTACCGTGATCGACGGGCGCGGCGTGATCCGGGGCAGCTATGCCAAATCGCATCTGGTGCCCTATGGCGAATATCTGCCAATGCGCGGCCTGCTGGAACCACTGGGGCTGGCGCGGCTGGTGCCGGGTGACATTGATTTCCTCTATGGCCCCGGCCCGCGCACACTGGAACTGGGCCGCTGGGGCCGGCCTGGCATCCAGGTCTGCTATGAAATCATCTTT
>JBGAIR010000085.1:0-5613 GCA_044225335.1 Novosphingobium sp. | reverse complement strand
TGTCGCTTGCCTCGCCAATCGCCTCGACCACGGCTGGCCCGGCGGCGAACAGCTGCGACAGGCCTTTGACCATGATCGAATAATGGCTGGCAACCACCCGCGCTGCGCCCAGTCCCGCCGTTGGCCCCAGCGCCAGCGCCACCACCGGCACGCTCTCCAGATTTTTGACGATCTCGCCCCAGCCGGGCGTGGCGGGCACATAGGTGGCGCCGATATCCTCCAGCGTCCGCACCGAACCACCGCCGCCGGTGCCGTCAATCATCCGCACCAGCGGGATTTTCAGCGTATGCGCCATCTGTTCGCATTGCACGAACTTGCGGTGGATCGCCGCATCCGCCGCACCGCCGCGCACGGTGAAATCATCGGCAGAGGCCACCACCGGCCGTCCATCAATATCGGCCCGGCCAAAGATCAGATTGGACGGGGACAGGTCGGTCAGTTCGCCATCGGCGTCATAATGCCCCTTGCCCGCGATCCGCCCGATCTCGCGAAAGCTGCCGTTATCGACCAGCCCGGCGATCCGCGCCCGCGCGTCCAGCTTGCCGCGGGCATGTTGGCGCGCAACCTTTTCCGCGCCGCCCATCTGCCCGGCCAGCGCCTCACGGCAGCGCAGCTCGTCAACTTCCGGCTTCCAGCTCATCCCCAAACCCTCAAATCATATGCGCCGCGTAACCGGCAGCCTATTCTGTCACCGCCTCGATCCGGGCCAGCAGCGCCTCCACCTGCACCTGCGCACCCGGCGCGGCGACAAGTTCGGCCACGGTGCCATCAAAGGGCGCGGTCAACGTATGCTCCATCTTCATCGCCTCCAGCGTCAGCAGCTTCTGCCCTTTGGTCACCTGCTGCCCCGCTGCCACCTCAACCGAAATGATCTTGCCCGGCATGGGGGAGAGGATTGCGCCGTCGGAGGCGGCTTGGTGCGTGCCAGTGTAGCGCGGCAGGCTAACGACGAAGCTTTGCCCATTCTTGGTAACTAGCGCAGCCTCCGGGCTGGCTGCCGAGGAATAGGTGTCACCGCCAAAGTCCGGCACCTTATCAACAGTGTAATTCTGACCATCAACTTGAACCATCAAGTCGCGCCGAGGCGATGCGTTTAGGCGAAAGCCCTCAAGCAATTCGCTGTCGCAGCTGTGGCGTCCCGAATTGTCGAAAGCCTGCACCAGGTGCCGCGCGCCCTGACCAAGCACATCTTGGCCAGGGGTCTGCTCGGGTATGAGAGCATTGCCTTGTTCAGCTATGAAGCCTGTCGTGATAGCTCCGGCACGGAACACCTCATGCTCAGCTGCGAGATATAAAAAACCGGCATTGGACTTAACCGGCCAGACAGCGGTACCCCGGAGAGCTTCAAGCAATTGTTCGATTGCGTCGACGCGCCCACTGCCGTGGACAATGATCTTGGCGATCATCGGATCGTAGTACGGGGAAATTTGCGACCCTTCTTCTACACCTGAATCCACACGGTAGTATTCGTCGGGTAAGCAATAGCGCTCCAGCCGCCCCACGCTCGGCAAAAAACCTTTCGCCGGATCTTCCGCATAGAGCCGCGCTTCCATGGCCCAGCCGTTGATGCTCAGCTCTTCCTGCTTTTTCGGCAGCACTTCTCCGGCGGCAACGCGCAATTGCCATTCGACCAGATCGACCCCGGTGATTTCCTCGGTAACAGGGTGTTCCACCTGCAAACGGGTGTTCATTTCCATGAACCAGATGCGATCGGCGCGCAGCCCTTCGCTGGCATCGGCGATGAATTCGATCGTGCCCGCACCCTGATAATCGACCGCCTGCGCCGCCCGCACCGCCGCACCGCACACCGCCGCGCGGGTTTCTTCATCCATGCCAGGAGCCGGTGCTTCCTCGATCACCTTTTGATGGCGGCGTTGCAGCGAGCAATCGCGCTCGAACAGATGGACGACATTGCCGTGGCTGTCGCCAAACACCTGCACTTCGATGTGGCGCGGAGAGAGAATGTATTTTTCGATCAGCACCCGGTCATCGCCGAATGAGGATGCCGCCTCGCGCTGGCATGAGGCAAGCGCATCGGCAAAATCAGCTGCCGCATCGACGCGCCGCATCCCCTTGCCGCCGCCGCCCGCCACGGCCTTGATCAGCACCGGATAGCCGATGGCGTCGGCTTCTGCCTGAAGGCGATCAGGCGATTGATCCTCGCCCAGATAGCCCGGCGTCACCGGTACTCCGGCATCCTGCATCAGCTTCTTGGCCGCATCCTTCAGACCCATGGCGCGAATCGATTCGGGCTTTGGCCCCACCCAGATCAACCCGGCATCGATCACGGCCTGGGCGAAATCAGCATTTTCAGAAAGAAAACCATAGCCGGGATGTATCGCCTCAGCCCCGCTTTGCCGGGCGGCGGCGATGATCTTTTCACCCACCAGATAGCTTTCGCGGGCCGGGGAAGCGCCGATATGCACGGCCTCGTCAGCCTGGCGGACGTGCAGAGCGCGGGCATCTGCATCGGAATAGACCGCAACTGTGCGAATGCCCATGGCCCGGGCGGTGCGGATAACGCGGCAGGCGATTTCGCCGCGATTGGCGATCAGCAGAGTGGAAAACATCATGCCTCTGGCTAAGGCGCATCGATCAAGCGTGCAATGCCCCTTGCGCTTGGTGTGCAGCGCCACTAGAGCGGCGCGCAAATTGCAGGTGCTTTACCCAACGGGGCAATTTCCATGGCAGATCGCTTCAATACTATCGCCGGCTGGACACTCTTTTCGGGCATCGTCGCGCTCGGTCTTTCCAGCCTGAGCAGCCACTATTTCCAGGCTGACAAGGTTCCGCACGAAGCCAAGACGGCAGAAGCCGGTGCTGGCGCGAAGGCAGCAGTGCCGATCGAAACCCTGCTGGCCAGTGCTGACGCCACCAAGGGCGAAGCGGTGTTCAAGAAATGCGCCAGCTGCCACACCATCAATCAGGGCGGTGCCAATGGCATCGGGCCGAATCTCTATGCCGTTCTCGGTGAAGGTATCGGTTCCGGCCGCGGCGGTTTCGCTTTCTCCGATGCGCTCAAGGGCAAGGGCGGCAAGTGGGACTGGACCAGCCTGAACGAATGGCTGACCAATCCCAAGGCTTTCGCCCCCGGCACCAAGATGAGCTTCGCTGGTCTGTCTGACGCTGCCGAACGCGCCAATCTGATGGTCTATCTGAATGCGCAGGGTTCGAACCTGCCTCTGCCTGCCGCTCCGGCTGCGCCTGCCGCTGGTGCCGAAGGCGCAGCGCCCGCCGCCGTAGTCGCGGGTGATCCGGCCAAGGGTGAGCAGAGCTTCAAGAAATGCGCCAGCTGCCACACCATCAATGCGGGCGGCGCCAATGGCATTGGCCCCAATCTGGCGGGTGTTTACGGCGAAGCAGTGGCCAGCGGCCGCGGCGGCTTTGCCTTCTCCGATGCGCTGAAGGCCAAGGGCGGCAAGTGGGACGACGCCTCGCTTGATGCCTGGCTGACCAACCCCAAGGCCTATGCCGCTGGCACCAAGATGACCTTCATGGGCATTTCGGATGCACAGGAACGCGCCAATGTGATCGCCTATCTGAAGTCGGCCAAATAAGCCTGCTTTCAGCTTGGGAATTTGCAAAGGGCGGGGCCGCAAGGCTCCGCCCTTTCGCTTTGACAGCCCCTTCGCGGAGCACAATGCCAGCCGTGCCAGACTGAACTTTTTCGCAGTTGCAGCATAAGACGCTTGACTCCGCACCGTCACACGGCAGTCATAGGCAGCGATGGGATGCCGCGCATGAATCACAAGCCGCCGTGCTTTGACGAGATGTTGGACGCCGATGGAACGGTGCGCCCCGCCTACGATGGCTATCGGCAGTGGTACGATGCGCAGGATCCGGCGCTGCTGCGTCGCAAGAATCAGGAAGCCGAAAGCTTTTTCCGCCGCACTGGCATAACCTTCAACGTCTATGGCGATGATGCGGGTGAAGAGCGGCTGATTCCGTTCGATATGGTGCCGCGCATCATTACCGCGCAGGAATGGCGCAAGCTTTCGCGCGGGATCGAACAGCGGGTGCGGGCGCTCAACGCTTTTCTGCACGATATCTATCACCGTCAGGAAATCATTCGCGCCGGTCGTCTGCCGCGCCGCCTGATTGCCGAAAATGCGGCCTTCCTGCCGCAGATGGTGGGCATGGTGCCGCCCGGCGGCGTGTATACCCATATCGTCGGGATCGATCTGGTCCGCACCGGGCCGGATGAATTCATGGTGCTGGAAGACAATGCCCGCACCCCCAGCGGCGTCTCCTATATGCTGGAGAATCGCGAGACGATGATGGCGATGTTCCCGGAACTGTTCAGCAAGGTTCCGGTGCGCCCGGTGCAGGATTACCCGCGCCGCCTTGCCAAAAGCCTTGCCGCCTGCGCCCCATCCTGCGCGGGTGAGCGTCCGGTGGTGGCGGTGCTGACTCCGGGCATCTTCAACTCCGCCTATTTCGAGCACGCCTTTCTGGCCGATCAGATGGGCGCAGAACTGGTGGAAGGCAGCGATCTGCGCGTGATCGACGGGCGCGTGGCGATGCGCACCACGCGCGGATACCAGCCTGTGGACGTGATCTATCGCCGGGTGGACGATGAATTTCTCGATCCGCTCAGCTTCAACCCCACCAGCCTGCTGGGTGTGCCGGGGATCATGGATATCTACCGCGCGGGCAAGATCACCATCGCCAACGCACCGGGCACCGGTATCGCCGATGACAAGGCGATCTATTCCTTCATGCCCGAGATCGTCGAGTTCTACACTGGCGAGAAGCCGCTGTTGCAGAATGTGCCGACCTGGCGGTGCAGCGAACCGGACAGTCTGGCCTATGTGATGGAGCATCTGCCCGAACTGGTGGTGAAAGAAGTGCATGGTTCGGGCGGCTACGGTATGCTGATCGGCCCGACGTCCTCGAAGAAGGAAATCGAAGCCTTCGCCGCCAAGCTACGCGCGCGCCCTGACAATTACATTGCCCAGCCGACGCTGGCGCTGTCGACTGTGCCGATCTTCACCAAGGCCGGGCTGGCCCCGCGCCATGTTGACCTGCGCCCCTTCGTGCTGGTCAGCCCACGCGGGATCGATATCACGCCCGGCGGGCTGACCCGGGTGGCGCTGCAAAAGGGATCGCTGGTGGTCAACAGCTCGCAGGGGGGCGGCACCAAGGACAGCTGGGTGCTGGAGGACTGATGGCGATGCTGGGACGGACCGCCAATGGCACCTTCTGGATGGCCCGCTATCTTGAACGGGCGGAAAACACCGCACGACTGCTGGATGCGGGGCATCGCATGGCGCTGACCCGCGATGCCACCGCCAGTCATGAGGAATGGCGATCCGTGGTCGCCACGGTCGGCCAGTCCGCTGCCTATGAAGCAGCGCATGGTCTGGATTTTTCGGGTGAGAAGGTGTGGAACTTCGTGCTGCGCGACAAGGCCAATCCCGGCAGCGTGATGGCAATGATCGAGGCCGCGCGCACCAATGCCCGCGCGGTCCGCACCGCGCTGACCCGCGAAGTGTGGGAAGCGGTCAATGAAAGCTGGATGCTGCTCACGGACGCATTGGCCCGCCCGGTTCGCGAACCGGCGCTGGGCGTGGTGCTGGGGCTGGTTCGCCGCCAGATGACGCTGGTGCGCGG
>JBGAIR010000084.1:0-5688 GCA_044225335.1 Novosphingobium sp. | reverse complement strand
AGCGAATCGCCGAGCCCGCTGCGCGCCGGCCCATAATCGAGGAACAAGGCGGCCCCGGGCGTTTGCGCGAGATGCCTGCCCAGCCGCGCGGCCACATCGCGGATCGCCGGCGAGACCTCGGCCATATCTCCCGGCCTGGCGTGCTGATGCTCCGGCCGCAGCAGCGACACGGCGGGGCCGGGCGGCACCAGAGTCCAGGCGAGCTGGTCATCCGCCACGGTCACCGCACGTTCGCGCCAGCCCTGTCCGGTCATGACGAATTGATGCACCGGCAGGGCGTCGAGGAACTCGTTGCCGAGGATGAGGGCGGGACCATCCGGCAGGTGCGCGAGGTCGTCGTGCCAGGTGGGCTGGAAGGCGCCGAGCTGCTGCGCCTGCAAGGCGCGCAAGGGAGCGCTGATCTCCACCAGGTGCAGGCGAACCGCCCGGCCGAATTCCGGCCGCACCCGCGCGGCGCGCAGGGCATCGGCCATCAGCGTGCCGCGCCCCGGGCCCAGCTCGACCAGCAGGAAGGGATCCGGGTGGCCCAGGCGCTCCCAGGTGTCGACGCACCACAGGCCGACGAGCTCGCCGAACATCTGGCTGATCTCCGGCGCGGTGACGAAATCGCCCCGGGCGCCCAGCGGATCGCGCGTCGCGTAGTAGCCGATGCCGGGTTCCGCCAGCGCCAACTGCATGAAGGCCGCGACGTCGAGCGGCCCCTGCGCGGTGATGCGCTGCTTTAGCTCGTCATGAACAGGCGTGACGCCTTCGCGCACCGGAAGACTCTGTCGCTATGCCGTCATGGCAAGGCTTGGCCTTGCCATCCATGAGTTTGCCGGCCTCAGACTGAGCCGCTCCCAGGCAAACTCGTGGATGCCAGGTTCAAGTCCTGACATGACGGCGGGAGAGTAGAGAGTGGCGGGGCACCCGGTCACGCCGCCGCTTTCGGCTTGCGCAGCGCGAGGTAGAGGCCGAGGGCGAACATCGGCACGCTCAGGATCTGGCCCCAGGTGACGAAGTTAAAGCTGCCCAGATCCACTTCCGGCTCGCGGAAGATCTCGCCGATCGAGCGCGCCACGGCATAGCCCATCAGGAACAGGCCGGTCATCATCCCCGGCCGTTCGCGCACCGCCTGGCTGCGGCCGGCCAGATGCAGGAACGCGAACAGCAGGATGCCTTCCAGCGCCGCCTGATAGAGCTGGCTCGGATGCCGCGGCAGGTTGTCGACGCGCGGGAACACCATCCCCCAGGGCGCGTTGGTCGGCCGGCCCCACAATTCGCCATTGATGAAATTGGCGATGCGGCCAAAGAACATGCCGAACGGCACCGCCACCGAGACATAATCGGTCACCCGCAGGAAGTTCAGCTTGCCGCGCCAGCTGACCCACAGCATCGCCAGCGTGGTGCCGATCAGCCCGCCGTGAAAGCTCATCCCGCCGTTCCACAGCTTGATCATCTCACCCGGATGCGCCCACAGGCTGGGCAGGCCGGTATCGCCGCCGGTGTAGAAGGTGGCATAGCCCAGCCGCCCGCCCAGAATCACCCCCAGCGTGCAATAGAAAAACAGATCGTCGGCATGGCGCTGCGCCATCGGCGCGCCGGGCTGGCGCAGCATTCGCGAAACCAGCCAATAGGCGATCAGGATGCCGGCCAGATAGGCCAGGCTGTAATAGCGCAGTTCAAACGATCCGATGCGGAACAGATAGGTTTTCAGCCCCAGATCGACCCAGTGGATCGGCTGATGTTCGGCAATTGCGGCAAGCAATAGTGACAGCAAGGATCAGACCCCTTAAACGAATGACCGAGAGTTGGCGCTTCGCGGTTCGCCTTGTCGGACGCAGCCGCCTTCTTGCACAGAGCAAGCCGGGAAACAAACCCGGTGTCGGCCAAGCGCCGGATTGAAAAAGCGAATGGCGCGAAAAAGGGGCGTGCCTTTCGGGATTGAGGATGAAAATTGCATGGCCAGTGAACTTGATAATGCCCTCGTGTCCGCGCTTGACAAGCTCAGCGTACCGGGTGCCCCCCTTGAAACCGTTCCGTTTGAGCGTTTCGGCCGCAGCCTGCCGATGCTCAAGCTCGCCCCGCCAACCGTGGTGCACTACGTCGATATGTTCTGTGCGCAGCATGGCGATGCGGAATTTCTGGTCGATGGCGATATCCGCGTTACCTTTGCCCAGATCCATCAGGCCGCGCGCACGGTGGCGCGCGGGCTGGTGGCCGGGCATGGGGTGCAGCGCGGCGACCGGATCGGAATCGCGGCGCGCAATTCGGTCAACTGGATCGTTGCCTATCTTGCCACGCTGATGGCGGGCGGCTGTGCCACGCTGCTCAACGGCTGGTGGAGCGGGGAGGAAATGGCCGGCGGGATCGAACTGGCCGGTTGCACACTGGTGCTGGCCGACGAACCCCGCGCCGCCCGGCTGGAGGGCTTTGCCTATCCCGGCAAGCTGCTGATCTTCAGCCATGACTGCCCTTGGCAGGAAGGGCTGGCGGCGCTGCTGGCCAATGGCGGCGGTGCAGATACGCCGCTGCCCGAATTGACCGGTGATGATCTGGCGACGATCCTTTACACCTCCGGTTCCACCGGCCAGTCAAAGGGTGCCTATTCCGATCATCGCGGGGTGGTGCAGGGCACTATGAACTATGCCGCGCAGTCGCTGATGATCCTCAGCCTGCTGACCGAGCGCGGCGAGGCGCCCACTGTGCAGCCCTGTTCGCTAGTCAATGTGCCGCTGTTCCATGTTACCGGCGAAATTCCGCTGTTCCTGCAAAGCTTTGCGCTGGGCCGCAAACTGGTGCTGATGCCCAAGTGGAACGCCGAAGAGGCGATGCGGCTGATCGAGAAGGAAAAGGTCACCTATTTCGTGGGTGTGCCGCTGATGAGCTTTGAGATCGCGACGCATCCCAATCGCGACAAATATGACATGAGCAGCTGCACCGCATTTGCCGCCGGCGGCGCGCCGCGCCCGGTTGACCATGTGACGCGGATCAAGGACGCGCTGCCGCACGCCTTCCCGCTGCTAGGCTATGGGCTGACCGAAACCAACGCGGTTGGCTGCGGCAATTTCAACGAGAACTATCTGGCCAAGCCGGGATCGACCGGCACCGCCAGCAAGCCGCTGGTCGAACTGGGCATTCTTGACGATAACGGCAAGGAACTGGCCAGCGGCGCGATTGGCGAGGTTTCGATCCGCTCGGTCTGCAATTTCCTGGGCTATTGGGAAAACCCGGAAGCGACCCGGGCGGCGATCACCGATGATGGCTGGTTCCGCACCGGCGATCTCGGCTATCTGGACGAGGACGGCTATCTGTTCATCGTCGATCGCAAGAAGGACATTATCATCCGCGGTGGTGAGAATATCTCCTGCATCGAGGTGGAGCAGGCGATCTATGCCCATCCCGATATTGCCGAAGCCAGCGTTTTCGGCGTGCCCGATGATCGCTTTGGCGAACTGCCGGTGGGCGTGTTCCTGCCCAAGGACGGGCGTGACATTTCCGAAGAGACGCTGCGCGGTTTCCTCTCCGCCAACATCGCCGCCTTCAAGGTGCCGGTGCGGCTGTGGAAGGAATCCGAAACTTTGCCGCGTCTCGGCACCGAAAAGGTTGACAAGCGCGCGCTTCGTGCCCGTTACCTGCCGGTGTGGGAAAACGAGCAGAAGAGCCCCGCCTGAGCGGCAAGCACATCGCCAATCAGCGCGCGATCATTGATCGTCGCGCACTGGCGGGCGCAATTTCCGATCTGGTGGCGGAACATGGCGCGGCCAAGGCGCGCGGGCAGGTGGTCGAACAGCTGCGCGCCGCGCTGGCCACTGGTCGTGCCGAAGTGGCGCGGCGATTGCTGGAAAAGCCTTCCGCCGGTTCGGAATGCGCCGAAGCGCAGGCGTTCCTGATCGATCAGCTGATCCGGGTGATCCATGATCACGTGGTCGGCGATGTCTATCGCGCCAGCAACCGCACCTCGGGAGAGCGGATCGCGGTCGTGGCGGTGGGCGGCTATGGGCGCGGGGAAATGGCCCCGCATTCCGATGTCGATATTGCCTTCCTTACCCCGGGCAAGCAGACCAGCTGGTGCGAACAGGTGATTGAGGCAATGCTCTATTTCCTGTGGGATCTGGGGCTGAAGGTGGGCCATTCCAGCCGATCGCTGGATGATATGGTACGGCTGGCACGCGGCGATCTGACGATCCGCACCGCCATTCTCGAAGGGCGGTATGTCTGGGGTGATCAGGCCTTGTTCGATGAGGCGCAGGCCCGCTTCTGGGCGGAAGTGGTAGCGGGAACAGAGCGGCAGTTCGTTACAGAAAAGCTGGCCGAGCGCAATGAACGGCACAAGCGGCTGGGCGATAGCCGCTATGTCGTCGAACCCAATGTCAAGGAGGGCAAGGGCGGCTTGCGCGATCTGCACACGCTCTACTGGATCGGCAAATATATCCACCATGTCCACGATGCCAGCGAGCTGGTTTCCGCCGGGCTGCTGACCCCCACCGAATATCGTGCCTTTCGCCGGGCGGAGAACTTTTTCTGGGCAGTGCGCTGCCATCTGCACACCATCACCAACCGCGCGGAAGACCGGCTGACTTTTGACCTGCAACGCGAAGTGGCGGCACGGATGCAGTTTGCCGATCGTCCCGGCAAAAGCGCGGTCGAACGGTTCATGCAGTATTTCTTCCTGCAGGCGAAGCGCGTCGGCCATCTCACCGGACTGTTCCTGGCGCAGCTGGATGAACAATTCGCCCGCCGTCAGCCGCGCGGGCTGCTGGCCGGGTTCCGGGCGCGGCGGCGGATGCTGAAAGGCTATCCGGTGTTCGGCGGCAAGATCGGCGTTGCAGGGGATGACTGGTTCGCGCAGGATCCGGTGCGGCTGCTGGAAATCTTCGTGCTGGCCGATGCCAACAGTCTGGAAATCCATCCCGATGCGATGCGGCTGGCGGTGCGCGATGCGCGGCTGGTGGATGGTGTGCGCACCGATCCGCGCGCCAACGCGCTGTTTCTTGATCTGCTGACCAGCCGCAATGATCCCGAAACTGTGCTGCGCTGGCTCAATGAGGCGGGGGTGTTTGGCCGCTTCATTCCCGATTTCGGCCGCGTCAACGCGCAGATGCAGTTCGATATGTACCACCACTATACGGTGGACGAACATACCATTCGCGCCATCGGGCTGATGTCGCGGATCGAAAAGGGCGAACTGAAGCAGGATCATCCGCTGGCCAGCGCGATCATCCACAAGGTGCTGCACCGCCGCGCGCTCTATGTTTCGATCCTGCTGCACGATATCGCCAAGGGGCGGCGTGGCGATCATTCGGTGCTGGGCGCGGAAGTGGCGCTGAAACTGTGCCCGCGGCTGGGGCTGGACGAAAACGAGACCGGGCTGGTCAGCTGGCTGGTGCGCCAGCATCTGCTGATGAGCGCCACCGCCTTCAAACGTGATCTGGCTGACTGGAAAACCATCAGCGATTTCATCGAAGTGGTGCAATCGGCAGAGCGGCTGCGGCTGCTTTCGATGCTGACCATCGTCGATATTCGCGCGGTTGGCCCCGGCGTGTGGAACGGCTGGAAGCGCCAGCTGATTGCCGAACTGTATGAAGCGGCGGAGGAACGGCTGCGGCTGGGGCACAAGCAGCATGGCCGGGCCGAACGCATCGCTGCCAAGAAGGCCGCCGTGGCTGAACGGCTGGGCGCGCAGGCAAAGCTGGTGGAAACCACCGG
>JBGAIR010000083.1:0-5736 GCA_044225335.1 Novosphingobium sp. | reverse complement strand
ATCGCCACGGTTGTTCTGGCGGAAAGCGCTGACGAGATCACTGTCGAGGCGAGCCATGCTGCCGCGGCATTGATCGGCGGGTTTGCGGGTGCTGTCGCTGCGATTGGCGAAGCGCGAACATCAGCCTGACCTGAAGAGAAGATTGCCCCGGCGAGGACGGGTGCCGGGGCAATCAGTGCCGGGAACGGTATTGGTCTGCTTTCAGGACCATGACGCTTTTTTTGCGTCGTCAGCAGAATTAGGGAGCTATGGTTAGTACCGCGTTGCCGGCCGCTCCGCTAAAATACGTAGGGCTTGGCGAAGCGGTGGGAGCAGGGCGCTTGACGGCAGGGGCAGGGGCAGACATGCAGCGGCCATGCAATTCCTTTCCGACAATGCCGCAGCCGTGCATCCCGCTGTCTGGCAGGCGATGCAGGCGGCGGATGCCGCTGATGCACCCTATGATAACGATGGCCTGAGTCAGCGACTTGACGCCGCTTTTTCGGCCCTGTTCGGGCGCGAATGCGCGGTGTTGTGGGCGGCAAGCGGCACGGCGGCCAATTGTCTGGCGCTGGCCAGCATGGTCGAGCCGCATGGCGGTGTGATCTGTCACCGGGAAGCGCATATCGAGAATGACGAGTGCGGCGCACCGGGCTTTTTCACCCATGGGGCAAAGCTGATGCTGGTCGATGGTGATCATGCCAAAGTTTCGGTCGATGCGCTGAAGGCGTTGCGACAAACCATCCGCGACGATGTGCATCAGGTGCAACCGCAGGCCGTTTCGATCACCCAGGCCAGCGAATGTGGCTGCATCTATCAGCCTGATGAAATGGCTGAAATTGCCAGTTTCGTGCATTCACAGGGATGGCGTCTGCATGTCGATGGAGCCCGTTTTGCCAATGCCGTGGTACATCTGGGCTGCACGCCGTGGGAGGCATGCCAGGGTGCCGATGCGCTGAGCTTTGGCTGCATCAAGAATGGCGCGATGAGCGCGGAGGCGCTGGTGTTCTTCGATACCAGCCTGGCGCAGACCGCGCGCTATCGCCGCAAGCGGGCGGGGCATCTGCAATCCAAGGGACGGTTTCTGGCGGCGCAATTGCTGGCGATGATCGAAGGCGAGGTCTGGCTGGGCAATGCCCGTGCCGCCAACGCCGCCGCGCAGGAACTGGCCGCTGCCGCTGGTGATCGGCTGCTCTATCCGGTGCAGGCCAATGAGGTGTTCCTGCGCTTGTCTCCGGCGGAGCGGGCGGTGCTGCGCGGGCAGGGCTTTGCCTTTTATGACTGGGGTGAGGGCGCGGCTCGGCTGGTGACGGCATGGAACGCGCGCGCTGATCATGTCCGGGCGCTGGCGCAGGGGATTGCCAGCCTGTGAATGGGGTTACGGTGACGCCGCGTTCTATCCTGGCCTTTATCTTCCTGTCGCTGGTATGGGGTTCGACCTGGCTGGTAATCAAGGATCAGATCGGCACGGTACCATCGAGCTGGTCGGTGGTGTGGCGCTTTATCCTCGCTGCAACTGCCATGTCGGCCTTTGCGTTGCTGCGTGGGGAGCGGATGCGGCTGAAACGTCGCGAGATGGCTGTGGCCGTGGCGATGGGCTTTTTCCAGTTCAGCCTCAATTTCCAGTTGATCTATCAGTCTGAGCACTACCTGACCTCGGGCCTGGTCGCGGTGGTCTTTGCGCTGATGATCGTGCCCAATGCCGTCCTTGCGCGGTTGCTGCTGGGCGCGACACTGACCCGGCGATTTGTTGCTGGCTCCGCCATTGCCCTGGCAGGAATTGCGCTGCTGATGCTGCACGAATACCGCATCGCCCCGCCGAACAGCGGGGTGGCGACCGGGGTGTTGCTGGTGACCTGCGCAGTTCTTTCGGTTGCGGTCGGCAACCTGCTACAGGCCACTGAGACCGCGCGCGCCGTTCCTGTGGTCTCGCTGATGGCGTGGGGGATGATCTGGGGCGTGGCGGCGAGCGGTATCTATGCGATGGTCGCGGTTGGCGCTCCGGTGCTTGATCCACGGCCGGCCTATCTGGCCGGGATCGCCTATCTCGGTCTGGTCGGTTCGGCGCTGACCTTTCCGCTCTATTCGCAGCTGATCCGCGACTGGGGGCCGGGGCCAGCGGCCTACAATGGCGTTGCCGTGCCAGTAGTGGCGATGGCGCTGTCAACCCTGTTCGAAGGCTATCGCTGGAGCATATTGGCCGGGGGCGGCGCAGCGCTGGCGATGCTGGGGCTGCTGATCGCCCTATCGGGCCGCCGATAGAGCCGCCAGCCCTTCGCGGTAAGTTGGATAGCGCGGCTGCCAGCCCAGCACGCGTCTGGCCTTGCCATTGGCGATGCGGCGATTCTCTGCGAAAAAGGTGCGAGCCATCGGGCTAAGCTGCGCTTCATCCACCCCTTGCAGGGGCGGCGGGGTGATGCCCAGCAGGCGGCAGGCTTCCTCGATCACCGCGTTCTGGCTGCATGGCTGATCATCGGCCAGATTATAAGCCCCCGGCGGCGCATCCAGCGCGGCGAGAGCGCCGGAAACGATATCATCCACATGCACCCGGCTGAACACTTGCCCCGGCAGCTCGATCCGATGCGCCTTGCCTTCGCACACCCGCTCCAGCGCGCTGCGGCCCGGACCATAGATTCCCGGCAGCCGCAGCACCCGCGCGCCCAGCGCCAGCCAGGCGGCATCCGCTTCGGCCCGCGCGGTGCGGCGGCCCGTGCCGATTGGTGCGCTTTCATCCACCCAGGCGCCGCCGCTATCGCCATAGACGCCGGTGGAGGAGAGATAGCCCAGCCATTTTCCGCCCAGCCCATCACCATAGCGGTCCAGCACCGGATCGGTCCCGTCGCCCGCTGGCGGCACTGATGACAGCACATGTCCGGCATCAGCCAGCGCCAGCCGGACCGCGCCCTCATCATCGAAAGACAGGGTGCCGCTGCGCCCGGTGGAAATCACTTCCCACCCCCGCGCTTCCAGAGCGGCGGCGATACGGCTGGCGGTATAGCCAAGGCCGAAGATGAAGCAGCGCGTCATTGTTGATCTGGTTAGCGTGCCGGCTGGCAATCGCAACCGTTTGCGCTAGATGAAGGCCATGGACGCATCGCTCAACATTCCCGCCCCGCTCCCCGTCATTCGCCGCGAAGATTATCGTCCCCCGGAATGGCTGGTGCCCGAAGTGGCGCTGGATTTCGCACTGGGGCTTGAGGAAACGCTGGTCACGGCGCGGCTTTCGGTGCGGCGCAATCCGGCGGGTGGCGGGTCGGCCACGCTGCGGCTGAACGGCGACGGGCTGGTGCCGCAGGCGGTGCGGGTCGATGGCGCTGTGGTCAATGACTGGCGCATGCAGGGGGCCGATCTGCTGATCGATCTGCCCGGCACCGCGCATGAGGTGGCGGTAGATACCGCGATCAATCCCGCCGCCAACAGCCAGTTGATGGGGCTCTACGCATCGAACGGGATGCTTTGCACCCAATGCGAGGCGGAAGGTTTTCGCCGTATCACCTTCTTTCCCGATCGCCCTGATGTATTGTCGATCTATCGCGTGCGGATGAGCGGGCCGAAGGCCGCTTTCCCGGTGCTGCTATCCAACGGCAACTGCACCGCCAGCGGCGAAGGGACGGATGGCAGCCATTGGGCGGAATGGCATGATCCCTGGCCCAAGCCGAGCTACCTTTTCGCGCTGGTCGCGGGTGATCTGGTTGCCAATTCGGATAGTTTCACCACCTGTTCGGGCCGCAAGGTGGCGCTGAACATCTGGGTGCGTGAAGGCGATCAGGCCCGCACCCATCATGCCATGGCCGCGCTGAAGGCCAGCATGAAGTGGGACGAGGATGTGTTCGGCCGCGAATATGACCTTGATCTGTTCAACATCGTTGCCGTGTCTGATTTCAACATGGGGGCGATGGAGAACAAGGGGCTGAACGTGTTCAACACCCGCTATATCCTCGCCCATCCCGATACCGCCACCGATATGGATTATGACGGGATCGAAGGCGTGGTTGCGCATGAGTATTTCCACAACTGGTCTGGCAACCGCGTCACCTGTCGTGACTGGTTTCAGCTCAGCCTGAAGGAAGGCTTCACGGTGCTGCGCGATCAGCTGTTCAGCGCTGATATGGGATCGGAGCCGGTCAAGCGGATCGAGGATGTGCGGGTGCTGCGCTCTGCCCAGTTCCCCGAGGATTCAGGGCCGCTGGCGCATCCGATCCGGCCGGACAGCTATCAGGAAATCTCCAATTTCTACACCGCCACCGTCTATAACAAGGGCGCGGAAGTGATCCGGATGATGCGGACGCTGGCCGGGGTGGAGCGGTTCCGTCAGGGCACCGATCTCTATTTCAGCCGCCATGATGGCGAGGCTGCGACCTGTGAGGATTTCATCAAGGCGATGGAAGACGGCGCCGGGCTGGACCTGACCCAGTTCCGCCGCTGGTATTCGCAGGCCGGCACTCCGCGCGTGGTGGCACGGCTCAGCCACGGCGATGGCAACGCCACGCTGCATCTCGAACAGAGCGTACCGCCAACCCCCGGCCAGCCAGAGAAGCAGCCGATGGTTATCCCGCTGCGACTGGCGCTGTTTGATCGTGCCACGGGCCGCCATGATGGCGAAAAGCTGGTGGTGCTGGACCGGCCGGAAATGGAGGTGGTGTTCCCCGGCCATGACAGCCTGCCGGTGCTGTCGATCAATCGCGGCTTTTCCGCGCCGGTGGCGCTGGATGCCGGGCTGAGCGCCGATGATCTGGTGTTTCTGGCCGCGCATGATGATGATCCCTTTGCGCGCTATGAAGCGATGCAGCAGCTGGTTGTCAGCCATCTGGTTGCCGCCGTCAGTGGTGAACTGGACGATGCGGCGCGGGGTGCGGGCAGGGCGGCGATCCGCGCGGCGCTGGCCGCGATCCTCGGCGATGAGGCGCTCGACGATTCGATGCGCGGCGAGCTGATGGTGCTGCCCGGCGAAACCTATCTGATCGAGCAGCTGCTGGTTGCCGATCCCGGTGCGATCCATAGCGAGCGCGAAGCCCTGAAGCGTTGGCTGGGCGGTGAGCTGCAGGATGTGCTGGTGGCTTTGCATCAGCGCGCCAGCGCGGTGCCCTACAGCCTTTCGGCCGAAGCGCGCGGGGCGCGCAAGCTGAAGACGCAGGCACTGGTCTATCTGGCCGCCGCTGCGCCGGATCTGGCAGCTGAAATGGCTGCGGCGCAGTTTGACGCGGCGGATAACATGACCGACCGGCAAGGCGCGCTGATGGTGCTGTGCGGGCTGGACAGTCCGCGCCGCGCAGAAAAGCTGGCGGCGTTCCATTCGCGCTTTGCCGGCAATGCGCTGGTGATCGACAAATGGTTCTCGCTGCAGGCTGGATCGCTGCATCCCCAGGTGGTGGGGCATGTTCGCGCGCTGGCGCAGCATCCCGATTTCACCCTGAACAACCCCAACCGGGTGCGCGCGCTCTATATGAGCTTCACCGCGCCGCATGCCTTCCATGCCGCCGACGGTGAGGGCTACCGGATGATCGCCGATCTGATTCTGGCGCTCGATCCGATCAATGCGCAGACGGCCGCCCGGTTCGTTGCGCCGCTGGGGCGATGGAAGCGGATCGAGCCGAAACGCGCCGCGCTGATGCGGGCTGAGCTGGAGCGGATCGCCGCCGCGCCCGGTCTGTCGCGCGATACCCGCGAACAGGTGAGCAAGAGCCTTGGCTGAGCTGGCGGCTCCGACAGAGGTGGTTGAGGTCAACCGCGCGAGTATTCTTGGCGGAGTGCCGCATG
>JBGAIR010000016.1:0-55974 GCA_044225335.1 Novosphingobium sp. | reverse complement strand
CGCTGGCGCTGCCCGGCGCAATCGATGCATCTGCGGCAGCCAGCGCCGGGCCGTCGTTCAGCCCGTCACCAGCCATCAGCACCTTGTGTCCGGCCCGCTGCAATCGCGCGATGGCCGCCTGTTTTTCCGCTGGCAATGCCGCTGCCTGTGCGGTCAACCCGGTGGTGCGGGCCACTTCGGCCACGGCATCCGGATTATCGCCGGAAAGGATCGAGGCACTCACCCCCAGTGCCCGCAGGCGCTGCAATGCCTCGGCATGATCCGGGCGCAAGCGGTCGGCAAAGCTGATCGGCCAGACTGCCATTCCATCGATATCCAGCAGCACCGCCATGCCGCTGGCATGATCGGGGCGGCGCAGCGCCACCTTGCGCCCATGCCATGTTCCTGAAACGCCTTGCCCCGCTTCCTCACAGACATCGGCAATCTCTGCTGCGAGCATCCCGCTGACCGTCAAGGCTTCGACCAGAGCACGCGACAGCGGGTGGCGGCTGTGCGAAGCCAGACCCAGCGCAACCATCGCAGCATCGGCAGGCAGCGCCGCGATCACTGCCGGATCGGGCACCGGACGGCCCATGGTCAGCGTGCCTGTCTTGTCGAGCAGAGCGCGATCAATCCCGGCCATCCGTTCCAGCGCGCTGCCATCCTTGACCATGACACCGCGTTTCATCAGCGCGCTGCAGGCAACCACCTGCGCCACCGGCACCGCCAGCCCCAGCGCACAAGGGCAGGTGATGATCAGCACGGCGATGGCATAGATCAGCGACTGGTGCACACCCGCCCCGGCAATCATCCAGCCTGCGAAGGTCAACCCCGCCAGCGTATGCACCGCCGGGGCATACAGGCGCGACGCGCGATCAGCGATGCGGACATAGGCAGAGCGCGCCTGCCCCGATGCCTCCATCAGCCGCGCGATCTCGGCCAGCGCGGTGCCCTGCCCGGCTGCGGCCACCCGCACATCGACAGGGGCATCCAGATTGAGCGTTCCGGCCAGCACCATATCACCCACTGCGCCAGCGACAGCCGCGCTTTCGCCGGTCAGCAGCGATTGATCAAACCGGCTTGCCCCGATCACGATCTCGCCATCGGCGGCCAGCCGTTCGCCTGCGGCCACGCGCATCACCATGCCCGGTACCAGATCTTCGGCGCGCAGCCATTCCAGCGCGCCATCGCGGCCCAGCACCATTGCTCCGGGCGCAGCCTGCCGCAACAAGGCATCCACCCCGGCACGGGCGCGGTCGCGCATCATCGCGTCCAGCGCCCGGCCAGCGAGCAGAAACAGCAGCAGCATCAGCGTGCCATCGAACCAGGCATCTTCGCCATGGGTGGCGGTTTCATAGAGGCTGAGGCAGGTCGCCAGCGTGACGCCGATCGAGATCGGCACATCCATATTGGTCGAAAAGCGGCGCAGCGCGTTCCAGGCGGAAGCGAAGAACGGACGCCCGGCATAGACAATAGCCGGAACCCCGATCAGCGCGGAAAGCCAGTGGAACAGCTGCTTGGTTGCGCCATCCGCGCCGGACCAGATGCTGACCGAAAGCAGCATCACATTCATGCAGGCAAAGCCCGCCACCGCCAGCGGGGCGAGCAGCGGCTTGACCGCAGATGGCGGCGGGGCCAGCTCAGCCCCGCGCGGCTGGCTGGCGAAACCGGCATTGCCCAGCGCATTTACCAGATCGGGGATCGCCAGCGCCGGATCATGTTCCACCCGCACCTGCCGCGCGGTCAGATTGACACGGGCCGAAGCCACACCGGGCAACGCAGTCAGCCCGCGTTCCACCTTGGCCATGCAGCCGGCGCAATGCATCCCCGGCACGACCAGAACGGTCGTTTCCAGCTCTGCCTGCGGAGACTGATGGGCCAGCGCGGTCATATCACTGCACGTGCTGTTCAGCGCGCCAGCGACCGGCTTCACCGCTGGCTTCGAGCCGCAAGGTCCAGCGCCCGGCAGGGAGCGGCTGATCAGACAGGAAACTGCCATCCGCCTGCCGCACAAAGCGCAGATTCATGTCTGCCAGCTGCCCCAGCGGATGCCGGGCCTCTGCAATCAAATCAACGCCAGAGGCGGGCGCGCCGATCAGTTTCACGACCACACGGCCATCGGCCGCGCGGGCCGTGCCTGCCTGCCAGCCCAGCGTTTTTTCGCGCTGCGCCTCGTCCAGCCAGCGATTGAAATGCTGGCTGGCGACATAGCTGTTTTCCACCACGACACCGCCAAAGGTAGAGGTGGCAAAGCGCGCCATCATGACATTGACGCTGATGACCACTGCAAAGAACAGCACGAGGATTGCGGTGATGTGCCGCCCGGTGAACGGCCCTGTGGTAAACGCCCGCATCATTCCGCTGCTCCTTCTTCGTCCGGCGCGTCAAACCGCGTCTTGCTGACATCGCTTCCGCCTTCGCGATCCAGTGCCTTCAGCGTGAAGGACAGATTGCCCGAAGGCGTATTGGGTGCAGCGACCACATAGACTCGCTGCGGATCGGTGCTGTCGGGCCGCACGGTAAAGCGCAGCATGGCTGCTGCCTTGTCACGCGGCATGTCATCGGTCCACATCACCACGCCGTTGGGTCCGGTCACGGTCACTTCCATCGGACGCGGGCGGGTTTCCATATTGCGCAGCTTCAGCGTGTAGGCATTGCGCACTTCGCCGTTGCTCATCAGCATGAAGGGCGGGTTGCGATCCTTCTGCACGGAAAGATCCAGCCGTTGGCGTGTGCCCAGCGCAAACAGCAGCCCCAATCCGATCGCTGCCCAGACCGTGAAATAGACCATGGTGCGCGGGTGAAGAATTGCCCGAATCGCTGATCGCGGCTGTTCCCCGGCGCGCTCGCGCTTGCAATCATCCAGCGTGGCATAGGCTATCAGCCCGCGCGGGCGGCCCAGCTGGTCCATCACCTTGTCGCAGGCATCGATGCACAGCGCGCAGGTGATGCAGGCGATATCCGGCCCCTTGCGGATGTCATAACCGGTCGGGCAGACGGCAACGCATTGGTTGCAATCCACGCAATCGCCCAGCGGATAGGGGGATTTCTGCGCCTGCTTGACACTGCCGCGCGGCTCACCGCGCCAGTCACGATAGGTGACGAGCAGCGATTTCTCGTCCAGCATCGCTGTCTGGATGCGCGGCCAGGGGCACATATAGATGCACACCTGCTCGCGCATGAAGCCGCCCAGCAAGAAGGTGGTGATGGTCAGCACGCCCACCGTGGCATAGGCCACCGGTGCCGCGGTGCCTGCCCAGAAATCATGCGTCAGCGTGGGCGCATCGGCGAAATACATGATCCATGCGCCGCCGGTCCAGAAGCTGATCGCCAGATAAATCGACCATTTCAGCGCGCGCCGTCCGATCTTGGCCGGACCCCAGGGGGCCTTTTGCAGACGCATCTGTGCATTGCGATCCCCGTCCACCAGCCGGTCGACATGCTGGAACAGATCGGTCCACACCGTTTGCGGGCAGGAATAGCCGCACCAGGCGCGGCCAACCGCGCTGGTAATCACGAACAGGCCGATCCCGGCCATGATCAGCAACCCGGCGACGAAATAGAATTCCTGCGGCCAGATTTCGATCGAAAACATATAGAAACGGCGATGCGCCAGATCGATCAGCACCGCCTGATTGGGTGCATAGGGACCGCGATCCCAGCGCAGCCACGGCGTGGCGTAATAGATCGTCAGCGTGATCGCCATCACCAGCCATTTGAAGCGGCGGAAGCGCCCGTCTATCGCTTTCGGATAGACGGGCTCACGCTTCGCATAGAGGCTGGTGGCAGATGCGGGTTCAGGGTTGCGCATTGCTGCCCGCCGCTGCTGCCGGAGCAGATGCTGCCGCTGCCGGGGCGAAATCCTCACCACCGCCCAGCGAGTGAACATAGGCCGCCAGCATCTTGATCGTCACCGGATCAAGCTTGCCCCCCCAGGCCGGCATGACCCCGGCATGGGCCTTGGTGATGCTGCCCACCACCTGGCTGCGCTTGCCACCATAGAGCCAGATCGCATCGGTCAGGTTCGGTGCACCGAACTGGCGCTGTCCCTTGGCATCAGCGCCGTGGCAGACCGCGCAGTTGGCGGAAAAGATCGCCGCCCCGGCCTGGGCATTGGCATCGTTCGGAGCCTTGCCGGAAAGCGACAGCACATATCCGGCGACCTGATCGATCTGGCCGGGATTGAGGATCCCGTCCTGCCCGAAGTTGGGCATCAGGCCGGTGCGGGTCGCATCATGGCCCGGCTGGCGGACGCCGTTGGTGATCGTGAATTCGATCTCCTTCAGATTGCCGCCCCACAGCCAATCATCGTCGTTGAGGTTGGGATAGCCAACACCGCCCGCCGCGCCGGAACCATGGCACTGCACGCAATTGACGCGGAATGCAGCGCGGCCACCGGCAACCGCCGCACGCATCAGCTGCTCGTTTTGCGGCAACTGTTCGATCGGCGTTGTCGCCAGCGCCGCCAGCGTTGCCGCGCGGCCGCTGTCTGCCACCTTGGTTTCAGCGGCGAGCTGCCCCCGGCTTGACCAGCCCCACAGCCCTTGCGAGCCGCTGTGCAGCATCGGGATGGCGGGATAGACCACCACATAGCCCAGCGCGAAGATGATGGTGAGATACATGGTAATCAGCCACCAGCGCGGCAGCGGATTGTTCAGTTCCTCGATGCCATCCCATTCATGGCCGACCGTTTCGACCCCGGTTGCTTCATCGATGCGATTATTCGCCATGGTCGTCATCCTTGAAGATCATGTTGGCAGCAGCCTCGTTGGCGTCGCGGGCGCCCGGCCGGAACGGCCAGGCAATCAGCCCGAGAAACACCACCATCATCACCGCCAGCCCCCAGCTGTCGGCAAGATGCCGCAGCGTTTCATAGGTGGAATGCGGGCTCACCGCCCCTTCTCCTTCGCCAGGTCTTCCTGCGCGGCGGCGCTGTTCACATCGACCAGCGTGCCAAGCATCTGCAGATAGGCGATCAGCGCGTCCATCTCGGTCAGCCGACCGGGATTGCCGTCAAAATCGCGGATCTGCGCCTTGGGATAGCGTTTGGTGAGATCACCGGCATCAGCATTGGGATCGGCCTGCGCCTTGAGATCGGCATTGGCCTTGTCGATGTCGGTCTTGGTATAGGGAACCCCGGTGCGATAAAGCGCGGTCAGCTCTGCCGACATGTCACCCTGATCGAGATCGCGATCCGCCAGGAAGGCATAGGGCGGCATCACCGATTCCGGCACCACGGCGCGCGGATCCTTCAGATGCTGGACATGCCATTCATCCGAATAGCGGCCACCCACACGGGCCAGATCCGGCCCGGTGCGCTTTGACCCCCATTGGAAGGGATGGTCATACATCGATTCCGCCGCGAGGCTGTAGTGCCCGTACCGTTCCACTTCGTCGCGGAACGGACGGATCATCTGGCTGTGGCAGACATAGCAGCCTTCGCGAACGAAGATATCGCGCCCGGCCTGCTCCAGCGGGGTGTAGGGACGCATGCCCTTCACCTTTTCGATGGTGTTATCGATCCAGAACAGCGGCGCGATCTCTACGATCCCGCCAACCGTTACGGCGGCGAAGGCGAACAGGCCCATCAGGAAGACGTTGCGCTCCAGCTTCTTGTGCCGGGCGTAGGGTTCCTTGCGGGCAGGTTCCGTGATGGTTGATGCAGTCATGGAAAAGCCCCCTTATTCGGCAGGAACAGCGTTGGCGGGAAGCAGCGGACGGTCTGCAGCGGCATCATAGCTCGCCTGACGCATCGGCTCTTCATCGCGCAGCTTGCCTGCGATGGTCTGCCAAACATTGATGGCCATGATGAACCGCCAGAGGTACAGCAGCCCGCCAAATGCGCGCAGCAGATACATCGGGTGCAGCGCCGCCACGGTTTCGGCAAAGCTGTTCACCAGATAGCCATCAGCCCCGTATTCACGCCACATCAGGCCCTGGGTCACACCCGCCACCCACATCGAGGAGGCGTAGAAAACGATCCCCAGCGTAGCCAGCCAGAAGTGCCAGTTGACCATGCGCGGCGAATAGAGCCGGCTGCGGTTCCACAGGCGCGGCGTGAGATAATAGATCGCCGAGAAGGTGATCATCCCGTTCAATACCGAGTGCGCCGGAGTGCACATGGCCAATGGTCAATCGGTGTAGTGCGACAGCGAGTTGACCGACTTGATCGACATCATCGGCCCTTCGAAGGTGGACATGCCGTAGAAGGCCACGCTCGGCACCATCATGCGGATGATCGGATCGGTGCGAACCTTGTCCCAGGCGCCGTTCAGCGTCATCAGGCCGTTGATCATGCCGCCCCAGCTGGGCATCCACAGCATCACCGAGAACACCATGCCCAGCGTCTGCGCCCAATCGGGCAGCGCCGTATAGTGCAGGTGGTGCGGACCGGCCCAGATATAAAGGAAGATCAGCGACCAGAAGTGGATGATCGACAGGCGATAGGAATAGACCGGACGTTCAGCCTGCTTCGGCACGAAGTAATACATCATCGCCAGGAAGCCCGCGGTCAGGAAGAAACCCACCGCATTGTGGCCATACCACCATTGCACCAGCGCGCCCTGCACACCGGCCCAGACCGGATAGCTGCGGCTGCCGACCAGGCTGATCGGGATGTTCACATTGTTGACCAGATGCAGCATCGCCACGGTCAGGATGAACGACAGGAAGAACCAGTTCGCCACATAGATATGCGGTTCGGTGCGCTTCACGATCGTGCCGACGAAGACCACCAGATAGGCAACCCAGACCAGCGTCAGCCAGAGATCGACATACCATTCCGGCTCGGCATATTCCTTGCCCTGGGTGATGCCCATCAGATAGCCGGTAGCCGCCAGCACGATGAACAGCTGATAGCCCCAGAACACAAAGCGGGCGAGGCCGGGAAAGGCCAGCCGCGTCCGGCAGGTGCGCTGCACGATATAGAAAGACGTGCTGATCAGCGCAGTGCCGCCAAAGGCAAAGATCACCGCCGAGGTATGCAGCGGCCGCAGCCGCCCGAAGGTGGTCCATTCCAGTCCCAGATTGAGCGCCGGAAAGGCCAGCTGCAAAGCGATATAAAGGCCAACCAGAAAACCGGCGAGCCCCCAGAACACCGTGCCGATCACGCCATAGCGAATCAGTTCGTCATCATAACGGCTCTGATCAGCCGTGGGCGCGCCGCCATTGGTGGCAGCAGCCAGATAGTTGGTGTTGCGCAACTGAACGATCATCACGATCAGTGCGGCAAGCCCGAAAATTGCCATGTGCACAGCGAAACCGAAGTCCACCGCTGCCACACAGGCAATCAAGGCCACAAGCATCGCCACCAGCCATATGCCGGTGCGGGCTAGAACGGATACCATGAACCCTTCCCCTCAGGAACATTGAGCTACAGACCCGCCTAGCCCCCTATTTCGCATTGCAACATTGACCGGGATCAAATTGCGTGGCCGATACGAAATATATTGGAATTCCGCCAAAAATTGCGCTCGATCAATGTTCCTGACCAGCACCCGCAGCATTAGCCGTCCGACGTCGCAATAATCCTGGGCCGTATGGTACGGCCGCTGCGACGCAGGATGAGGGATAATGAAAAAGCTGACCGTCGCGGCCGCGCTGGCCGCAACCGCAATGATCACCACGCCCGCCCATGCCGGCAACCCCGATGGCAAGCTGCAGGTAAAGCTGCTCGTCACCGGCGTGCTGCCCGATGGCAAGATCGACACCGTCAATTCGGTAATCCCGTCGGTCGCCGCCGGGCTGGGCACTGCCCCCGATACCAAGGCCAACGACAATGTCGTGCCGACCTTGGCGATCGAATATTATGCGACGCCGAATGTTTCGATCGAAACGATCTGCTGCTTCACCCAGCATCATGTCACCGGCACCGGTACGGCTGCAGGCGCTGATGTCGCCCAGCATGTGCTGATCCTGCCAGCCACCGTAACGCTGAAGTATCACCTCAATGCCGGTCCGATTAAGCCCCTATGTTGGTGTCGGCCCCAGCGTGTTCTTCTATTTCGATGAAAAGCCCGGCGCGACTGCCGGTCGCTTGGTGCGACCAAGCTGAAGATGGACAACAAGCTGGGCGTTGCCCTGCAGGCAGGTTGACGTGCCGCTGGGTGATTCCGGGCTTGGCATCTCGCTCAAGGCCGCCGAAGTATTTCATGAAGACGACCACGCATTTCTACACCGCCACCGGTGTCGAAGCGCCGTGTCGACCACCCACAAGCTTGATCCCTGGGTGGTTTCGGGCGGGGTATACGCTCGCTTCTAAGCGTCAGCGCCTGAATCCCAAAGTCGCCTCATGGCGACTTTGGAACAGCACCGGGCCGGTGCCGCCACTTTCAAAGAAAAGTTCTAACCGGCTTCGGCGGTCAGCGCCTCGCGGTCGAGAATCACAACTTCTCGCCGCGAGGGCAGATCGATGAGGCCATCGGCTTTGAGCCGAGTGAACTGGCGGCTGACGGTTTCGATCGTCAGCCCCAGCACATCTGCCACCTGCTGCCGCGAAAACGGCAAGGCAAACCGGATGTGCCCGCTTTCGAACGGGGTGGCGCAGCCGGGCTGAGCCAGCCGCTCCGCCATATCGAGCAGGAAGGTTGCCACCTTTTCGCCAGCCGATTTGCGGCCCAGCAACAGCATCCAGCGGCGCGTGCGGTCCAGTTCGCCCAGCGTGCGTTGCAACAGCTTGTGCTCCAGCGCCGGATGTTCGCGCGCAAAGGCATCGAAATCGCGTCTGCTGAACACGCAAACCCGCGCATCGGTAAGCGCGGTCACACCATGGCCTGACGTTGCGCCAAACGGTCGGCCGATGAAATCCGATGGATAGACCACGCCAACGATCTGTTCGCGGCCGTCTTCTGTGCCGGTGGAAAGTTTCAACACGCCTTCGATCACATTGGCGACGAGAACCGAATCCTCGCCCTCCCAGATCAACGACTCGCCAGCGGTCAGCTCCCGGCGGCGGCCGATTGCATTAAGTGCGCGAATTTCCTCGGAATCCAGTGAGGAACAAATCGCGCGATTGCGTACAACGCAGGTGTCGCAGGCCGTCATGATTTTCGCGTAGCAGGCCTTTTGCACAAAGCAAAGATCACAAGATTTCGGCGACCTCTGCCAACGCGGCGCGCAGCTTTTCGAGTGCCTGAGCCTTCAACTGATGCACGCGCGGCACCGAAACCTGCAATGTCTCTGCGATTTCGGCGAGATTGAGCTCTTCAACAAAATAGCGCTGCACCACCAATTGCAAACGCTCGGGCAGCGCGGCGATCGCTTCTGCTACCTGCCCACGCAATTCTTCGTCCGCCAGCAGTTCAAAACTGTCAGGGCGATCATCGGCGAAAGCCATGTCGCCATCGGAATAGACCTCATCAATCGCTTCAAAGCGCAGCGGTTCACTGGCGGATTGCAGCGCGGCCAGCTGGCTTTCATCCATGCCCATCGCCTCGGCCAGTTCGGCCGGACGCGGTTCGCGCCCCAGCATCGAACGCAGGCCCGTTTCCTTTTCGCGCAATATCCGCCGCCGCTCGACCGCCCCACGCGACAGGGGCACATGGCGGCGCAGCAGATCGACCATCGCTCCGCGCACGCGCATCTTCGCATAGGCGGCAAAGCCATCCTCGCCCGGCCCGGCATGACGCTGGGCGCATTCGGTCAGTGCGACCATCCCGGCCTGCATGAAATCTTCCAGTTCGATGCCCTGCCTGCCGCCGCCGTGAATATGCCAGGCGAGACGGCGCACCATCGGCACGAAACGGCGGATCCGTTCGGCGGCATCGGGGGCATAGGCTCCGGCAGCGCTGCGGGCAGCGGCGAAGGGTTTCTGATCATGGATCATGCGGCCATACTCTCAACTTGGGAATGGGCGACTTCGGGCGGGTTATGCGGCAGCGCGGTGGGCGCAGGCTGCGCCCCGCCCACCACTGCAATCACTTCGATCGGCTGCGATGCAGGCAGTTCGGCAATCGACAGCACCAGACAGGATGGTGCGCGCAGCCGTAGCAGCGCAGCCAGTGCGCGGCGGGCGCGCGGTTGCACCACCAGCGCCAGCGGCGGCGCGCCGGGGCCGCGCTGTTCGGCCAGCCCGGCGATATGTTCGCCGATGTTGCGGGCAAGGTCCGGCTCGATCACTGGTTGACCGGTGGCCGGATCATGCAGCCCCTGGACGATGGCTGCTTCCAGCTGGGCATCGAGGGTGATCACCGGCAGGCGTTCTGCCGGGCCGCAGATGCGTCCGACGATCAGCCCACCCAGATCGGCGCGCACCAGTTCGACCAGCCGGTCGTGATCCTGGGTCTGCTGCACCGCCGAGGCAAGGCTGGCGAGGATCGGCAAGGGATGACCGACAGGAATGCCATCTTCCAGCAATGCGCGGAAAATCCGGGTCAGCGCCGCCAGCGACAGCGGTTGGGGATGGATTGCTTCCACGGTTCCGGCGGCGTGTTCCTTCACCCCGTCGAGAATGGCGCGCATGTCATCCGGGCCGAACAGCGCCTGCGGGCGGGTGGCGAGCAGCTGGTTGAGCTGCGTGGCGATGATCGTGCCGGGATCGACCGTCAGGAAGCCTTCGGCAATGGCATGATCGCGCTGCGCCGGATCGATCCACAACGCCGGGCAGCCAAAGCTGGGATCGACGGTGGGATCGCCCGCCAGGCGGTGATCGCTGCGCACTTCGCCCGCGTCGATGGCCATGATCCGGTCGGGCCGGAGGCTGCCCGCACCCACCGGCACCCCGCCCAGCAGGATGCGATAGTCGTTTGGCCCCATCTCCAGCGAATCGCGCACGCGGAACTGCGGCACGACAAAGCCGAAGCTTTGCGACAGCTGCTTGCGCACGCCGGTAATTCGGGCGACCAGCGGCGATCCGCGCCGGTCATCGACCAGATGCACCAGACCAAAGCCAAGCTCGATGGTGACCAGCGTGTGATCGGAAACATCCTCCAGCCGGATCCGCCCCGGCTCCACCGCCGGTTCAGCGGCTTCGACGACAGGAGCCGGACGGGCGGCGCGCTTCTTCAGCGAATGCCACAGCCAGAACGCCAGCCCCGATGCAGGCAGGAAAATGATCTGCGGCATCGCCGGGATCACACCAATGGCGCCAAGGATGATGGCAACCGGCAACCAGGTGCGCGGATCGCCCAGCTGACCGCCGATCTGCCCGGCAAGGTCACGCGTATCGGAAACGCGGGTCACGATCACCGCCGCCGCAATCGAGAGCAGCAGCGAGGGCACCTGCGCCACCAGCGCGTCGCCAACCGCCAGCGTGACATATTTCTGCGCCGCATCGCCGGCGCTCAGCCCGTGGCTGATCATGCCAAGGCAGAAACCGGCGATGATGTTCACGCCCAGAATCAGCAATGCGGCAACCGCGTCGCCCTTCACGAATTTGCTGGCACCATCCATCGAGCCATAGAAATCGGCCTCTGTCGCCACTTCGCGGCGGCGGGTCTTGGCTTCATCGGCGGTGAGCAGCCCGGCGGCAAGATCGACATCGATCGCCATCTGCTTGCCCGGCAAGGCATCCAGGGTGAAGCGCGCGGAAACTTCCGAAACGCGGCCCGCGCCCTTGGTGACCACCATCAGGTTGATGATCATCAGGATCATGAACACGAACAGACCAACCGCGAAATTGCCGCCGATCAGGAATTCGCCAAACGCCTCGATCACATGGCCCGCCGCGCCGCCCTGATGCCCGCTGACCAGCACCACGCGGGTCGAAGCGACGTTGAGTGCCAGCCGCACAGCGTCACCAAACGCAGAACCGAAGGGAACGACGAGAAATCGAGCGGCTTTTCCGCATTCATCGATGCCATCAGGATCGCCACCGACAGCGCGATATTGAGCACGAAGAACACATCCAGCATCACCGCCGGGGTAGGCACGATCATCAGGCAGATCAGGGTCAGGATGCCCGCCGGAAGCGCCACGCGTTAAGGTTCAAACGGTTCAGCATCATCACATCCCAAAGGCTGCAGCTTTGCCGTAGGCAGCGCGGACATGATCCGGACGGCGCCATTAATACCGCCGCCGATCAGACCGAAGTTGAAGCAAGGGTATCGCGCCATCGACGGGCGCGGCGGCGGCGCGGCGGCGGCTGTGCCGTCATCGACGCTGGCTGCACCGGGCACGGGCCAGGCGGCGCTGGCCCATTCGGACGAGGCAAAATTGCCCGCTCCGTCCATCGCAGCAACCTTGCCGCGCATCAAGCCCCATGACATCGCCCAGTGAGCGTGCGGCACCACTGGCGTCATAAAAGATCGAACGGTTGGCCGAAGCCGCTGCTGGCAGCAACGCCGCCGCCGATTGCGATGGATCGACCGAAAGCGCCTTCAGAAAGCGGCCCGCGCCATCCGCGCCCAGAAAATGCGCCATATAGAGTTCAGCGGCATCCGGTTCGCGGCCCAGCGTGCTGCGCAGGCTGTCGCGATTATCGTTGGTCAGCTCTGCCGCCATCATCGCCGAGGTTTCGGGATCAAAACGCAGTGCCATGATCTGCGAACGCAGGCCCGGATCGCTGACCCGCCCGCCCTGGATCGCGCCATCGGCCCAATTGAGCCCATGCGCCGCGCCGTGCTTGTCCAGCGTGCTCAGCCATGTGCCGCTGGTGAACTGATACAGCCCGGCCGCGCTGGAGGTTCCGGCGCGGGCATTCGGGTTCAGGCTGGATTCGATCTTGGCCTGCGCCAGCAGATACGAGAAATCAACGCCGGTCGCCTGCGCGGCGCGCGCGATTGCGGCCTGCACATCTGGGCGAACGGGCTGCGGCCCATCGATACGGTCAGTCTGGCTCAAGCCGGGCTCCGGGTGCGATTTGTCATCGCCCCGCTTTCAGCAAGCTCCGTGCCAAACTGGATCGAGATGGCATTTCGGCTCACCGGCGATGCGCCCATACGAAACAATCCGGGGCCCTTGCAGACCCCGGATTGCTCCGTTCCACCAGCAGTGATGAATTCCGGAATTCTAGCCGCGCTGCCCGGCATAGGCATAGGCCGCGCGCTGGCTTCCACCCGCGCGATACAGCGCCGGACTGCCAGTCAGCGCATCAAGCCGGGCCGCGACATTGGCGGCAATCAGGTTGCGAACCTGGCGGTTTACCTCGTTGAGACGCCGGGCCGCATCCAGCAGCCCGCGGCATTCATCATCAAGGATCGCTGCCTCGATCAGCGGGCTGCATTCATCCAGCCGGCCGCACAGGGCCTGCTTGTCATTGGCGCAGCCCATGATGCCGTCCAGATCCAGCCCGGCAAGCGCTTGCCGCTCGGTCTGCAGAACGGCAACCATTTGCCGCAGGGAATCACGCAATTCGATCGCCGGGGTCATTTCCCACTCCTGAGCAGCAGCCCGGCCGCGATAATCGCATCGGCAACACGCATCGGCAGTACCGGGTACTTGCCTTCGTCGATGGCCTTGCGGATTTCCGCAACACGTTCTGCATTGACCGGCGGCTGTTGTGCATCGAGTGCTTCGCTTTCGACAACAACGGCCGGGGCCTCGTTGGAAGCGCCCGTCTTGTCGGCGGTTGTCCGGAATGCAGTCTTGGCAATCCGGGCATCCACCGCGCCAACGGCGCGCGTCGGTCCTATTTCAATCGGTGGCATGGTGCCGCTCCTGGATTAATTCTCAGCCTCAAGAACGGCGGCTGCTTTGCCCGTTTAAGGGGCTGCGGCAAAATTATGCCGCATCAGGGCAAATCCATGCCAACCACGCCGGGACGCAGCACCTTGCCGCGCAGCGGCTGCGCTCCGGCCTGCACGCCCCGAACCTTGATCCAGCTGCCAATCGCACCCGATTCCATTGCCTCGCCCGGTTGCGATACGGCAAACCCGTCTCCGGCAACGGTGATGGTGATGGAATCGCCGCGGGTTATGGCCGGGGCGGAAGCCGCAGCCGCGCCCTCCCCCGCGCTGCCCAGCGGCACATAGAGCCGCCAGCCACCCACGACCGGGCATTCCACCTGCACGGTATCGTGGCGCGTGCCATACCATGACAGCGCCAGCCGCGCATTGCACGGTGTCAGCCGCAACCGCCGGTCAACCGGCATCGCCGCACCGCCGGTCATTCCGGCAGGCGCGCCGGTAAAGTTCGCGACTGCCTGATCTATGGCATTGAGATCAACCGTCTGACCGGCCGTGGCGGGCATTGCCGCCAGCATCAAGGATGCGGCCCATGTAGATGCAATCATGCGTTTCATCATTTCGACTCCGCTTCGGGATGTGGTGCTGCGCTTTGCTGCTGCGGCAATTGCTGCTCAGGCCGTTGCAAACCGCGTGCCAGCGCCGCTGGCTGATCATAAGTCAGCGCAGCAAAGGGTGTGCCGACCGCCTCCGATTCCAGCAGAATCCGCGCCGGCTGGCCGGCAGATGCCGCCAGCGACAGGGCGCTCTGCGCATCGGCAATCGAGGCAACGATGGTCAGCCGCAAGCGGGCATCGCTCGGCTGGCTCTGCAACCAATGCCGCAGATCGGGCGCACCGGCACCGGCGCGCCATACCGCAACCGGATCGCCCAATGCAGGCGGCGCAAGCGGTGGAGGCGGCAATGCTGGCGCGGCATTGGCCGCGCGACCTTTCGGCTGATCGGGCTGCAGGTTCAGCGCAGCGGCGGTGAACAGGAACAGCACCAGCGAAAGATCGGTCAGCAGCGTCTGCCAGCCGCTGTTGATGCGGGCACTGATCATGCTGCTGCGCGCGGGCTGTGCGGCGCTGCCGCCGACTGGACCGGGTGATCGCCGGAACGGGCAGAACGGCGCTGCGGCACCGCACCGCCAAGCTGCCCGGTAAGCCAATCGATCACGTTCTGACGCGCGGCCTCTTCTGCCAATGCGGCGCGTTCGACGATCCGCGCCAGTGGTGCGAAGAGCAGATTGGCCGCGAGCAGGCCATAGAGCGTTGTCGTCACCGCCATGCCGATCGCGCCAACCAGCGTAGCCTTGGCAATGCCTTCCGCCGGCAGCTGGCTGAGCGAGATCAGCGTCCCGGCGAGCCCGAACACCGGTGCCAGTTCGGCCGCCTGGGCCAGCGTGCGGACCGCAGCCTCGCTTTGCGCCAGACGGCGCGCGCGATGGGCTTCGTGTTTTTCCAGCAAAGCCTCAACCGAGCGGCTGCCGATCAATGCCTCGGTCGCTTCGTTGAATTCGCTATCGTCAAACTGGCGTGGTTCGGTGCGGAGCAGCCCGTCCTTGCGGATCTGCTGCACCTGCACCGCCAACTCTGCGCGGGTGTTGTCCGCATCGAATGCCGGTTTGCCCAGCTGCCCCAGCTTGGCCAGCGTGGTGCGCGTATCGGTAAAGCCGCAGCGCAGCACCGTTGCCACAACGGTTCCGCCAAAGACGATGGCTGCCGACGATCCGTTGATCAGCGTGATCCAGCTCATGGGTGAAAGGCTCCTTCACACCACAGGACGGCACCGGCAGCAGGGTTTCAGCCCTTGGCCAAACTTTGCCGCCATCCGGCAAGGATTTGCCGCTTGCCGCGGGAACCACCCACGAATTTCCGGGCTTTACGCATTTGGCACGGGGTTTGCTGAAACACAGGCACGTATTTGATGGAGCACCGCAACCATGGCTGATAGCCTGTTCGGAATACATGCAGCCGCGCTGGAGCTACGCTCGCAGCGTCTGGGGCTGCTCACCTCGAATATCGCCAATGCTGCGACCCCCGGCTACAAGGCGCGCGACATCGATTTTGCCGCCGCGCTCAAGGCCAAGACCGCGGGCATGAGCACCGATCAGGCAATCGGCAGCGCCACGCGCTATCGCGTGCCGGTGATGCCCAGCCTGGATGGCAACACGGTTGAAATGTCGACCGAACAGACCGCCTTCGCCGAAACCGCAGTTGGCTATGAAGCCACGCTCAATTTCATTCGCGGCCGCGTCGATACGCTTACGCGCGCGCTGAAGGGCGATTGACGATGCCCGGCCCCGCCAACAACAGCCAGCTCAGCCTGTTCGGCGTCGCGCAGCGCGCGATGTCGGCGCAGCTGGTGCGGATGAACGCCGCCGCTTCGAACCTCGCCAACGCCGGGTCGGTCGCCGGCAGCGAAGCCGAAGCCTATCGCCCGGTCCGTGCCGTATTCGCCGAACAGCTGGATCGGCAGAGCGGGCTTTCCACCGTCAATGTTTCCGCCGTGGTCCGTTCTGAAGCGGCACCGGTGCGCGAACACGACCCCAATCACCCGCTGGCGGATGCCAACGGCGATATCTGGACCGCTCCGGTCGATGAGAATTCGGAGATGGTCGAGATGCTCGATGCCTCGCGCCAGTACCAGAATCTGGTCGAAGCCCTTTCCGCCGCCAAGCAATTGATGCTCGATACGATGAGGATGAAATGACCGTAAGCAACATCACCAGCACGTCGAGCAATTCGACGAACACTACATCGACCGCCAAGACCACTCTGGGCCAGGCTGATTTCATCAAGCTGATGACCACCCAGATGAAGATGCAGGATCCCACCGATCCGGTCGATAACAAGGAAATGATCGCGCAGATGGCGCAGTTTTCCTCGCTGTCCGGCATCGAGAACATCAACACCACGCTGAAGGCGATTTCCGCCCAGCTCGACAAGGTGATGTCCGCTCAGGCCGCCACCTCCGCCACCCCCACCGCCTGATCCAGAACAGGAGCTACCCCCAATGTCCTTTTACACCTCGCTCAACGGGCTGAAGAACGCCCAGACCGAACTTTCGGTGATCGCCAACAATCTGGCCAATGCCGAAACCACCGGCTTCAAGAAAAGCCGCATCAACTTTTCGGACATCGTTTCCGGTTCTGCCTCCAGCAACCCGAAGCTGGTCAAGGGCATCGGCTCGACGGTGAATTCGATCGACCAGAACTTCACGCTGGGCCCTGTGCAACAGACCGGATCGGCGCTGGACATGGCGATCAATGGCGAAGGCTTCTTCACCAAGGTCAATCCCGTCACCGGCAAGACCTTTTACACCCGTAACGGCAATTTCTCGATGGATGGCACGGGTTTCATCACCGATTCCAGCGGCAGCCGCCTGCAGGTTCTGCCAGTCGATTCCAGCGGCGCGATCACCTCGACCACGCCGATCGATGCCCAGGCACCGGCCACCAACACCGCCGGATCGGATTTCGTTGCGGTAACGATCAAGGAAGACGGCACGATGCTGGCATCCTATGCTGATGGATCGGTGCAATCGATCGGCGTGGTCGCGCTGGCCAATTTCGTATCGCCTCCGGGCCTGCTGCAGGTTGGCGGACAGGATTGGCAGGCCTCTGGCCTGTCGGGTCCCGCCAGCTACAGCCAGCCGGGCGTCGCCCGTTCGGGCACGATCCTGTCGGGCTCGCTCGAAGGTTCGAATGTCGACATTGCCGAGGAAATGGTCGGGCTGATCACCGCCCAGCGCTATTTCCAGGCCAATGCCAAGGCGATCGACACCGCGACCCAGCTTTCGCAGACGATCATCAATCTGAGGAGCTGATAGGCCATGGATCGTCTGGTCTGGACAGCTGTTTCCGGCATGTCGGCCTCGATGGCCCGGCAGCGCATGATCGCCAGCAATATGGCGAATGCGCAAACCATCGGCTTTCGCGCCGAGGTCATGCAGGCATCGCCGACAACGCTGCAGGGTACCAATATCGAAGTGCGGGCCATGAACAGCGCCACCGTTTTCGGGGCGCAGATGGATCCGGGCACGATGACCCAGACCGGGCGACCATTGGATATCGCCGTCAATGGCGAGGCGCTGATCACGGTGCAGGCTTCGGATGGAACCGAAGCCTATACCCGCCGCGGCGATCTGACGGTTTCGCCCAATGGCATGCTGGTCAATGGCGAAGGCTATCCGGTGATGGGCGAAGGCGGACCGATCTCGGTGCCGCCGGGCGGCGACATCAGCATTGGCGAAAACGGCGCCGTGCTGTCGCGCAACAAGGCCGATGCCGATGCCCAGCCGCAAGAGATCGGCCGGATCAAGCTGGCCAGCTGGCGCGGCACCCAGATCAACAAGGGGCTGGATGGCCTGTTCCGCGTGGTCGATGGCGGGGTTCTGCCAACCGATGCGGAAGCCACCGTCACCCGGAATCGCTGGAACAATCCAACGTCAAACCCACCGAAGTCCTCGTCCAGATGGTCGAGGCGCAGCGCCTTTACGAAATGCGCGCTGCTGGTCTCCACCGCCAAGGAACTCGATGAGGGTGGAGCCAGCCTGATGCGACCAGCGCCTAAACGCAGGAGCAAGACATGCCCACTTCAGCCCTTTCACGTCGCCCGCACCGGCCTTGAGGCACAGGATGCGCGGATGCGCGTCATCGCCAACAACCTGGCCAATATCGGCACCACCGGCTTCAAGCGCGACTGGGCCAATTTCGCCACGCTGGCCTATCAGGATGCGCGCGTCGCCGGGCAGCAATCGAGCAGCGAAAGCGCCTATGCCACCGGGCTGAACCTGGGCACCGGCGTCAATGTGCAGTCGACCACCAGCATTACCACCCAGGGCACGCTGAACCCGACTGACAACCCGCTTGATCTGGCGCTGGATGGCGATGGCTATTTCCAGGTGCAGCTGCCGGGCGGCAAGCTGGGTTATACCCGCGCGGGCAATTTCACCCGCTCTGCCGATGGCCAGCTGGTCACTTCGCAGGGTTATCCGGTGCAGCCGGCCATCACCATTCCGGAAGGGGCCAGCTCGGTCACGATTTCCTCTGACGGCACGGTTTCGGCCAAGGTCGATGGGGCATCGGAAGCGACCGAGCTGGGTCAGCTGACCATTTCCACATTTGCCAACCCTGCCGGTCTGCAAGCGCTGGGTGACAACTTCGTGGCCGAAACCGCCGCCAGCGGCGCGGCCCAAGCCGGTATCGCCGGGCAGAACGGACGCGGCAATATCCGCCAGGGCATGCTCGAAGCCTCGAACGTCAATGTCGTCACCGAGCTGGTCGACATGATCGAGTGCCAACGCGCCTATGAGGTCAATTCCAAAATGATCTCCGCCGTCGACGAAATGCTCCGCAACGCCAACCAGACGCTGTAACCGCAATGCGCCACATCATCCTGTTTGCCGCGCTCGCCTGTTCGACACAGGCCTGCGCCGGAACCAAGCCCAAGCCGGGTTTCGAACCGGCGCTGCCGCCGGTCGTCACCGCACCGCATGCCGCCGATGGCAGCATCTTCAACGCGTCGGCTGGCTATGCCCCGCTGTATGACGGGCACCGCGCCCGCGCGGTGGGCGATCCGATCACCATCGTTTTGCAGGAATCGACCTCCACTTCAAAGACGGCGGGATCGAAGACCCAGCGCAGCGGCGGTGCCTCGATCACGCCGCCGGTGACGGGTCCCTTGTCGTTCCTGAAGCCCGACTCCCTTAAAGCCTCCAGCCAATCGTCGTTCAATGGGCAAGGCAATGCCACGCAGACGAGCACGCTCGACGGCGAGGTTTCTGTCACCATCGTCGAGGTTCGCCCCAACGGGACGGCCCTTGTTCGCGGAGAAAAGCGCTTGTTGCTGAGCCAGGGCCAGGAGTGGATTCAGTTCGCCGGGATCGTGCGGCTGAGCGATGTCGATGCGGATAACCGCATCGCCTCCAGCCGCGTGGCCGATGCCCGGATCGAATATACCGGCAATGGATCGGTCAATCGCGCGGCGCGCGAAGGCTGGCTGAGCAAGTTCTTCAACATGATCAGCCCGTTTTGAGGAGGACACAGACATGATCCGCCTCATCACCCTGTTCGGCCTTCTCCTGGCCTTCGCCCTGCCCCAGCCCGCCGCCGCCGAGCGTGTGCGCGATCTGGGCGCGTTTCAGGGCGTTCGTTCCAACCAGCTGACCGGCTATGGCATCGTTGTCGGGCTTTCGGGCACCGGCGATGACAGCCTGGAATATGTCACGCAGGCGATGCGCGGCGTTTCCGGACGGGTCGGCGTGCAGCTTCCGGCTGGCGTCAATCCGGCGTTGAAGAATGCAGCGGCGGTGATGATCACTGCCGATCTGCCCCCCTTCGCCAAGCCCGGCCAGCGCATCGATGTGACCGTTTCCGCCATCGGCAAGGCCAAGAGCCTGCGCGGCGGATCGCTGATCCTGACCCCGCTGTATGGTGCGGATGGGCAGATCTATGCCATGTCGCAGGGCAATCTTGCCGTTGGTGGCCTGGGCATTTCCGGGGCCGATGGATCAAAACTGACCGTCAATGTTCCCACCGTGGGCCGCATTGCCGATGGTGCCAGCGTCGAACGCTCGGTCGCCACGGGCTTTGATTCGGGCGAGGTGTTGCACTGGAACCTGTTCCAGTCCGATTTCCTGACCGCGGCGCGCGTCAAGGATGCGATCAACAAGCGCTGGCCCGGCATTGCCACGCAGGATGACGGCGTCAGCCTGTCGCTGCGCATGCCCGCCGGGGCCGATGCCCGCGCCAGCATGATGGCCGCGATCGAAATGATCGATATCACTCCGGCCGAAGCGGCCGCACGCGTGATCGTCAACAGCCGCACCGGCACCGTGGTAATCAACAGCGCGGTTCGGCTTTATCCGGCGGCGATCAGCCACGGCAAGCTGACCGTGCGCGTCGATGAAAGCCCCACCGTGGTTCAGCCCGCGCCGTTCAGCCGCGGCACGACTGCGGTTCAGCAGAACAGCAATCTGACCGCCGAGGAAGACGGCAACCATGTTGCCCTGTTCAAGCCCGGTGCCTCGCTGGCCAAGCTGGTCGATGCACTGAACCTGCTGGGCGTCAGCCCATCGGATCTGGTTGCGATCCTCGAGGCACTGAAACAGGCCGGAGCACTCAAGGCGGAAATGGTGGTGATATGAGCCAGGTTTCCGCCCCCCAGATTTCCGCACCCACGCTCGCCACTGGCTCGCTCACGCAGAGCCATGGCAGCGAACGCGAAAAGCTCGCCGCGGCTGCCAAGCAGTTCGAGGCGATCTTCGTGCGCCAGATGCTGTCCTCCGCACGGCAGGCCAAGCTGGCCGACGATCCGCTGGGCGGCCAGGGGCTGGATACGTTCCGGCAAATGCAGGACGAGCATTTCGCCGACATCGCCGCGCAATCGGGCGCATTCGGGCTGGCCAGCCAGATCGAGGCGCAGCTTGCCGCGCATCTTGGCAGCACCGCTTCCACCCCGGCAAAGGGAGCCTGATAGATGTCCTCCGGCCTTCTCAACATTGCCGCCAGTGGTGCCCGCGCAGCCCGTGCCGCGCTGGAAGTCACATCGCAGAACATCGCCAACGCCTCGACCGAGGGCTATGTCCGGCGCAGCGTCAATCTGGCCGAAGTCGCCGCAACCGGCAGCTATGGCCGGGTCGGCGACATTTCGCTTTCCGGCGTGCGCGTGGCCGGCATTTCCCGCAATGCGGATCTGTTCCGGCAGGTGGAGGCACGCCGCACCGGCAGCGACGCCGCCCGCGCCGGGGCCGAGCTGACCGGATTTGAAAACATCGAATCGGCGCTGGATCAGTCCGGCGTCTATGACGCGATGACCGGGTTCGAATCCTCGCTGAAGGGGCTGGCCGCCAATCCGGTTGACCCCTCGCTACGCGCATCTGCACTGGAAAGCGCCCGCACGCTGACCCGCACGTTCAACATCGCCGCGCAATCGCTCGATACCGTGGGCGAAGGGCTGCGCTTTGAAGCCAACGCTGGCGTCACCGCGATCAACAATGCTGCCGGCGAACTGGCCCGCGTCAATCTGCAGCTCTCGCGCGTTGCCGCTGGCAGCAGCGATCAATCAACCCTGCTCGATCGCCGCGATGCATTGTTGCAGACATTGTCTGACCAGACCGACATCACCACCAGCTTCGCCGCCGACAATACGGTGGAAGTGCGCATTGGTGGCAGCAGCGGGCCGACGCTGGTGCAAGGCGGCACCGCCAGCAGCTTCGCCATGGCGACCGCCACCGATGGCACAGTCTCTTTCACTTTGGGCAGCAGCCCGGTGACCTTGTCTGCCGGGGCGCTGGCGGGCAAATCGCTGGCGCTGAACGGGGTGAAGGATGCCAAGACCAAACTGGACGCAATCGCCAGCTCGCTGATCACCACCGCCAATACCGCGCAAACCAGCGGTGTCGCGCTGGATGGCACGGCTGGCCAACCGCTGTTTTCCGGCACCGGGGCAGGCGATATCAGCCTGGCGCTGACATCCGGTTCGCAGCTCGCAACCGCCCCCACCGGGGCGGCGGCAGGCAGCCGCGACGGAGCCAATCTGGATGCGCTGCGCAACGCACTTTCCAGCGCCAATCTGTCTGGCAAGGTCGACGAATTGCAGTTTGGCGTGTCCAGCGCGGTCGCCGGACGCAAGACCACCAAGGAAGCGCTCGATACCATCGCCAGCTCGTCCAAGATCGCGCTGGAACAGCAATCGGGCGTCAATCTGGATCAGGAAGCCGTCAATCTGGTTCGCTTTCAGCAGGCATTTCAGGCCAGCGGCAAAGCCATCCAGGTTGCATCCGAAATTTTCGACACGCTGCTGGCGATCCGGTGATCGCTGAAGGAACCATGATATGACTACGGTTAGCACCAGCGCATTCTATGACCGGGCCGGGCTCGATATTTCCTCGCTGCGCAAGCGGGCGGAGGATCTGCAGGCCTCGATAAGCTCGGGCCAGCGGCTGACGCGTTCCTCGGACGATCCGGTTGCCGCGTCGCGCCTGCGCCAGCTAAGCCGGACCGACAGCTTTTCCGCAGTCGACAAAACCGCAGCCAATCGCGCCAATGCCGATCTGACGCTGACCGACAGCGCATTGTCCAGCTTTGCCGACTATATCACCCGGATCAAGGAGCTGGCGACCCAGGCCGCCAGTGGCACACTGACCGCCGCACAGCGCAGCGGCATCGGCACGGAAATTGCCGAGTTGCAAAAGGATCTGGTCAGCCTGGCCAACACCCGCGACAGCGTGGGCAACGCATTGTTCGGAGGCACTGCCACCGGGCAGGCCTATACCGTCGATGGATCAGGCAATGCCACCTATGCCGGCAGCGCCAGCGCCGCGCAGCTTGAACTGGGCGACGGGCAGACTGTCACCAATGGCGTTACCGGGCCGGAATTCCTGAATTTCTCGGTCAACGGCACGCCCACCAACCTGTTTGCCGTGGTCAAGGGGCTGGCCGATGCGTTGCAGGGGGGATCATCCGATCCTGCCGGTGCAGCCAATCAGGCGCTGGATTCGCTCGACACCGGGCTGGATTCGGTAACAACCGCGCAAACCGTGGTTGGCGCAAGGATGAACTGGGTGGAACTGACCACCGACCGCCGCACCCAGATGGCTGAATTGCGTAGCCAGGAAGAAAGCGATGTCGGCGGCACCGATATCGCCAGTGCGGTGAGTAAATTGCAGGAAACAATGACCGTTCTAGAAGCCAGCCAGGCAAGTTTTGCCAAACTGTCGGGCCTGTCGCTGTTCAGCCTGCTGAACTGAGTTACGGCCAAGATTTGATCCCGGTCCGGCTCTGCCAGACCTGACGTTGTGTTTGGGGGTTTGTTCAATGTACGCGGTAATCGGGATCGTTATCCTGCTGGTCATGGTATTCGGGGGCTTCGCCATCACGGGCGGCGCGCTCGGCCCGGTTATGGAAGCGATTCCGCACGAAATGCTGATCATCGGCGGTGCCGCGGTCGGCGCGGTCGTCACAGGTAACTCGCTGCACGGGATCAAATCCATCGGCGGCGCCTTTGGCAAAGTCTTCAAAGGTCCGCAGCACACCAAGCAGGATCACATCGACGCGATCATCCTGACCACCAAGCTGATGAAGCTGCTGCGCACCGAAGGCCCGGTGGCGCTGGAATCGCATGTTACCGATCCCGCGACGTCAGCGATCTTTGCCGAATTTCCGCGTCTGCTGGCCAACAAGGCGCTGGTGGCGCTGATCTGCGACACGCTGACGCTGATCGTCGTTTCCTCGGGCACGCTGGAAGTGCATGCGGTAGAGGAAGTGATGGACAATGCGCTGAAAACGCATTTCCATGAACTGCACGAGCCGCAGCATGCCCTGCAGAACCTGGCCGACGCCCTGCCTGCGTTGGGCATCGTCGCGGCGGTTCTGGGCGTGGTCAAGACCATGGGCTCGATCGACAAGCCGCCATCAGTCCTGGGTGGCATGATCGGTTCGGCGCTGGTCGGCACCTTCATGGGCGTGCTTCTTGCCTATGGCATGGTCGCACCGATGGCTGTCCGCCTCAAGCAGGTGATCGAAGCCGACGAACAGATTTTTCACGCGGTAAAGCAGGTGATCATCGCATCGCTGCATGGCTGGCCGCAGCCGCTGGTGGTGGAAAGCGCCCGTTCGGGTCTGGGCCATGATTTCCGCCCCGGCCTGTCCGAACTGCTCGACGCGCTGCGCGGGCGGTAAGCCATGGCAGCGGCCAAGAAAGACCAGCGCGGCAAGAACGAGCCGCCGCCAATCATCGTGAAGAAGATCACGGTGGTCGCTGGCGGCCACCATGGCGGCGCGTGGAAGGTGGCCTATGCCGACTTCGTGACGGCGATGATGGCATTCTTTCTGCTGCTGTGGCTGCTGGGCGCAACCACCGAAAAGCAGCGCAAGGGCATCGCCGATTACTTCACCCCGACCCTGGTCAAGCTGAAGGAACAGAGCGCCGGTTCCAACGGCATGCTGGGCGGCTCTTCGATCACCGATGTCGACAACTACCCCAATCGCCAGGGCCAGACCGGCACCAAGGCGATGACCATTCCGCGCGATACCACTGGCGGCCCCAAGGAAGGGGGCGAGCGCGTGAAGAAGATGCAATCGATGCAGCAGCGGCTGGCAGCGAAGCTGGAACAATCCAAGCAGCTGGCCCGGCTGGCCCGGCAGGTGCGGCTGATCGACACCACCGAAGGCATCCGCATCGATCTGGTCGACGATGCCGATTTCTCGATGTTCCAGCTTGGCACCACGGTGCTGACGCCCGATGCCTCGGCCCTGCTCACCGCGATTGGCGATGTGCTGGCCAGCGATCCGGGCGGCATTTCGATCCGCGGCCATACCGATGCCCTGCCATGGCGTGGCGGAATCGGAGCCAACAACTGGTCGCTTTCCGCAGGTCGGGCCGAAGCAACCCGGCAGGCCTTGATGAACCACGGCATCGGCGAAGCGCGCTTCGCCCGGATCGAAGGCGTTGCCGATCGCGAGCCACTGGTCCGCGACAATCCCGCCGATCCGCGCAACCGCCGGATTTCCATCCTGCTGATGCGGTGAACGAAACTATCGCCGTGCCGCACAAATACGCAGCGCAATAGCCAACCGATTATTGACTTATCGCCGCTATGCTGCCCTTCTGGGCCGGCATAAACAGAACAGCAGGATTGAACGGACTGCGAAACAGGGTTGAGGGAATGGCGTACAGGTTCTTGAAGCACCAGGCCATGTTGCTGCGACGGCAGCTTGGCTGGCAGGTGGGCGGAACCCAGAGCCGTTCTCAATCCTCGACCGAGATCGAAGCCCGGCTCGCCGATCAGCTGATCACGCAAATGGCGATTGCCGTCTATCCGACGCTGTGCGGATCGCTGCTGGTTCTGATGTCGGCATGGAATTTGCCGTTCCGAAGCGCGATCAACGCCATTCTGATCGTAAGAGCCATCGCGCTGGTGCATGATCTTTACTGGGCCCAGCAAGTCCGGAAATCGCTGGACAAAAGACAGCTGGATCACCGCGCCATGCGCAGGCTGACCTGGGGCTATGGCTTTTCCTGCTTCATCTGGTCGTCGCTGGTCTGGCCAATAGCGCCGCAGCCGATGATCGACGTGCCGATGTTCCTGATTTTCTCTGCTACGCTGATCGCCACCTGCATGTTCGTGGTCAGCAGTGCCTATCACCGCCCGACCATGCATGCGACAATCATCGGCGCTGTATTGGCAACAGTGCCAAAGATCATACAGATTTATCCGATCACCGGGCCGGTGGTGCCGCTGGGCTATGCGCTTTACATCGCCATTCTGCTCGCGTTCGGGCGCGGGATCGAACGACAGGCGCGCAGCATCGTGCAGCAGACCATGCGCCGCCGCCGGGTGTCCTATCGGCTGGCCGACGCCAATGCGGCCCTGCAACTGGCGCTGAACAACGCCAACTGGCTGGCCGATCATGATATTCTGACCAATCTGCGCAACCGCCGCGCCTTCGCGCGTGAGCTGCAGGAACAGTTCCGTCATTCCGACCAGGCCACTTGCCTGATGCTGATCGACATTGATCATTTCAAGCGCATCAACGATCAGCTAGGGCACGCCATTGGCGATACCGTGCTTGGCCGGATCGGCGATTGCCTGCGGGCGTGGGAAGCCGATCTGAATGGCCGCATTACCGGCCGCTGGGGCGGTGAGGAATTCATCGCCCTCGCCCCGCTGGGCAACAATCGCCGCGCCCATAGCGAGGCGGAAGAGCTGCGGCGGCGGATCAGCGCTCTGGAAATATTCACCGATACCGACCAGTCTTGCCACTTGTCAGCTTCGATCGGCTGCGTGCTGCTCTATGGCACAGACTCCTTCGATGACGCACTGCGGATCGCCGACACGGCCTTGTATCAGGCCAAGAATGCCGGACGAAACCGCAGCCATGTCGCAGCTTGAAGCGATTCGTTCCCCGGCCTAGGCTGGGGCCATGCATATCGCCTTTCTTCTGTTTCCCGGTATCACCCAGCTGGATCTGACCGGCCCTGCCCAGTTCCTGTCCCGTCTGCCCGGCGCAAAGGTGGATCTGGTCTGGGATACGGCTGATCCGGTTCCCACCGATGCGGGATTTTCGATCCTCCCCACCGCCACATTTTCCGATGTGCCCAGCGCCGATCTGCTCTGCATTCCGGGCGGCATGGGCGTGGGCAGCGTGATCAATCACGATTCCGCGCTCGATTGGGTACGCCGGGTGGGGGCAGAGGCCGGGTGGGTTACCAGCGTCTGCACCGGCGCGCTGGTGCTGGGCGCGGCGGGGCTGCTGCGTGGCTATCAGGCCACCACGCACTGGGCCTGGCATGATATGCTGGCGCTGTTCGGCGCAGAGCCGGTGCAGGCACGCACCGTGTTCGATCGCAACCGCGTCACTGGCGGCGGCGTAACCGCAGGGATCGATTTCGCGCTGGCGCTGATGGCACGGATCGCGGGCGAAGACCACGCCCGCATGGTGCAGCTGGCACTGGAATATGACCCCGCCCCGCCCTTCAGCGGCGGCACCCCGGCGAAATCCTCATCAGACCAGATCGCCGCCTACCACGCCCGCGCCAACAGACTGGCCCGCCATCGCCGGCAGGAAATCGAGGACGCTGCCCGGCGGCTGGGATTCTAATCCGCCCAGCGGCGGATCAGATTGTGATAGACCTTGGTCAGGCGCAGCACTTCGCGGTCATCGCCGCCGCGATCTGCGGTGAGTGCCTGGATCGACTGGTCGAGATCGAACAGCGTTTCGCGCACGCCGCCATCGCGAACCATGGATTGCAGCCAGAAGAAGCAAGCGATGCGTTCACCCCGCGTCACTTCGGTTACGCGGTGCAGGCTGGTCGAGGGATAGAGCACCATGTCGCCAGCGGTCAGCTTGTAGGCGACGCGGCCGAAATCGCTTTCGATGGTCAGCTCGCCGCCGTCATAGTCTTCCGACAGGAACAGCGTGGCAGACAAATCGGTGCGCAATTGCTGGCCGCTGGCGGGATCGAGCCGGATCGCATGGTCGATGTGATCGCCAACCCCCTCACCCACGCCATCGCGATTGAAAAGCGGCGGGTAGATCGCCCTGGGTAGCGCCGCGGAGAGGAAGGTGGCGTTGCTGGCCAGCGCCTGTTGCACTACCAGCCGCCCGCGCGCCGCAGCTGCGCCCGCTTCGGGAAGCTGGCGGTTGCGCTTGGCCAGCGCCGCGCCTTCTCCGCTGGTGACATTGCCATCCACCCAGTCCGCCGTCGCCAACTCGGCACCAAGGCGCAGCGCCTCGTCACGCGGCAGAACCTGTGGGATGACAATCAGCATGGGTTGAACCTCTCAATCCGACCGGATCAGTATTTGACCGAAAGGGTGAGTACCGCCGACCGGCCCGGCGCAACATAGGCGAAAGGCGAACCCGAACGATAGATCGCATCGTAATAGGTCTTGTCGGTAACGTTGTTGACGTTGATCCGTGCTTCGACGCGATCGATCGGCTTCCACCGCGCAACCAGATCAAAGCGGGTGTAACCAGGGAAATGGGCGGTGCCTGAAGCCAGCGTGCCGCCATAGACCGCGCTCTGATAATGCACCTGACCCCCGATCTCGAAGTTTCCGGTTACCAGCACCGTTGCCAGCAGATTGGCGCTGTGGCGCGGGATATTGGCAAAGCGGCGACCGACATTGGCTGCGGTGGCAGACTGGATGATCCTGGCATCGGTATAGGTATAGCCGCCGAACAGCTGCAGCCGGTCAAACAGCGTGCCGTTGACGCCCAGCTCAAACCCGCGTGAGCGCAGCTTGCCGACCAGATCATAGACGCCGCCGCCGATATTCTCGCGCGCGTTGTCCTTGTCGATCTGATAGGCCGCGCCGCTGAGCAGCAGCTTGCCGCCCGCCGTTTCCCACTTGATGCCCGCTTCCCATGCCTTGTTGCGTTCCGGCGCGAGGCTGGCGGTCTGCGGGGCAATGCCGTCATAGGACAGGCCTATGCCATCCAGCTGCTCGCCTGACGGGTTGGACGATGTGGCCCATGAGCCATAGATGGTCAGCGCCTCGACCGGCTTGTAGGTCAGGCTGGCCTGCCAGTTGGCAAAGCCGGAATTGCTGCGCAGCAGGGTGGCACTGGCCAGCGCATTGCTGCGATAATCCAGATCATAGCTGTCATAGCGCACGCCCAGCGTTGCCCAAAATTGCGGGGTCAGCTTGATCGTGTCGATCGCATAGGCGGCCAGTGATTGCACCTGCACCCGGCTGGGACCGGTGGTGTTGTCCAGCGTAACCGGAATTGCATAGCCCAGCACGGGATCGGGATTGAGCAGATTGCGGATGATCTGGCTGGGCACCGCGATGATATTGCCATTGGCATCCTCAGCCGAGGCCGCGATCGACAGCGGCGTGTTGAGCACCTTTTCCTTGGCGAATTCACCGCCCATCACCAGCGTATGTTCGATCCCGCCGGTGGCGAATGCCGCGGTTACATCGGTGACGTTGGCGACATAGGAATTCTTTGACCAGCGGCGCTGCGCGCCGACGGTGATGGTGTATTGATCTTCGGCAACGGCGGTTCCGCCAGTGGCCGGGCAAGTGCCAGTGCTGGTCCGCTGCACCCGGCAGACCGACCCCGGCGCGGCGACAACATAGTGGTTATAGGTTTCGCCATAACGGGTGACAGAGCGGAATTTCAGCGCTTCAATCGGCTGCCAATCCACCCGCAGCGTTGCAATATCCGCCCCGTTTTCCAGAAAATCGCGGCCGATCACGCCATAGAAGTTGCTGCGCTTCACCTTGTAGGGTTGCTGGGTGGTGCTATCGAAGGGATGGCCATAATCGGGCATCCCGCTCATCCGGGCGAAGTAATAATCAGCGGACAGCTTCAGCGTGTCGGTCGGCTTGAAACTGGCGGCGATGGTCGCGCCATAGCGTTCCTGGCCAACATGATCGCGCCCCGGCGTATCGGCATTGTGATACATGCCATTCACCCGCACCGCAAAGCGATCCGAGACGGCGTAATTGGCATCCACCGTACCGCGATAATAATTGTCCGTGCCGATCCCGGCTTCGGCGGTGAGGAAGCTGCCGATGGTGCTGGCGCGTTTCGATTCCAGGCTGACCAGCCCGCCAGTGGTCCCGCGTCCGCCGAAATTGCCCGATGGTCCCTTCACCACTTCGATCTGTTCCACCGCAAAGGTTTCGCGGCTGGTAACACCGGGATCGCGCAGCCCATCGATATAGACATCGTTGCGCGCCTCGAAGCCGCGGATGAAGATGCGGTCGCCAAAGGCATTGCCGCCTTCGCCCGTGCCCAGCGTGACGCCGGGGGTGGAACGCACCACTTCGCGAAAGCTGGTTGCGCCCAGATCCTCGATCACTTCCTTGGGAATGGCAGTGACCGTCTTGGGCGTGTCGCGCAGCTTTTCGGTGAATTTGTCGTTCTGCGATTTCTCAACCTTGTAAGGTGCCTTGGGGTTGGCATTGGGATTGGAATCATCCGCCCGCTGGCCTGTGACCACGATGGTCGGCTCTGCCGCATCGGCGGCATCAGCAGTCTCTGCCTCGGCCCGGGCCAGCGCCGGAAAGGCACTGACCGAAAGCACCGCGCCAAGCAGGCAGGCAGGCGTGGTCGCTGTGCGGCGCAGGCGATTCGAAGGCATGATTTTCCCCTTGGCTGTTCGATGCCATGGGTCACTATTGCGATTCGCTCTCAATAGCAAGTCTATTGCGAATAATTTGCAATAATGCCTGAGCTGGCGAATGCCCGGCTAGGGTGCCAAGGCTTTGCCTCGGCGCATCCGGCGTGGCAAAGCGATGAAAACCGGGAGAGAACCTTCATGCCAAATGCTCAGCCTTCTGCCCTTTCCGGGCCGATCACCATGTGGGGCACGCCCAATTCGCTCTACACCGGCAAGCTGCGCAGCTATCTGATCAAGAAGCAGCTGCCGTTTACCGAGCTGTTCGCCTCTGATCCGCGCTTCATTGGCGAGATCAAGGAAAAGGTTGGCCATTCGGTGGTGCCGGTGGTGGAAACCCCCGAAGGAGAGCTGATTCAGGATACCACCGCGATCATCGATCATTGCGAGGCGCATTATGATGGCCCGGCGCTGCAACCACAGGGCGGCGTGCAGCAGGTGGTCGCCGCGATTCTCGATGCCTTTGGCAGCAACTATATGCTGCCGCTGGCGATGCATTATCGCTGGAGCTATCGTGATCAGCAGGAAGATTTCATCCGCGCCGAATTCGCCCGCGCGGTGCCGGTGGCCCTGCCCTATGAGCAGCGCCTGGAAATCGCCACCAAGGTGATGGCGCGCTTCAACGGCTTTCTGCCCAATCTGGGCGTCACGCCAGAGGTGATCCCGGAAATGGAGGCCAGCTATGCCGAGCTGCTCGCCGCGCTGGAAGCGCATTTCCGGCTCTACCCCTATCTGCTCGGCGGGCGGCCGAGCATCGGTGATTTCGGCATGATGGCCCCGCTCTATGCTCATCTCGCCCGCGATCCGGTGCCGGGGCTGCTGATGCGCACCACCGCCCCCAATGTCGCGCGCTGGACCGAGCGGATGAACACCGCCACGATTGCCGATCCCGAATATGCCGATCAGAGCGAGAGCTATCCGGCTGACGATGCCATCCCCGCAACGCTGGAGGCGCTGCTGGCGCTGGTCTTTGCCCATTGGGGACCGGGGCTGCGCGAAGACTTTACCCAGTTCGACTGCTGGCTGGTGAAGCAGGAATGCTTCAATCCCGGCACGCTGGTTTCACATGATGGCCGCCGCCAGGTGCACCCCCATATCGGACGGATCACGTATCAATGGCGCGGCCTAACCATGGTGCGCGGCAGCCAGCCGCATGCTCTCTGGCACTTTGCCCGGGCGCAGACGCTGGCGGCGGGATTGACCGCAGAGGCCAAGGCCCGGCTGGACGCGTTGCTGACCCGTACCGGCGGCGGCGAGCTGATGGCACTCACCACCGCACGGGCGATCAAGCGCGAGAACAATGTGCTGGTGCTGGCTTAGGGCCAAGAGCCCCTAGGCCATCCCCGCCACAACCTCACCCTTGGCGTCCATCTTTGGCGGCTGGGCAACAGCCGCCTCGCCCGCAGCGCGCTCAGCCAGCGGGCGGAAGGTGATGACCAGCATGCGCGGCTCGTCATCCTCGCGCGCGGGCGGGTGGAACATCAGGAAGCCTGATTCCTCATCGGCACGGTAGAGACCGGGGCCGGCCTGCTCCATGCCATCGGCCTGCGGCTGCGCAGGATAGGGCACGGCGGCATCCTCGCGCTCCTCATCAAGGAAGCTGCCGACCGGGGTCACTTCCACCCCTTCCAGCTGCATCCAGCTAAAGCTGGCGCCAAATTGCACCGCCACCGAATAGCGGCAATCGCCGATCGGGATCATCGCCGCATACCAGCCATCATGCGTCGGCACCGCCGTCACCTCACCAGAGCTGACCGAATCGCGGGTGGCGAAGATCACCGGCAGGGTGATGCCGCCATCGGCGAAATCGGGGAAAGCCAGCGGCAGGCCGAAGCGTTTGCTGGCCAGCAGTGTCAGCTTGGGGGCAAGGCCCTGTCCACTCAGCTCGGCGGGCAGGAACATGCGATCTGCGCCGCGCGTGTAAAACAGCCCGCGCCGCTTCAGCCCCGCCTTTGCCACCGCGGGATCGAACAGCGCCACCGTGCGGCTGCTGCCGCGATTGACGTCATGTTCAAAGCCGGAAACCACCGCCAGTTCCTGCGGCAGCGGAAAATAGAGGAAGCGCGCCAGCACCGCCGCCGCCGTCTGCCGCCACATGGCGACCGGATCCGGCGTGGCGGGCCGCTCCGTCAACGCACCTGCCGCGGCTGCAAAGCGCAGGCACCCCGCCTGCACCGCATCGCGGATGGCGCATTGCGCGCTCTTGATATCATTGCCCAGCCGCACCGGCGTGCCATCGGGCTGATAATCCGCGACTGAGCCGGTTGCGGCGGAACAGAGCTGTTCGATCACCGAAACATTGGCGCACAGCGCCTCCAGCGTATTGGCGTCATAATGATCGCCCGAAATCAGCCCGCGTTTGTCAAAGCCGGGGCGATCCGTCTCACGCAGCAGCAGATAACGCCCGGCAACATGCACCTTGAAGGCATCGCGCAGCAGCGCATCAATGCGGTTCTGCACCGTGCCGTTATAGCCCAGATCGATCAGCATCAGCACATCACCCGGCGCGGGATTCACCAGCGCGCGGACATGCGCGATCAGCCGCTCCGCCCTTTCCCGCGAGGCGCGAACGATGGCGCGCTGACGCGGCACGGCGCGCAATTCCTTCAGCAAGGCCAGACAGGCATCCTGGGGGGAGCGTCCCGCGATCAGGCGCTCTGCCTCGTCCTCATCGATCAGCATCTGCCGGGCCAGCGTGGCGGGGTTCAGCCCCAGCTCCAGCTCGGCATAGCGCGAAACCTCACCCGCATTGGCGAAGGATGCAGCGGTGGCGGCAAAGCGGCTGATCTCTACAGCGTGGGCTGGCGCTTGCGCCGCTTCCTCGCTGCCCGGCAAAGCGCCATGAACCTGCATCGGCAGAAAGCCGTCGCGCATCAAGAACAGCCAATGGACCTTGCCGTCATGCTGCGCCGCCAGCGCCTCCGCCTCGGCCCGCAGCCACAGTTCAAACCCGGTCAGTACCGGACCCAGCACTCCCAGCCCCAGCCCTTCAGCACTGCTGCCCAGTTGCGGTTCCAGCGCGGCCAGCGCCGGGCGATGCGGTTGCAGCGCGCCAACGCGCTCACCATCATCGGTATGAAGCAGCGCATCAAGCGTTGCCTCCAGCCGCAACCGCTGCTTCGCTGCTTCGGTGAATTGCACCAGATGCAGCACATTCACGCCAAAACGCGCCGCGCCTTCGGCATCAGCGTGGAAGTTATCGCCAATATGCAGAATCTCTTCGGGCTTCACCTTCAGCCGGGGCAGCACATCGGCAAACAGGCCAGACGCCTTGGGGCGACCATGCGCGGATGAGCAATGAATCTCGGCGATCATCTCTGCCACTTCCGCACCTGCCGCTGCCGCGATCAGGGCGCGCAGCTGGCGCGCATCCAGATAGGTGTCGGAAACGATCACCACCCGCACCCCGCGCGCATGGGCAGCACGGATCAGATCGGCGGTGGGGGCAAAGCCATAGCAATGGCGCGCTTCGGCATCGAGCTCCGCCTGCACCGCCGCTGCACGTTCCCGGTCAGAGGCATTGGGCAGCAGCTGGGCATAGATCTCGCCGATAGAGACTTCCTCGCGCCCGCGCGAAACCCGCGCCAGCTTGCGCGCCTGCCCTTCCGCCCAGATGCGCTGCAACACGCTCGTGCCGGGCAGCGCCGCAAAGATATCGCGTGGAGCGTGGCAATCACGCCAGATCAGCGTGTCGAAACAGTCGAGCGACAGCACCCGGACACCGGGAAAGGCATCAAGCGCATGCGGCAGTTGATGCGGCAGGATCGTGGCAGTCATCTCCGGCACTCCAGAAAGCCCGCGCTTGCGGGAAACCGGAAGGACTTAGGAAATCATGGTTAATGGGAGGCGTGAGTGGAGATAAGGGTAATTACCCATATGCACGACCTCCCATCCATCGGCACGGCCACGGCCGCTCAATATTTGCGCGATGTCGTCCGCATGAAGCAAAACCGCTTCACCGGGCCATCGATGATCGATGTGCGCATCAGCACCCGGGCGCGATCAGCGTCTTCGATGGTCACCAGCACCAGATGGGTTCCGCCCGATTGCAACGGTTCGATCGCGCTGATGCGCAGCGAATTGGCCTGGCAAATGCGGCTGACCTTACCCTCTTCAAGCGAGAGATTGATGGCGCGCGTTGTGGCAATGGTTTGCACTGGTTTACCCCTTACCGGTCAGGTCTGACTGCGACATGCGGCCCTGTTCGGGCGCAATCCTGCCCGCACCGCGACCTGAATCGGCACTGATGAGCTTGCCGAAATCGGACATGACCCTGTCCTTCGTTAAAACAGCAGTCAGCCGGAATTGGCGTGCTGCGGCTAAGAGGCGAAACTGAAGGAGGTGGCATCTCTCATCTGGATGCCCGAAACCGTCGATTGCGACTGGTAGTTGAACGCTATGTGGGGATCGCGGTGCGGATTTGCAAGGTCGCACAATGGCGGGAAATGGCGCGCCCGGCAGGGGTCGAACCTGCGGCCTCAAGATTAGAAGTCTCGCGCTCTATCCAGCTGAGCTACGGGCGCGCACCGCCGGGCTCCATAGGGCCCCTTTGCGCGATCCGCAAATCCCGCTAGCTTTGCGCGCATGAGCACAAACCTTGCACCCATCGACGGGATTGCCGGCGCGCGACGGCATTTTCGCTATTTCGATTATCTGATGGCAGCCTTTGTCGCGATCCTGCTGCTGTCCAACCTGATCGGTGCAGCCAAGCTGGCGCAGGTGGACGGGCATGTGTTTGGCGCGGGCATATTGTTCTTCCCGCTGTCCTATGTGCTGGGCGACGTGCTGACGGGGTTTATGGCTATGCCAACGCCCGCCGCTGTGTCTGGGCCGGGTTTGCGGCGCTGCTGTTCATGGCCTTCATGAGCTGGGTGGTGGTGGCGATGCCGCCCGCCCCCGGCTGGGACGGGCAGGCCGCCTATGAAAGCGTGTTTGGCAGCACCTGGCGGATCGTCGCAGCATCGGTGCTGGCGTTCTGGGCCGGGGAATTCGTCAACAGCTTCGTGCTGGCGCGAATGAAGATCTGGACCGGCGGCAAACAGCTGTGGACCCGCACCATCGGTTCAACCGTGTTCGGTCAGGCGGTGGACAGCGCGATCTTTTATCCAGTCGCGTTTCTGGGGGTATGGTCACAGGAACAGGTGTTGACGGTGATGGTCACCAACTGGGGATTGAAGGTGCTGTGGGAAGTGGTGCTGACGCCGGTAACCTATCTGGTGGTCGGCTGGTTCAAACAGCGCGAAGGGGTGGAGGTGTTCGATGAAGGCACCGATTTCTCCCCCTTTGCCAAGGTGCGTCCGGAGTAGCCCGCCCCGGCGGGGCGGGCCTCGCCAGCTGTTCCATCAATCCGCGATCAGACCGATGGCCAGATAGACCAGGATCAGCGATCCAAAGCCAAGCAGGGTTCCCACCACCCAGCCGATCCGGACCAGGTGACATCAACATCGAAATAGTTGGCGATACCGCCACTGACACCCATCAACTTGCCATTCGCCTTGTCGAGACGGAAGCCCGCGTACCGGGGTGATCGGATCGCGATGCTGGTTCAGATTGCTCATGCGATTGCTCCTACATAGGCAGAGGCGCCATGTGCCTGGGCGACAGACGGGGTGGAAACCGTGCCGGTGATCAGCACCAGCGACAGGGCCAGTGCGGAAACGGCTGCGGCGATACGGTTGCTGAAATTGTTGCTGTTGGTCATGTCATGTCTCCAATTTGATTTCGGTGGCGGCCTGTGCCGCCGATGCCAGATACGTTGCAGAGAGCGTGCCAAATCGGGAAAATGGCAGAAATCCTGCTTTCGGCAAAATGATGAACGAAAATTCTGCCAAATGTTCATTTCCGATATTTGGGATTTTTCACCATATTTTGGGAATGCGCTTTCGCGTGACAGCGCCAAGCCCCCGGATTATCGCCACCGCATGGCGCTAGACCGCATCACGCTGAGTGATTTCCGCAACCATCGGCAGACCAGACTGGACGGTGCCGCCCAGTTCAATCTGCTGGTGGGCGAGAATGGTGCGGGCAAAACAAACGTGCTGGAGGCGCTTTCGCTGCTGGCACCGGGGCGTGGCTGCGCCGGGCAGCTGGTCGATAGCGCCTGCACATGGCGGTCGCGCTTTGCTATCAGCGCCGCGAGCCGCCCGGTGCAGTGCAGCTTGGCACCGGCACCCGCCCGACCGGCCCACGCCGCGTGGTGCAGGTCAATGGTGCAGAGGCTCCGGCGGTGCGGCTGGGCGAATGGCTGAGCATCGGCTGGCTGACTCCCGGCGATGAACCGCATCTTCGCCGAAAGCGCCGGGGCACGGCGGCGCTTTCTTGACCGGCTGGTGCTGGCGCTGGAACCGGGCCATGCCGCCAATGCCGCCCGACTGGAAAATGCCCTGCGCGAACGCAATCGCCTGCTGGCAGACGGAGCCGATCCTGATCCGCAATGGCTGGCGCTGGAAGGCCAGCTCGCCGAAGCCGGGGCCGCCGTGGCGCAGGCGCGGGCACGCATGGTAAGCAGCGCATTTGCAGGCGGCGCTGGCGGTACTGCCCGATGCGCCGTTTGCCCGCCCGGAATTGCGCTATCTGCCGGGCGGCCCGTTAGAGCCAGAGGCGCTGGCCGAAGCGCTCGCTGCCACGCGCGCGCGTGATCGCGCGGCGCAGCGCACCCTGACCGGGCCACATCGGGACGAGCTGGGCGTGGTCATGGCGGGCAAGAACCAGCCCGCCGGGGAATGTTCAACGGGCGAGCAGAAGGCGATGCTGATCGCGATCACGCTGGCCCATGCCGGATTGGTCGATGGCACCTCGTCCGAAGGCGATCGCCCGGCGCTATTGCTGCTGGATGAAGTGGCGGCGCATCTCGATCCGCTGCGGCGCGAGGCACTGTTTGACCGCCTGCGCAGCGGCGGCGCGCAGGTGTGGCTGACCGGAACCGAGCGTCCCCCCTTCGCTGCCATTACCGGCGAGGCGGCGGTCTGGCGCGTCAGCGAAGGGCTGGTGGAGCGGCTCTAAACCAAGCCATTGAACATAAACCCCCCTCCCCACCGGGGAGGGGTTTTATGGGTTCCGACCATTGCTACCTGGTACTGGCTGCCGCTGCATCCTTGGGCAGCGCCTTTACAACCTGATCCACCGTGGCCGCAACCAGCAGATCGATGCCCTGCAATGTCGGATGGATATGGTCAGCCTGCACCAGTTCAGGCTTGCCCATCAGCGGTTGCAGGAAGAACGGCACCAGCGCCGCGCCATGCTGTTTCGCCAGCGTGGGATAGATCGGATCGAACTTGCCGCGATATTCCTGCCCCAGATTGGGCGCGGCCAGCATCCCCAGCAGCAGCACCGGCACCTTGCGCGCCTTCAGCTTGCCAAGGATCGCGTCCAGATTGGCGCGGGTCTGTTCGGGCGGCAGGCTGCGCAGCATATCGTTCCCGCCCAGGCTGATGATCACCAGATCGGGCGATTGCGGCAGGCTGTTCAAGGTAAAGTCCAGCCGCTCCAGCCCGCCTGCAGTGGTATCGCCGGATACCCCGGCATTGGTGATCCGGGCATTGATCCCGCGCGCGCGCAGCGCCGCTTCGAGATGCGCGGGATAGCTTTGCCCCGGCTCCAGACCGTAACCGGCGAACAGGCTGTCTCCCAATGCAACGATCCGCAGCTCGCGGCCCATAACCGGCACCTGCGCGGCTGCATCGCTTTGCGATTGTTCAGCCGGCGCAGCAGGCTGTTGCTGATGGCAAGCCGCCACAGCCAACGACAGGGCGAGCGCCGCCGCCTGAATCCATTTCATTTCGCAACCTCCTTGCGGTTTGGGCCCTAGCTATGGCATTCCAGCGTGGTGACAAGCCCCCTTCCCGCCATTTCGGCATCGAACCTTACCCTCACCCTTGGCAGCGATGACAGCGCGGTGGAAATCCTGCGCGGTATCGACCTCACCGTGCCGCAGGGCCAGACACTGGCACTGCTGGGGCCATCGGGATCGGGCAAAAGCTCGCTGATGGCGGTGCTGTCCGGGCTGGAACGCGCCACATCCGGCAGCCTTTCCATCGCTGGTGCCGATTTTGCCCGGCTGGATGAAGATGCGCTGGCCACCGCGCGGCGCGGGCGCATCGGCATCGTGCTGCAGGCGTTTCATCTGCTGCCGACCATGACCGCGCTGGAAAATGTCATGACCCCGCTGGAACTGGCCGGGATGGACGACGCAGGCCAGCGCGCCGCGACAGAACTGGAAGCCGTGGGGCTGGGCCACCGGCTGAATCACTATCCGGCGCAGCTTTCCGGCGGCGAGCAACAGCGCGTCGCCATCGCCCGCGCGCTGGCACCGCGCCCGACGCTGGTCTTCGCCGATGAACCGACCGGCAATCTTGACGGTGCAACCGGGGCCGAAATCGTTGAGCTGCTGTTTGCCCGCCGCGCCGAAACCGGGGCAACGCTGGTGATCATCACCCACGATCCCGGCCTTGCCGCCCGCTGCGAGCGGATCATCACCCTGGGCGATGGCCGCATCGCCAGCGACAGCCGCCCGGCGTGAGCAGCATTCCCCTTCGCACTGCCTGAGCGATTGCCCGGCGCGAGCTGTCCGCCCGCTTCCGAGGCTTGCGGCTGTTGCTGGTCTGCCTGTTTCTGGGGGTTGGCGCGCTGGCGGCGATCGGCACGCTGACCGGCGCGATCGAACATGAATTGTCCAGCCGCGGGCGCAGCATTCTGGGCGGCGATCTGGAAGTGGCGGTATGGCAGCGCGCGGCCACGCCCGCCGAGCAAGCCGCCTTCGCCGCGCTGGGCAAGGTTTCCGGTGGCGTCAGGATGCAGGCCATGGCCCGCGCCGGTGAAATGGCCGCCCCGGTCGAGCTGAAAGCGGTTGACGGGAACTATCCGCTGGTTGGCGCATTGCGTCTGCGCGATGGCCGGAACGCTGGCGCTCCACCAGCAGACGAAGCCTGGATCGGCGAGGGTGCGGCGCAGCGTCTGAATATCGGCGTGGGCAGCTATTTCCAGATCGGCAGCGCGCGGCTGAAGGTCGGCGGGATCATCGCCGATGAGCCGGACCGGCTCGGCGAAGGCTTTTCGCTTGGTGCGCCGGTGATCGTCAGTGCCGATTTTCCCGCACGGGCCGGGCTGACCGCACCGGGCGCGATGTATCGCAGCAAATATCGCATTGCCCTGCCCGCCAGCCGCGATCCCGCCCAGGTGGCCGACGCGCTCAAGGCCAGATTCCCCTCTGCCGGATTTGATCTGCGCACGCGCGACAAGGCCGCACCCGGCGCGGAACGCTTTGTCTCGCGCATGGGGGAATTTCTGGTGCTGGTCGGGCTGGCGGCGCTGTCCATCGCCGGGATCGGCATCGGCGGCGGCGTCAGTTCCTATCTTGAGGCGCGGCGCAGCAGCATTGCCACGCTGAAAGTGCTGGGCGCGACCAGTGGTGACATCGCCCGGATCTATCTGATCCAGGTGGCGCTGGCGGCACTGGTGGGTTCGATTGCCGGACTGATTGCCGGAGTGCTGGTCACACCGCTGCTCGCCAGCGCGCTGGGCAGCCTGCTGCCGGTGGAAACCGGGCTGGTGCTGGATCCCGCTGCGCTGCTGTGTGCCAGCGCCTATGGCCTGCTGATTGCGCTGGTCTTTGCTGCGCCGCCACTGCTGGCCGCGCGCCACTATCCGGCCATGGCGCTGATGCGGGCACGCGTTTCACCGCTGGCGCAGCGTTGGCGCGATGGCTTGCTGCCGGTGGGCGGCGGCATTCTGGCGATTGCCGCACTGGCGCTGGCGAGCGCGGCGCAGCCGCTGGTCAGCCTGTGGTTTCTGGCGGGCAGCGCTGCGCTGTTCGGCCTGCTGGCGCTGCTCGGCTGGGCGATCCGGCGCGGGGCGATGCGCCTGCCCCGTCCGCGCAATCCGCTGGCCCGGCTGGCGCTGGCCAATCTGCACCGCCCCGGCGCGCATACCGGCGCGCTGGTCACCGCGCTGGGTTTTGGCCTGTCCGCCTTTGTCACGCTGGCAGCAGTGCAGACCAGCCTTGACGCCAATATCGCGGCCCGGGTCCCGCAGCGCGCACCCGATTACTTCGTGCTGGATGTCCCACGTGACCGGGCAGAGGCTTTCCGTCAGACCGTGCTGACCAATGCCCCGCAGGCCGTGGTTCGCACCGTCCCGGCGCTGCGCGGCGCGATACTGGCATATGGCCCGGCGGACCGGATGACGCGTGTCGCCGATCTCAGGGAAATTCCCGATGATGCCTGGCCGCTGCGCGGCGAACGCGGGCTGACCTATTCCGATAGCCTGCCCGAAGGCAATGTGCTGACCGCGGGGGAATGGTGGCCCAAGGGCTACAGCGGCGAACCGCTGGTTTCGGTTGATGAGAAACTGGCCGATGTGCTGGGGCTGAAGCTGGGGGATCGCATCACCATCGGCCTGCTGGGCGTGGAACGCAGCGCCCGCATCGCATCGCTGCGGCGCATCGACTGGGACAGCATGGGCTTCAACTATGTGCTGGTGTTTTCCCCCAATGCGCTGGCCGATGCCCCGCACAATCTGGCCGCGACAATAGATCTCCCCGCCAGCGAGAAAGCCGCGCGCGGCCCGTTGCTGCGAGCGATGGTCCGCGCCTTTCCCGGCAGTTCGGTGATCGAGGTGGGCGGCGTGCTGGCGCAGGCGCGCGATCTGCTCGGGCAGATGAGCATCGCCGTGCTCTCTGCGGCATCAGTGGCGGTGCTGGCGGGAATTGCGGTGCTGATCGGTGCCATCGCCGCCGCGCGGGCCAGCCGGCTCTATGACAATGTGATCCTGCGGGTGCTGGGCGCCAGCCGCCGTCAGTTGCTGAGGTTGCAGATTGCCGAATATGGCCTGCTGGCGGCATTGCTGGCTGCGGTGGCGCTGGCGCTGGGCAGCGGCATCGCCTGGCTGGTGGTGGTGCAGTTGTTCAGTTTCGACTGGCTGCCCGACTGGCCGCGAATCCTGGGTGTGCTGGCAATCGGGCTGGCCCTGATCCTCGGCTTCGCGCTGGCCGGTTCGCTACCGCTGCTGCGGGCGAAACCGGCACAGGCGCTGCGGGAACTTTAGGAGAAAACCTCTGCCCCGGCGGAGGGATCCTTGGGATCCGGACCAAAGCGATTGGGGCCGGGCGTTCCGGGCAGGAACATCAGCACCAGATAGGCGAGCCCGACAACCACCCCGATAAGCGGAATCAGGCTGCCGATGAAGACGCCCAGATACCACCAGCCGGACATATCACGATCATGCAGCCGGCGAACGTTCAATGCAATGGACGGCACCAACATCGCCAGCCACCAGAGACCGGCCAAGATACCGACGCCGCCGAACATGAAGCCATAGACGGCAAAGGGATTGCCGCCGCCAGCCGACGCCATGAATTCCTGAAAATTGCCCGTGGCAAACCGCATTCCGATAAGCACGCCAAAGACGACCAAATTCAGCAGTGAAAATGACCAATATTCCATCCGCCGCGACCGGCCGGTAAATTCGGCATAGCGTTTGATCGGCAGGATCATCCAGTTCAACATTTGCGCACCCTTTCCTGTTGCAAGTCGCAGGGCACCACAAAGCACACTGAATTGCAAGAAAAAGGGGCCGCTTACGCGGCCCCTTTCCGGTTCAGCAAAGGCTGGTGATACTTACCACTTGAACCTTGCGCTCACCCCATAGGTGCGCGGCTGGTTGGGGTAGCCAGAGATCGAACCGGGCTGTGCCACGGAATCGAAGATCGACAGCAGATAGCGGCTGTTGGTGAGGTTGCGTCCCCAGACCGACAGTTCCAGACCATTGTCCATCGCCACGGTCGCCGAAGCGCCCAGATCGTTCACCTCGCGTTTGAACGGACGGGCCGCGTCAAAGGCCGGCTGATAGCTGATCACCTGCCCGGCCGAGTTGCGCTGGATGAAGCCCGGCAGGCCTTCGATGATCGCGACCTGGCTTTCGTAGTGATAGTCGGTCCGCAGGATCACACGGCTGCTGCCGGTCAGGCGGTGGGTCCACTGCGCGCCGAAGGTCGCGGCCAGACCGGGGATGCCAGCCGGACGCGTGCCGCTGGCGTTGCCCAGCGGCGAAGCGACGAAGCTGTCATACTTCGGATCGAGATAAACCATCGACAGCGACAGGGTAAGCGCCTGATAGGGCCGCACCTGACCATCGAATTCGATGCCGAAGGTGCTCTGCTTGCCCGCATTGGCCAGCGCAAAGCCGGTGCCGGTGAAGGTGTTCGACTGGAAGCCCTTGATCGACTGCTGGAACAGGGTGAGGTTGGCACTGGCGACAGACCAGTTGCCCTTCAGCCCCATTTCGATAACCCGCGAGGTTTCCGGCCCGGCAAAGCGCGAACCGGTGGTGAGGTTGTTCACCAGCAGCCCCGCCGTGGTGATCGCCGCCAGATCCGATGCCAGCGGACGGCTGTCGCGCGAAAGGTTGAACGAGCTGGCCTTGAAGCCGGTGGCATAGCTGACATAGCCCTTCACATGGGTTGCCAGATCCAGCGCCAGACGTGCGTTCCAGCTCCAGCGACCATCGCGGGTCTTGCCGCTTTCCACCTTGTTGGGGATGTTCAGGAACGGCGGCAGGAACTGCAGCGGCTTCAGTGCGGTGGCAGTCGGACCATAAAGTGCCAGATTGAGGCCAGAGAACACATCGGTGCTCTTGACGTTGGAAGTCACGTCCTTGGAATCATGGGTGTAGTTGCCGCCCAGCGTCAGCGTGACGCCCTTCATCACTTCCGCATCCAGCGATCCGAACACCGAAATGGCGCGGTTCTTCATGCGGAACGCATCAAACAGGCCTTGGCCTTGCTTGAAGAAGGTACCGGTCGGCACCGACAGCGCGGTTTCCAGCGTGGTGACGCCGCCCGAAGAGAGCAGATCGGCATAGTTGCGGAACTTGCTGCCATAGGTCAGCGCATTGCTGGTATCGACCGATTCATCGAAATAGAACGCGCCCAGCATGGCGTTGAACTTGTCCATGAAGCCAACCGATGCGCGCAGTTCCTGCGTGAAGGTGCCGATATCGGTATCACCGCGATTGCCGCCGATCAGATCGGCGCTGGTGAAATCGGAATCCTGATTGGTCAGCGCATGGCTCTTGCGCCAGGCGGTGATCGAAGTCAGCTTCAGCGGGCCGACCTGATAATCGGCCTGACCGGAAACACCCCAGTTTTCGATCTTGTTGGTCGAAGGGAAGTTGGTCCAGGCGACATCGCCAAACGGCGATGCAGCGGAATTGACATGACCGCCGAGGAACTCGACCGCACCGGTGGCGGCGGAGCGCTGCAGATTGACCACCGCGCAGCAGATTTCGTCAACCTTGTCGTAATCGCCGATGATGCGGATCTTCAGCGCGTCGTTCGGTTCAAACCGCAGCTGCCCGCGCGTGAACCAACGATCACGGTTGTTGGTCTTGCCGCCGGTGCCGGGATCGCTGACATAGCCATCGCGCTTGTTGATGCCGCCCGAAATGCTGGCGGCAATGTTCTGGGTGATCGGGCCGGTGACCATGCCCTTCACGGTCACGGCATCAAAATTGCCATAGCTGGCCTCGACATTGCCGTGGAAACGGAACGAGGGTTCCTGGGTGACGATCGAGATCACACCGGCGCTGGCATTCTTGCCGAACAGGGTGGACTGCGGACCGCGCAGCACTTCCACGCGCGAAACATCGGGCATGTCGCCGATCTGGGCGGCGCTGCGCGAACGATAGACGCCATCGACGAATACGCCGACCGAGGGTTCGATGCCGGGGTTGTTGGCACCATTGCCAAAGCCGCGGATGATGAAGTTGGTGTTGGCCGAGCTTTGCAGCTGTGTCACGCGCAGCGCGGGCACCAGCGTTTGCAGATCCTTGAGATCGCGCACCTGTGCACGGGTGATGGCATCGGCGGTGGTCACGGAAACCGCAACCGGCACATCCTGCAGCGTCTGTTCGCGCTTGGCGGCGGTCACGATGATATCATTGCCTTCAGCTGCATCAGCAGCATCGGCGCGGGCATCGGCATTGCCGGCGGGCTGAGCTTCTTCTTCGGCGTCCTGCGGCTGGGCATCCTGGGCCAGCGCGGCGGCGGGGGCAGCAACAGAAAACAGGGCAGCGCCGGCCAGGAACAGGGCACGACGGCAGACAATAGCGGATCGCATCAAATCTCTCTCAAATTGTGATTGGACAACGGGCCGTCACGGCGGCCTCTGCCCGCGCCTATAGACGCTTCGCCATAAGACGCAATCACTCAGCCGCAAAGCTTGCCGCCGGGCTGCGTTTCGGCTAGGGGCGCGGCGCATGTTGCGGTGCAGCAGGCGCCGCCTATTTCAGCCATTTTCCGAAAGATCGATCATGTCCGCCCCCCTTCCCTTGCGCAATATCGCCATCATCGCGCACGTTGACCACGGCAAGACCACGCTGGTTGACCAGCTGTTCCGCCAATCCGGTACCTTCCGCGACAACCAGCGGGTTGAGGAAAGGGCCATGGATTCCAACGATCTCGAAAAGGAACGCGGGATCACCATTCTGGCCAAGTGCACTTCGGTGGAATGGGAAGGCACCCGGATCAACATCGTCGACACGCCCGGCCACGCCGACTTCGGCGGTGAGGTGGAACGCATTCTCAGCATGGTCGACGGCGTGATCCTGCTGGTCGACAGCTCTGAAGGCGCGATGCCGCAAACCAAATTCGTTACCGGCAAGGCGCTGGCGCTGGGCCTGAAGCCCATCGTGGTGGTCAACAAGATCGACCGCCCCGATGGCCGCGCGCAGGAAGTGCTGGACGAGGTGTTCGATCTGTTCGTCAGCCTCGATGCCACCGATGAGCAGTGCGATTTCCCGGTGCTCTACGCATCGGGCCGCAATGGCTATGCCAGCGAAGACGCGGATGCCCGTTCGGGCGATCTCAAGCCGCTGTTCGAAAAGATCGTCAATCACGTCCCTGCCCCGGCGGCGGACGTGGACGGCCCGTTCAAGTTCCTCGTCACCCTGCTCGATCGCGACAACTTCCTGGGCCGTATCCTTACCGGCAAGGTCCAGTCGGGCACGATCAAGGTCAATTCGCCGATCCACGCGCTTGATCGCGAAGGCAAGGTGATCGAACAGGGCCGCGCCAGCAAGCTGATGGCCTTCCGCGGGCTGGAGCGTGTGCCGGTGGACGAAGCCCGCGCCGGTGACATCATTTCGATCGCCGGTCTTACCGAAGCGACCGTGGCCAATACCATCGCCGATCCCAGCGTCAGCGAACCGCTGCAGGCGCAGCCGATCGATCCGCCGACCCTGTCGATGCGCTTTGCCGTGAACGACAGCCCGATGGCCGGGCGCGAGGGTAGCAAGGTGACCAGCCGCATGATCCGCGACCGGCTGGAACGCGACGCCGAATCCAATGTCGCCATCCGCGTCACCGAAAGCGCGGATCGGGACAGCTTTGAAGTGGCCGGGCGCGGCGAATTGCAGCTGGGTGTGCTGATCGAAACCATGCGCCGCGAAGGCTTTGAGCTGGGCATCAGCCGCCCGCGCGTGCTGTTTGGTCAGGATGAAAGCGGCGGCCGCACCGAACCTTATGAAACCGTGGTGATCGACGTTGACGATGAATACGCCGGCACGGTGGTTGAGAAGGTGGCCATGCGCAAGGGCGAGATGACCGACATGCGCCCCTCTGGCGGCGGCAAGACCCGGATCACCTTCTCCGCCCCCAGCCGCGGTCTGATCGGCTATCACGGCGAATTCCTCTCCGACACGCGCGGTACCGGGATCATGAACCGCCTGTTCGAACAATATGGTCCCTACAAGGGCCCGATCGAAGGCCGCGCCAATGGCGTGCTAATCTCCAACAGCAGCGGCGAGGCCGTGGCCTATGCGCTGGGCAGCCTGGAAGAACGCGGCGTGCTGTTCGTGCGCCCGCAGGACAAGATCTATGAAGGCATGATCATTGGCGAAAACGCCAAGCCCGATGATCTGGAAGTCAATCCGATGCGTTCCAAGCAGCTGACCAACTTCCGCTCGACCGGCAAGGACGATGCCATCCGCCTGACCCCGCCACGGATCATGACGCTGGAACAGGCCATCGCCTATATCGATGATGATGAAATGGTTGAGGTGACGCCGCAGAACATCCGCCTGCGCAAGGCCATTCTCGATCCGCATGAACGCAAGAAGGCTTCGCGCAAGAAGGAAGCCGCCTGATCTGAATCCGCAATCTGCGGTTTGACGTACGGTAACCCCTCCCCCCTACGGGAGGGGTTTTTCGTACCTGTCGTTCCGTTGCTGGCCGCGTTCCTGTCTTTGGCCCAGCCCCCAACCGTACGTTCATGTTTCAGGCGTGCTATATTAACAAAAGCTGCAACGCTCGCACCGAATCCGTTCAGGCGCGCGGGCGCATACCGATTCGCAAGCGGAACAATGGCGCAGGCGTGGGGCCGGGGCGCGCCGCTGACGGAGACTTGTTATGTCGGGCTTTCTGAAGAAGAGCGTGCTTGCCGCCACACTCGCCGCCACCGCGCTGACCAGCGCGACACCGGCACTGGCGGATGACTATCGTTATCGCCGTCACCACGACAATGGCGGAGATACCGCTGCTGCGGCCGTGGTCGGCGGGATCGTCGGGCTGGCGCTGGGCGCGATCATCGCCTCCAGCGGGCGCAACAAGCATGATCGTGATCGCCGCTATCGCGATGGCAACTACAACAATGGTGGCTACTACGCTGGCAACAATGACCGTTCCGGCTGGCAATGGCGCGATGGCTATTACTGGGATCGCGATGGCCGCCGCTATGACCGCGACGGACGCCCCTGCGATGATGATCGCGGCTATCGCGGCCAGGGCGGCTATTACAACGGTGGTGGCTACAATAACGGCTACAACGGCGGGTATAACGGTGGCTACAGCCGCGGTTACTGATCGCCGGAACATTCTCCGGCCTGCCGAGCCTTAGGCCGTAAACGGAAAGGGGCGCCTGGGAGATACCCCGGCGCCCCTTTTGCTGTCTGGCTGCTGGGCCAGTAAGACTATCAGGCCGCTTCGTCTTCGACCAGAACCGGACCCGAATCCTGACCCTTGGCCGAGGTATCGCGATCGACCAGTTCGATCACGGCCAGCGGCGCAGCGTCCGAGGCGCGGACACCGGCCTTGATGATGCGGGTATAGCCGCCCTCACGCGAGGCATAGCGGGCTGCGAGAACGTCAAACAGCTTCACCAGCTGCGCATCATCGAGCAGACGGGCATGCGCGAGACGACGGTTGGAAAGACCACCATGCTTGGCCAGCGTGATCAGCTTTTCGACATAGGGGCGCAGTTCGCGCGCCTTGGGCAGGGTGGTGGTGATCTGCTCATGCTTGATCAGCGCCGCCGCCATGTTGCGGAACATCGCCTTGCGGTGGCTGGTGGTGCGATTGAGCTTACGCCCGCCAAGTTTGTGACGCATAATTCAGTCCTTCGTTCGTAGGGGGCCCGTATCAGGTAGCCCGATCCGGGCGGAGGCCGATTGCCTTCCGCCGAGCGCCGCGCAAAAGCCGAAAGCAGCGCAATTGTCAAGCCATTGCTGGCCTCGAGGCCCCTGGATCAGGCCTTTTCGGGCGCTTTCTTGTCGCCAAGCCGCTTGCTGACCTTTTTCCAGCCAAGTCCGACCAGTGCAGCAATCGAGCTGCCAGCCAGTGCAAGCCATGTGTTGAGCTTCGACAGCAGCAGCTCGAACTGCTGTGCGGCCGAGACCTTGACCTCGAATTCCTTGACGTAGGGCTGCCCTTCCACCTCGATCCATTGGCTGCCATCGTAAACCCGATTGTAGAGGCGCAGCGTCAGCTTGAATGGCTCGGTCGTCTTTGGCGTCACATACCAATCAAATGTCGTGTTGGTCACCGCGCTGATATCGCGCACACCCTCGCCCACAGGTTGAATCTGCACATCGTCGGCCGGACCCGAAAGCTGGGCACGCACCTGCCTGCCAAACACGGCCTTGTCAGCTCTGACGGTGCCTTCGGTATCCGCGAATTGCGCGCGGGCCTGCTGAACGTCGCGCGCCGCCACGACGAATTTGATCAGCGTCGGCCGTCCATAGGTCAATTCGGCCGGCTGGTTGAAAAGAACATCGAACAGCCGGAACCCCGCCATCTCCCGCGCGATCTGCGCGTCGCGGGCATCGCCCGATGCAGTGCCCGCCGATTGCCCTGTGCCAGCGGCCTGACCCGGCCCCGCTGCGCTTCCTGCCTGCGCCGCGCCCGGGCCAGTTCCACCCGATACTGCCCCACCAGACACTGGCCGCGCCGGAGGCGTTACGCCTCCGGGCGTGTTGCCGTGCTCCGAAGAAGGAGGAGGAGGAGGTGGTGGTGGTGGCGGTGGCGGTGGAGGAGGTGGAGGCGGAGGAGGCGGCGGAGGGAGGGGGCGGCGGAGGAGGTGGCGGCGTGCCGTAGCTTGGTGACCCATAATCACTGCCAGCATTGCTGCAGCCTGAAACCAGCCCCAAAGCCACCACCGCCAGCAGAATGAACGCTTTGCTCCGGCCCGCATTACCAAGCATGAATAGCCCCCGATATCGCCGTCCAGACCTCTGGCCGCGCAACAACCACCGCAACGCCTAACCCGCATCAAGGCGCAGGGCAATTGCCCGCTGCGATCCCGCTGACGGTCTCACGGATGCGAAAAGGGCCGCCCTTGCGGACGGCCCCATCGATCCTGCCAAACCGGATGCTGGTGCACCCCGCTTGCGGAATGCTGATTAGCCCAGCAGCTCCTGTTCGAGCTTCTTGGCCATTTCCTCGATGTTTTCAGGCGGCCAGCCGGGGATGTCCATGCCGAGGCGCAGGCCCATCGAGCTCAGGACTTCCTTGATCTCGTTGAGCGACTTGCGACCGAAGTTCGGCGTGCGGAGCATCTCGGCTTCGGTCTTCTGAACCAGATCGCCGATATAGATGATGTTGTCGTTCTTCAGGCAGTTTGCCGAACGCACCGACAACTCCAGTTCGTCCACCTTCTTCAGCAGATAGCGGTTGAGCTGGTTGGTATCGCTTTCCTCGGCCGGAGCCGCAGCCATGCCGATCATCGGCGAACTGCCCATCGGCACCGCATCTTCGAAGTGGACGAACAGCGAAAGCTGATCCTGAAGGATGCGCGCGGCAAAGGCCACGGCGTCTTCCGGAGTGACGGTGCCGTCGGTTTCGATGGTCAGGCTGAGCTTGTCATAGTCAAGCTCCTGACCGATACGGGCATTGTCGACCTTGTAGGAAACCTGCCGCACCGGCGAATAGAGCGAATCGACCGGGATCAGCCCGATCGGTGCATCAGCCGGACGGTTCGACACGGCCGGGACATAGCCCTTGCCGGTGTCGGCGGTGAGTTCCATGTTCAGCGTCGCGCCTTCATCGAGATGGCAGATCACCAGATCCTTGTTCATCACCTCGATATCGCCGGAAACGGCAATGTCGCCAGCCTTCACTTCACCGGGGCCGGTGGCCGACAGCTGAAGACGCTTCGGGCCTTCGCCCTGCATCTTGAGCGCGATCTGCTTCACATTGAGCACGATGTCGGTCACGTCTTCGCGCACGCCGGCCAGCGACGAGAATTCGTGCAGCACGTTCTCGATCTTGATCGATGTGATCGCCGCGCCCTGCAGCGAGGACAGCAGCACGCGACGCAGCGCGTTGCCCAGCGTCAGACCAAAGCCGCGTTCCAGCGGTTCGGCGACGAAAGTGGCGCGACGCTTGGGGTCGTTGCCCGGTTTCACCTCGAGGGCGTTGGGCTTCTTGAGTTCCTGCCAGTTCTTGGTGTTGACAGTCATGGACTTCCCCTAGGGTATTGTTCTGGCGGCAACGGCCGCTGATCCCGAAGGAACCGCGGCCGATCCGAAACTGCGGCGGGAAAATGCCCCGCCGCGAGCGGCAAGATCAGACGCGGCGACGCTTGGACGGTCGCACGCCATTGTGCGGGATCGGCGTAACGTCACGGATCGAAGTGATGGTGAAGCCGACAGCCTGCAAAGCGCGCAGTGCGCTTTCGCGGCCCGAACCCGGCCCCTTCACTTCCACTTCAAGGGTGCGCACGCCGTGTTCGGCGGCCTTCTTGCCGGCGTCGTCCGCAGCCACCTGAGCGGCATAGGGTGTCGACTTGCGGCTGCCCTTGAAGCCCATCATGCCCGCGCTGGACCAGCTGATCGCATTGCCCTGCGCATCGGTGATGGTGATCATGGTGTTGTTGAAGCTGGCATTCACATGCGCGATGCCGCTGGTGATGTTTTTCCGCTCGCGGCGCTTAATGCGCTGGGGTTCGCGTGCCATATCGAAATTCCTAATCGTCTGTCGGTAAGAGGATGATCTGCAGCCCTTGGGCGGTGCAGCTTACTTCTTCTTGCCGGCGATGGGCTTGGCCTTGCCCTTGCGGGTACGGGCGTTGGTGTGGGTGCGCTGGCCGCGAACGGGCAGGCCCTTGCGATGGCGCAGCCCGCGATAGCAGGCCAGGTCCATCAGGCGCTTGATGTTCATCGCGGTTTCGCGACGAAGATCACCTTCCACCGTGTGTTCGGCGTCGATGGTTTCGCGAATGTGCAGCACTTCCTGATCGCTCAGATCCTGCACGCGGCGGCTATGGTCGATTCCCAGCTTGTCAGCGATCTGCTTCGCCTTGTGGGCACCAATACCGTGAATATAGGTCAGCGCGATAATAACGCGCTTGTTTGTGGGGATATTTACCCCGGCAATACGAGCCACTTACTTCTCCATGCTCCACAGGGATCGCCTCAGGGCAAACCCCTATCTCAACGCTTCAACCAGCTTAGACGGCAAAAAAGCCCGGTTGGCGCGCCGTGATGACTGCCGCCTGCCGGACTGACCCGTTTTTGGTTGAGCGGCGCGCTTAGGGCGATTCTTTCGGCATGTCAACGCCGCGATTATTGTGCCTTTGCCGCCTCCGGGAAACGCCCTGCCAGCGATGCCATTTGCGCGCTGAGCACGCCATCGACAAGCGGTGCCAGCGCATCGGCCTTGGCGTGCATCAATCCATTGACCAGATAGGTCAGCCTGATCGCAGTCGTTCCATCCTTGGCCGGTTTCACGGTGATCGTCATCACGCCGTTGACCGGTTCCGCCTGCAACGGCCCCAGCCCGCCGGTCATGCGCAGCAAGCCCTGCTGCGGATCGGCGAATACGACATGCATATGTTCCACGCTGCCCATGCGCTGCTCCGCAGGCGCGCCTTCGGGCCTGGGCAGTTTTTCGCAAAAGCAGCCCGTCGCCTGGGCATCGATATAGAGATTTGCCGCATCGCCGGACCAGCTGTGCTGCGATGACCACCACCGGGCCGGGGTGATCAGCATCTTCCAGACATCCGCCGGAGCGGCAGCGGCGCTGGCATCGAGGCTGATTTCAAAGCTGCCCTCGCCAGTGGCGATCACTTCGGCATGGGCGGGAACAGCGAACAAGGCGGCGGCGAACGCCAACGGCAAGCAACGGAGCATATTGGCCTCCCCGGTTTGCCCGCCTTGCTGGCGCGGCACGCCGGAGGCAGGATCAGCCCTTGATAATCTTTTCGATTGCCGCCGTCACCCCGTCCATCTCGGCCATGCCGTTGACACGCGAAACGATGCCGCGCGCTTCATAGATCGGCAGGATCGGCGCGGTCTTGGCCCGATATTCGGCCATGCGAGTGCGCACGGTTTCCTCGTTATCATCAGGACGGCGCTTGAATTCGGTGCTGCCGCATTTGTCGCAGACACCGGGCTGACGCGGTTGTTCGAACTTGTCGTGATAGCCCTTGCCGCAATTGGCGCAGGTGTAACGGCCGGTGATACGCTCAACCAGCGCATCCTCGTCAACCCCCAGCTCGATCACGTGATCGAGCTGGCGCCCACGCGAGGCAAGGATGCCGTCCAGCGATTCGGCCTGTGCGGCGGTGCGGGGATAGCCGTCGAAAATCGCGCCGACCGCCAGACCCATCGCGTCCAGCTCATCACCGATCAGGGCAGAGACGATCTCGTCCGAAACCAGCTCACCGCGTTCCATCACAGCCTTGGCCTGCAGACCAACAGGGGTGCCTGCCTTGACCGCGGCCCGCAGCATATCGCCGGTGGACAGCTGGCGCATGCCATGCGCGTCGACAAGCCGCTGCGCCTGTGTTCCCTTGCCCGCTCCCGGCGGCCCCAGCAGAATGATGTTCACTTGGCGCTCCCCCTCATTTTTCCTGCAAGCGCGGAATTAGCGCATCCGCCCCTTCAGCTTGGCCTTCTTGATAAGGTCCCCATACTGATGGGCCAGCAGATGCGACTGGATCTGGGTGATGGTATCGACGGTGACATTGACCACGATCAACAGGCTGGTGCCACCCGCGAAGAACAAGCGCATCCCGGTTTCCGCGATCACCCATTCCGGGATGACGCAAACCAGCGTGATATAGGCCGCGCCGATCACGGTGATGCGGGTCAGCACATAATCCAGATAGGTGGCGGTATTCTTGCCCGGACGGATACCCGGAATGAAACCGCCATTGCGCTTCAGATTGTCCGCGGTTTCTTCCGGATTGAAGACAACCGCAGTGTAGAAGAAGCTGAAGAAGATGATGCCCAGCGCGTAAAGCGCCATATACAGCGGCTTGCCATGCGCCAGATACTGGTTGAGCGTGACGATGAAGCTGCCCATGGTGCTGTCGGGCGAGAGCGATTTGCCGGCAAACTGGCTGATCGTCAGCGGCAGCAGCAGCAACGAGCTGGCGAAGATCGGCGGGATCACGCCAGCGGTGTTGATCTTCAGCGGCAGATGGCTGCGATCCGCCTGCATCATGCCGTTCTGCGTTGCCCGCTTGGGATATTGCACCAGCAGACGCCGGGTCGCACGTTCCATGAAGCAGATGATCAGCACCATCGCCACCAGCAAGCCGACCAGCAGGGCAATCGTCAGGCCGCTGATCGAGCCGGAACGTCCGCCTTCGAACAGATTGGCGATAAAAGTCGGCATCTGGGCGACAATGCCCGCCATGATTATCAGCGAGGTGCCGTTGCCGATGCCGCGGCTGGTGATCTGCTCGCCCAGCCAAAGCAGGAACATGGTGCCGCCGATCAGGCTGATAACTGCGCCCACACGGAACATGACGCCGGGATCAACCACCGCCTGCAGCCCGCTTTGCGCGCCATAGGCCTCAAGCCCGGAGGCAATGAACCAGCCCTGGATCGCCGTCAGCAGCACCGCGCCATAGCGCGTGTACTGGTTCAGCTTCTTGCGGCCGCTTTCGCCTTCCTTCTTCATCGCGGCCAGCGCCGGATGAAGCGATGCGGCCAACTGCACCACGATGGAACTGGTGATATAGGGCATCACGCCCAGCGCGATCAGGCTCATGCGCTCCAGACTGCCGCCGGAGAAGGTGTTGAACAGATCAAGCACCCCGCCCTGCGTCTGCTTGTAGAGCGATTCGAGGATCAGCGGGTTGACGCCAGGCAGCGGCACGAAGCTGAGGAAACGGAACACGATCAGTGCTCCGATTGTGAACCAGATCCGGCTTTTCAGCTCGGTCGCCTTCGAGAAGTTGGCGAGGCTGAGAGTGCTGGCGATATTATCGGCGCGTGATGCCATCGGAAAATTGAGCCTTGCTTTGGGTCCTCACGGGACCAACGGTGTCGGCCCCATATAGGGAGCGCAGGGCTGGATTGAAAACCCCCGCGCAGGCGCGCCATCCCCGCAACACTTTGCGGGGATGGCTACGGCCTTACTTCGCGGCCTTGTTGGCTTCGCGGCGAGCGGTCTTCTTTTCATGTTCGCTGGGGCCAGCTTCGGGCACTTCCACCGAACCACCGGCCTTTTCAACCGCAGCCTTGGCACCGGCGGAAACGCCAGCCACCAGGAACTTGGCCTTGGCGGAGAATTCACCCTTGCCGAGCAGGCGGACGCCATCCTTGCCGCCGCGCGCCAGACCAGCAGCCTTCAGGGCGGCGTGATCGATCACGGCCTTGATATCCAGCTTGCCGGCGTCGATCGCCTTCTGGACCAGACCCAGGTTCACCTCGGCATAATCCTTGGCGAAGATATTGTTGAAGCCGCGCTTCGGGATGCGCATGTGCAGCGGCATCTGGCCGCCTTCGAAGCCGTTGATCGAAACGCCCGAACGTGCCTTCGCACCCTTCTGGCCGCGCCCGGAAGTCTTGCCCTTGCCCGAGCCGATGCCACGGCCGACGCGCATGCGTCCTTTGCGGGCACCACCATTGTCGCGGATATCATTCAGTTTCATGTTGCACTCGCTTTCGCTTTTGTCGCGCTGATAGGAGGCGCGCGCATAGGCGAAGCGCGGCGCAATGTCACCCCCCTTTATCAGCGGGTCGCTGAAGCGGTCAGAACCGCGCACCCGCCTGCAGTGCCAGTCGCCGCCGCAATGCCTCGATCCGCTGATCGACAAAGCGCACCACCAGCCAGGCCAGCAGCAGTCCGACCAGCGCCGCACCGATCGTGCGCAGGCTCTGGCTGGCCTGCATCACCGGCCAGCCAGAGATCAGTCCCAGCACCAGCAGATGATCGAGGTAGAGCGGATATGACAGCTCTCCCACCGCGCGGTCGCGGGCATTGCGGTGGCTCCATTCATGGATCGCTGGCAGGCCCAGCGCCACCAGTGTCAACAGCAGCAGACGCGGCGGCGTAAAGAACAGCTCCGGGCTCCAGCGGCCCAGCAGCAGCGGCCACAGCAGAATCGCCGCTGGCACCGCCAGCGCCAGCAGCCGCGCGGCGGGGCGCTGCCATGTGGTGCGGTGGCTGGCCCACAGACGATAGGCCAGCACCCCGGCCAGAAACAGCGCCAGTTCGAACGGGAAGAAGCGGTAGCTGGCGGGATCGGCAACCCAGCCCTGCATCGCGGCCCAAACCCGCGCCGCCAGCGACAGCGCCATCACGCCCGCGATCTGCCACACCGGGCGACGGGCAATGAAGGGCGCGATGATATAGAAACACAGCTCAAGGCTGAGCGACCACGCCGCCGGAATCAGCATGAAATGGAACAGCTCGTCCCCGCCCGTGCCCAGGAACTGCGTCTGCCACACCAGCGCGCCATGATCGGCACGCAGCCACAGCGGCAGATCCTGACCGATCACGGTGAGGTTGAGCAGCCCCAGCCCCAGCTTGGCACCGGGCGAAACCGCATCGCCGAAATAGGGTGCCAGCGGCGAATCCCCGGTGCGCCATTGCAGCCAGGCGAAAACGGCCAGATGCAGCGCCAGAAACAGATAATAGACGCTGAATATCCGGATCACGCGGCCGCGATAAAAGGCCATGTTCAGCGCCGGACGATCATAGCGCTCGTTCAGCACCAGCCCCATGTAGAAGCCGGAGATGATGAAAAAGCACTGCACGGCCAGCGGTCCGCCGATCAGGTGATAACCCGCGATGCCGCCGCTATGCTCGAACAGCACCGACAGTGCCAGCAACACGCGCAGCAGCCCCATGCTCAGCCCCCGCCCCAGCGCCGCAGCCGCTCACGCATCGGCCGCTCAAAACCAACGAAGCTGAGCCGGGCCACCGCGATCACCGCCAGCAGCCATAGCGCCAGGAACCAGCCATGCGCCGCGACATGCGATGGATTGGTTCCGGGCAGCAGGGCAAGCATCAGCGCCAGTTGCAGCGGCACATGCCACAGATAGATGCCATAGGTGCAATCGCCGATCCATTCCGCCCCGCGCCGCAGCCGTGCCGCCGCATAAGGCTCGATCAAAGCCAGCGCCAGAATCACCGCGCTGAACAGCCCCGGCAGGCCGAAGATATTCATCGCAGTCTCATCCCCCTGCCGGATGCCATAGGCTGCGGCCGCGATCAGCACCGCAAACACCCCGGCCAGCCACCACGGCCT
>JBGAIR010000015.1:0-52910 GCA_044225335.1 Novosphingobium sp. | reverse complement strand
CTGGCGGAGATACCCAGTAAGGCTTGCTCAGCGTGATCGAGATGGTGAAGGCAAACTCTAGCCGGGGTGTGAAGGGATGGTGATTGTCCATCCATCCGAAATAGGAGGGCAATAGTTGATTTGTCAACATATACGTGATTGCATTCGCCCGGTCGATTTGGCAGCGGAGAAATCATGACCTTACCGCCAACCTGGACCATGTTCGGTGCAGACCATTTGCCGCACCGATTGCTGTTGCTGGCCAAGATGCTTGACCGCGAATCCGCGCGCCAGCTCCAGGCGGGATTTGGACTGTCGCTGGCGGAATGGCGGGTTCTGGCGTTCACCTGTGCGGCCGGTCCGGCCAGCGCCGCAGAGGTCGGGGCGGCCTTTGAGGCAGACCGGGCGGAGGTCAGCCGCGCGGTGGCCAAGCTGGTCGATTGCGGCCTGATCCTGCGTTCTGTCGATGCCGCCAATCGCAAGCGGCAGATATTGAACCCCACCGATGAAGGCAGGCGCATCTTTGAAGCGGTGCGGCAACAGCGGCAGGCCTATTTCCTGTCGGTCATGCAGGATCTGGATGGTGCTGAGCGCGGCCTGCTTGACAGTGCGCTTCAGAAGATGGCGCTGCGCGTAACTGCCCTGCGCGAGGGCTGAACCAACTTCCTCTGCCTGTTCACTGCGAAAAAAGGGGACGGAACCGGTCTGGTTCCGCCCCCATAGTGGGTGGATTTTGAGGGTGGATCAGAAATCGTAACCCACGGTGAAAGTAAACGACCGGCCCAGAATCGGACGGCCATTCGGTGCCGTCGGGCTGCGCGGATCGCCTTCGGTCAGGCCGTGGCTGTTGTTGAGATTGTCGGCGCTGGCGCGCAGGAACAGGCCTGAATCCAGCTTGGCTTCGATACCGGCGTCCAGCTTGGTATAGCCGGGCAGGCGCACCGTGTTGTTCAGATCGCTCCAGCGCTTGCCGATGAACGATCCGGCACCGTAGATGGTGAGCTTTGCGCTACCCAGATCGAATTCATAGCTGGGTGAAAGCCGCATCTGGAAATCCGGCTGACGATGCACGTGGTTGCCCACCTGCGCGGCAGTGCTGGATTGGGTGACCTTGGCGTTCTGCAGGGTCATCAGCGCACCCAGATTGAGTCCGCCGAAATGCAGGTTGCCATCTACTTCGACGCCGATTGCGCGGGTCTTGAAGGCCGATGCCGGCGGGCCGCCAACGGTGGATTCGAAGTTGTTGTTCTTGTTGTAGAACGCGGTCATGTAGAGCGAGGCATTGTCGCCCCGGAACTTCAGGCCGCCTTCCAACTGGCTGACGCCATAGACATTGGCCTTGCCGCCACCATCGCGCAGATCATCGAAGTTGTAGAAGCGATAGCCCTTCGAATAACGCAGGAAGAAGCCCAGCCCACGGCTGACCTCATAATTCGCGGCCGCCGTGTAAGAGAACTTGTTGGCGGGGCGTTTGATGTTGAGATCGGTGGTGCCATCGGGATAGCCGGGACCGCTGTCGAGCAGATAGTTGATGTTCAGCCACTGCTGACGCACGCCCAGATCGATCCGCAGCGCGTCGGTGGCCTGGATGCTGTCGGCCAGATAGATCGCATCGGTGCGGGCATCGCCCGAGGCACGAATGCCATAGGCCCAGCAGCCCGAACCCGAACCAGCATTCTTCAGCATCGTGCAAGTGATGCCGTTCTGCAGATAGTCGCCATTGGCAACATTCTGCACCGGGCGGAAATTGCCCAGCGTCCAGAAATCGTCCGATGACCAGTTGGCGTGATAATAGCCGACGGTGAAATCGTTGATTCCAGACTTGAAGTTGAGGCTGAGATCGTTGGTGAGCGATTGCACCTTCTTTTCAACCACCCAGTGGCCATAGTTCTGCACATAGGCCGTGTTTGCCAGCGCAGTGCCGCCCGCGGTCGAAACCGAGGCGAGCGCATTGGCAGACTTCACCTGCGCCACCGTTACCGGCGCGCCATCGGGAACAAAGCCCAGCGTATCGGCATTGCCATTGGTGTAGGACAGATTGTTGCGAACCGACCAGCCACCGCCGAGGTTGTATTTGAAGTTCAGGCCCGAAATGCTGCCCTTCCAGCCGCGTCCGCGCGCGAAGTCGAAGGTTTCGCGCGTGCCGGTCTGATCGACCTGCAGCGATTCATAGCGCGTGAAATTGCCGAGCTGCGAAAAGGTGCCCAGGTCATTGCCGGAATTGAGCGCCATTGGCAGATACCACTGGCCGTGATCGTCGGTCCAGCGTGACCAGAGATTGATTTCACCATCATCCAGCTTCTTGGTCAGCTGGGCGGAGAACTGACGGCCCTTTTCCGATTGGAACTGGGCATCGCGAATGCCCGGCGACTGCGAGACATAACCGCCGATCATATAGTAGAAATCATTGCCCAGCGGGCCAGACAGAACGGCATCGGCGCGATACTGGCCGTAGTTGGTCGCGCTCAGCTTGACGCGGCCCTTGGTTTCGTCGGTACCCTTCTTGAGGTTGAAGTTCATCGTCACGCCGACTTCGCCGTTGGAGAAAACGGCATTCGGGCCGCCGTGCGCGGCTTCGGTGGAGGCGATGGTTTCATCGGTGCGGAAAATTGAGCTCTGTTCCATGAACGAGAGCGATTCGGTGCCGTAAACCGGCGCGCCGTTGATCTGGAACGTCACCCAGGGGGCGTCGCCGCCGCCGGGCAGGCCGCGCACATCGATATTGGCACCTGCTACACCGCCCGAGCTTTCCGCCCACACGCCGGGCACCAACGTGAACACTTCCGCCGTGCTCTTGGGTGCGGCAAGCTCCAGCGACTGGGCGCTGATGGTGGTGATGGCGTAGGAGGCATCCTGCTTGCGCGTGCCGGCACCGCCGGGGGTGCCGATCACGACAATCGTGTCGCCGCTGTCATTCGCAGCGGTATCGTCCTTTGCAGCAGCGTCCTGAGCCAGCGCCGGGACGGCAAGCAGGCCGAGCGCCAGCGCGCCGACCGAAGCCCCAGCGCGGACAAGCGTGGTCATCCTCGAAATCATGATCCTCTCCCTGAACTCGCGCACCGACATCAGCGCGCCGTTGCCGCATGCATATGATTTACTGAAATGCATTTCAAGAAAATGTTGCAGGTGTTCTCAACCGGGGATTTTGCTGCCATAGAGCGAAACCGCAGGGCGGTAACGGGCTCCGCGCCAAGGGGATTCCTGACCATGAGTGACAGCAAGACGGAAACTGGCCGGGCAGGTCGTGTCCGTTCCATGGGTGTCTCCATGGCGGATATCGCCCGAATCGCCGAGGTTTCCAAACCCACGGTGTCGCGCGTGCTTTCGGGCAGTCCGCTGGTCAACGAGGCAACGCGCGAACATGTGCTGAAGATTGCCCGCGAGCATGGTTATGCCGTCAACCGCAACGCCCAGAAATTGCGGCAGACGCGGACCAACACCGTGGCGGTGGTGCTTGATTTCGGCTCATACCGGGGCGGCCGGATTGCCGACCCGTTCATTTTCGAGCTGCTCGCCGGTGTTTCCGAGGCGCTTTCGGTGCGCAATCTGGATTTGCTGCTGTCACCGCCGGTGTCGCAGGATGCGCGGGACTATCTGGACCAGATCCGTTCACGCATGGTCGATGGCTTCATCTTTCTGGGGCAGGGTGAGCGCGATCCGCTGCTGCGCAAACTTGCAAAGGCTGACACGCCGTTTGTTGTCTGGGGCGCGGTTGATCCCGCAGAGCCTTATTGCGCGGTGGGCAGCGACAATTTCCTGGGCGGCAAGCTGGCGGGAAATTACTTTCTGAAATGCGGGCGCAAGCGGTGGTTGTTCATTGGCAATGACAGCCACGCCGAAATCCGGATGCGCCATGACGGTCTGAGCGAAGCGGCGCGCGAAGGCGGTGCGGACATCAGCATCGAGACGCTGACATTTGACGATATGTCCTATGTCGCCACCTTTCGCGCGGTGAAGGATCATGTCGCGGCAAATCCCGCCCCGGATGCGATCTTTGCCTTTTCCGATACGGCGGCGATGGCGGCGATCGCGGCGCTGCGCGAGGCTGGCCTGGCATCGCCGCGCGATTATGCGCTGGTCGGATACAACAATATTCCCCCGGCCGGGCATTTCACCCCCGCGATCACTACGGTGGAACAGGAAACCCATCTCGCCGGGGCAATTCTGGTCGAAAAGCTGATGCAGCTGGTGGAGGGCGGGCGGGCGAATTCCACCGTCCTGCCGACCCGGCTGATCGTGCGAGAAACCTGAACCGGGCGGTTAGCTGCGCGTCAGGCGGTTGAGCCAGAGCGTGGCCAGCGCCAGCAGTGCAATCGGTGGCAGCAGGCTGTAAAGCACTGCGGCATCGGGCTGTGCTGAAAACAGCACTGCGACCATGCGCGATCCGGTGGTGCCGCCCAATGCGGAGAATACCACGATCAGGCCGATCAAGCCCGCTTGCTGGGCCTTGGGTACGGTTGAAAGAACCACGGAATTGAGCGTGGGATAGATCGGTGCCATGAAGAATCCGATCGCGGGCAGCAGCCATGCCGCAAGTGGAACCGCGCTCCAGCTGGTGATGGCCTGGGCTGCGATTGATCCGGTCAGCATCGGAACAACAGCCAGTATCCCCGCCATGCCGATAAAGCAGGCCAGCAGCAGCTTCAGCCAGCCGATCCGCGCCACGACAAGCCCGGCAACAAAGCGGCCTGCGGCAATGGCCATGGCAAAGGCGGATGCAGCCTGCACCGCAATCTGGCCATCCAGCCCCAGCACCTTGTGGTTGATGGTGGGCAGCCAGGTGCCCAGCCCCTGCTCGATAAACACATAGAGGAAAACCCCCAGAATGAAGATCTGGGTGGCGCGGCGACCGAGCAGCGCCAGCATTGCCCCGAATGCGCCGGCGGGCGAGGGGGGCTGCGCCTCTGCCTGCAATGCGGTTTCATCGATCCGCACCGCGGCAATCGCCGCAGCGGCAATGCCGCACAATGCCGCCAGCAGCCAGTAGACGTTCAGCCAGCGCGGCGACGTGGCATCGGCAGGATCGATGAAATAGGCGAAAATCCAGGCGCTGGCGACCACTGCAACCATGAACGCAGCCTCGATCAGCCCCAGCAATCTGGCATGCGCCGAGGTGCTGGCGCTGAACAGGCCGACCACCGAATAGACCGACACCTTCATCAGCGCGAAGCCAAAGCCGGTGGCAAAGAACATCGCCTGCGTCGCCCAGAATGCATTCGCCATCGGCACCAGCACGCAGCCTGCACCGGCAATCAGCAAGGCGGCGACCATTGACCGTTTCAGCCCGAAGCGCGGCAGCTGCGCCGCGATCAGAAAGGACGCGACAGCGATGGTCAGATCCTTGAAGGCTTCCAGCGTACTGGCGGTCACATTGCCGACATGGAAATAGCCGATCGATTGCAGGATGACCGTGCCAACGCTGTTCAGGAGGATGGCAAACACCGCATAACCCAGTGCAAGGGCCAGCTTGGGCGCCCAGCCCGCGTCACTGCTGCCCAGCGTTGCTTCGCCCGCCCCGTCCGGTCCGCCAGTTGCCATCGCTTCTCCCCTCGGCACATTGCCTTTCGATAGGCCTTGCACATTGCCTAGCAGTTCATTTATGAAATGCATATCATAAACGCATTGCCGCTTGTTTCAGCCGGTCCGGAATGCGTCATATCGATGCAAACGGGAAGGGAAACCGGCATGAGCGAATGGTGGCGCGGTGGTGTGGTCTATCAGATTTACCCGCGCAGCTTTTGCGATTCGGATGGCGACGGTGTCGGCGATTTGCCGGGGATCGTCTCGCGGCTGGATTATCTGAAGCAGCTGGGCGTCGATGGCGTCTGGGTGTCGCCCTTTTTCAAATCGCCAATGCGCGATTTCGGCTATGATATTTCGGATTATTGCGATGTTGATCCGGTGTTCGGATCGCTTGGCGATTTCGATGCGCTGCTGGCAGGCGCGCATTCGCGCGATCTGAAGCTGGTGATCGATCAGGTCTATTCCCACACCTCCGATCAGCACGCCTGGTTCAAGGAAAGCCGCCAGTCGCGCGACAATGCCAAGGCGGATTGGTATGTCTGGGCGAATGCGCGTGATGATGGCGGTCCGCCGAACAACTGGATTTCGCTGTTTGGCGGACAGGCGTGGTCATGGGATTCGCGCCGCAAGCAATATTACATGCACAATTTCCTGTCGGAACAGCCCGATCTCAATTTCCATAATCCCGATGTTCGGGCTGCGATCATCGAAGTCGCGCGCTTCTGGCTGCAGCGCGGCATTGATGGCTTTCGGCTGGATGTGGCCAATTTCTATTTCCACGATCAGCAGCTGCGCAGCAATCCCGCCAAGAGCAACGGCGGTGGCTTTGCCCGGCCCTATTGGCACCAGCGCCATCTCTATGACCGGTCCCAGCCGGAAAATCTCGATTTCATGGCCGAATTGCGGCGCGAAGTGGATAGCTTTGGCGAGTTGATGACCGTCGCGGAGATCGGCAGCGATTCCTATATCGCGCGGTCGATTGAATATACCGAACCGGGCCGGCTGCACACGGCGTATAATTTTCTGCTGCTTGAAAACGGGCCGCTGTCGGCGGTGCGGGCCCGCACCCGCTGGGGCGGCGATGATGCTCCGGACGCCTTTGCCCAGTTGCTGATGGGGCTGCTGCTGTGCCTGCGCGGCACCATCTTCATCTATCAGGGCGATGAACTGGGCCTGCCACAGGCCGATGTGCCCTATGATCGTCTGCAGGATCCGGAAGGTATCCGGTTCTGGCCGGACAGCCTGGGCCGGGATGGTTGCCGCACCCCGATACCGTGGTCTGGGGATGCCCCCAATGCCGGGTTTTCGGCGGTTGAGCCCTGGCTTCCGGTTGATGCGCGCCACCATGCGCTGGCAGTCGATCGGCAAGAGAGCGATCCCGCCTCCACCTTGATGTTGAGCCGGAGATTCATCGCTTTCCGCAAGGCCGAGGCAGCATTGCGGCTGGGCGACATTTCCTTCCTTGATCTGCCAGAGCCAGTGCTGGGTTTTCGTCGCCAGCTCGGCGGCGAAAGCGAGGTTTTGCTGTGCCTGTTCAATCTGGGACCAGCCGAGCAGCGCATTACCCTGCCTGCTGGCGCATGGAGCGACTGCGCTTATGGATTGCCCGGCCGGGTCGAGGGCAATCAGGCGGTTCTTCCCGCCTGGGGCGGGGTGGTGCTGCGCGGCTGAGCTGGCGGCACCATCCACCGCTGGCAGGGTGCGGCCTTGTCGGCGTGGTGCCGTAAGGCCAGACCGGCCAGCGGTGGGGGCTGGCGCGGGGCTTATTTCATCCCCAGCGCCTTGTCTTCATGCGCGCGCTTGATGACATAGAGCCGCAGGTTTTCGGCCTGCTGATCGTTCAGCTCGTTCTTCCAGCTGATCATGCCATTCTGGCTGAGCGCGCCGCCGATCACGATCTGGTTCCACATCTTGGCATCACCCAGCGATCCGGCACGGCGCAGATCGCGCGTGACGCTGGAGCCGATCGCCGCATCGCCATGACAGACGCCGCAGAACTGGCCGAAATTCTTCGCGCCATCGGCAATTTGTTCAGGCGTGCCAGACAGCGGCGGCGGATCAAGCGGGGCCATGCTGTCAGCCAGCGCCGGCAGTTTTGCTGTGCCGCCCAGCTTGAACACCAGCAGCCGCGATACATTGCGGACCGGGCGACCGGCATCGCCGCCGACCAGACCGCCTGCCAGCGGCCAGGCACCGCCCCATCCGGCCAGCACCGCGACATATTGTTCGCCATTGACGCGGAAGGTTGATGCGGGCGCAACCACCCCGGTCTGGGTCTGGAAGCTCCACAGCTTGCGACCGGTCGCGGTGTCAAAGGCGTTGAATTCACCCCCGGCATTGCCCTGGAACAGCAGGTCTCCTGCCGTTGCCAGCAGGCCGCCGTTCCACGCCGCCGGGTATTTCACCGTCCAGCGCGCCTTTTGCGCCACCGGATCCCAGGCGATCAGTTCACCCGTGGTGGCCGCCAGTGCGGCAGCGCGCGCCTTGGGATCGGCGGGCATCGCACCAGAGGCCAGATCAAGCCCGACATTGAAGCCATGCTTGTTCGGCTTCCACGCCGGATTGTGGATATAGGGGAAGGCGGTGTGCATCGCCGGGATGAACACCAGCCCATTCTTGGGATCGAATGCCATCGGATGCCAGTTATGCGCGCCGATCGGCCCTGGGGAGCCCAGCCACATCTTGCCGGTGCGGTAATAGCGCGATTCGGGATTTTCGATCGGGCGGCCCGTCTTCAGATCGAAGCCGGTGGCCCAGTTGACCGGCACATAGTTGTTGGCAGAGATAAGCTTGCCATTGGTGCGATCGAGCACGAAGAAAAAGCCGTTCTTGGGCGCCTGCATCAGTACCTTGCGTTTCACGCCATCGATGGTGAGATCGGCCAGCATGATGTGCTGGGTGGCGGTGTAATCCCAGCTTTCCCCCGGCGTGGTCTGGAAATGCCAGACATATTCGCCGGTCTTGGGCCGGATCGCGACGATCGAGGAGAGATAGAGGTTGTCGCCCGCGCCCGCACTGCGGAAGAACTGGTTCCAGGGCGATCCATTGCCGACGCCGATATAGAGCAGATCAAGCTCCGGATCATAGGCCATGGCATCCCACACGGTGCCGCCGCCGCCATATTGCTTCCAATCCCCGTTCCAGGTCTTTTCGGCGGCCTTCAGATAGGGCTGATCATTGTTCCCGCCGGTATCGGGCACGGTGTAGAAGCGCCACAGCTGCTTGCCGCTATCGGCATCATAGGCCGTCACATATCCGCGCACGCCCATTTCCGCGCCGCCATTGCCGATGATCACCATGCCGTTGATCACGCGCGGCGCGCCGGTGATGGTATAGGGCTTGGACTGATCGACGGTGACTTCGCTCCACACTTCCTTGCCTGTGTTGCGGTCCAGCGCGACCAACCTTCCATCCAGCGTGCCCAGGAACAGCTTGTCGCCCCAGGCGGCCATGCCGCGGTTGACCACATCGCAGCAGGCAGCCACGCCGCGTTCGCCCGGCACCTTGGGATCATATTCCCACAAGAGCTTGCCGGTCACCGCATCATAGGCCTTGGCCTTGGACCAGGCGGTGGTGATGTAGATCTTGCCATCAATCGCCAGCGGCGTGGCTTCCTGCCCGCGCGCGGTATCGAGATCGGCATACCAGGCCAGCCCCAGATTCTTGACCGTCTTCTGGTTTATCTGATCCAGCGGGCTGAAGCGCTGCTCGTCATAGGTGCGGCCATAGGACAGCCATTCATCCGGATTGGCCTTGGTAATCCTTACAGCATTCACCGCTCCGGGTTGTTCCGAACTGGGCTTTTGCTGGCACGCTGCCAGCGGCAGCAAGGCGACGGCAAGCAAGAGTTTGACGCGCATTCCCCATCCTCTCCTTGATGCCCGCGTGGCGCGGGTCACTACGATCTCCGCCGACAACACTGGCGGAAAGCAGCGCTTCTTTGCAACCATTTTTTGCTTGATCCGCGCACCCTAGAATTGGCCTGCACGCCATCCTATGCTCGGGCGAAGAACGGGAGTGACGCGATGTGTGATGAACTGACCGCCGCAGACGATGATGCCGCGCTGGCCCGATCGCAGTGGAGCCGCCGCGAATTTGCCGCAATTGGCGCAGCGGGTGTGCTGGCCGCCTGTGCGGGTGAAGGACAGGCCGGGGTCCGCCTGAGCGAAAGCGCAGTTACGGTACCTGCCGCTGCGGGCAGCGCTGATGCCTTCTGGGTCCGCCCGGCCAGGGGCAAACATCCCGGCATCGTCATGTGGCCAGATATTGCCGGCCTGCGCGATGCCTACAAGGAAATAGCGCGGCGCCTGGCGGCGTCAGGCTATGCGGTGCTGCTGGTCAATCATTACTATCGATCCGCGCCTGCCCCGGTGCTCGATTCCATGGCGCAGTGGCGCACACCAGAGGGGCAGGCCCGGCTGCGGCCGATGATCGCGGCGCTGACCCCGGCTGGGATTGCTGCGGATGCGCAGGCGTTTGTGGCATGGCTCGATCGCCAGAAGGCGGTCGATACCGGGCGCGGGATCGGCAGTTGCGGTTATTGCATGACTGGTCCCTATGCGGCTCGCAGTGCAGCCGCAGCACCGGATCGCGTCAAGGCGGCAGCATCGTTTCATGGCGCGGGGCTGGTCGGCCCAGAGCCGGATAGCCCGGTGAATCTGATCGGACGCAGCCAGGCCGCGTTCCTCTTTGCCATCGCCCGCAATGATGATGCCCGCGCGCCGGGTGACAAGGATGCACTGCGTGCAGCTGCGGATGCCGCGAGGCGACCGGCCGAGGTGGAAGTCTATCCCGCCGATCACGGCTGGTGCACGCTGGATGCCCCGGCCTATGACAAGGCGCAGGCGGACCGTGCCTGGAACCGGTTGCTGGCCTTGCTTGCCGGGTTGTGATGCTATGGGCAACCGGGCGCTTTGCTGAGCCGCGCGGTTCGCAATGCCTGATTGATCGCGCGGGTCCAGATGCCGTAGCCAGCCGGGTTCATATGCAGGGGATCGCTGCCATAATAATGCGCCAGCCGGGGCAGCATCGCCGGGCCGATATCGACAAACGCCAAATCGCTGCGCTGCCCGGCCAATTCAAGAACACGTGCATTCAAGGCCTGCTGCTCGCCGCGCTGCGCGGCGCGGGCTGGCGATGGCTTGGCTGACACGAACCACACCGGAGTTGATCCGAGCGCGGCGTCTTTCTTGCGCAGGAATTCCTCGAAATCGGCGAAGACCAGATCGGCGGATCGCCCCTCGGCAAGATCATTCTCGCCCGCATAGAACACGATCCGCGACGGCTGATATGGCGCAACGATGCGATCAAACCACAGGTTGATATCGGCAATGGTCGCCCCGCCAAAGCCGCGACGGATCGTGGGAAAGCGAAAATCCTTGTCCAGATTGTTCCACAGGCGGAAGGTGCTGGAACCAACAAACAGGGTGGCGCAGCGTGCTGGTCGCTTGATTTCGTCCTGCTGGACGAATGCTTCGATTTCGGCAGCAAAGCGGCGCGGTGGCGGGGCCTCGGGCTGGGCGTGCGCGGCAGCTCCGGCCTGAGCGACCATCAGCGCCAGGGTCAGCGCACAGGTTCTGATCGTGATCCGCATTGACCCCCAATCAAACCGATCGCGCGACGATGCGCAAGGGCCGCCGCGCCGCATGACGTTCACCCATGTGCACCAAAGGTATTGGCAATCGCGGTGGTGATGCGCAGCGCCAGCTTGTTGGCGCGTTCGATCGGGTCGATGAAATCGCGGTGGATCGCATCATAGCCGCTGGCGCCGCCATCGGGATAGTCGCTCGGCTCGTTCACCGCGAAATCGTCGATACCGGGAAAGCTGGTCGGGAACGCGCGGCGCAGCTGGGTGAGTGCCTCTTCGATCCGCAGGGTAAACACCATTTCCAGCACATCATCGCGGCTGATGTCATTGGCGCGGCTGAAGGCAGGGACAGAGACAACGCGCAGGAACATGTGCTGGAACAGCGCCAGTCGCAGCGCCTGCAATACGCCCAGTTCACGCCGGGTATGCTCTCGCTCGGCCAGCGGGGTTTCATCGGGGACCAGATCGAGCAGGCGGTGCAGTTTCAGGGCATCCACCCGCAGCCGCGAAGCGAGGCGGCGGAATACGCCGGTGCGATCATCGGTGGTCAGATATTCGGCCAGCGCCAGGCAGCTGTCGGCAATCTGCCCCTCATCACCGCGATAGGGGCGGCTGGCCCAATAGGCGGAATTGAACAGCTCGCCATAGGCGGCAACCGTCTTGATGCTGGCCAGCGCATTGGCGGCCCGCACCAGTCGCACCAGCTGCCGCCCGCGCTCGCTTTCGCGCAGCAGAGCGGCAATGGCTTCATAATTGCCATCGGCGGCGGTACCGAACCCGGCGATGACATTCACCGGATAGCCCAGCTGTTGCAGCACGGCGTTGTGCGGAATGGCGCGGATCTGGCGCAAGCTCATCTCGCGGTCAGCGGCAAGGTCTGACTGACGGCGCGATTTGCGGCTGCCGGTATCGTTGAGTAGCCCCAGCCCAAAGGCCGTCACCGCGCGCGGATAGGTGCGGCTGGTGAGATAGCCCTGCTGCACGCGGCGGATCGCGCGATAGAAATCAAGGCTGAGATCGGTGCGGCGATAGAATGGATCTGTCGGTGCATCGGCATCGGCCTCAGCCGGGGCGTGTTCGGCAAAGCGGGTCAGCGTCGCCAGCGCCAGTTCCGGTGTGCCGAAGAACAGATAGCCGTCACCGCCCTGAAAGCTCACTTCCGGTTCCAGCCTGATGCCTGCTCGCACGAAACGCCGCCGTGCCCAGGGAGAAAGCGGCCAGGCCAGCCGGTCAGCAAAGCTGATCGGATGCGCGCCGCGCCCCATGCTTTCGCCATGGGTGTTAAAGATCAGCGCCGAAACATCATTCAGCCCATTGGCAGTCATCGCTTCGGCAAGGCGGCCCTGCAGGCGTTCGATTGCCAGCGCGGCCGGGATCTGGCCAACAAAGCGGCCCGCGTCGGAAAAACCGGTCTGAACCGCCACGCGCCCGCGCACCCGCGCGTAATCGCGATAGGCTTCCTCCGCCAGCAAGGCGTCGAGAAAACGGCCGCCATGCTCCAGCGCGCTTTCGGTTTCGAACAGCGGCGAAACATCCACCTTGTCGGCAATGCCGAACAGCCGCGCGAAATAGAGCGCGGCCAGCACGGTGGTCGGTTCTTCGCATTCGGCCACCAGCATGCGGATCGGGGCATCGGCATCGATATGGTGCAGGATCTGCGCCATCGCCAGAAACTGCCGGATTGCGGTGCTGTTTTCGATCGCCAGCGCGGCAAAATTGACGCGCAGCGGTTTGGCTTCGGCCAGCAGTTCACGCATCCGTACCAGCGCGGCCTGGCTGGCTAGGTCCAGCTTGCCATCGGGATCGATCCGGCGGCGGATGGCGTTCTGCAATTGCGAGCTGTTCACGCGGAAATGAATCCAGCCCATGCCCAGTCCATCGGCGCGCATCGCCGCCGCCGCGACCAGCAGCGTCTGCGCGGCATCGTCTTCGGCCCGGGCCGCTTCCTGCTCCAGCTCGGTGATGATTCCGGAAAGGCTGGTCAGCTTGTCAGGATGGGCGGCCGTCAGCGCATTGGCCGCTTCGGAAAGCTTCACCGGGTCGCTCATGTCACCGGCAAAGCCTGCGGCCATGGTCGCGGCATAATTGCCGGCACGGGTCAGCCGGTCGGCAATTTCGGGCGCAGCCTGTTGCAACAAGGCGGCATAGCTGGCCAGCCGCTCAGCCTTTTCCGACAGGCGATAGCGCAGCGAGGTGTACCAGCCGATATCGGTGCGGCCGTCCATGTCATAGCCGACCCAGCTGGCAAAGCGCAGCGGCAGCGGCGACAGCTTGCGCCATTCACTGGGCCAATGCCGACGCGCGGCGGACAGCAGCAGGGCGTTGATGCGATCACGCGCGGCCTGTGCGCGGGCGATGGCCGCCATGGCGGCGGCATGTTCGCTGTCCAGCGTGATCGTATCGCGGTCATGCGGCGCCACACAGGCAGTCGCCTCGGCAATGTCACCGGATGAGGCGGCATTGGTAACGGCCTCGGACTGCGCCTGCGTCAGCAGAAAGGTGGGATGCGCGGTAAACACGACATGCGCCAGCGGCCTGCGCCATCTGGCCGCGAATGCTGCGAAATCGCCAGCGGCGGCCTGTGCAGCCGCCAGGGCTGTGATGCTGGCATCATTCGCTTCGGGCGCTACTGGCGCAACCAGCCGGTTGAGGCGCGTGGCGCGGGCGAGCAGGCCATCGCATTCCAGCTCACAGACCATCGCCTCCACGGCGTCGAGCGACAGATCGCCGCTTTCCAGCCGTCGTGACAATTCCAGCCCCAGCTGAAACACCGGATTGAACAGCGGGGTTTCAGCGGTGCGCTGATGCAAAAGCTGAAGCCGGTCATCAAGTTCGCTGATAAGGCCCATTCAAGATTCTCCGGTCAGCGCATCGGCTCAGGGTTTGCGTTCAGCGGGATTGTGCAAGCGCCGTGGCGGCCCGTGCTGCCGCTTCGATGGCTGCGACATCTGGCGGGCCCTTGGGCACCAGCCAGCTGCCGCCGCAGCACAGCACGGCGTCCAGCGCCAGCCAGTCAGGAGCGTTGGCCTGGGTAATCCCGCCAGTCGGGCAGAACCGCACGCTGCCGAATGGCGCGGCGATGGCCTTCAGCGCGGGGATGCCACCATTGGCCTCCGCCGGGAAGAATTTGAAACGGTCCAGACCCAGATCAAGCCCGCGCATGATATCCGATGCGTTGGCAGTACCCGGCAGGATCGGGGCATTTGCCGCGATTGCCGCCTTGACCAGCGGCTCGGTCAGCCCCGGTGAGACGATGAACTCGCTACCGGCTTCCAGCGCATCTTCCAGCGCATGCTCGTTGAGCACTGTGCCCGCGCCAACAATCGCACCCTGAACCTGCTTCATCTCGCGGATCACGTCCAGCGCACTGGCGGTGCGCAGCGTCACCTCCAGCACGGGCAGGCCGCCCTTGACCAGCGCTTCGGCAATCGGCGCGGCATGGGCGGCGTCTTCGATGATCAGCACCGGGATGACCGGGGCCTTGCGCATGATGGTTTCGATGGGACTCACGCGATATGCTCCATGGCAAATGCAGCCGCCGCGCCAAACAGGCCGGGCTGGGGATGGGTGATGAGCTTGACCGGAATGTCGGCCATCATTGATTCGAACCGGCCCTTCGCGACGAAGCGGCTGGCGAAGCCTGATGTCAGCAGGGTATCGCGAATGCGCAGGCCCAGTCCGCCAGCGATCACCACACCGCTCGCCCCCTGCGCCAGGGCGATGTCGCCCGCGAAGGAGCCGAGTGACAGGCAGAACCGGTCGACAGCGGCGGCGGCCAGACTGTCCCCCCCATCATTTGGGCCGCTGGTGCCCAAGGCCCAGAGCGTGCGATCGTCGCGCGGCTGAATCGCCCGGCCTTCCATGGCTGCAAGTGTTTCATAGATATCAACCAGCGCCGGGCCGCAGATCACGCGCTCGGCAGAAACGCGGCGATAGCGTTTGCGCAGGCGCTGCAGAATTTCGTCCTCGATGGAATCGAGCGGCGCGAATTCCATATGGCCGCCCTCGGTGGGTTGCACCCGGTATTGCCCGTTATCGCCGCGCCAGACATGCGCCACCCCCAGCCCGGTGCCGGGGCCTACGATGCTGAGCGTGCCGCTGCTCGGCAGTGGCCGGTCCGGCCCGGCCAGATGCGTGAAATGCTCAGGACCGGCGCAGGCAACCGCGTGACCAACCGCGCCGAAATCATTGATCAGGGTAAAGCGATCGACGCCCATCTTTTCCGGGATCAGCGCCGGGCGGATGATCCATGGATTGTTGGTAAAACGGATTACCTCGCCGCCAACCGGGCCGGCGATGGCAATCGCGGTGGCGCGGGGCAGGGTGCCGCCCTGAATTCGGGCGAAATCTTCCCACGCGGTCTGAAAGCTGGCGTGATCGCTGGTATGCAGCGTTACCGGTTCGCCCAGGGTGATATCGCCATCCGGCGCAATGCTGGCGATGGCAAAGCGGGCATGGGTGCCGCCGATATCAACGCTAACAATCTCGGTCGTCACAGCCCGGCCTCGGCCAGCATGGCGGACGCGCCCTGTTCTGCACCATCGGCGTGTAGCCGCATCATGGCAAACAGCTCGCGGCCGAGGCCGATTGCCGCGGGCGGGCTTGAAACCGGTTCGCGCCCGGCCAGATCGGCGCTGGTTTGCAACACGCCATCGCGTGCGCAAAGCCGGATCACATCGCCATCGCGCAGCAGGGCCAGCGGGCCGGGCTTGCCCGTTTTCCCGGTTAGCGCTTCGGGTGTGACATGGATTGCAGCAGGCACCTTGCCCGACGCGCCGGACATGCGGCCATCGGTGACCAGTGCCACCTTGAACCCGCGATCCTGCAGCACGCCAAGCGGCGGGGTCAGCTTGTGCAATTCGGGCATGCCGTTGGCGCGCGGGCCCTGAAAGCGCACCACGACAATCACATCGCGGTCCAGCTCTCCGGCCTTGAACGCCGCCTGCACATCTTCCTGGGTCGAAAACACGCGGCAGGGTGCCTCGATCGTCCAGCGTTCGGCATCGACTGCGCTGGTCTTGAAGATCCCGCGCCCCAGATTGCCTTCCACCAGCCGCATTCCGCCATCGGGCATGAACGGGGCTGCGGCAGGACGCAGCATGGCATCATCACCGCTTTCCGTCGGCGCATCGCGCCAGATCAGCGCGTCGCCATCCAGCACCGGTTCGCGCGCATAGGCAGCCATGCCCTGTTCGCTCACCGTCAGCACATCGCCATGCGCCAGCCCGGCATCCAGCAACTCGCGGATCACATAGCCCATGCCGCCAGCGGCGTGGAACTGGTTCACATCCCCCGCGCCGTTGGGATAAACCCGCGCCAGCAAGGGAACCACGCCCGAAAGCTCATCAAAATCCTGCCAGTCGAGCAGGATTCCCGCGGCGCGCGCCATCGCGGGCAGATGGATTGCATGATTGGTCGAACCGCCGGTTGCCAGCAGGCCGACACAGGCGTTGACGATGGCTTTTTCATCCACCACCCGCGCCATGGGCCGATAGTCGCTGCCTTCGCGGCCGATGGTGGCGAGCCGGTGCACGGCGCTGCGCGTCAGCTGGCTGCGCAGCGAGGTGCCCGGCGGCACAAATGCGGCACCGGGCATGTGCAGGCCCATCATTTCCATCATCATCTGGTTGGAATTGGCCGTGCCATAGAATGTGCAGGTGCCCGGTGCGTGATAGCTCTTGCTTTCGCTTTCGAGCAGATCGGCGCGGCTGGCCTTGCCCTCGGCATAGAGCTGGCGGACCTTTTGCTTGTCCTTGTTGGCAAGGCCGGTTGGCATCGGGCCTGAAGGGATGAAGATCGCGGGCAAATGGCCATAGCGCAGCGCCCCGATCACCAGACCGGGCACGATCTTGTCGCAAATGCCCAGCAGCGCCACGCCATCGAACACCGCGTGGCTCATCGCCACGCCGGTGGACAGCGCGATCACATCGCGGCTGAACAGCGACAGCTCCATGCCGTCCATGCCCTGGGTCACGCCATCGCACATTGCCGGCACGCCGCCTGCCACCTGTGCGGTCGCGCCGACTTCGCGGGCGTAGATCTTCATTGCTTCGGGATAGCGCCCATAGGGCTGATGCGCCGAAAGCATGTCGTTATAGGCGGTTACGATGGCCAGATTTGGTCCGCGTGCCGCCGCCAGCGCGGGCTTGTCACCTTCGGCAGCCGCGAACACATGGGCCAGATTGGAACAACCCATGGTGCCGCGGGCAGGGAACTTTTCCGCCTCACGCTCGATCAGTTCCAGATAGTGGCGGCGGCTGTCTTTCGAGCGCTCGATGATCCGCTGGGTGACGCGTTCAACTGTGGATGCAAAGTCATATCGGTTACTCGTGCCAGCTTAGCGCCATCACGCTCGGTCAGCGCCACGGCTGCCGACGGTCCCCAGCTGCCGGCGGTATAGGGTTTCGGCTTCAGCCCATGGTCAGACCAGCTGGCGCGAATGCCATCGATCCATTCCCATTGCGCTTCCACCTCGTCGCGGCGGACGAACAGCGTCTGGTCGCCTTCGATCAGATCCAGCAGCAGCCGTTCATAGGCGATGCGGCGCTGCGGCCCAGCAAAGGCATCGGGCATGGCGATGTCCAGCGGCACAGAGCGCAGGCGAATGCCGCCACGATCCAGCCCCGGCACCTTGGCCATCAGCGATAGCGAGATATTCTCTTCCGGCTGGATGCCGATGACAAGCCGGTTGGGCTCGGTCAGCGCACCTTTCCCCGCAAAGATGGAGTGCGGCACGCGCCGGAATTGCACCACGATTTCGGTGACACGGCGGGGCAGCCGCTTGCCGGTGCGCAGATAGAACGGCACGCCTTTCCAGCGCCAGTTATCGACATGGGCCTTGATCGCAACAAAGGTTTCGGTGTCCGAATCCTTACCCAACTCGTCATCATAACCGGGCACGGCCTGCCCATCGATGGCACCGGCCCGGTATTGGCCGGTCACGGTTTCATCCGGCGCGATCAGGCGCAGCGAGCGCAGCACCTTCACCTTTTCGTCGCGAACGGCAGTTGCATCGAAACTGGCGGGTGGCTCCATTGCCACCAGCGCCAGCAGCTGCAACATGTGGTTCTGCACCATATCGCGCAGCGCGCCTGCGCCATCATAAAAGCCGACGCGCCCTTCCAGACCCACGGTTTCGGCAACCGTGATCTGGACATGATCGATATGCGCCGCATTCCACAATGGTTCGAACATGATATTGGCAAAGCGCAGCGCCAGCAGGTTCTGCACGGTTTCCTTGCCAAGATAGTGATCGATGCGGAATGTCCGCTCTTCCGGAAAGGCCGCCGCAACCGCATCATTGATATGGCGGCTGCTTTCCAGATCAGTGCCCAGCGGCTTTTCCAGCCCGATGCGCACCTGCTCACCGGCAAGGCCGCTGGCGGACAGCCCGGTGATGGTCGGTTCAAACAGGCTGGGGGCGGTTGAAAGGAAGATCGCCAGCCCCTTGCTGGTATCGCCCACTGCCTCGGTCAAAGCAGCATAACCAGCCGTATCATTGGCATCGAGCGTGCGATAATGCAGCCGGTTAAGAAAGCCCGCCATGCTGCCGCGCCGCTCCGCAGGCATGAACTTTTCCAGCGCCGCCCGCGCGAAATTGCGATAGGCGGCGTCGTCAAAATCATGACGCGCCGTGCCGATGATCTGAAGATCTGGCGGAATCAGATCATCCGTGCTGAGCGCGCAAAGCGAAGGTAGCAGCATTCGCTGCGCCAGATCGCCGGTGGCACCGAACAACAACAGCCTGTCTGCAGTGAAGCTCATCAACGATTTCCCGCAGGTTTCTCTCCCGCTGCGGGTTAGCAGCGAGCAGGCATCCGCGCCAGCCTTGGCCCGGTCTGCGCAAACCTATTCAGCGGGCCTGTTCAGCGGGGCTTCCCCATCGGGCAGCGTCGGGGCTAGGGTCATGCGTCAAAGGAGAATCGCCGATGTTCCGCACCCATGCCACCGCCGCGCTTGTTTTCGCATTGCTTGCCACCACCGCCCAGGCCAGACCTGCGGCGCAATCTGCCGCGCATCCACAGGCTGAGGCGCAAACGCTCGATCTCTCCAAGCAGCTGATCGCGATCCGTTCGGTGCGCGGCCCGGACAATCGCACCGGCGATGCCTTGCAGGTGATCAAGCGGGCATTGGTGGCGGCTGGCTGGCAAGACGGGCAGGTGGAAATCACCCCGGTGGATGACACCGCCTATCTGATCGCCACATGGCCGGGCAGCGATCCCAAGCTGAAGCCGCTGGTCATTTCCGGGCATATGGATGTGGTGGAGGCCAAGCCCAGCGACTGGCAGCGCGATCCCTTCACCCCGGTGGTAGAGAATGGCTATCTGTTCGGGCGCGGTTCCAGCGACATGAAGTTCGACGGGGCGCTGGCCACCGCCAGCCTGATCGAGCTGCGCCGTCAGGGCTATCGCCCCAAGCGCACGATCATCCTCCAGTTCTCGGGGGATGAGGAAACGGTGATGAAGACCAGCGGGATCATCGCCAAGCGGCTCAGCAATGCGGAGCTGGTGCTCAACATCGATGGCGGTGGCGGCACGCTGGATGAAGCCAGCGCCAAGCCGCTCTACTGGACCTGGCAGGGCGCGGAAAAAACCTATGCCGATTTCCAGCTGGAGGTGACCAACGCTGGCGGCCACAGCTCGACGCCGCGCCCGGAAAATGCCATCGCCCAGCTGGCAGTCGCGCTGGAGCGGATCGGTGCCTATCGCTTTGCGCCAGAGCTCAGCCCACTGACTAAGGCCTATTTCGAAAAGGCCGCCCAGTTCGAAGCTGATCCGAAACTGGCAGCGGCGATGCGCGCCTTTGCCGCTAATCCCCAGGATGCCGCCGCGATTGCCACCTTGCGCGCCAATCCGGCCTATATCGGCAAGATCGGCACCACCTGCGTGCCGACCATGGTCAGCGGCGGGCACGCGCTTAACGCGCTGCCGCAACGCGCCACCGCCAATATCAATTGCCGCATCTTCCCCGGGCACAAGCCGGCGGACATCATGGCCGAACTGGAAAAGGTCGCCAATGTCAGCGCCGTGAAATTCACCGATGTCACCGAAGGCTCGGTGGCCACCGATGCGTCGCCGATGCGGGCTGACTTCATCGCCGCAGTTGAAAAGGCGATGGCTTTGGCGCGTCCCGGCGTGCCGGTGTTCCCGGCACAGGCATCGGGTGCGTCCGACAGCATGTGGTATCGCTCGGTCGGGGTGCCCAGCTATGGGGCCAGCCCGACCTACAGCAAGGATTCGGATGATTTCTCGCACGGGCTGAACGAGCGCGTCAGGCTGGACAACATCGCGCCGGGCGTCACCTATTACCTCAGCCTGTTCACCGATCTGTCGAAATAGCGCCGGGCTAATGCTGCGGGAATTGCCCGCTATCCGGCTGATCAATCGGGATCATGCCGGATGGTGGTGAGCCCTGCTGGGTTCGAACCAGCGACCTACTGATTAAAAGTCAGTTGCTCTACCGACTGAGCTAAGGGCCCTCACCGGGGGTTGCGCTTAGGGGGGGTGATGGCTGTGGTCAAGCGCCGGGTCCGGGTTCTGGTCAATCTCGCGTCGAGTTGCCGCATGGTCCGACCGGTCAGCGGATCGCGCCAGTCCGGTGCGATGCTTTGTGCAGGCTGCAGAACGAAGCTGCGTTCGCGGAATGCTGGGTGGGGGATGGTCAGACCGGGCGATGCCCAGCAGCCTTCGCTCCACAGGATGATGTCAAGATCGAGCACGCGCGCAGCCCAGCGCTGCCCGCCGCGCCGCCTGCCGAATCGCATTTCGATGGCCTTGAGCCTAGCCAGCAGATCGTCTGGGGCGAATTTGCATTTCACCACCGCCGCGCCGTTGGCATAGCGGCGGCGCGAGGGGCCAACCGGGGCGCTGGCGATGATGGGGGCGATGCGTTTTACCTTGATCTTCGCCTGTGTCAGCGCGGCAAGGGCGGCATGCAGCACTCTGGACGGCGAACCGTGGCGGTGGTGGCGCTGGTTCGATCCAAGCGCGATCAGATAGTGATAGGCCACCGGCGCTAGATGTCCTGACTGATCCGGCCGTAGAGCTGCGGGCGGCGGTCACGGAAAAAGCCCATGCCAGCGCGATGCGTGGCAGCGCGGGCAAGATCGATCCGGGCGGTGAGAACGCCGGTTTCGCTTGCGCCGAATTCAGCGATCAGATCGCCCCATTCATCGCTGATGAAGCTGTGCCCGTAAAAGCGCTGGGCATCTTCGCTGCCGATGCGGTTGGCCGCGCTCACCGGCATGCAGTTCGACACCACGTGGCCCTGCATCGCCCGCCGCCACATGCGGCTGGTATCGAGATCAGGATCATAGGGTTCGCTGCCGATCGCGGTGGGATAGAGCAGCAGTTCTGCCCCCATCAGCGCCATCACCCTGGCGCATTCGGGATACCATTGATCCCAGCAGATGCCGACGCCGATCTTGCGGCCCAGCACGTCCCACACCTTGAAGCCATCATTGCCGGGGCGGAAATAATATTTTTCCTCATAGCCCGGGCCATCGGGGATGTGGCTTTTGCGATAGGTGCCCTGGATCGTGCCATCGGGGTCGATCATCGCCATGGTGTTGTAATAATGGTGGCCATCGCGTTCGAAAGCTGGTCGGGATCGCCACCTTCAGCTTTGCGGCCAGCGCCTGCATGGCGATCACCGAGGGGTGCTGCGCCGTCGGGCGGGCCAGCGCGAACAGCGCCTCATCCTCTACCTTGCAGAAATAGGGCCCCGAAAAGAGTTCGGGCGGCAGGATCAGCTGCGCCCCCTTCGCTGCGGCCTGTTCCACCAGCGCGGAAACGGCGGCGATGTTTTCCGCCTCATCGGGCGAGGCAAGCGGCAGTTGCAGCGCGGCGACGGTCAGTTCAGAAGTCAGTTCAGACATGAGCGCAGGTTTATTGTGGCGCGCGGAACAAGTCCACCATTGCCGTCGCCACCCGACGGCACCATCTAGTGATCCGAACAAGGAACAGGAGAACAGCAATGGCGCAGGCCATTCTTGCCGGTGGGTGCTTCTGGTGCACCGAAGCGGTGTTTCGTATGTGTGTGGGCGTGGGTGAGGTTGAAAGCGGCTATATCGGCGGCAGTGTGCCCAATCCCACCTACAAGCAGGTATGCGGCGGCGATACCGGCCATGCCGAGGCGATCCGCATCACCTTTGATCCGCAGCAGATCCGCTATGGCGATCTGCTCGATATCTTTTTTGCCATCCATGATCCGACCCAGCTCAATCGCCAGGGCAACGACATCGGCACCCAGTATCGCAGCGCGATCTTTCCGGTCGATGAGGAGCAGCGTGCCGAGGCAGAGGCCGGAATTGCCCGCGCCAATGCCGAGCATGGCGGCCGGGTGGTAACGACGATCGAAGGCCCGGCGGAATGGTATCCGGCGGAGGATTATCATCAGGAATACTGGCAGGGCGAAGGGCAGCGTAATCCCTATTGCCTGGCGGTAATCCCGCCCAAGCTGGCCAAGCTGCGCAAGGGCTTTGCCGAAAAGGCGAAGGCCTAACCCGCGCGCCAGCGCGCCATGAAAAAGCCATCCACCCCGCCTGCGTCCGGCAGCATGGCAGGGGATGTGCAGAGCCAGCCTTCGGTAGTGGGCGTGAGGCCTGCGGGCAGTTCATCGGCACGGATCGGCACGGGCGTCAGCGGCACCTGCTGCGCCTGCGCCGGGCCTTCCTCTGGTTCCAGCGAGCAAACCGCATAGACCAGCAGCCCGCCGGGCTTGAGCCAGCTTATCGCTCGGTGCAGCAGCCGGGACTGCAATTCCGCCAAGGCTGCGATATGATGGGCGGCAATGCGGTGCAGCACATCCGGGTGGCGGCGGCAGGTTCCGGTTGCGGTGCATGGCGCGTCGAGCAGGATTGCGTCAAAGCGGGCGCTTGGCTCCCATTCCAGCGCATCGGCGGTGATGCATTCGGCTGAAAGCTTCATCCGCTTGAGGTTCTGCGTCATGCGCTCAAGCCGCCGGGCGCTGGCATCGAGCGCGGTGACCTGCCAGCCGGTGCTGGCGAGTTGCAGCGTCTTGCCGCCGGGCGCGGCGCAGAGATCCAGCACATCGCGGCCTTCGCCCTGGCCCAGCAATCGCGCGGGCAGGCTGGCGGCGAGATCCTGCACCCACCACGCGCCCTCGGCAAAGCCGGGCAGGGTTTCGACGGCGGCACCGCGCGGCAGCCGAACATGGCCGGGGAGCAGCGAAATTCCGCCAAGCTGCTCGGCCCATAGAGCGGTGGCGGCGGGATCGCGCAGGGTCAGGTCCAGCGGCGGCGGCATAGCCAGTCCCGCGGCAATGGCGCTGGCGTCATCTCCCCAGCGGGCGCTTACCGCGGCGGGCAGGGTCGGCACGTCCGGCAGCTGCACACCGCGCTTGACCAGTGCTGAGAACACGCCATGCGCCAGCCGCCTTGGCCCACCCGCCAGCAGCGGCAGGGCGGTGGCGATCACCGCATGCGGCGGGGTATCCAGCCGCAGCCATCCGGCCAGCATCAGCCTCAGCACCGCGCGTGCCTTGGCATCATCGGGCAGCGGCTGACGGGTGGCGCTGTCGATCAAGGCATCGAGATCGCCCAGCCAGCGCAGCACCTCCCCGGCAAGCGCGCGCGTCAAAGCCTTGTCTGCCGGGTTACGGATGCCCTGCAGGGCGCCATGCGCGGCCTGATCCAGCGTTTCGCCCCGGCGCAGCACGGCATCGCATAGTTTCAGCGCGGCGCGGCGCGCGGGAAGGCCGGGAATATCCATGCCCGTCCCCTAGCCGCGATTGCCTTCGCGTGCCAGTCAGGGCATTATTGCTGGATGAGCGATACCGTCACCCCGCGTGCAACGCAGCGTCCGGCCCCCTTCACCAAGCCCGCGCATTGGAGTGACGCGCCTGCGCCGCAGCCGCGCAAAGCCGAAGAACAGGCTGACCCCGCCGGGCTATCGCCGACGCGCTATGGCGATTGGGTGAAAGATGGAATTGCCGTCGATTTTTGACGCCAAAGGTCAGCCGCGCCACTCGCGGCGCTCTTCCGCCTGACGCAGCACTTCATAAGCCAGTTGCAACGCCTGAAACGCCTTGGCCGCAGCTTCGTCGCCAGGGCGGACATCGGGATGCACTTCCTTGGCCTTGCTGCGCCAGGCGCGGCGGATTTCATCAAATTCGGCATCGGGGCCAAGACCCAGCACTTCCAGTGCGCGCAATTCATCGCGGCTGCGGGTGCCATCGCCCGATGCCGCCCAGCCATAATGGGCTGATTCCTGATAGCCGGAATGGGTCTGTCGCTCAGCCTGCTCCCGCTGGGCGGCCTCTTCGGCGTCAAGCCCGGCGAAATAATCCCACCCCGCGTTGTATTCCGCCGCATGGGTCTGGCAGAAATACCAGCGATCCGGGCTGTTCGGCGTTTTCGGTGCGGGGCAATTGCCCGGCTCGTTGCAGCCGTGCCGGTCACACAGCCGGATCTTGGCCGCTTCGCGGACACCATCATAGCCGCGCCAGCGGGGGAAGCCCCAGTCATTGGTTCGGCGTGCACGGCTCATGCTTGCCGGATAGGCCGGAGCAGGGGGCAAAGGCAAGTGCAACAAAAGCGAGGATGAGCCTGCGGATTATCCATTGCGAAATGCAACTTTTAATCCCATATGCAGCGAAGTCATTCGCAACAGGGCGTATTTCATGAGCAGGCAGCTCGCAATCTCAGCCGCGTTTTCGGTTTTTGCGCTCGCCGCTCTGGCGCTGCTGGGATCGCCGAATGGCGGCGCGCTGAACGATGGCGGCAGCTTTGACGCGCATGTTTCAAGCGAGCGCGTCATGCGCCCGGTGCTGGAGCATCTGCTGCCCGCGCTGCAATAGCTGTTACGCAGAGCAGCGCGGCGCAATCAGTCGACCGTAACCGTCACCGCGCGGCGGTTCTTCGCCCAGCTTGCTTCATCAGAGCCAAGCGCGACCGGCCGTTCCTTGCCATAGCTGATGGTGGACAGCCGCGCCGCATCAATGCCCAGGCTGACCAGATAATTCTTGGCCGCATTGGCGCGGCGTTCACCCAGCGCGAGATTATACTCGCGGGTGCCGCGTTCGTCGCAATGCCCCTCGATCGTGGCGCGCTTGCCGGGGTACTTCTGCAGCCATGCCGCCTGGGTTTGCAGCGCGGCCATATCGGCAGCATCGATGTTGTATTTGTCGGTATCGAAATAGACCGTGTCCTGGCCCATCATCTGCTGCACAAAATCGGCCTGACTGCCGGGCACCGGCCCCTGCATGGTTCCCTGCGAGGTATTGGTCGAAACCGCCGCGCCGGGATCGGGCGGCAGCTGCTTGGGTGCCTTGCTGGCGCAGGCTGACAGCGCCACGCTGCCCGCGATCAGCACCATGGCAGTGCGGAAACGGATGGGATCGGTCATGACGTTCTCCTTTGGCGTAAGTTTCCGGCGCATATCGGGCCGAGTCAATGGCAATCAGGGACGAAGCGGTCCCCAGGCGGGATCGGATCCGTCAACCGGGGTGGTAAGCTTGCGTTCGTTGCGCCCGGTCAGGTCAACCTGCCAGATGCTGGCTTTGCCCGATCCCTGCGCGGTGCGGAAAAACTGGATGATGCGGCCATTGGGAGCCCAGGTGGGCGCTTCGTCCTGCCAGCTGTCGGTCAGATAGCGCATGCTGCCGCCTTCGGGCGTCATTACCGCGATGCGGAAATTGCCGACGATATGGGTAAAGGCGATCTGATCGCCGCGCGGGCTCCATTCCGGCGTTGCCGCGCGGCCGCCGAAGAAGCTGATCCGGTGCTGGTTCGATCCATCGGCATTCATGACATAGATCTGCTGGCTGCCCGACCGGTCGCTTTCGAACACGATTTTTGATCCGTCGGGGGAATAGCTGCCGCCAATGTCGATGCCGGGGCTGTCGGTCAGCTTCTGGGCCTGCCCGCCCGCTGCGGGGATGCGATAGATATCGGTGTTGCCGCCGATGGCCATCGAATAGAGAATCCACTTGCCATCGGGCGACCAACGGGGCGCGAAGGTGGGATTGGTGCTTTGCACCACCAGCCGCTGCGTGTTGCTTTCCAGATCGTAGATATAGATCCGCGGCGCACCGTTGAAATAGCTGAGATAGAGGATCGATTTGTAATCGGGCGAATAGCGCGGGGTGAGCGCGGTGGCCTGCCCGGTGGTGAGATAGCGGTGGTTGGCCCCGTCCGAATCCATGATCGCCAGCCGCTTCATCCGCCGGTCCTTGGGGCCAGTTTCGGCGATATAGGCAATGCGGCTGTCAAAGAACGGGCTTTCACCGGACAGCCGGGAATAGGCCATGTCGGCGCATTTATGCGCTGCGCGCCGCCAGTCTGATGGTGGCACCACCCAGCCTGCCTTGTTCAACTGCTGGCCCAGCGCAACGTCATAGAGGTAGCAGCCGACGGTCAGATTGCCGTCGCCATTGGCATGGACATAGCCTTGCAGCAGCATGTCCGCACCACGCGAATTCCAGCTCGGGAAATCCGGCGCGCGCACCTCGGCAAAGGCCGGGCGCGGCAGTGCGCTGGGGCCGGTCGGCTTGAACAGCCCGTTGTTCTTGAGATCGCTGGTGATGACATCGGCCAGCGCACGGCCCAGCGCGCTGGTGGACCCGGCGCTGGTCTGGGTCGCGGCGTCAACATCGGTGGCGAAAGCGGGGATGGCGATGCCCAGATCCTGCCAATCGCGATCGTCCGAAACCGAACCGGACAAGCCGCCTTCTTCGGACGGTGTGGGTTGCGGCTGCGCGGGGGGAGTGGTCTGCGCCAGCACCGGGGCGGTGAGCAGCAGGGCAATCAGGCTGAGTTTGCGGAATTTCATTGCGACAATTTCCTGTCGAATCGGAATGAGGTGATATGCTGCCAGGCTGAAAAATACTGATCCGGCAGATCGAAGGGGGCGGCCAGGCGCACCGCGCGAATTGCCTGTTCGGCATGGCGCTGGGCCTGTGCGCGATTGGATGCCGTGATGCCCTCCTGCCGCACCACACGCGGCTGGCTGGCCAGCGTGCCATCCGCATTGAGATCCCAGGCCAATATCGTCACCAGCTGATCGGCGTCGATCCCTTGCGGGGCTGACCATTTCGGCTTGAGCTGCCGTGAAATCGCTTGAGACAAGGCGGATCGGACGGCTGGTCCGATTGTGGCGGCTGGCGGAGTGCGGGAAGCGCCATTGGTTGTCGCGCCCGAAACACCTTTCAGGAAATCATCTCCGATCCGGCTCCCGCCCGGTCGCTGGGCAGTGCGTTGCGGCTGGGTTGTCGGTGTCGTGCGGCTGGGTTGTGACGTCTGTTGCGGGCGCGTCGCTTGCGGGTGTGCGGGGCGCGGATTGGTGGCTGGACGCGGTTGCGCGGCAGTTTGCGGACGCACCACCGGCTTGGGCTGTGGCCGCGGCTGTTGTATAACCGGACGTGGCGCAGGCTTTGGCTGCGGGCGCGCTTCCGGCCTGACCACTGGCCTTGGCGGTTCCGGCTTTGGAATGACCTTTGGTTCGGGCGCTGGCGGCGGCGGGGCCTCGCCGATTTCCGGAGCCTTGTCCGGCGCGGCCTGTGCCTGCGGTTCGGGCGAGGTGGAGGTCAGGCCAACGTCATCGCTGAGCGTGACTGTCATCCGTTCCTGCGCGGGCAGCGGTGCGGCAGCCGGGGGCTTCAGCGCCAGCCATGCAATCAGCCCGGCATGCGCCGCCAGGGCCAGCACCAAGCCAATGCGCTCCTCGCTCCGGATGGATAAAGCCGCCATGATTGCTGTTTAGGGAGCCGTCACTGAACCGTTGGTGACCAGCGAGATCGCGTTGAAACCTGCGTGGTTCAGCTCACCCATCACACCCATGACCTGTCCGTAATCCAGCGTCTTGTCGGCCCGCAGCGTCACCAGCGGCGGTTTGCCGGCGGCGTCGCGCGGCAGTGCGGCCAGTCGGTCCGCCAATTCGCCCGGTGCCAGCTCGCTCTTGTCCAGATAGACGCGGCCGTCGCTGGTCATGGTGATGTCCACCTGCTGCTGTTGCTGCTCCAGCGGCTTGGCATTGCTGTCAGGCAGATCGACCGGGACACCGGTATTGAGCAGCGGCGCGGTGACCATGAAGATCACCAGCAGCACCAGCATCACATCGACCAGCGGGGTGACATTGATCTCTGCCATCGGCGCGCGGCCCCGGCGCCTGCGCCGTCCGCCCGATGTGGTCCCCATTGCCATCAGAGCGCCTCCAGCTCGCGGCTGAGGCTGGCGTGGAAGCGATCGGCAAAGCGTTGCAGCCGCCCTTCGAACTGGTTCACCCGGTGCGAGAAGCGGTTATAGGCGATCACTGCCGGGATTGCCGCAAACAGCCCGATGGCGGTGGCGAACAGAGCCTCGGAAATCCCCGGTGCAACCACCGCCAGCGAGGAATTCTGCTGCTGCCCGATCTGGAAGAAGCTGTTCATGATCCCCCAGACCGTGCCGAACAGCCCGACAAAGGGCGCGACCGAGCCAACCGTGGCCAGAAAATTCAGCCGTTCGGCCAGCCGGTCCGCCTCCTGCATCACCGCCGAATCCATCACCGCAGACAGGCGCTGGCGCACGCCTTCGCGGTCGATGGTCTTGCTGGTTGCCGAGCGCCGCCATTCGGCCAGCGCCGCGCCGGAAATCCGAGCAGTGGGGACATCGCCCTTGGCGTTGCTGCGCTCGTTCTGAAAGGCTTCGATATCTCCGGCCTTCCAGAAATCGCGCTCATAGGAATCGCAGCGGCGGCGGATGCCGGAAAAGCGGATGCTGAACGACAGGATGATGGTCCAGACCCAGACGCTGGCCAGCAGTAGTCCGCCCATCACCAGCTGCACGACAATATCCGCGCCCAGAAACAGCTTTAGCGGATTGAGATGGGCCGATCCACTGGCCTGAGCCAACAGGGGGAGCAAGGTCATAAAGTTCCTTTGGTAACAATCGGGGCGAATGCCGCGCGCCAGGCGGCAGGCATCCGGCGGGGGCGGCCATCGGGCGCGACGAAGCCGACGCGCAGACGGGCTTCACTCAGCAAGCGACCATCTTCGTGGAATGCGCGCTGATGCATCCGGCAGCTGGCAGCACCCAGTTCATCACAGATGGTTTCGATCCGCACGGCATCGTCCAGCCGCGCCGGGGCGAGATAGCGAATGGTCAGATCGGCAACGGCAAAGGCACCTTCGCCCGCTTCATTGACGGCGCGCTGATCGATCCCCAACAGTCGCACGAAATCGGAACGGGCGCGTTCGAACCAGCGCAGATAGTTGGCGTGATAGACCACCCCGGAAAGATCGGTGTCCTCGAAATAGGCGCGCACGGCAAAATGATGCACATGGCCTTGTATCGAGCCAGAGGGCGGGGCGGGGTATGACGTCATGCCGACGCACCCTTAGCCGGGGCGCGACTCGCAGGGCAAGCAGGCTTTGCGATGAAGCGAAATACTAACGCGCCAGCATTGGCCCCAGCGGGCGTCCGCCGAACAGGTGGACATGCAGATGCGGAACTTCCTGATGGCCGTGCCCGCCGATATTGGCGAGCAGCCGGTATCCCGGCTCGACCAGCCCCGCCTCGCGCGCGACATGGCCAACCGCGCGGACAAACCCGGCGATTTCATCGGCGCTGGCCCGGGCTGAAAAATCGTCCCAGCTGACATAGGGGCCTTTCGGGATCACCAGCACATGCAGCGGGGCCTGCGGATTGATATCGTGAAAGGCCAGCGCCCATTCGTCTTCATAGACGGTGCGATTGGGAATTTCTCCGCGCAGGATCCTGGCGAAGATGTTCTGATCGTCATAGGGCAGGGTGGCGTCGATCGGCATTACTGGCTCCGATTGGCTTTTTCGGTGATGCCGCTGGTGCCTTCACGGCGGTCAAGCTCGGCCAGAACCTCGTCCAGCGAAACGCCTTTTGCGTCGAGCAACACCAGCAGGTGAAAGATCGTGTCCGCTGCTTCGCCTACCAGCTCTTCACGGCTGCCGGACAGGGCTGCGACCACGGTTTCGACCGCTTCCTCGCCCAGCTTGCGGGCGATCACCGGCAGGCCGCGCGCATGTAGCTTCGCTACCCAGCTGGTCGCGGGATCGGCATCGCGACGCGCGGCGATGGTGGCGGCAAGTCGGCTGAGTGTATCGGTGCGGTCCATTGCGCCCGGACATGCGGCGCGCGCGCGCGCCGGTCAAGAGTTGCCAGCCAGGATCAGGCGGTGAAGATCAGTCTTTGGGCGGGCGGCGCGATGCCATGCGCCCGATCACCACGCCCAGCGCCCCCAGGCCGAACAGCACCAGGTCGGAAGGATCGGCAATGCTGATGTTCCCCCCGGCAGCATGTGCCGGAGCGGTGGAGGCCAAAAAGACCAGGCTTGCTGCAGTTTGCGACCCTGCACAGCCGAAAAGACGAAATCCCTTCATGCCGGAAGGGTTTACGCAATTCGTGTGCCATTGCGGCGCAAGCCGCGCCAATTATGGCTGGGCATGGTTAATGTACCGCGCCGGAACGCACGCGTTGTAAATCTTTCCGACGGATCAGCGGCGTGCCGGTAGCCCGGCTGCGCGCAGCGCCTCATGCGCCTGCGCGATGGAATAAAGGCCGAAGTGAAAGATCGACGCGGCCAGAACCGCGCTGGCGTGGCCCCGGGTCACGCCTTCAACCAGATGCTCAAGGCTGCCAACGCCGCCGCTGGCGACCACCGGCACCGATACGGCATCGGCAATGGTGCGGGTCAGTTCCAGATCATAGCCCGCGCGGGTGCCATCGCCGTCCATCGATGTGACCAGCAGTTCGCCAGCGCCCAGTCCGGCAAGCCGCACGGCATGTTCCAGCGCGTCGATCCCGGTGGGCTGGCGTCCGCCATGGGTGAAGATTTCCCATCGAGGCGCTTCGCTGGGGGCGGAAACGCGCCGGGCATCCACCGATGCGACGATGCACTGGCTGCCCATGCGCTCGGCAATGTCGGAAACCACTTCGGGCCGGGAAACCGCCGCGCTGTTGACCGCCACCTTGTCGGCACCGGCCAGCAGCAATGCCCTGGCATCGTCCACCGTGCGCACCCCGCCGCCCACTGTCAGCGGCATGAAGCAGACTTCGGCGGTGCGGCGCACCACATCCAGCAGCGTGCCGCGTCCTTCATGGCTGGCCGAAATATCCAGAAAGCACAGCTCATCCGCCCCGGCGGCATCATAGGCGCGGGCCTGTTCCACCGGATCGCCCGCATCGACCAGATCGACGAAATTGACTCCCTTGACCACGCGGCCATCGCGCACATCCAGGCAGGGAATGACGCGGATGCGAACGCTCATGCCCGGTTGGCCATCGCAATCGCTGCTGCCAGATCGAGCCGTCCGTCATAAAGCGCGCGGCCGGTAATCACGCCTTCGATCCCGTCTGCGGCGTGGAGCGACAGAATATGGATATCGTCGAGCCCCTTCACCCCGCCGCTGGCGATCACCGGCAGATCGGTGGCGCGGGCGAGATCGACGGTGGCGTCGATATTCACGCCCTTGAGCAGCCCGTCGCGGCCAATGTCGGTGAACAGCAGGCTGGCGACGCCTGCATCCTCGAACCGGCGGGCGAGATCGACCACCGAAACGTCGGACACCTCGGCCCAGCCTTCGGTCGCGACCATGCCATCGCGGGCATCGACCGCCACAACGATGCCGCCGGGAAATTCGCGGGCCATGTCACGCACGAACTGCGGATCTTTCAGCGCGGCGGTACCCATCACCACCCGTGACACCCCCAGATCGAACCAGCCCGCCACCGCCTCACGCGTGCGGATGCCGCCGCCCAGCTGGACATGGCCGGGGAAGCAATCAAGGATCGCCTCCACTGCCGCGCGGTTCTCGGCGCGCCCGGCGAAAGATCCATCAAGATCGACCACATGCAGGAACTGTGATCCCGCTTCGGCGAACAGCATGGCCTGCGCCGCCGGATCATCGCCATAAACGGTGGCGCGGGCCATATCGCCCTCGGCCAGCCGCACCACCTGGCCTTCTTTCAGATCAATGGCGGGAAAGACGATCATGGTTCAGGGTTTCCATTCAAGGAAGCGGGCGAGCAGCGACAGGCCGTAGGCCTGGCTCTTTTCGGGATGAAACTGCACGCCGATTATGTTGTCCTGCGCAACGGCGGCGGTGATGCTTCCGCCGTGATCGCTCCATGCGGCAATATGCGCATCGTCTGCCGCCGCGAAGTGATAGGAATGCAGAAAATAGGCTTCGCCAGGCTCGATCAGCGGCGGCTCCCCGACCAGCGTTACATCGTTCCAGCCCATATGCGGGATCTTTATCGCGCTATCCGCAGGCTGCATCAGCCGTACTTCGCCCGCGATCCAGCCAAGGCCCGGTGTTATGCCATGTTCGACGCCTCGCGTGGCCAGCAGTTGCATGCCCACGCAAATGCCCAGAAACGGCACGCCATATTCCTGCACCCGCTCGGTCAGCGCTGCTTCCAGCCCGTCAATCGCGCGCAGCCCTTCGGCGCAGGCCCTGAAGCTGCCGACGCCGGGCAGCACGATCCGCGCGGCGTGACGCACAACATCGTGATCAGCGGTGATGGCGATCTGGCCCGCCCCGGCGGCCTTCAGCGCATTTGCGACCGAATGGAGGTTGCCCGCGCCATAATCGATCAGCGCCAGCGTATCAGCCACGGCGCTCAGCCATTGAGCGTGCCCTTGGTGGAAGGTATGGCACTGCCCTTGCGCGGATCGAGTTCCACCGCAGCGCGCATCGCCCGGGCAAAGCCTTTGAAGATGCTTTCGGCAATGTGATGGTTGTTCTGCCCATAAAGCAGTTCGATATGCAGCGTGATCCCTGCGGCCTGTGCAATGGAGTGGAACCAGTGCTCGAACAGCTCGGTATCCATCTCGCCAAGTCGTTCCTGCGTGAAACCGGCCTTCCACACCAGATAGGGGCGGCCCGAAATATCCAGCGCCACGCGGGCCAGTGTTTCGTCCATCGGCGAATAGGCTGCGCCATAGCGGCCAATCCCGCCCTTGTCGCCCAGGGCCTTGTCGATCGCCTGACCGATGGCAATGGCGCTGTCTTCGGTGGTGTGATGCTGATCAACGTGCAGATCGCCATTGATGTGGCATTTCAGATCGATCAGCGAATGACGGCTGAATTGCTCGATCATATGGTCAAGAAAGCCGATCCCGGTCGAAACCTCATAGGTGCCGGTGCCGTCGAGGTTCACCTCGACGAGAATATCGGTTTCATGCGTCTTGCGGGCGATGCTGGCGGTGCGCATGGGGGTGCCTATAGGCCGGAAATGCGCGGGCGCAACCATTCCCTGCTTGACCAGCGCAAAGCGGCACGCCACTTGTGCCTGCATGAGCGAAGATGCGCCCGATAGCCTGATCCCCTATGACGAAATCGTGCAGGAGGCCCTGCGCGCGGTGGTGGGCCGCGTTCTCGGCCAGATCGAGGCCAGCGGCGGGATGCTGCCTGGTGCGCATCATTTCTTCATCACCTTCAAAACCGGCGCGCCTGGCGTCAGCATTCCCGATCATCTCAAGGATCGTTTTCCCGATGAGATGACGATTGTGCTCCAGAACAAGTTCTGGGATCTGACCGTAACGGATACCGGCTTCAGCGTCGGCCTGTCGTTCAACCAGATCCCGACCAAGCTGGACGTGCCTTTTTCCGCCATCACGGCATTCGTCGATCCGGCGGTCGATTTCGGGCTGCAATTCCAGGCGCTGGTCGCACCGGAAGCACCACAGGCGCATGAAGCGGCTGAAAATGATGCGCCTGAAGCGGATCGCCCCGCTGCCGTCAGCGAAGACGGCTCCAATGTCGTCACCGTGGATTTCGGCCGCAAGAAATAGCGCGGCGATGGCGTCTGATCGCATCCTTGCCGATATCGTCCGCAAGAATGGCGGCAAGCTGCTCGATTCTGCGGTGAACCGGCTGTTGCCGACCAGCGAGGCAGAGGCGAAGAAATCCTTGCTGGGTGGTATTGCCGGGGCGGTGGCCCTGCGTGTTGCGACGCGTTCGGTGCCCGGTGCCATTGTCGTCGGCAGCGGCCTTATTGCCAAGCGTCTGTATGATCGCCGCCGCGCGGCTGCGGCAAAACCGCAGGATGGCAAAGGAAAACGATCCCCGAAGGCTTGATTTGCGCCCAAGGCTTGCGCCAGAAGCGCGCATGGAACCGAGTCACGACAGCGCCGATACCCTCCACCGCCGCGGATTGATGTTCATCCTGTCTTCGCCATCTGGCGCGGGCAAGACCACCATCGCCCGGATGTTGCTGGAACATGATGCGGAAATCCGCCTTTCGGTATCCGCCACCACCCGGCCGATGCGTCCCGGTGAAGTGGACGGGCGCGATTATCACTTCGTCAGCCAGCAGGAATTCGACCGCATGGTCGCAGAGGACGAATTCTATGAATGGGCGCATGTGTTCGGCCACAGCTATGGCACCCCCAAGGCGCATATTCGCGCCGGGCTGAAGGCCGGGGAGGATTTCCTGTTCGATATCGACTGGCAGGGCACCCAGCAGCTTTATCAAAAGGATCAGCAGGATGTGGTGCGGGTCTTCATCCTGCCGCCCAGCCTGGAAGAACTGCATCGCCGCCTGACCGGACGCGGCACTGACAGTGCCGAGGTGATCGCCGGCCGCATGGAACGTGCCCGCGCTGAAATCAGCCATTGGGATGGCTATGACTATGTGCTGATCAACGAGGATGTGAACGACTGTTTCGTGCAGGTTTGCGAAATCCTCAATGCCGAACGGCTCAAGCGGGCCCGCCAGACCGGGCTGATCGGCTTCGTGCGCGAATTGATGAAGGGCTGATCGGCATGATCCGGCGCTGGTTGCGACGTCTTGCACTGATGTTGCTGTTCCTGACGCTGTGCGGCGGCGCCTTGGTGGTGCTGGGGTTGATTGAGGCTATCGAGGATCCCGTGCGGCGTGAGATCACGCTGACCGTGCCGGATCTGCCGGCTGATCAATCATCCTACCGGGTCGCGCTGATCTCCGACATCCATTACGGCAATCGCGCCATGCGGCGGGAACGGCTGGATCGGATCGTTGCCACCATCAATGCCGCGCATCCCGATCTGGTTCTGATTGCCGGTGATTTTGTCAATGGTCACGGCGGCAAGACTGTTCCGCCACCGGCCGAAATGGCCGCGCCATTGGCAAAACTGCGCGCGCGCGACGGCATGATCGCTGTGCTGGGGAACCACGATTACTGGATGGATACACCAGGCATCCGCAAGGCCCTGACGGCTGCTGGCATAACCGTGCTGGAAAATCAGCCCGCACGACGCGGTCCGCTGCTGATTGTGGGTATCGGGGATCGCTTTTCGCACCACGACGATATCGCCGCCGCAGAGGCATCCGCAGCGGGGCAGGGCGGAGTGCCGGTGGTGCTGACCCATTCTCCCGATCTTGTTCGCGATCTGCCCGCCAGACTGCCTTTGACGCTGGCCGGGCATACGCATTGCGGCCAGATCGTGCTGCCCGTGATTGGCGGTATCGCCGATCACAAGCATGTCTATAATCCGCATTATCGCTGCGGTGTGGTGCGCGATGGTGCGCGGACCACGATTGTCACCGGTGGAGTGGGCTCAGGCGGCATCCCGCTGCGGATCGGGGCGGAACCGGATTGGTGGCTGATAACGCTGCGGCGCTAGGTGTGCGTTCAGGCCAATCCTGCCCCGGCCACGTCGACTTCGGTAACCAGCACGCGCCCCATTGGCGCTTTGGCGGCTTCCTCAGCGTCGCTGGTTGGTGCAACCAGCATAAACAGATGCCGCCCCTGCGGTCCGCCGAGCATGCAGGCGAAGCATGGCAGATCGCCGGTATCGACCACTTCCAGCACCTTGCCGCCCGCGCCGATGCGGACGCATTCCGGGGCAAGCGGGTTGGCAATCCATACCGCGCCTTCGGCATCAAGGCAGATGCCGTCTGGTACGCGTGGCCAGGTCGATGCCCATTCGCGGCGATTGGAAAGCGTGCCGTCCGCGCCGATATCCAGCGCGGTAAGCCTGCCTCCCAATGTCTCACCCAGAATCAGCGTGCCGCCATCCGGGGAAATGACCATACCATTGGGAAAGCTGAACTGTTCGCCGGGTGCCGCATCGCTGACGCTGCCGTCGCTCTGTACCAGCGCGAGCACGGTGGTCGGGTGATCGGCGATGACATTGTCCGGCCCGCGGGTGCGCAGTTCGTTATCCAGATCGAAACCGAAATTGCCCACCCAGGCGCGGCCCGCGCTATCGACGACCATATCGTTGCAGAGAAACTCCGAATGACCGGAAAGGTCGGCATGCAGCGCAAAGCGCCCGTCTGGCCAGCGACGCCACAGCTGGCGCAGTTCCATGCGCACGACCAGCAGTGATCCATCGGGCATCCAGCCCAGTCCGGATGGTCGCCCGTCAAGCTCCAGTTCGCTGCGCAGATCGCCAGCCAGGTCTATCGAGCAGACCCGCCGGGCAAAGAAATCCGAAAACCACAGCCTGCCATTGCGCCAGCGCGGCCCCTCCCCGAAATAGATCGCGCGGGTGAGGGTTCGCAGTTGGCGCTTCATGGGCTGTTCCTCTGCCTAGTGGCCCTCGCCCGAAGGATCCTGGAAGCTCTCCGGGATCCATGCGTTGACGATGCCGCCATCGATCGGGATCGTGGTGCCCACCACATAGTCGCCCGCGCGGCTGGCCAGATAGATCGCGCCCCCGGCGATGTCCTCGGCCACGCCGACCCGCTTGTAGGGGATGCCTCTGGCGCTGCCTTCGGGGTTCTTGGCCGCTGCCTTGTTCATCTCGCTGGGATAGGCACCCGGCGCGATGCAGGTGCAGACGATATTGTCCTGGATCAGGCGTGCGGCCATCCGCTTGGTCAGATGAATCACCGCCGCCTTGCTGGCCTGATAGGAATAGGTTTCCCAGGGATTGGGGCGCAGGCCATCGATCGAGGCGATGTTGATCACCTTGCCGGGGCGTTCAAAGCTGGCCGCCGCCTTGAGCAGCGGATGCAGGGCCTGGGTCAGGAAGAACAGGCTCTTGACGTTGAGGTCCATCACCTTGTCCCAGCCGACTTCGGGGAACTGCCCGAATTCAGCCCCCCAGGCCGCACCGGCATTGTTGACCAGCACATCAAGGCGGGTTTCGCGGGCCGAAATCTGCTCGACCAGCTGCCTGATCCCGTCGGCCTGGCTGATGTCGCTGGTGATGCCGATGACCTTGCCCGGGTATTGCGCTGCAAATTCGGCAACGGTTTCATCGATCTGGGCGGTCTTGCGGGCGGTGATATAAACCCGTTCGCAACCAGCGGCGAGATAGCCTTCCAGCAGCATCTTGCCGATCCCGCGCGAACCGCCGGTGATCAGTGCGATCTTGCCTTCCAGGCTGAAGAGCTTCGAAAAATCCATTGCCAATCTCCCGTGCCCCGCGTGGCGGGGTGAATTTGTCTCAATAGCCGCTTAGCTGTGCCACGCGTTCGGCGTGGTAATACTGGTCGCCCATGAACTCGGCCAGCGCGCGGTCGCGCTTCATGTAAAGGCCGATGTCATATTCATCGGTCATGCCGATGCCGCCATGCATCTGCACGCCTTCCTTGACCGCCAGCGATGCCGCCTTTCCGGCCTTGGCCTTGGCTACCGAAACCATCAGCTCGGCCCGATCAGACCCGGCATCGAGCAGCTGCTGCGCCTTGATCGTGGCGGCGCGGGCGATCTCCACTTCGGAATAGAGATGCGCCGCCCGGTGCTGAAGCGACTGAAATTCGCCGATCAGCTTGCCGAACTGCTTGCGCTGCTTGAGATAGGTGGTTGTCATGTCAAAGGCACCGCCAGCCACGCCGACGCTTTCCGCCGCCGCGCCGACGCGGGCTGCGGCCAGCACCTTGTTCAGCACCTCGCGACCGCCGTCAACTTCGCCGATCACCGCATCGGCATCCAGCACCACGTTGTCCAGCTTGACATGCGTGGCGATGGAACTGTCGACCAGCTTCACCGCATCCTGCGAAAGGCCTGCAGCGTCCCTGGGCACGGCGAACAGGGTGACGCCATCGGCATCTTCATCACCGCCAGCGGTGCGCGCGGCGATCACCAGCATATCTGACGAGCCGCCATGGATGACAAAGCTCTTCGCGCCATTCAGCTTGAAACCATTGCCAGCGCGTTCGGCGCGGGTCCTGATCCGTTCGGGGCGGTGCTTGGCCCCTTCGTCAATCGCCACCGCGAAAATGGAATCGCCTGAAAGCAGACCGGGCAGATAGCGCCCCTTCAGTTCGGCACTGGCCGCGCCAAGCGCGGTTGCGGCAGCGACTGAGCTGGTCAGAAAGGGCGAAGGCGTCAGGTTACGGCCGATTTCTTCCAGCACGATCCCGGCCTCGACATGGCCCATGCCCAGCCCGCCATCGTCCTCTGCAACCAGAATGCCGGTAAAGCCAAGCTCGGCGAACTGCTTCCACAGCGCATGGCCAAAGCCATCCTTGCAGCCAATGTCGCGCCAATGGCGCAGCTGCTTCGCGATTGCGCCTTCATCGGCCATGAACTGCCGGGCGGTATCCGCCAGCATTGCCTGATCTTCGGTGTGATAAAGTGGCATTGATCAGGCTCCCGGCAGGTCAAGAATGCGTTTGGAAATGACGTTGAGCATCACCTCGCTGGTGCCGCCCTCGATCGAATTGGCCTTGGTGCGCAGCCAGCCCCGCGCCCTGCTGCCGCCATCGGAGGCTTCGCTTTCCCATTCCAGACTGGCGCTGCCGCCCCCAGCCATCAGCAATTCATAGCGGCGCTTGTTCAGCTCGGTCCCGGCATATTTCATCATGTTGGGCTGGGCTGGATGCGCCTTGCCAACCTTGATTTCGTCAAGGAACTTTTCGCCCATCGCCGAAAAGGCCAGTGCATCGACATCGAACTGGGCCAGCTCCGCCCGCAGCAGCGGGTCTTCCAGACCGGAACGGTTCAGCACCGCGCCGATGGTGTTCAAACGGTCACTGCCGCCCGCGCCAGAGATCATCTCGCGCTCATGGCCGAGCAGATATTTGGCGACATCCCAGCCGCGATTGAGCTCACCCACGATCTGGCCCTTGGGCACTGTCACATTGTCGAAGAAGGTTTCGCAGAAGGGCGAATTGCCGGAAATCAGCAGGATCGGTTTGGTCGATACGCCGGGCGTTTCCATGTCGAACAGCAGGAAGGAAATGCCCTGATACTTGTTCGCCTTGTCGGTGCGGACCAGGCAGAAGATCCAGTCTGCCTTGTCGGCATAGCTGGTCCAGATCTTCTGGCCATTGACCACCCAGTGATCGCCCTTGTCCTCGCCAAAGGTCTGCAGGCTGACAAGGTCAGAGCCTGAGCCCGGCTCGGAATAGCCCTGGCACCAACGGATTTCGCCGCGGGCGATCTGGTTCAGATAATGCACCTTCTGTTCTTCGGTGCCGAATTTCAGCAGCGCCGGGCCAAGCATCCAGATGCCGAAGCTGGACAGCGGCGGGCGGGCGCTGATGCGATGCAGCTCTTCGCGCCAGATCTTGGCTTCGGCGGGCGACATGCCCGCGCCGCCATAGGGCTTTGGCCAGTCGGGCACGGTATAGCCCTTGGCCGCGCAGCGTTCCAGCCACAGCTTCTGCGCTTCGCTCTTGAATTTGAACTTGCGCCCGCCCCAGCAGACATCGTCCTCGTCGCGGACGGGTTCACGCATTTCAGGCGGGCAGTTTTCTTCAAGCCATGCGCGGATTTCCGCGCGGAAGCCGTCGAGGTCTGACATGGTTTGGACTCCTCTCTTAATCGTGAGGTTAAGGCGAGTCGTACCCGGCATGCAAGCGCGGATTTCTGCCATTTGCCGCGAAAGGCGCTTGCCGTAGCGTCATGCGCTTGGGCGTTGACCGCACCGGGATCGGGCCTAAGCTGGTGGCAAATCAAAACCCATGGGAATCGAGGAGAGCTTATGCGTTTCGCGGGCAAAACTGTCGTCATCACCGGTGCGGCGTCGGGCATCGGCCGGGCGAGCACGCTGTTGTTTGCGCGCGAGGGTGCCAGCGTTTTCGCGGCCGATCTCGATCTTGACGGGGCAAAGCGCGTTGCCGGTGAAGCGGACGGGATCACGCCGGTCGCCTGCGATGTTTGCGATGTGACCCAGATCAAGGCGCTGATGGATCAGGCTGCCGCGTCCGGCGGCGGGATCGATGTGCTGTTCAACAATGCCGGGGCTGGTGGTGACCGCGCCGGGATCGACGAGATCGAGGCCGATGGCTGGGATCGCACGATGGATCTGCTGCTGCGCTCGGTGGCGATGGGCATCCGCTATGCAGTGCCGCATATGCAGGCGCGCAAAGGGGCTTCGATCATCAACACCTCGTCCGTCGCGGCAGTGGGGCCGGGATATTCGCCCACGGCCTATGCGGTGGCAAAGGCCGGGGTGCTGCATCTGACCAAATGCGCCGCCACTGACCTTGCCAAGCATGGCATCCGCGTAAATGCGGTGCAGCCGGGCTTCATCAACACCAATATCTTCACCGCCAGTCTGGAGATGCCTGCCGAGCAGGTGGACATGGCCAAGGCGATGATCGCGCAGATGTCGTCCAATGCCCAGCCGGTTGCGCGCGGCGGCCAGCCGGATGACATCGCCAATGCCGTTGCCTTCCTGGCCAGCGATGCCGCCAGCTTCATGACCGGCACTTCGCTGATCGTCGATGGCGGCATTACGGTTGGTCCGCGCCACAGCTGGGATCCGGAAGCACCCGGCCTGTTCGATGCGCTGCAAGCCATGGCCGATGCCGCCAATGGCGGGGCGGGGCCGGCCTGATGGCTGAAGCGGCGCGCGGGATTTCCACCCGGCTGGCGTTTTTCCACGGACTGGGCAGCATTGCCTATGGCATCAAGGACAACGGCTTTTCCACCTTCCTGCTGCTGTTCTACAATCAGGTGCTGGGGATGGATCCCCGGCTGGTCAGCTTTGCGCTGATGATCGCACTGGTGATCGATGGCATCATCGATCCGCTGATCGGCTATATGTCGGATCGCACCTATACCCGCTGGGGGCGAAGATTGCCCTGGCTCTATCTCGCTCCGATCCCGTTGGCTTTTGCATGGGCTATGCTGTGGTGGGGCACCAGCCAACCCACCCTGGTCGGGCTGGTGGTGATGGCAGTGCTGGTGCGCACGCTGCTGTCCTGCTGCGAAGTGCCATCGGTGGCGCTGGTGCCCGAACTGACGCAGGATTATGACGAACGCACCACGCTGATGCGCTATCGTTTCCTGTTCGGCTGGGGCGGCGGGCTGGCGATCATGATGCTGGCCTATGGCGTTTTCCTGGCGAAGCATGCGGATGGCACCGGCGGAATGCTCGATGGATCCGGCTATCGCACCTATGGAATTTTCGGCGCGGTGGTTATCGCGCTGGCAGTGCTGGTTTCGGCGCTGGGGCAACACCGCCGCGCAGCAGGCTATCCGCCACCGGTGACAACGCCGTTCAGCCTGAAAACAGCCTTTGCGGAGCTGAAGGAGTCCTTGTCGCACCCCGCATTCCTGATCCTGCTGGCGGGCGGCGGGCTGGCTTATACCAGCCAGGGCATCACCTTTTCGATCAGCAACTACCTTTATCTCTACATCTGGCGCTTCAGTGACACCGATCTGCTGATTTACACGCTGGTGCTGTTCCTTGGCGTGGTCGCCTGCTTTGCGACACTGCCTTACATGCACCGCCGCTGGGGCAAGCGTGATACCGGCGCGATCACTGCGGTGATCGGGGCGCTGTTCTGGATCACGCCCTTTCTGCTGCGCGGCCTCGGCGTCTGGCCACAGGAAGGCACCGCGGCGTCAACCTGGTCGCTGTTTGTAATGTTCTTCTGTTCCAATCTGTTCAGCGTGGCGGCGATGATCTCGGCCAGTTCGATGGTTGCCGATGTGGTTGAGGCATCCGAGGAGCAGACCGGACGGCGCGCGGAGGGCGCGTTCTTTGCGGGCAATTTCTTCATGCAGAAATGCGCCACCGGGCTCGGCATATTCGCGACCGGGCAGATGCTTTATTTCGCCGGGATGCCGGTCGATGCCAAGCCGGGGCAGGTGCCAATCGAGATCGTGGACCGGCTTTCGCTGATCTATACCGTCACGGTTTTCCTGTTTGCCATCGGCATCGCGCTGGTGCTGCGCCGCTTTCCGATTACCCGCGCCGATCATGAAGCCCGCCTTGCGGCGCTGTCTGCTGCGCGGATCAATCCCGATGCGGAAGGAATGCACCCCTGAACCGCTTAACCGTTCGATTAAGACTCTTGGCGCGGCCCGCCCGCTCTGGCAGGGAGGCCCGCGAGACTCGACAGCATAAGGAAGGATGACGACATGGATTTTGATCCCACCGAACGGCAGGTCTATTGGCGCGACCGCGTGCGCGATTTCATCAATCAGCATGTCCGCCCGCGCCAGGGCGATTACAAGGCGCAGGACCATGCCGGTGATCGCTGGAAGGTGCTGCCGGTAATCGAAGAGGAAAAGGCCCGCGCCAAGGCGGCCGGGATCTGGAACCTGTTCATGCCGCCGCAGTCAGGCCGCACCCATGTCGACGACAGCTTCGAATTTGAAGGCCCCGGGCTGACCAATCTGGAATATGCGCTCTGCGCTGAGGAAATGGGCCGGATCGGCTGGGCATCCGAAGTGTTCAACTGCTCCGCGCCGGATACCGGCAACATGGAAGTGCTGCATCGCTACGGCACCCGTGAGCAGAAGGATCAGTGGCTGAAGCCGCTGATGAATGGCGAAATCCGTTCGGCCTTCCTGATGACCGAGCCGCAGGTTGCCTCTTCCGACGCGACCAATATCGAATGCTCGATCCGCCGCGAAGGCGATGAATATGTGATCAACGGCACCAAATGGTGGTCGTCGGGCGCGGGCGATCCGCGCTGCAAGATCGCCATCGTCATGGGCAAGACCGATTTCGAGGCCAAGAAGCATGCCCAGCAGAGCATGGTGCTGATGGAGCTGGACGCACCGGGCGTGGAAATCCTGCGTCACCTGCCGGTGTTCGGTTATGATGATGCGCCGCATGGCCATATGGAAATCCGCCTCAACAACGTCCGCATCCCCGCCAGCAACATGCTGCTGGGCGAAGGGCGCGGGTTCGAGATCGCGCAGGGCCGCCTTGGGCCGGGCCGCATCCACCACTGCATGCGCACGATTGGCGTGGCCGAGGAAGCGCTGGAAAAGATGGTCAAGCGGCTGCAGTCGCGCGTTGCCTTCGGCAAGCCGATTGCCACCCATTCGGTGTGGGAACAGCGCATTGCCGAAGCCCGGATCGAGATCGAATGTTCGCGTCTGCTCTGCCTGAAGGCGGCGGATATGATGGACAAGGTTGGCAACAAGGCCGCTCAGGCCGAGATCGCGATGATCAAGGTCAAGGCTCCGCGCATGGCACTGCAGGTGATCGACGATGCGATCCAGGCCCATGGCGGCGGCGGTGTGTCGGAAGATTTCGGCCTGGCCAAAAGCTATGCCGGGATCCGTACCCTGCGTCTGGCAGATGGTCCGGACGAGGTTCACAACCGTTCGATCGCCCGCCTCGAAATGGGCAAGCACGCGCCGCAGCCGGAGGCCGGGTTCAGCTCTGGCGATCTGGGGGTTGCGCGCTGATACAGTGAAGCGGCCCTTCCGCTCTCCTCCTGCTGGCGGGAGGGGCTGGGGGGGGCCTTTTGCGGGAGGGCGGCCAACACGCCCTCCCCTTGTCCCTCCCGCCAGCGGAAGGGGAATCTACGGAGAATGTCATGAAAGCCGCAGTCCTCATCGCCCCCAACCAGCCGCTGGAGATCGAGGATCTGACGATCTCGAACCCCGGCCCGCATGAAGTACTGATCCGCACCGCCGCTTGCGGGCTTTGCCATTCGGACCTGCACTTCATCGAAGGCACCTATCCGCATGCGCTGCCCGCGGTGCCGGGGCATGAAGCGGCGGGCATCGTTGAGGCTGTGGGCAGCGAAGTGCGCACGGTGAAGGTGGGCGATGCGGTTGTCACCTGCCTTTCGGCTTTCTGCGGCCACTGCGAATTCTGCGTGACCGGCCGCATGGCGCTGTGTCTGGGCGGAGACACCCGCCGCCCGCAAGGTTCCGAACCGCGCCTGCGCCGCGCAGCGGATGGCAGCCCGGTCAGCCAGATGCTCAATCTTTCCGCCTTTGCCGAAATGATGCTGGTGCATGAACATGCCTGCGTCGCGATCAATCCCGAAATGCCGCTGGACCGGGCGGCGGTGATCGGCTGCGCGGTGACCACGGGCGCGGGTGCGGTATTCAACGCCTGCAACGTCACGCCGGGCGAGAATATCGCCGTGGTTGGCTGCGGGGGGGTGGGGCTGGCGACGGTCAACGCCGCGAAGATCGCCGGTGCGGGCAAGATCATTGCCTGCGATCCGATCCCTGAAAAGCGCGAGCTGGCGAAAAAACTGGGCGCCACCCATGTCATCGATGCCGCATCGCCCGATGCCGCGAAAGAGATTCTGGAGCTGACCAAGGGCGGTGTCGATCACGCAATCGAGGCAGTGGGCCGCCCTGCCTCGGCGGAGCTGGCGGTCAAGACGCTGCGCCGCGGCGGCACCGCCACCATTCTGGGGATGATGCCGCTTAACGAAAAGGTCGGGCTGGCGGCGATGGACCTGCTTTCGGGCAAGAAGCTGCAAGGCGCGATCATGGGCAACAACCGCTTCCCGGTCGATCTGCCCAGACTGGTTGATTTCTACATGCGCGGGATGCTCGATCTCGACACCATCATTGCCGAACGCATCCCGCTGTCGGGCGTGAATGACGGGTTTGACAAGATGCGCGCCGGCCATTCCGCGCGCAGCGTGATCGTATTTGATCAATAGGGACTGAGTTCGATGAGCGAAGCGATCAACGCAGAAGAAGCCTTTGTCGGCACCGTGGCACCCGAAGGGGCAGACCGGCTGGACGAGGCAAAGCTGGCTGCGTGGATGGAGGCCAATGTCGCGGGCTATCGCGGCCCGATGGTGCTGACCAAGTTCAAGGGCGGCCAATCCAATCCGACCTACAAGATCGATGCCGTATCGGGCAGCTATGTGCTGCGCCGCAAGCCATTCGGCCCGTTGCTGCCCTCGGCCCATGCGGTGGACCGGGAGCACAAGGTGCAGGCCGGGCTGGCCAAGGCCGGATTTCCGGTCGCCCCGCAATATGGGCTGTGCAGCGATGATGGCGTGGTCGGCTCGATGTTCTATGTCATGGGCATGGTCGATGGCCGCACCATCTGGGATGGGTCGATGCCGGGCAGCACGCCGGAATATCGCCGCGCCACCTATGAAGCGATGATCGATACGCTGGCGCAGCTGCATCGGGTGGATGTGGAGGCGGTGGGCCTGTCTGATTTCGGCAAGCCTGGCAATTATTTCGGCCGTCAGGTTGAACGCTGGACCAAGCAATATCGCCTGTCAGAAACCGAGCACATGGAAGAGATGGAGCGGCTGATCGCCTATCTGCCCGCCAGCCTGCCCGAGCAGACCCGCACCAGCGTGGTTCATGGCGACTATCGCATCGACAATATGATCTTTGCAAAAGACCGGCCCGAAGTGTTGGCGGTGCTCGATTGGGAATTGTCGACGCTGGGCGATCCGCTGGCCGATTTCACCTATGTCGCCATGGCCTGGGTAACCGAGAATGGCGGCCGCAGCGGGGTGATGGACCTTGATCGCAAGGCTTTGGGCATCCCCGAACTGGAAGAAGTGGTGGAACGTTATTGCGCTGCCACCGGGCGCAGCAGCGTGCCGGACATGAACTGGTATTTCGCCTATAATTTCTTCCGCCTCGCCGGGATCATCCAGGGCATCAAAAAGCGCGTGATCGACGGCACCGCCTCCAGCGCGCAGGCCAAGGCCATGTCCGAACGCGTCAAGCCGCTGGCCGATACGGCGTGGGAATTCGCGGTGAAGGCCGGGGCTTGAGGGGAGTGCCGTTGCGGGCACGACAATAACCGCGACCGTCGCTAGCGTCTTTTGGATAGAAACTTGATTGTGAGGATTGCCAGTCCGCTTGCCGTAACAGCAAGCGGCGAGAAAAACGCAACCATGCGTGCGATGTAGTAAGAGGTTGGCTCCACGCAGCATATGCCATCGCCGTCAAGCACCCGACTTCCGCCGTCAGCCACGATTGGGAAATGCCCGTAAACCGCCAAGGGTATCAACCAGCCAATCGCAATCGCGGCGATTGCTGGTGTAGCGGCGATCAAGTAGCGTTTCGGCACTCTTGCCTCCTTATTCCCGTCATCACCTGCCCCGCTCACCCTGAGCCTGTCGAAGGGTGCTGCGCGGCATTGCGGAAGCGCGAAGTCCTTCGACAAGCTCAGGACGAGCGGGGTGGTGGTGTCATCGCTGCACCACCACGCCTTTCGCCTCCAGCGCCTCGCACTCGGCATCGCCCAGCCCCAGCCATTCGCCCAGCAGTTCGCGGCTGTGTTCGCCGACGCGGGGGGGCTGGTGGCGGTAATCGGCGGGGGTGGCGGATAGCTTGCCGGGATAGGCAACGCTGGGTATTTCCACCCCGTCCTCGCGGCGAAAGCGATGCACGGTTTCGCGCGCTTCGACAAAGGGATCGGCAAAGACATCGGCCAGCGTGTTGACCGGCCCCACCGGCACCCCGGCGGCAACCAGCCGGTCGGTAAGCGCCTGTTTGGTTTCGCCGCGCACCAGATCACGCATGATCTGTTCGATGGCATCGCGGTTGCGCACCCGGTCGCGCGCGAGGGCAAAGCGGGGATCGCTGCCCAGTTCGGGGACGCCCATTTCGCGCGCGAAGGCGCGGAACTGGCTGTCATTGCCGATGGCGATGATGATCGTGCCGTCGGCCACGTCAAAGGTGGTGTAGGGCACCACGGTGGGGTGGCGATTGCCCATGCGCCCGGGCACCTTGCCGCTCACCAGATAGCTTGATGCCTGATTGGCCATCATCGCGATCTGCGTATCGAGCAGCGAGACATCGATATGCTGGCCTTCACCGGTCTGTTCGGCATGGCGCAGCGCCAGCAGGATGCTGATGGTCGCGAAATTGCCGGTGGAAAGATCGGCCATGGCCACGCCCGCGCGCAGCGGCCCGCCGCCTTCCTCACCCGTTACCGACATGAACCCGCCCATGCCCTGCGCGACGAAATCATAGCCCGGCCTGCTGGCATAGGGGCCGGTCTGGCCGAAGCCGGTGATCGAGCAATAGACGATGCGCGGATTGATCGCGGCGATACTGGCGTAATCGAGGCCATATTTGGCGAGACCGCCGAGCTTGAAATTCTCCACCAGCACATCCGCCTCTGCCGCCAGCCGCCGGATCAGCGCTGCGCCTTCGGGATGGGCGATATCGATCGCGGCGGAACGCTTGTTGCGATTGCAGCACAGGTAATAGGCGCTTTCCTGCGGATCGTCCGCGCCATCGGGCAGGGTCAGGAAGGGCGGGCCCCAGGCGCGGGTATCATCGCCGCGCCCCGGAATTTCCACCTTGAGCACATCGGCCCCGAAATCGGCGAGGATCTGGGTGGACCACGGCCCGGCCAGAACCCGCGAAAGATCGAGAACCTTTACCCCTTCCAGCGCGCGGCGCGGCGCGGTCTGCTGTTTGCTATCCATGCCTTCCCCAATGCCGGGGTGCGGGCAACAAGTCTAGAACTGGCGCACCCAGGTGAGGGCAAAACCGGCATCGTCGGGCAGGGCGGCATAGTGGCCGGGATCGCGGCGATAGAACAGGCTGGCACTGGTCGCGCCATTCCACACATAGCCGCGCCAGGCCAGCTCTGCATCCAGTTCGCGCCCATGCGGGACCAGCGCCAGCTGCTGACGCCCCATGGTCGGCTCCAGTGTCTTGTAGCTATAGGCAACCGGCAACCACAGATCGATGCCGCCGCTTTCCACCCGCAGCGGCTGCGACAGGCGCAGCGCCAGTGCGTCATTGCTGGCGAACACGCCATTGCTGCTGAAATCAAGCGACCAGCCGCTAGTCAGCAAGCGTGATGTGCTGAGGATTGAAGCGCCAGCGCGGGCCTTGGTATAGCCGCCGCGCGCTGCCGCATCCATGCGCAGCCCCGGGGCAAGCTGCCAGCCAAGGCTGGCATCGAGCAGCAGGCTGTCAGCCCCGCGCGCGCCCAGCGCCGGGTGCAACCGCGCACCCAGTATGCTGTTCTGCTCCCACAGCCAGCTGCCCCCCAAGGCTGCATCGAACGGGCCGAAACGGCGATCGATCGTCACCCCGCTGCGAAGAATGCGATCATGGCTGGAGCGTCCGGACAGATCGCTTTCCAGACCGAGATATCCCGGCTGCCGGGCCTGCGCGCGCGATGCGCTGAGCGTCAGCCCCCAGGCACCCAATGTGCGGCGGCTGGCCAGGCTGAACTGGCCGGTGGTTTCAAAGCCGAGATCGTCAAGGGGGGATCGGGCCACCAGAAACGCCGCTTGGCCGCGGCCCTGCAATTGCGCGACCATGCCATCTGCGCCCTGCGAATAGCCAAAGGCCAGCTGCGTATCGGGGGCAATCCTTGCCACCACGCGCCCGGCCAGCACGCGCGCGCTATCGGCATCGCTGCGCGAAAGATGCAGCTGCCCGCGCCAGGGCAATTGCGCGGCGCGGCTGTGCGCATCGACCGAAAATGCCAGCGACAGCGCGCCGTTACCCAGCGTCAGATTGCGCGTATCGTTGGCCAGCGCCGGAGCCAGACGCGCGCCGCGCCATGCGGTTGAAACGCGCTTGCCAAGATTGACCGAATAGGCACGGCCATAGCTGTCCAGCACCACGGCATTCACGCTTGGGCTGGTGCTGGCGGCATCGCCCATCGCTGCGGAGGTTACGGCCGAGCCATCATTCAGCGGAATGGCGGTGGTCGATCCTGCCAGCGTGGTTGTGCCCTGAGGCGCAAAGGCAGCGGCAATGTCGAGAATGCCCCGGCCATAGATCGCATCGGTCCCGGTCGCACCCCCATCGCGGGCGGTGCGCAGCAGCAGATCGACGACCTGCGATGCGGTGAGATTGGGAAAGGCCTGCCGCAGCAGCGCTGCTGCACCGGCAATTTGCGGGGCGGAAAAGCTGGTACCGGAAAAGACATAGACCGATCGTGTGCCGTCGGAATTGGTGATCGTTTTCAGGACGCCGTTTTCATAAACGCAGCATACCCGCTCACCCATCGCGGAGAGATACCAGCTGGCTTCGCTGCCCGCCTTGTTGGCGAAGGCAGAAATGACATTGTTCTTATCCACCGATCCGGCGATGATCACAGCGCCATTGCCAACCGCGCGCAAACCGGCGGCAAAGGGATCGGGATTGTTGGGATCAACCCCGGCATCGGTCGAATCGCCATCGTTCCCGGCGGAAACGACGATCACCACGCCAGCGGCAGTAGCGCGCGATACGGCAGCGCGCAGCGCGGCATTGGGCGGCGATCCGCCCAGCGAAAGATTGATCACCTTGGCCCCGGCGGCGACCGCTCCATCGATGCCAGTGGCGATATTGGTATCTGAAAAAGTGCAGCCGCTGTCCGGTACTGCGGGATCATATGTGGCACAGGTGCCAACTGTGTCGGCACGGAACATGGCGATGCTGGCATTATAGGCGATGCCCATGATCCCGGTATTGTCCCGCGCGGCGGCAGCGATCATCGCAACATTGGTGCCGTGATCATCATCAATATTGTCGAGGCCGCGGCTGCCAGCGACATCGCGCGAAGCTGCAGATAGCCGCCCGGCGAATTCGGGGCTGTCAGTGTCGATCCCGGTATCGACGATACCGATGGTCACGCCGGCACCGGTTGCACCCGATGCCCATGCCGTCACCGCGCCATGCTGCGCCGGGCCGGTCGAACGGTTATATTCGGAGGTAATGAAGCTGGATGTTGGCGTAGGCGTAGGCGTGGGAGTGGGCGTCGGGGTGGGTGTTGGCGTAGGTGTCGGCGTCGGTGTGGGCAAAGGTGCGCTGCTTACCGATCCGCCGCCACCGCCACCGCATCCGGCCACCAGCGTCAGTGCGGTCAGGGCCGCTCCCATGCCCAACCGGGCCCGGGTGATGTAAGCGATTGCCACGATTTGCGATTCCCCGTTGTATCCGCCGTGAATAGGTTCGGCGCATATTGCCCCAGATGCAGATTGGCACAACAGAAGTTAAGCGTAAATTTCTGTGTGTTGCCCTTTGTGTATGTGCGATCGGGCCATAATGCTTGCTCACCCGATGCGCAGCGGATAGGCGCGGCGCGCAATTGCTGGAGAACCGCCATGTCAGCCGATCTTGCCGCCGCAATCGAATCCGCCTGGGACGCACGCGACAGCGTCACCCCTGCCAGCGCCGATGTGCGCGCCGTGGTGGACGCCGCGCTGGAATTGCTCGATTCCGGGCAGGCCCGTGTAGCGGAACCCGATGGAAAGGGTGGCTGGACAGTCAATCAATGGATCAAAAAGGCGGTGCTGCTGTCATTCCGGCTGAATGACAACGCATTGGTGCCGGGCGGGGCAGCGGGTGCACCCGCCTATGACAAGGTGCCATCAAAATTCGATGGCTGGGGTGAAAACCGGTTCCGCGATGCCGGATTTCGGGTGGTGCCGGGCGCGGTGGTGCGGCGCGGTTCCTACATCGCCAAGGGTGCGGTGCTGATGCCCAGTTTCGTCAATATCGGTGCCTATGTCGGTGAAGGCAGCATGATCGATACCTGGGCGACGGTGGGCAGCTGCGCGCAGATCGGCAAGGGTGTGCATATTTCCGGCGGGGCGGGGATCGGCGGCGTGCTGGAACCGCTGCAGGCCGGACCGGTGGTGATCGAGGACAACTGCTTCATCGGCGCGCGCAGCGAAGTTGCCGAAGGCGTGGTGGTGGGCGAAGGCGCGGTGCTTTCGATGGGCGTCTATCTGGGCGCATCGACCAAGATTGTCGATCGCGCCACGGGTGAAGTGCATATCGGCCGCGTGCCACCCTATGCGGTGGTGGTGCCGGGCGCGCTGCCCGGCAAGCCCTTGCCAGACGGTACGCCAGGCCCCTCGCTCTATTGCGCGGTAATCGTCAAGACGGTCGATGCGCAGACCCGCGCCAAGACCGGCATCAACGAGCTGCTGCGCGATTGATGGCCAGGTGATGGGGGAGGCGCGGCGATGATGGATCCCAACCTGTTGCCGCAATTCGCCGTTTCAACGGTGCTGGTGGTACTCTGCGTGTGCCTGCACGGTGCCGGGCTGTTTGGCCTTAACCGCGCGCTGCGTAGCGAGGCAGCGGTAGAGCGGCTGCAACACATCGATCCCTTCAGTCCGCGCGGTGTTGCCTTCACGCTTGCCACGGTGTTTGCGATGCTGGCGCTGCATGGTGTGGAAATCTGGCTGTTCGCCGCGACCTATCTGGCGCTGGGGGCGATTCCCGATCTGGAGCCTGCGCTCTATTTCTCGACGATCAGCTATTCCACCGTGGGTTATAACGACACGCATGTCCTGCCGCACTGGCGCTTGCTGGGTGCGTTTGAAAGCGTGCTGGGCATCTTCCTGCTTGGCTGGTCAACCGCGTTCTTCTTTCGCATGATCGGACGGATTGATCCGCATTAGCGTCCGCACGCGTATTTTGCGGGGAATCAAGGAATGGTGCCATGTCTCGCGCAATTCTTGCGAGGCACCCCTTGTGTTGCCGTTTCGCAACACTATCTCTCGGTGTAACAGGAGGCTGATACACCATGAACCTCGAAAAATTCACTGACCGCGCCAAGGGTTTCCTGCAAAGCGCCCAGACCGTGGCGATCCGCATGAACCATCAGCGGATCACGCCCGAACACATCCTGAAGGCGCTGCTTGAAGACAATGAAGGCATGGCCGCGGGCCTGATCCAGCGCGCAGGCGGCAGCACCGGCACGGCGCAGGCCGAAGTGGACAAGGCGCTGGCCAAGATTCCGGCTGTATCCGGCGGCGGTGCCCAGCAGACGCCCGGGCTGGACAATGATGCGGTCCGGCTGCTCGATTCCGCCGAACAGCTTGCCAGCAAGGCGGGCGACAGCTTCGTCACCGTACAGCGCATTCTGCAGGCGCTGGCCCTGTCGCTGACCAATCCCGCCGGGCAGGCGCTGAAAGTGGCGCAGGTCGATCCCAAGGCACTGGAAGCGGCGATTCAGGAAGTCACCGGCGGGCGCAGTGCCGACAATGCCAGCGCCGAAAACGCCTATGACGCGATGAAGAAATATGCCCGCGATCTCACCCAGGCTGCCCGCGATGGCAAACTTGATCCGGTGATTGGCCGTGACGAGGAAATCCGCCGCACCGTGCAAATCCTTGCCCGCCGCACCAAGAACAATCCGGCGCTGATCGGTGAACCTGGCGTCGGCAAGACGGCGATTGCCGAAGGTCTGGCGCTGCGCATTGCCAATGGTGATGTGCCTGACAGCCTGAAGCACCGCCGCCTGATGGCGCTTGACATGGGTAGCCTGATCGCCGGTGCGAAATATCGCGGCGAGTTCGAGGAACGACTCAAGGCCGTGCTCGATGAGGTGAAGGGCGCCGAGGGCGAGATCATCCTGTTCATCGATGAAATGCACACGCTGATCGGCGCCGGCAAGAGCGAGGGGGCGATGGACGCAGGCAATCTGCTCAAGCCCGCGCTGGCGCGCGGCGAGCTGCATTGCATCGGCGCGACCACGCTGGATGAATATCAGAAATATGTCGAGAAAGACCCCGCCTTGCAGCGCCGGTTCCAGCCCGTGTTCGTGGGCGAACCGACCGTGGAGGATACGATCAGCATCCTGCGCGGGCTGAAGGACCGTTACGAGCTGCACCACGGGGTGCGGATCACCGATGGCGCGATCGTGGCCGCTGCCACCCTCTCCAATCGCTATATTTCCGACCGGTTCCTGCCCGACAAGGCGATCGACCTGATGGACGAGGCTGCCAGCCGCATCCGCATGGAAGTGGAAAGCAAGCCTGAGGAAATCGAGGTGCTCGATCGCCGGATCATCCAGC
>JBGAIR010000082.1:0-5922 GCA_044225335.1 Novosphingobium sp. | reverse complement strand
GCTGGTGGAAACCACCGGGCGGCAGCTGGGCGATGCCTATTGGATTGCCGAGCCGGAAGATATCATCGCCATGAACCTCACCCAGCTCAACGGGGCGAAAGGCGCAGAGCTGGATGTTCACACCGAATATTATGCCGCGCGCGGGGCGACGCTGGTGACGGTGATCGCGGCGGACCATCCGGGGCTGTTCTATCGCATCGCCGGCGGCATCCATCTGGCCGGGGGCAACATCATCGATGCCCGCATCCACACCGCCCGCAATGGCATGGCGGTGGACAATTTCCTGGTGCAGGATCCGCTCGGACGCCCATTCTCCGAAGACAGCCAGCTGGCCCGGATCAAGACCATGATCGCCGATGCGCTGGCCAACAGGGTCAAGCTGGTGCCGCAACTCGATGCCCGCCCGCCCGCGCGGCTGCGCGCCAATGCCTTTGATGTCCGCCCGCTGGCCGAGTTCGATAATGGCGCATCCAATCGCTTTACCGTGATAGAAGTCAGCGCGCGTGATCGCCCGGCGCTGCTCAACCGGCTGGCGCGGGCGCTGTTTGAATCAAAGCTGATCGTCCATTCCGCCCATATCGCCACCTATGGCGAACGCGCGGTGGATACTTTTTATGTCACCGATCTGCTCGGCGAAAAGATCGACGCCAGCCAGCGGCTGAAGGCCGTCGAGAAACGCCTGCTCGATGCAGCGGGTGAGGAGACGGTGGAGGTGGCGGCTTAGGGTGAAGGTGCTTCCGCCACCCATTTTATTCAAACAGGGCGCAGGCGCTGGCCGCCCTTATCGGAACACCCATCGGCGGTTGATGGCGAACACGGCGAGCGGGGTCACCACAATCACCAGCGGGATCGGTGCCCATGTTGGCCAGCCGGCTTTCTCGACCAGCAGCCAGACCCAGAACGAGTTGATGCCCAGGCTGACAAGCGAAGCGAGGAAAAACTTGCCCCCGGTTCTGACCAGACTCCTCTCCCGGCCGTAGCCGCGAAAGCTCCATCTGGAATGGATGCTGTAGCCGGTCACTACCGCGCCGAGATAGCCGATCAGCCAGGCCGCATTGGCAGCCCAGCCCAGCGCATCGCGCAAGCACCAGTAAATCGCGATGTTGACGACTGTTGCGAGGCCGCCGGTCAGCGCATAGCGCCACAGTTGCCCTAATATTTCGCTGGCGCCGCTGGTTGAAGTTTCGGCTGATGCCGTGCTGCGATCCGTATGTGGATTTTGATCCGTCATGAAACGACCGAGGGGATGGCAAGATACGCCAGCCGGCGCATTTCCCGCCGCCCACGCACCACCGTATCGAGTATCAGGCCGGTAAACAGGCAGAGAAACGACAGTAGTGCCAGCCCAGTGCAGAGAATCGCGGTGGGCAAACGCGGCACGAGCCCGGTTTGCGCATATGTGATTGCCAGCGGCAGGCTCAGGCCGCAGGAAACCGCCAGCAGCACGGCGGCAATCAGGCCGAAGAACAGAATGGGGCGCTCAATCCGGTAGAGAGTGATGATTGTCTTGAGGATCAGTATACCGTCGCGAACGGTGGAGAGCTTGGAAAGCGATCCTTCCGGCCGCGGTGCATAGGCAGTGGTGATTTCCGCAACCGGCATCCGCAGTTCCAGCGCGTGCACCGAGATTTCGGTTTCGATCTCAAAGCCCGACGACAGAACCGGAAAACTCTTGACGAAGCGCCGCGAAAACACCCGATAACCACTGAGAATATCGTCGAAACTGCGGCCGAACAGACCGGCCAGAAAGCCCGACAGGATGCGATTCCCCAGCACATGACCGCGTCGGTAGGCCGCCTCTGCCTGATGCTGTCGGGACCCGACCACCATGTCGAGATTGTCTTCGATCAGCCGTGCGATCAGGGCAGGTGCGGCCGCGGCATCATATGTCGCGTCGCCATCGGCCATGACATAGATGTCGGCGTCGATATCGGCGAACATCCGGCGCACCACATGCCCTTTGCCTTGCATTCCTTCACGCCGCACGATGGCACCAGCGCGAACCGTACATTCGATCGTGGCATCGGTGCTGTTGTTGTCAAACACATATATGGCGGCTTCGGGCAAAGCGGCCCGGAATCCGGCGATGGTCTGGGTGATCGCGGCCTCTTCGTTGTGGCAGGGAAGCAAAACCGCAATTTTCTTGGTTTTCAAATGGTATACCTCGTGAAGTCCCGTTGTTGGTTGGTGGTTTTTCCTGCATATAAAATTGCCGCTTTTGCAAGCGGGGCATGAGGTTTATCAGTTGCAAAATGTGGCCGGCTGTGTCGGCTTGATGCCAACCGTCTCAGGGTTGGCATGGGCAACGCGTACTTGCCGCGCTTGCTGTTTCAGTAACGGTTTGGGGTTTTAGAATGCGCAAGCGCATGGCTTTTGTTGTTGCGGCTTTGCTGCTTTCCATCGGTTTTTTCTTTCGAGGGATATTCCTCAACAAATTCAATCTGTTTTTTGGTGACAGCTATGATGGCATGATCGAGCTGTCGATCCTTCAGCATTGGTATAATGTTTTCGCGCATGGCGAAGCCGCGTTTACCATGCAGTATTTCTACCCGCATGCCGGAACGATTGGTTACAACGATGCATTGCTGATCCCCGGGGCGCTTTTTGCCGCGAGCAGGGCTGCCGGGTTCGACATTTTCATGTCGGCGCTGATCGCGCATGTTACGATGAAGGTGATCGGGTTTTTCGGCATGTTCGTGCTGCTCAGGTTCGGGGGCGCGATCCGTTTCTGGCTGGCACTGGCCGGTGCGGTATTGTTCACCATTGCAAACGCCTCGCTGCTCCACATGTACCACGCGCAGCTTCTGTCAGTTGGGCTTGTGCCGTGGCTCATGTTCTTTGCGCTCAATGCCGGCAAAGCCTTGTTCACGGATGACGGGAAAAAGCTTTGCCTGTGGGGCGGGGGGCTGGGAATCGGCTTTGGCCTCGCCGTCTTCAGCGCATTCTACATGATCTGGTTCTTTGCGTTTGGGACGATACTCTATCTCCTCGTCGCCCTTGTCGCCGCCGGATCGCAAATCCGGTTGGATCTGTGGACCGCGCTGCGGCGTCAATGGCAGGCGCTGGCATTCTGCGCGGTCATTGCACTGGTCGCCCTAGTGCCGCTGGGCATTGCCTATCTGCCCAAGGCCATGGCGGGAGTGCATCACGACTGGGCCAGCGGCGCGGCTGCCACGACGGTCAAGATCGGCACATTGTTCAATGTGGGTGCGGGCAATCTGGTATGGGGGCACCTGCTCGAACTCGCGGCCTCTACCTCCAAGCACGGCCTGGCTGGCGGCGAGGCGCGGTTCGGAATTCCGCCCGGGCTGTTCGTGGTCGGGGTGATCGCGGTGACGTGGTTCGCGCGAAATCGCCAAGGGAATGCCGTGCCGTTCCTGATGGGAATGGCCCTGGTTTTTTTCCTTGCGCTGATGTTCAAATGGCCCGGCGGGTTCACCGGCTGGTACTATGTCTACAAGCTTGTACCGGGTGCCAATGTCATCCGGGTCGTCGCGCGTGGGCTGTTGTTCGCATTGGTGCCGCTGATCTTCATTGCCTTCACCTATCTTGACAGATCGGGGCGGAGCAATGCGGTGCTCGCATGCCTGGTGGGGTTTCTGCTGCTGGAACAGGTGCAATTGAACGCGCCGCTCAATCTTGATCGCAGCAAGCAGCAAAAGATGCTGTCCGAAGTGGGAGCGCCGCCACGCGATTGTCAGGCCTTTTTTGTCATTTCCGCGCGCGCTGATGCGGCTGCAGAAAGAGCGGAAAGCGCAAAAATCACGACATCATGGTCAGTTTACACCGACGACAGCAGTGCGCTGATGAATGATATCCGGAACGACTACCTGAAATATCGGCACAATGTCGATGCAATGGTCTTGTCCGAATATTACCGGAAACCAACCATAAATGGCTATTCCAGCTTCAATCCCGATGACTGGAATTTTGAGAATTCGGATGATCCGACATATATCAGGCGCGTCGCGGGCTATGCGCGTGGGCACGGCATAGGGAAACTATGCGGACTGGATGTTGGTCGCCAGACACACTGGTTTCATTTGAACCCGCTCGAAACTTCTCAATTGAATTAGGGAGCGGGGGTCATATCCTGTTGGCCATGCTGCGGCGGCGCTGGGTCAGCAGGTCCCAGACGAACAGCGCGATGGCGGCCCAGATCGCCAGGAAGCAGATCAGCTGCACCGGGCGCAGCGGCTCGTGGAACACGGTCAAGCCGATGATGAAGACCACGGTGGGGGCAAGGAACTGAACCATGCCCAGCGCCGAATAATCCATCCGCCGCGCCGCCACGGCGAACATCAGCAGCGGCACCGCCGTTACCACTCCGGCCAGTGCGATCAGCAGGCTGGAGGGCCAGTCGATGCCAAAGCTCGATCCCTGCGGGCTGGCGGCAAACCACAGCACCAGCGCGGCGGCGGGCGGGGCCAGCACCATGGTTTCGATGGTCAGCCCCGGCAGTGAACCCACCGGGGTCAGCTTGCGCACGAGCCCATAGGCCGAAAAGCTGATCGCCAGCGACAGGCTGATCCACAGCATATCGCGGGCATCCCACGCCAGCAGCGAAACCCCTGCCGCCGCGACTGCCACAGCCACCCATTGCAGCCGCCGCAGCCGCTCACCCAGAAACAGCGTGCCGGCCAGCACATTGACCAACGGGTTGATATAATAGCCGAGGCTGGCGGCCAGCACATGTCCGGCCTGGATCGCGATCACATAGATCGTCCAGTTCACGCCGATCAGCAGCGCGCTCAGCAGCAGCCAGCGCCAGATCGCCGGGTTGCCCAGCGCGGCGCGCAGGTCTGCCCCCTGTTTGCGCAGCGCAATGAACAGCAGGCAGAACGGCAGGGTAAAGAGGATGCGCCAACCGATGAATTCCAGCGGCGGCACGCTGTGCACCAGCCGCAGATAGAGCGGCAGCAGGCCCCATATGCCATAGGCCCCCAGCGCCATGGGCAGGCCGCTGGGCTTGCGATGCGGGGTGGGGCTGTGCATCGCCGCGCGCTAGCCGGGTTGGGTTGGGGCTGCAAGGGGCGGGGAGGGGAAATGGGCGCGCAACTGTGCAATGCGGAGCGGCGGCTCTTGCAGTTGGGCGTCAGTGCGGCATTAGAAGCGCATGGTCTCTGCCCGCATCCTGTTGCCGATCCTGCCGCTTATCGCGCTCTCTGCCTGTGGCGGCGGCAAGCAGGATGCGGCGAAGAACGATGGCGATCCGGAAGTCGCCGCCGCGGTGCATGATCCGATCATGGCTGATCCCGACCTTACCGGGCAGAGCCGCAACGATACCGCGCTGTCCGGCGGTGAACCGCCCAGCGCCGGATTGCCGCCGTTCAAACGCTCGCAGGATGAGATTGATGCGGCGAGGGAAGCGGCGGAGCAGGCCAATGGCGGCCCGATTCCGGCCGCGCCCGCGCCATCTGCCAGCGATGCGGCTGCGCCATTTGCGGCGGGAGATACGGCGGCGGGCATTGCCGCCAGTTTGCCCGCCCTTCGCCCCTGTGCGCGGCAGCTGAGCTATAGCGCCGCCTGGGCCGCGCGGTTGCCGCAGGCTCTGCCGGTCTATCCCCGCGCGCATGTGCAACAGGTGGCGGGCAGCGATGCCGCAGGGTGCAAGCTGCGGGTGGTGGGCTTCGTTACCCCGGTTGCGGTTCAGGATGTGGTCGATTTCTATCACGCCCGCGCCCGCGCGATCGCGCTGGCGCCGCTGCATGTGCAGCGCGGATCGGATGAGGTGGTGCAGGGCAGCCGCTCTGGAGCGTCCTTTGCACTCTATGTCCGCAAGCGGCCCGATGGGCTGACCGAAGCCGATCTGATTACCGCCGGGCTATAGCACGGCTTTGTTCAGGCCTCGCGCAGGCCCACGCCGATCATGGCCCGGGGCTGCTCCATTTCATTGGAGGCAACCGGATAGGCGCAGTAATC
>JBGAIR010000081.1:0-6055 GCA_044225335.1 Novosphingobium sp. | reverse complement strand
GCCTTCGATGTCCAGACTGACGAAGGGATCGCGCGGGTAGATACCCTGCTCGACATAGGGGCTGAGGAAGCGCGCCGCATCGTCGCGGCTGACGCCCAGCGTGGTCTGGGTCAGGTCGTTGGTGCCGAAGGAGAAGAATTCGCCCACTTCGGCGATCTCGCCCGCCATCAGCGCCGCGCGCGGCAATTCGATCATGGTGCCGACATGATATTGCAGCACCCGGCCCTTTTCGGCGAACACTGCCTCGGCCGCGCGATCAACCACGCCCTTCAGGATTTCCAGCTCCTTGCGCGTGGCGACCAGCGGGATCATCACTTCGGGCACCGGTGCTTCGCCCGAAGCGGCGGCCACGTCGCAGGCTGCCTCAAAGATGGCGCGCGCCTGCATCTCGTAGATTTCGGGGAAGGTAATCCCCAGACGGCAACCGCGATGGCCCAGCATCGGGTTGAATTCGTGCAATTCCCCGGCGCGGCGCTTCAGCGTATCGACGCCGATGCCGATAGTGTCGGAAAGTTCGGCAAATTCCGCGTCACCATGCGGCAGGAATTCATGCAGCGGCGGATCGAGCAGGCGGATGGTAACGGGAAGCCCAGCCATCACTTCAAAAATGCCGACGAAATCAGCGCGCTGCTCGGGCAGCAGCTTGGCCAGTGCCGCCCGGCGACCGCTTTCGTCCTCGGCCAGGATCATCTGTCGCACCGCGCTGATCCGCCCGGCGTCGAAGAACATATGCTCGGTGCGGCACAGCCCCACCCCTTCCGCGCCAAACTGCCGCGCGGTGCGGCAATCCGCGGGGGTTTCGGCGTTGGTCCGCACCTTCAGCCGCCGGTGCTTGTCAGCCCAGCCCATCAGCGTGCCGAAATCGCCGACCAGTTCCGGCTCGATGGTCGGCACCAGCCCGGCCATGACTTCGCCCGAAGCGCCATCCAGCGTGATGACATCGCCTTCCTTCAGATCGCGATTGCCGATCTTCAGCGAACGGCTGGCCATGTCGATTGAGACCGCCGAAGCGCCGGAAACGCATGGGCGCCCCATGCCGCGGGCCACCACCGCCGCGTGGCTGGTCATGCCGCCGCGCGCCGTCAGAATGCCCTTGGCCGCATGCATGCCGTGAATGTCTTCGGGCGAGGTTTCGACCCGCACCAGAATCACCGCCTCGCCGCGTTCGGCGCGCTTTTCGGCGCTGTCGGCATCGAGCACGATCACACCAGAGGCGGCACCGGGCGAAGCAGGCAGACCCTTGGTCAGCACATCGCGCGCCGCCTTGGGATCAAGCGTGGGGTGCAGCAACTGATCCAGCGCCATCGGATCGACCCGGCGGATCGCGGTGGCTTCATCGATCAGCCCTTCGCCGACCATATCCACCGCCATCTTCAGCGCCGCCTTGGCGGTGCGCTTGCCGCTGCGGGTCTGGAGCATCCACAGCTTGCCGCGTTCCACGGTAAACTCGATGTCCTGCATGTCGCGGTAATGCTTTTCCAGCAGCTCGAACACCGCCGCCAGCTCGGCATAGGCCGCTGGCATCGCCTCTTCCATGCTCAGCGGCTTGGCCCCGGCGCGGGTCCGCGCGGCCTTGGTGAGATATTGCGGGGTGCGGATACCCGCGACCACATCCTCGCCCTGGGCATTGACCAGCCATTCGCCGTAAAAGGCCTTCTCGCCAGTGGCGGGATCGCGGGTAAAGGCAACACCGGTGGCGCTGGTATCGCCCATATTGCCGAATACCATCGCCTGCACGTTCACCGCCGTGCCCCAGTCACCCGGAATATCGTTGAGCCGGCGATAGACCTTGGCGCGGTCCGAATCCCAGCTGTCAAACACGGCGCGGATCGCGCCCCACAGCTGTTCATGCACATCCTGCGGGAACGGGCGGCCGAGTTCGCTTTCAACGATCGCCTTGTATTCGCTGACCAGCGCCTGCCAATGTTCCGCGCCCATTTCGACATCAGCATAAAAGCCGTTGTCTTCCTTGGCGATCTCCAGTGCATCCTCAAACAGATGGTGGTTCAGCCCCAGCACCACATCCGAATACATCTGGATGAAGCGGCGATAGCTGTCCCAGGCGAAGCGGGCATCGCCGGATGATGTCGCCAGCCCTTCAACCGTGGCGTCATTCAACCCCAGGTTCAGCACCGTATCCATCATGCCGGGCATCGAAACCCGCGCACCAGACCGTACCGAAACCAGCAGCGGATTGGCGGTATCGCCGAATTTCTTGCCCACGGCATTTTCGATATGAACCAGCGCATCGGCAACTTCTGCCTTGCGCTGATCCGAAAAGTCACCGCCTTCGGCCAGATAGCGAACGCATTCCTCGGTGGTGATGGTAAAGCCAGGGGGTACCGGCAAACCGATCCCCGCCATTTCGGCAAGGTTTGCGCCCTTGCCGCCAACCACCGTCTTGTCCTTTGCCCGGGCATCTTGATGGCTTGCCCCGCCGCCGAAGGTGAATACGTATGCAGTCATGCAAATCCGCCATTTTTTACGGAACCGCCGAATCGGTGACGGTGTGCCTTCGCCCTAACCTTCGATGCGCGAGAAGTCAGCCACTTTGTGCACTGCAGCACGAAAACGATCAAGCAATGCCAGACGTGCAGCACGTTTCGACTGATCGGAATCGTTGACAGTCACCTGATCGAAAAATGCATCGATCGGTGCCCGCAGCGTTGCCAGCGCCGACATGGCCGCGGTGAAATCTTCAGCCGCTACAGCACATTCGGCGCGTGGCTCCGCCTGATCCAGCGCCGCGATCAGCGCCGCTTCGGCAGGCTCTGGCGCAGAATTGACCGCACCGGGGGTATAATCTTCCTTCTTGAGGATATTCGCCGCGCGCTTGTATCCGGCGAGCAGATTGGTGCCATCCTCAGTGCCGATGAACGCCTGCAATGCGTGGACGCGGGCGAGCAGGCGGACGAGATCGTCTTCGCCGCCGAGCGCGAACACCGCATCGATTAGATCGTGACGGACGCCAGCTTCGCGTTGCTGGACTTTGAGGCGGTCTACGAGAAATTCGACCAGCAACGTTGCAACGAATTCAGAATATGGGGTTTCAAGCTGCTTCTTATCTAACTTCGCAAATTCAGCTGCACCAGCTTCAAACTGCTTCGAGAGTTCGGCAACCGCAGGAACTGACTTAACAAGGGCGGTCGCCGCCTGCATGATCCTTGACTGAGATCCACGCAAGCCAGACTGGAATATCGCAGCCTCACCAATAATCGCCCGCCGCAACGCAAAGGGGTCTTTAGAACCCGTCGGCCTTTCATTAATCGCGAAAAACCCTGCAAGCGTATCCAGCTTATCCGCCAGACTCACCGCTACCGTAACCGGCGCGGTGGGTACTTCATCACCCTGCCCGACCGGCTTGTAATGATCGCGGATCGCGTCGGCCACCGCATCGGGCAGGCCTTCGGCGCGGGCGTAATAGCCGCCCATCAGCCCTTGCAGTTCGGGGAATTCGCCGACCATTTCGGTGACAAGATCGGCCTTGCACAATTCGGCAGCCTTGCGTGCCAGCGCCGGATCGCAATTCGGCACGATGCCTTCGCTCGCCAGCCATTCGGCCAGCTTCGCAACGCGCTCCACCTTGTCGGCAACGGTGCCCAGCTTTTCGTGGAAGGTGATCCGCTTCAGCCCTTCGGCATGCTCAGACAGCGTCTTTTTGCGATCCTGCTGCCAGAAGAAGCGCGCGTCGGAAAGCCGCGCGGCGAGCACCTTGCGGTTGCCCGCAACAATCGCCGCGCCGCCATCCGCCGCCGCGATATTGGCGGTGCAGACGAAAGCGTTGGCCAGCTTGCCATCCTGTTCGCAAACGAAATATTTCTGGTTGGTGCGCGCGGTTAGCTGGATAACTTCGGGCGGAACCTCAAGATATTCCTCGTCAAACCGGCCAAGCAGCGGCACCGGCCATTCGGTGAGGCCCGCGTTTTCGACCACCAGCCCTTCGTCCTCGACAAGCGTCAGACCGGCAGCATTTGCGATAGCCTTTGCGCCATTTTCAATAATTCGCTGACGCTCCCCTTGGTCAACGATAACATGTGCAGCCCGCATCTGAGCCAGATACGTTTCGGGTGACGCAATTGAAATCATCCCAGACGAATGGAACCGATGCCCAAGGGTTTCGCGCCCAGAGATAATTCCGTCAATCTCGAAGGGTATCACTGCCTCATCCAGCAGAGCCACCACCCCTTGCAATGGCCTCACCCACCTTAGAGACTCTGATTTGATAGAAGCCGCGCCCCATCTTTGGGACTTTGGCCAATAGAACTGCCGAACGATATCCGGGATCGCTTCGGCGATCACCGCGCTGATGTCACGGCCAGGTTTCTCGGCAATCGCAAACCAAACGCCATCACGCTCTGTCAATTGATCCTTGGTGAATCCCGTCTTGCGCAAAAATCCTTCGAGCGCTTGCTCCGGCGCAGAGGTCCGCGGCCCCTTCAATTCTTCACTCACCGCCGCCGTATACAGTGGCAGGTTAGGAACTATCAAAACCAGTCGGCGTGGTGTCGAATACTGCTCGATAGCAGTCCAATCATAGGCGATCCCTAAGCTGTCCAGCACGCTCTGAAACGCGCCTTGCAGGATGCCACGCGCACCAGTCTGCATGCGAGCGGGGATTTCTTCCGAGCGAAGTTCGAGGAGGAAAGTGCTCACAGGCTCCACTCCGGATATTTTGCGGCCCATTCGTCCTTGTTCTTTTCGATCCAGGCCTGACAGCTGCCCTTGGCCAGATCACGGACGCGGCCGATGTAGCTGGCGCGTTCCTGCACGCTGATCACGCCGCGCGCCTGCAGCAGGTTGAACAGATGGCTGGCCTCGATCGCCTGATCATAGGCCGCCAGCGGCACCTGCGCCGCGATGCAGCGCTGGCATTCGGCCTCGGCCTTGGCAAAACCATCGAACAGGCTGGCGGTATCGGCGACTTCGAAATTGTATTTCGAATGCTCCTGCTCATTCTTCAGGAACACATCACCATAGCTGACGCCTTCATTGTTGAAGCGCAGATCATAGACCCGGTCGACGCCCTGGATATACATCGCCAGCCGTTCAAGCCCATAGGTCAGCTCGCCCGCGACCGGCTTGCAATCAAACCCGCCGACCTGCTGGAAATAGGTGAACTGGGTGACTTCCATCCCGTCGCACCACACTTCCCAGCCGAGCCCCCAGGCACCCAGCGTGGGGCTTTCCCAATCATCCTCGACAAAGCGGATATCATGCGCCAGCGGATCCACGCCGATTTCCGCCAGCGATTGCAGATAAAGCTCCTGCAGATTGGCCGGGTTCGGCTTCAGGATCACCTGATACTGATAATAATGCTGCAGCCGGTTGGGGTTTTCGCCATAGCGCCCGTCGGTCGGGCGGCGACTGGGCTGCACATAGGCGGCCTTCCAAGGTTCCGGCCCCAGCGCGCGCAGCGTGGTGGCGGGGTGAAACGTCCCCGCGCCCATGCGCATGTCATAGGGTTGCAGGATCAGGCAGCCCTGCGCGCTCCAGAAAGCGTGGAGCCGCAAGATCATGTCCTGAAAGCTGAGCGGTTGTGCCGTGTCTGCCATGGTTGCGCGCCTTTGGCGGATCGGGCCGCGCAAATCAACCACCGCGCAGCAATGTAAGGTAGTGTTGACATAGTCAGTGAATCATGACTATATGTCAGCAACACCTGACACAAAGACAGGTCTTGTTGGCATGAACAATCGACTGAAAGTGCTGCGCGCGGAGCGCGACTGGAGCCAGGCCGAGTTGGCCTTGCGGCTGGATGTCTCGCGCCAGGCGGTCAATGCGATCGAAACCGGAAAGCACGATCCTTCGCTGCCGCTGGCGTTCCGCATCGCGCGGCTGTTCAACCTCTCGATCGAGGAGATATTCGATGACGGTCAGTGATGATGTCGCCAGCGCGGAACGTGAACCGCTGTTGCCGCCCTATGTCCGCTGGGCCGTTGCCGCGCTGTTGCTGGGCGGCGGCGCTGCCGGAGCAGCGGCCGCAACTCTGCACAGGCCGACGGCCGGCATGGCCGGGCCGATAGTATGCCTCATTCTCGGGCTTGGCGCAGTAATCTCG
>JBGAIR010000014.1:0-54921 GCA_044225335.1 Novosphingobium sp. | reverse complement strand
CCCGATCCGCGCCGATTGCGCCGGCACGAAACCGCCAGCCTGCGCCAGCAGCACGATCAGCGCGTTCTGCCGCAGGAATGTGCTCTTGCCGCCCATGTTCGGCCCGCCGACCAGCCATAGCCGGTTCTGCGGCACCAGCGTGCAATCATTGGCGACAAACCGCTCACCCTTGGCGGCAAGCGCTGCTTCCACCACCGGATGGCGGCCACCGGTGATCGCCAGTTCCATCGCCTCACCAATCTGCGGGCGGCACCAGCCCCCTTCGGCGGCACGCTCAGCCTGCCCGGCGGCGACATCGATCCGGGCCAACGCAGCCGCAGTGGCGGCGATCGGCTGACGCGCGGCGATCGCGGTAGCGACCAGTTCCTCAAAATGCGCCTCTTCTGCGGCCAGAGCGTGGCCGCCAGCCTCAGCGATCCGGCTGGCTTCCTCATGCAGCGCCAGCGCATTGAAGCGCACCGCACCGGCCATGGTCTGACGATGGGTAAAGCCGCTGTCCGGCAGCATCAATGCATCGGCATGACGCGCGGGCACCTCGACAAAATAGCCAAGCACGCCATTGTGCCGGATTTTCAGCGCGGCAATGCCGGTCTGGTCACGATATTTCGCTTCCAGCATGGCGATCGCGCGGCGGGCATCGCCGGAAATACGGCGCAGATCATCCAGCGCCGCGTCATAGCCTTCGGCGATGAAGCCACCCTGCGAACGCTCGGTCGGCGGCGATGGCACCAGCGCACGGCTATAGAGGTCCACCAGCGCGCCATGCCCTGACAACAAGGGCAGCAGCTGCTCCAGCAAGGCGGGGCGGTCAGCACGGGTCAGGAGATGGTCATGGATGCGCCGCGCCTCGCCCAGCCCGTCGCGCAGCTGCCCCAGATCACGCGGTGAGCCGCGCCCCGCCACCACGCGCCCCAGCGCCCGGCCGACATCGGGCAGCGCCCGCAATACCGCCCGCAGATCGCCGCGCAGCAGCGGATCATCATGCAGCCACTGGACCAGCGCCAGCCGCCCTTCGATGGCGGCGGCATCGGTCAGCGGCGCGGAAAGATCATCGGCCAATTGCCGCGCGCCTGCACCGGTAACGCAGCGGTCCACCGCCTCGATCAGGCTGCCGCGCCGGGAACCCTGGCTGGAAACCAGGATTTCCAGACTGGTCCGCGTCGCCTCATCCATCGCCAGATGCGCCTCGCCGCTGCGCGCCTCCGGCGGCAACAGCAATGGCAGCTTGCCCCGCCCGACATGCTCAAGATAGGCGATCAGCCCGCCTGCTGCCGCCAGCATCGGCCGGGTAAAACTGCCGAAGCCATCCAGCGTTGCAACGCCGTGAACCGCCTTGAGCTGCGCCTCGCCGCCCTCGCTGGAAAAATCGCGGGCCGGGCGCAGGATGGCCGCATCAGGAACCCCATCCCAGCCCTCTGGCGCGACCAGTTCGCTGGCCCCCAGCCGTGCCAACGCCGCGCCCGCGCGTTCGGGCGGGCATTGTTCCAGCTCCATTCGGCCGGTCGAGATATCACAGGCGGCAATCCCGATTTCGCCCCGCAATTCGCAAATCGCCGCCAGCACATTTGCCCGGCGCGGTTCAAGCAAGGCTTCCTCGGTGAGCGTGCCCGCCGTGACAAAACGGACGATGTCCCGCGCCACCAGCGCCTTCGATCCGCCGCGCTTTTTCGCTTCTTCGGGGGTTTCGGTCTGTTCGGCGATGGCAACGCGGCAGCCACCCTTGATCAGCCGCGCCAGATAGCCTTCCGCTGAATGCACCGGCACCCCGCACATCGGGATCGGCACCCCCATATGCTCGCCGCGACTGGTCAGCGCGATATCGAGAATCTGCGCCGCCTGCTTGGCATCGTCAAAGAACAGCTCGAAAAAATCGCCCATTCGATAGAACAACAGACAGTCCCCAGCCTGCGCCTTGAGCGCAAGATACTGGGCCATCATCGGAGTCGCGGCGGCAGACATGAAACGGGGTTAGCCGCAGCGCAGGCGATTCGGAATGCGGCAACCCACGCTTTCCCCTATCGCATTGCGCTCTGCTGCGTTAGGGCGAAGCCGAATTTGGAGATTGAGCGTGTCTGACGAAAATTCGCCCCAAACCGAGAGCCCCCAATCCGAAAGCAACGTCAAATTCACCGAACGCGAAGCGCTGTTTTATCATAACACCATTCGCCCCGGTAAGATCGAGATCATCGCCAGCAAGCCCATGGCGACCCAGCGCGACCTGAGCCTGGCCTATTCACCGGGTGTCGCCGTGCCGGTGCAGGCCATCGCCGATGATCCGGCCACTGCGTATGATTATACCGCCAAGGGCAATCTGGTTGCGGTGATTTCCAACGGCACCGCAATCCTCGGCATGGGCAATCTGGGGGCGCTGGCGTCCAAGCCGGTGATGGAAGGCAAGGCGGTGCTGTTCAAGCGCTTTGCCGATGTCGATTCCATCGACATCGAACTGGCCACCGAAGATCCGGATGCCATCATCGAAGCGGTCGCGCTGATGGAGCCGAGCTTCGGCGGGATCAATCTGGAAGACATCAAGGCCCCGGAATGCTTCGTGATCGAGCAGGCGCTGCGCGAACGCATGAAAATCCCGGTGATGCACGACGATCAGCACGGCACCGCGATCATCGCCGCGGCGGGGCTGGTCAACGCCTGCCACCTGACCGGGCGCGATTTCAAGGATGTGAAGGTGGTGGTGAACGGCGCGGGTGCTTCGGCGCTGGCCTGCACTGCGCTGATCAAATCGATGGGCGTTCAGCATCAGAACGTCACCGTCTGCGATCGTTCGGGCGTGATCTATCGCGGCCGCGAAACCGGCATGGATCAGTGGAAGAGCGCGCATGCCATCGACACGGCGGCGCGGACTCTGGAAGAGGCATTGGTGGGGGCAGATATCTTTCTGGGCCTTTCCGCCGCCGGGGCGCTGAAACCCGAATATGTGGAGAAGATGGCACCCCAGCCGATCATCTTCGCCATGGCCAATCCCGATCCCGAAATCAGCCCGCCGGATGCGCAAAAGGTCCGACCCGATGCGATCATCGCCACCGGGCGCTCCGACTATCCCAACCAGGTCAACAATGTGCTGGGCTTCCCCTTCATATTTCGCGGTGCGCTCGATGTGCGGGCCACCGCGATCAATGAGGAAATGAAGATCGCCGCTGCCCGCGCCATTGCCGAGCTGGCGCGTCAGCAGGTGCCCGAAGAGGTCGCCGCTGCCTATGGCAAGAACCACGCGTTCGGGCGCGATTACATCATCCCCGCGCCATTCGATCCGCGATTGATGGAAGTGGTATCCTCCGCCGTGGCCAAGGCGGCGATGGATTCCGGTGTCGCGCAAAAGCCGATCGAAGATTTCGACGCCTATCGGCTGAGCCTGAAAGCGCGGCTCAACCCGACCACTTCGGTGCTGACCCGCGTTTATGCCGAGGCGCAGGCCAATCCCAAGCGCGTGATCTTTGCCGAAGCGGAAGAGGAAGTGGTGCTGCGCGCCGCCATCCAGTTCCGCGATTTCGGCTATGGTACACCGGTGCTGGTGGGGCGCACCCAGGCAGTGCGCGACAAGCTGGTGGAGCTGGGCGTTGGCAATCCCGACAGTTACGAGATCGAGAACTCCGCGGTCAGCAGCCATGTGCCGGCCATGGTCGATTTCCTGTATGAACGGCTGCAACGGCGCGGTTTTCTGGAACGCGACGTGCGGCGCATGGTCAATCAGGATCGCAACGTCTTCGCTTCGGCCCTGCTCAAGCTGGGGGTCGGCGATGCCATGGTGACCGGCCTGACCCGCCCCTTTGGCCAATCCATGCGCGAAATCCGCCAGGTGCTGGATCCGGCCCCGGATCAGGTGCCCTTTGGCGTTCATCTGATGATCGGCAAGAATTACACCGTCTTCCTGGCCGATACCACGATCAACGAGCGGCCCAGCGCCGAACTGCTGGCCCATATCGCCACCGAAACCGCCGCCGTGGCGCGGCGGCTGGGGCATGAACCGCGTGTCGCCTTCCTGTCCTATTCCACCTTTGGCAACCCGCCGGGGCGCTGGCTCGAAAACATCCGCGATGCGGTGCATCTGCTCGATGAGCGCCAGCCGGGCTTTGAGTATGAAGGCGAAATGGCCCCCGATGCCGCGCTGAACCCCACGGTGATGAAGAACTATCCGTTCAGCCGCCTGACCGCGCCCGCCAATGTGCTGGTGATGCCGGGCCTGCAATCGGCCAATCTATCCGCCAAGCTGCTGCGCGAACTGGCAGGCAATGCCACGATTGGCCCGATGCTGATCGGGATGGAAAAGCCGGTGCAGATCGTGCCGATGACCGCCATTGCGCCGGATGTGCTGACATTGGCGGTGCTGGCCGCCGCCGGGATCGCGGGTTAGGCGGGATCGCGGGTTAGGGTCGAGCAGTCTAGCCCCAGGCTCGGTAAACGCCATAGGCGCTGGTTGCGGTCAGCACGATCCCGACCAGCACCAGCATGGTCTTGGGATTGAAGTGCTTGGCCGCCCATGCGCCGATCGGTGCGGCGGCCAGTCCGCCGATGATCAGCCCCAGCGTTGGCCCGGCAACATCGGCAAAGCCAAGGTGAAAGACAAAGGCGGCCGAAACGGTCAGCGTCAGGAAGAATTCCACGGTGTTGACCGTACCCACAACCTTGCGCGGATCGGCACCCTGAATCAGCAGGTTGGACGTTACCACCGGCCCCCAGCCGCCGCCGCCCGCCGCATCCAGAAAACCGCCGAACAGCCCCAACGGGGCAATCAGCTTCGCCTCTTTGAGCTTGGGCGGAAAGAGCAGACCGCGCGCCAGAATGTAGATGCCGATCGCGGTCAGATAGAGCAGCACAAAGGGCTTCACCACGCTGGCATCGAGCGAAGTCAGCACATAGGCGCCCAGCACACCGCCAATCACACCGGGCAACAGCAGGCGGAAAAACAGCACCTTGTCGATATTGCCATGCAGCAGATGGCTGATCCCCGAACCGGCGGTGGTGAAGCATTCGACCAGATGCACGCGCTGTGATGCCAATGCTGGCGGAATACCCAGCACGCCCACCAGCAACGTGTTGGAAATCACGCCAAAGGCCATGCCCAGCGCCCCATCCACCAGCTGTGCGGCAAAGCCAACGCCGATAAATGGCAGCAGCGCGGCTAGATCAAAGCTGGCGAAATCCATGAACGCTCCGACTCCCAAATCTATGTCAACCTTTGGGATAGATTTTAGATCCAGCCTGCGCGAGAAAGTTTTTCCCCTTCGCGCCGAAGCGAAATTTTCCTGCGCCGGAACGTGTCCGGACGCCTGTTTCCGGTTCTGCTTGCTCCTCACCCGCGTGGCGCTAAACTCCTGATCGGCAACAATGGAGTTTCAAAATGGGCGGAGTATTGCTGGCACTGCTGGTCGCGGTGTTCCTGTTCCTGCTGATGGGCGTGCGCGTGGTCCGGCAGGGCTATGTCTATACCATCGAACGGCTGGGCAAATATACGCTGGCGGCAACGCCCGGCCTGCATGTGATCATCCCCTTCATCGATCGGGTTGGCCACAAGGTGAACGTGATGGAGCAGGTGCTCGACATACCCGGGCAGGAAATCATCACCCGCGACAATGCCATGGTTGGCGTTGATGCGGTGGTGTTCTTTCAGGTGCTGGATGCCGGCAAGGCCGCTTATGAAGTTTCCAATCTCTATGTCGCGATCATGCAGCTTACCACCACCAACCTGCGCACGGTGATGGGTTCGATGGATCTCGACGAAACGCTGTCCAAGCGTGATGAGATCAACGCCCGCCTGCTTTCTGTGGTCGATCACGCCACCTCGCCCTGGGGGGTCAAGATCACCCGCGTCGAGATCAAGGATATCCGCCCGCCCGCCGATATTTCCAACGCCATGGCCCGGCAGATGAAGGCCGAGCGTGAAAAGCGCGCTTCGATCCTTGAGGCAGAAGGCCTGCGTGCCAGCGAGATCCTGCGCGCCGAAGGTGAAAAGCAGGGCCAGATCCTGCAGGCCGAAGGTCGCCGCGAAGCCGCCTTCCGCGATGCCGAAGCCCGTGAGCGCGAGGCAGAGGCCGAAGCCAAGGCAACACTGATGGTATCCGAAGCCATCGCCAAATCGGGCAGCCAGGCACTGAACTACTTCATCGCCCAGAAATATACCGAAGCGGTCAGCCAGTTCGCCACCTCCCCCAATGCCAAGACCATCCTGTTCCCGGTCGAAGCGACGCAGCTGATCGGCACGGTTGGCGGCATCGGTGAACTGGTGCGCGACGCACTCGGCGACAAGAAGGCATAACCGGATGGACTGGCTGGAAACGCTCGATCCGCACTGGTTCTGGCTGACGCTGGGGCTGGTGCTCGCCATTGGCGAGATGACCATCCCTGGCGTATTCCTGATCTGGCTCTCGGCTGCGGCGCTGGTCACCGGGGCGGTCAGCTGGCTGGTGCCAATCGGCATACCCTTGCAGATCGTGCTGTTCGCCGTGCTGGCGGTGGTATTTGTGTTCGCGGGGCGCAACTGGTTGCAGCGCAATCCGGTGAAATCCGCCGATCCGCAGCTGAACGATCGCGGCGGGCAAGCCATTGGCCAGGTGGTGCTGGTGACTCACGCCATCGATGCTGCGGGTGGCCGCGTCAAACTGGGTGACAGCGAATGGATGGCCCGCGGCCCCGATGCCGAACCGGGGACCCGGATGCGGGTTTCCGGTCATGATGGTTCGGTGCTGCTTGTCGAGCATATGCACTGACCCCATATCAGTGGCTCCCCAAGGAGATCGCATGACTGAAAAGCTGCACCTTTCCGAAGACGAATGGCGCGAACGGCTGACGCCGGAGCAATATGCCATCCTGCGCCAAGCGGGTACCGAACGGGCCTTCACCGGCAAATATGCAGGCACCAAGGACCCCGGCACCTATTTCTGCGCGGGTTGCGGTGAACCGCTGTTCGCGTCGGAGGAAAAATTCGATTCCGGCTGCGGCTGGCCCAGCTACACCGCCCCGCTGCAGGAGGCCGCGATCGACGAGCATCGCGATACCAGCCACGGCATGATTCGCACCGAAGTGCGCTGCGCGCGCTGTGAAGGCCATCTCGGCCATGTCTTTCCCGATGGTCCGGCCCCAACCGGTCTGCGCTATTGCATCAACAGCGCCGCACTGGATTTCGAGCCCAGGAAATAGGGCAAAGCACGCTGATCGCGCGACAGGCTCTTAACCTTGCCTCATTACTGGCCTATGCAGACGCCGCAGTGACGCAGAGGCACGCGAAAGGAATAGAAATCCGGCATGGCTCGTAACGATATCAGGCGCGGTGCCGGATCCAGCCCCACCGCTTCACCGCCGCGCCGCTGGTTCCGCCGCTTGATCACATGGGGCCTGTCGCTGGCGGTGATCGGTGCCCTGTCGCTGACGCTGGCGGTATGGCTGACCGCGCGTTCGCTGCCCGCCTATGACGAGCTGAAAAGCAGCCAGGCCGGGCAGATGATCGTGGTGCGCGCCCGCGACGGGACCGAACTGGTTTCGCTGGGGCCAAGCTATGGCAAATGGCTGGCCTATGGCCAGATTCCCAAGGTGATGAAGGATGCGATGCTCTCTACTGAGGATCGCCGTTTTCGCCAGCATATCGGCGTCGATCCGATCGGCATTGCCCGCTCGTTCTATGTCCGCTTTCGGGACGGGCGCTGGAAGCAGGGCGGATCGACAATCACCCAGCAGTTGGCCCGTACCGTCTTTCTGAACAACAACCGCACCTGGAACCGCAAGCTGCGCGAAATGCTGCTGGCGCTGGCGCTGGAATGGAAGTTTTCCAAGGATCAGGTGCTCGAACTTTACCTCAACAAGGTCTATTTCGGCGGCGGTGCCTATGGCGTCGATTCCGCCAGCCGCAAATTCTTCGGCCATTCCGCCGCCCAGCTGTCGCTGCCCGAAGCGGCGATCATCGCCGGGATGGTCAAGGCACCGTCGAACTATTCCCCCACCGCCGATCAGCAAGCGGCGATTGGCCGCGCCAAGGTGGTGGTAACGCTGATGCAGGACAATGGCGTGATCAGCGCCGAACAGGCCGATGCCGCCGATCTCGATTCAATCAAGTTCGCATCGGAAAAGGGGCAGAATTCGGTGCGCTATTTCACCGATTGGGCGCTGCCCCAGCTTGATCTGCTGCTCCCCGAAAACAGCGAGCCGATCGAGGTGTGGACCACGCTGGATCCGGGCATGCAGCAGGCCGCGACCGAAGCCGTCCAACGCAACGCCCCCGGCGGCGCGCAGGGCGCGCTGGTCAGCATGGACCGGGATGGCGCGGTGCTGGCGATGGTCGGCGGCACCGATTACGTCACCTCGAACTATAACCGCGCGGTCAATGCCGTGCGCCAGCCGGGATCAGCGTGGAAGCTGTTCGTCTATCTGGCGGCGCTGGAGGCAGGCTATACCCCCAATGATGCGGTGGTGGATGAACCGGTGACCATCGATGGCTGGAGCCCGCGCAATTCCAACGGTTCTTTCGCTGGCAAGATCGATGTCCGCACCGCCTTTGCCTATTCAAAGAACACCGTCGCCGCACAGCTGGGCAACGAGGTGGGCTTCAGCGCGGTGGCCGGCATGGCCCGCCGTTTTGGCATCACCACGCCGATTTCCACGGTGCCTTCGATGGTGCTGGGCAGCAATGAAGTGCGGCTGATCGACATGACCCGTGCCTTTGCTGCGGTTTCCGCCAAGGGGCAGGCGATCGATCCCTATGGCATTACCAAGGTGGTCACCACCGATGGCAGGGTGCTGTATCAGCGGCAGGCAAAGGCAGCGCCAACGCTGGTGGCTCAGCATGTCGCGGCAGGCATAACCGATCTGCTGCAAAGCGCGGTTGCCACCGGCACTGGCCGGGCTGCCCAGATCGGCCGCCCGGTGGCTGGCAAGACCGGCACCACATCAAGTAACAAGGATGGCTGGTTCCTGGGCTTTTCCAGCGGCATCACCACTGGCGTATGGATGGGCCGCGATGATGACAGGCCGGTGCCCGGCCTGCAGGGCGGCACTGCGCCCGCCCGCGCATTTGCCGCTTATATGAAGGTGGCAGTGGCCAGGCGCCCGGTGGAAAAATTCGATACCAACGCTACCCTTCCCGCCTGGCAGCTCGAACCCGATGACGAAACCAATCTGGGCGGCAATCCGGACAATTATTCCTATTACGATGATCAGGGCAATCTGGTGCAGCCCGGCGCACAAGGGAGCGGCGCTCCCGCAGGTAACGGACCCGAAAGCAATGGCGGAAACGGAGGCGGGCTGGTGACCGAACCGCAAAACGCCCCGCCCGCCGCCAATGATGATTTCCTCAACCGCGCCACCGGCGGCCGCAACCCGCCGCGCGGCGAAGCACCGCCACGCCCGGCACGCACCGGATCAGGCCAGACCGCACCGCTCGGCACCTGATCCCGTTTTCCTTGCAATCCCGCGCGCTTTCGACTAGGCGCGCGCCTTCGCTTGGGGATTGCCCATGCGATTCCGTGCGGAAGGCGGTCTTCGGGCCGCTGCCTGACCGCTTACTCTGAGTGCCCGCTGCGGCGGCGCGACAGGAAGAAAGGAGGCCCATCGTGGCCAAGAAAATTGAAGGCTATATCAAGCTGCAGGTGCCTGCGGGCGCTGCCAACCCCTCGCCGCCGATCGGCCCTGCGCTGGGTCAGCGCGGCGTGAACATCATGGAATTCTGCAAGGCGTTCAACGCCGCCACGCAGGATCTGGAAAAGGCCATGCCGATCCCGACCATCATCACGGTCTATGCGGATCGCAGCTTCACTTTCGTCACCAAGACTCCCCCGGCCAGCTTCCTGATCAAGAAGGCTGCCAATCTGAAGTCCGGCTCGAAGGAACCGGGCAAGGTTTCCGCCGGAACCATCAAGCGTTCGCAGCTGGCCGAAATCGCCCAGACCAAGTTCGCTGATCTGAACGCCAACGACATCGAACAGGCGACCAAGATCATCGAAGGTTCGGCCCGTTCGATGGGCCTGCAGGTTGTGGAGGGCTGAGGACATGACAAAGCTGACCAAGAAGCAGAAGTCGCTGGCCGAAAAGCTCGGCGACAACCAGCAGCACTATGGCGTTGATGAAGCCATCCAGCTGCTCAAGGATCTGAAGACCACCAAGTTCGACGAATCGCTGGAAGTGGCGTTGAACCTGGGCGTCGATCCCCGTCACGCCGATCAGATGGTGCGCGGCATGGTCGTGCTGCCTTCGGGCACCGGCAAGGACGTGAAGGTTGCCGTGTTCGCACGCGGTGACAAGGCCGATGCCGCTCTGGCCGCCGGTGCTGACAAGGTTGGTGCCGAAGACCTGCTGGAAGACATGCAGGCCGGCAATCTGGATTATGGCCGCGTGATCGCCACGCCGGACATGATGGGCATCGTCGGTCGCCTCGGCAAGGTGCTGGGCCCCAAGGGCCTGATGCCGAACCCGAAGCTGGGCACCGTCACCCCGAACGTCGCTGAAGCGGTGAAGGCAGCCAAGGGCGGCCAGATCGAATTCCGCGTCGAAAAGGCGGGCATCATCCACGGCGGCATTGGCAAGATGAGCTTCTCGAACGAGCAGCTAAAGGCCAATTTCGACGCTTTCGTCGATGCCGTGGTCAAGGCCAAGCCGACCGGCGCCAAGGGCAAGTACCTGCGCAAGGTTGGCCTGTCCTCGTCGATGGGCCCCGGCCTGAAGATCGACATGGCCGAAGTGCAGAGCGCCTGACGCTTTTGCAGTTCAGCAAAATTCGAAAGGCCGGGAGGGGAAACCTTCCCGGCCTTTTCGTTTGGCAGCTTCGCTAAAGCGGATTGGTGTTGCCATCCGCGGTGCCCTGCGCGGCCATTGCCCGGATGAAGCCGGGGCGCTGGCTCAGCCGGGCGAAGTAAGCAGCCATGCCGGGCGTCACCTGCGCTTCCAGCCCGATCGACTGGGCCAGCATCACCGCATAGCCCACCGAGATATCGGCCATGGTAAAGCGCCCGGCACAGGCGAATTGCGGGCCCATCAGCATTTCCGCATTGCGCAGGCGTGAGCCGAACCACTGGGCATAATCCTCCGCCGCCTGCACCACGCGCCGCTCGGGCGGCTCCAGCCGCGTATAGCGCAAATGGATGGTCTGCGGGAAAGTCAGCGTCGCTTCGCCCATATGCAGGAAGTTGAGATAGGCGGCATATTCCGCCTCATCCGGCGCGACGGCAAGCGGGCCGGGGCCAAACCGCGTGGCCAGGAAATGCGGAATCGCCGCACTTTCGGTCATCAGCTGGCCATCGACCAGCAGCGCCGGCACCGTGCCGAGCGGATTGATCTCGCGATAGCCTTCCACCCGGAAGCGCGGGGGAAACGGCATCAGTTCCAGTTCATAGGGCATCCCCAGCTCTTCCAGCGCCCATAGCGCGCGGAACGAGCGGGCATTGGCGCAGTGATAGAGCCGGATCGCCGCGCTCACCGTACCGCCACCGCAACGCTGCTGGCAGCTGCGCATTTGGCGCTGCTATCGTGGTTGCCGCCGCCCAGCAGGGTAATCGCCAGAAAGCCCGCTACGACCAGCGCCACGAAACCGGCGGTGGCGAGGCCCAGATATTTGTCGATGAAGCTCTTGATCGGCGCGCCGAACAGGCGGAACAGCACGCCGACGATCATGAAGCTGATGCTGCGCGATACCAGGCTGGCACCGATGAACGGCAACAGCGGCATGGCGATGAACCCGGCAGTGATGGTCAGCAGCTTGAACGGGATCGGCGTCATCCCCTTCAGCATGATGATTTCAACGCCATATTCGCGCAGATAGCAGGCCACCTTGGGGAAACTTTCGCTCATCCCCAGCAGCGCCAGCAGCTGGGTGCCGATGCTGTCATACAGGAAATGGCCGATGCCATAGCCCAGCAATCCGCCCGCGACCGAGGCCAGCGTGGCGATCAGGGCGAAACGGATCGCCTTTTTCGGCTCGGCCAGACACATGATGCCCAGCAGCGGATGCGGCGGCACCGGGAAAAAGCTGGCTTCGGCAAAGGCGAACAGCGCCAGCCACCATTCCGCACGGCGATCCGCCGCCTTGGCCATGGTCCAGTCATACAGGCGGCGCAGCATTCCATCCCCCTTGGTTCGCTCAGATTTGGCTCTGCTTAGAGTCCCCTGCGGTTGGCTGCAAGGCGAATAGCTGATAACCATTTTGGTTATTTTAACTTGACATTATGCGTTCGTTTCGGTAAACGAGACAAAGATCGTGACGGGCCGAGTCGACCTTTGCCCCGCACCACTCCCCTTTTCGAAAGCATATATCATGGCGGATCAGCCCGGCAGCGGGCAGCACGCGGCGCGTTGGCCGCGCCGCGCCTGAAGCAATGCCTTGGTCGAAATGGGCCAACACCTCAAATGTCAGCGCCGCTGCGCGCAAGGCCGGGATCAGCACCGCCACCGCCTATGAAGCGCGGCGGCACAATGCGGAGTTCAACCGGGCATGGCAGCGCGCCTTGTGCGAAGGCTATGATCATCTTGAAATGGAGCTGCTCCACCGGCTGCGCAGCGGCGAGGTGAAACCAGCGGGAACCGCCAAGCGCGGCGTTCGCAGCTTTGACAATGCCACGGCGCTGCGGCTGCTGGCGGCGCATCGCGAAACCGTGGGCCAGCAGCGCGCGATCCGCACCAATGAGGATGCCGCGGTGATCATCGCCGCCATCGACAGCAAGCTGGAACGGATCCGCCAGCGCCGCCTGTTGCAAGCCCCGGCTGCCGCGCCGCAACCAGTCGATCAGGGCGACGATGCCAATGGCTGAATCCGAGTTGCTGGCCGCATTGCTGGCATTGCCCGATGAAGAGCGGCAGGCGGCGCTGAAGCAGCTGAGCCGTGACGAAGCGGCGGCGCTGGCGCATCACTGGCGACTGTGGGCACGGCGCGATCAGCTGCCGCCACCGGGAGACTGGCAGCTGTGGCTGATCATGGCCGGACGCGGCTTTGGCAAGACCCGCGCCGGGGCGGAATGGGTGCGGGCACTGGCCGCCGCGCAGCCCGCCGCGCGCATCGCGCTGGTCGCGGCCTCGCTGGGGGAAGCCCGCGCGGTCATGGTCGAAGGCGAAAGCGGGGTGATGAATCTTGGTCCACCGGAAAGCCGCCCGCGTTTTGAACCATCGCTGCGGCGGATCAGCTGGGCCAATGGCGCGCAAGCCACGCTCTATTCAGCGCAGGAACCGGAAAGCCTGCGCGGCCCGCAACACAGCCATGCCTGCGGGACAAGCCCAGAAGAAATTGTTCGTCAACGAGTTCGCCGCCCGATCGGACATGCTGCTGCATTGCGCAATCGAAGGCATTGCCATTTCCCCGCCACCTTCGCAGGTTGCGGGGTAGTGCTGGTTGGTCGGCACGAATCCGACCGGTGCCTGAGCAGGGCAGGGCGGCAACTGGTTGTTTGCGACTGCTTGCGGCGGCATGCGCCTGCTCAACAAGGCAACCGGGCAGGAAATCCGCTATCGCTCGGGCTGGCAAACGCCTTAACGCCCCGCCGCACCGGCTGGTGGATCGGTTGTCGATGCGGAAGCGCGGGCAGCCCTGAATGCGCTGCTCACCAGCTTGACAGTTGCCGGGGTTTTGCCGCAAAGTTGACATCGCGGTACAATCTTGGATGTGATAATTCAGCAATATATCGTTTCAAGAGACCGAAATCGCGGCATTCTTGCAACAGTTTGCGATTTTGCCCGCTTGCGCTTGGAAATCTAAGCAGTTAGACAGGCTTGAGCTCGGTGAATCAATCCTACCATAAGGGGAATATGATAATGCGGAAACTCGTCATTGGGATGGCGCTGGCCTCTTCGGCCCTTGCGTCGCCGGCCATGGCTCGAGACGATTCGTGGTATATCGAAGGTGACGCAGGCGTGATGCTTGTTGAAGATTCGGTATTCGATATCGGTACGACTGTTGGTGCCGCCACGGTTAACCACAAGCTTGGTTATGACATGGGTGGCATCGTTGGTTATGACTTCGGCGGATTCCGCCTCGAAGCAGAAGCCAGCTGGCGCGAAGCTGATCCGAGCAGCCTGATCACCTCGGTCAACATTCCGGCTGGTGCTCTGAGCGTTCCGGCGTCCGGTTCTATGTCTTATGTTGCAGGCGATGTGAACGCGCTCAGCTTCATGTTGAACGGCCTGCTCGACTTCGGTGATGACGATGGCCTGCAGGGCTTCGTCGGCGGTGGTGCCGGTGTGGCCCGCGTCAGCCATCAGTACTCGGTCAACTCGAAGGGTCCGGGCTGGCTGGACGATTCGGATACCGGTTTTGCCTGGCAGGCAATCGCGGGCATCCGTGCGCCGCTGACCGACCACATCGACGTGGGTCTGAAGTATCGCTTCTTCAATGCCAACAACATCGACCTGATCGACACTTCGGGCCGTGCTGTCAGCACCCGCTTCCGTTCGCACAGCCTGCTCGGCACGCTGAGCTACAACTTCGGTGGCGCAGCTTGGTTGAAGTGGCTCCTCCTGCTGGCCTCCGCCGCCGCCCCGCCTCCGCCGCCTCCGCCGCCCCCGCCGGTAGCAGTGTGCAACAAGGGTCCTTACATCGTGTTCTTCGACTGGGATAAGTCGGACATCACGCCTGAGGCTGCATCGATCCTCGACAGCGCCGTCACTGCCTATGGCAGCTGCGCCAATGTTCCGGTGATGCTGGCTGGCTATGCTGACCGTTCGGGTAAGCCCTCTTACAACCAGGGTCTGTCGGAACGCCGCAACGCTTCGGTTCGCGGTTACCTCACCTCGCATGGTGTTGCCGATGGTGCCATCACCAGCCAGGGCTTCGGTGAAAACAACCCGCGCGTTCCGACCGCCGATGGCGTTCGCGAACTGCAGAACCGTCGCGTTGAGATCACTTACGGTCCGGGTTCGGGCATGTAATCTCGCGCTTCGCGAAACAATTGAGGGGCCGGAGAAATCCGGCCCCTTTTTTGTTGCACCGCGCATTTCATGACGCAGCAATGCGCAGACTGGTGTATGTTCCCAACCGGTTTCTCAGGCGGAGCACGGTTGATGATCAAGAATTGCCTGGCGCTTGCAGCCTTGCTGACGCCATTGGCAGGTTGCGCAACAGCGAATTACGCTGGAAGCACGCGGCCAGTTGCCTTCGCCGCGCTCAATTCAGCCGCTGGCGCGCCGGCCGCGACGGCCGACATTCGCGAGGTCAATGGCCAGATCATCTTGACGGTGATTGCCACTTCCATGCCGCCGGGCCCGCATGGGCTGCATCTTCACATGGTCGGCAAATGTGATGCCCCCGGCTTTACCTCTGCTGGCGGTCACCTTAATCCTGCCGGACATCAGCATGGCTCCGAAAATCCGGCGGGCAGCCATCTGGGCGATCTGCCAAATCTGGTTGCGGATGCCAGCGGCAAGGGCCGAATCGAGGCTCCGCTGAGCGGCGACGCAGGTCAGATCGAGGCTGCCCTGTTCGATGCGGATGGCAGTGCCATCGTGATCCATGCCAGCGCCGATGATTATCGCACCGATCCCAGCGGCAACAGCGGGGCTCGCATTGCCTGCGGGGTTTTGCAGCGCCGCTGATCAGTTTGGGGGCTTGCTCAACCCGCCGCTTGCGCCCGCTGCGCCAGCGTCGCTTCGGCAGCAGGAACGCTGCGATAGGCATAGGCCAGCAAGGCCAATGAAACCGGTGCCAGGGCGATAAGCGACAGAATCCCGGTGCGCAGATCGCCGACATTCTCGCCCTTGATCATGCTACCAGCCATGTCGGCAATCTGGCCGACCAGATAGGGCCCGAACGACAAACCGACCAGTGTGGTGCCCAGAAAGAAGGCGGCCGTTGCGGTGCCACGCATCCGCGGCAGGACGAGATCCTGAGTCGTTGCCGCCGCAGCGCCCAGCGCAGCCGATCCACCCATGCCGGCCAGGAAATTCATCGCGTAGAACAGTGTGGCGTTTTCGGTGGTGTAGCCGATCCAGATCGGAATCATCGGAGAGAGCGCACCAAACGCGATCACCAGCACGCGCCCGGCAGGATTTCGGGCGCGCAACATATCGGCAACTTTGCCGCCAATGATCACGCCCAGAAATCCGCTGACCGCGCCGTTCGCGCCCAGCACAAATGCCAGTTCCTGTTTCGGCAGCTTCAGCACCGTTTCCGCATAGGGCGCAGACCAGAACGCCAGACCATAGGCCGCCATGGCAATCAGGCCATAACCCAGCGTGGTGGCGATGAAGGCTGGTGTCCCCCATATCAGACGGAACGTGGCGGGATCGCGGGCACGCAGATCGCTGGCCCATGAAAACACCGCGTAATAGCCCAGCCCCACAGCAATCCATTGCGACAGATTGCCGGTGATCCGGATCATTGCAAACACACAGAACACAGCCAACACGGCGACTGCCAGATTGACCATCAACGCCTTGCCACCGCGCCGCGCCGCGTTCAGCACTGTAAGCGGCGGCACGATGGTGAACAAATCGCCCAGAAAATCGCGCAATGGCGTGGATGAGCTTTGTGTCGGCATGCCGTCCATCGCACCGCGCTGCGGTTCGCGCAGAGTGCTGACCCATAGTGCGACCAGCAGCCCCGGCACGCCAACCGCCAGAAACGCAGCCTGCCACCCGGTCAAGCCCAGCGGCCCGCCGGCCGGATAGGCCATGTTCCAGCCTTTGACGATGGAGGCACCAATAAACAGCGAAACCCCGCCGCCCAGATATAGCCCGGAGGAATAGATCGCCAGCGCCGTCGCCCTTTGCCGCTTGGGGAAATAATCCGAAATCAGCGAATAGGCCGTGGGGCTGGCAGTCGCCTCGCCAATGCCCACCCCCATGCGGGCAAGCGCAAGTGTCACCTTGTTGTTGGCGAATCCCGAAAACGCCGTCATTGCCGACCACAGGGCAAGACCAATGGTAAGCAGCTTCACGCGCCCCCAATTGTCCGCCAGCCGCCCCAGCGGAACGCCGAACAGGGCATAGAACACGGCGAAGGCCGCTCCGCCCAGAAAGCCCATGTCACGGTTGTCGAGCTGCAGATCACGCTGGATGTCCACGGCCAGAATGCTGACGATCTGGCGGTCGATGAAGTTGAGAATATAGACCAGCACCAGAATGCTCAGCACGTACCAGCTATAGGAACTGGCCCGGCTTTGCGCCGGTTCCGCCTGTGCTTGCTGTTCCAATTTCTCTCTCCCTGTCAGCCCGCAGCGTAGCGGGTCGTATCGATCAATCCGGCCTTGGCAAATCCATCGCGGCGCAGGCGGCAGCTATCGCATTGTCCGCAAGCCGTGCCATCGCTCTGCGGATCATAGCAGGACCAGCTCATTGCCGGGTCCAACCCCAGACGATGAGCCTGCTGGGCGATTTCCGCCTTGCCGAGATATTGCAGCGGCGCATGGATGGTAAAATCATCCCCTTCCGCGCCGGCCTTGGTGGCGAGGCGGGCGAGATCGGTGAAACCGGCGATAAATTCCGGTCGGCAATCCGGATAGCCCGAATAATCGAGCGCATTGACGCCAATGAAAATGTCGCGCGCGTTGATTGCTTCGGCCCATGCCAGCGTGAGCGAAAGAAACACCAGATTGCGCGCCGGAACATAGGTGATCGGAATGTCTTCCCCCACCCCGGTCTTGGGAACGGCAATGTCGCGATCGGTCAGCGCCGAACCGCCGAAGCGGCTGAGATCAAGCGGCAGCACGACATGGCGCTGTGCGCCCAGATGCTTCGCAATCACATGCGCGGCATCGATCTCGCGGCGGTGCCGCTGGTTATAGTCAATGGTCAGTGCGTTGATCGCATAGCCACTTTCGCGCGCAAGCGCCGCGACCACCATTGAATCCAGACCGCCCGAAAGCAGCACCACGGCCTGACGCCCGTGCCCGAGTGTTCCTGACTGCATGGGGTAAGGGCTAGCCGCTGCACGGCGGCAAGGCAACCGATTGGCGTGCGATCAGGCCTCAGCCAGTACAATCACCGGTGCGGCGGGCTTCGGCCGAAAAGGCAAAGGGCAAACCTCCAGCCACGCCCTGGCTGTCAATCTGGACCAGCCGATCGGTTTCGCGGCGAATATGCGTGCGGCCATAGCCGCGCCCTCGGCAGGTATATTGCACGGTCACTTCGTTGAGATCGTCTTCCACGATCACGCGGTCACACACGCTGTCCGGATGGCGCAGCTGAATCAGCCGCCGCCCGCTGTTCAGGCATATCTGCTCCGCCTGCCCGGCAGCGCCGCGCACCCGCAGTTCCCAGCGCCCGGAATCCAGCCCATCGAGCATGGCCAGGCTTGTACGCTGCCCACCCGCCGGTGCAGCAAACGCTGCCCCTGCGGCGATCACGGCAACGGCAATTCGCGAAACCAACTTCCCCACGGTGCACGCCTCTGATGTCGCAACAAGCCATAGATGGGGCTTGGGCGGTCTCGCAACTTGTATCACACCGACATCGCGCGTCAAAGCGTGTATTTTTATCGACGAAACGTTTTGCTAACCATCGATCTCGAACAGGCGCGAGCAAAATGCGCAGTCAACCACGATCAGACCCTGACCATTCCGCATCGCGGCGCGTTCCTCTTCAGGAAAGCGCGCCAGCACCGATTCGTAATGCGCGGCACTGCAGCGACAGCCCCGGGTAAGCGGCTGCGGCGTCAGCACGCGCAATTCCTCTTCCTCATGGAACAATCGCCACAGCAATGATTCCAGCGTCAGCTCGGCATCCACCAATTCATCATGGCGAATGCTGCCCGCCATCACTGCGACATGTTCCCACTCGGGATGGTCCATACGGATGTGCAGCCGCTCACGCCCTTCCTCGCCTTCGGCAAGATGCTGGATCAGCAGTCCGCCGGCGATGCAACGATCACCTTCCGATCGCACCCCGACCCGGATCAAGGTGGGGACCTGTTCGGATTGCGCGAAATAGGTTTCGCAGGCTTCGGCCAATGAATTGCCTTCCAGGGGAACGATCCCCTGATAGCGTTGACCTGTACTTGCCATGTCGAAGGTAATGGCAAGATAGCCCTTGCCGAACAGCGCATAGAGCGAAGGATTGGCCCCCAGCGCGGCCAGACGATCCGCATCATGCCGGACATAGCCGCGCAGTTCGCCCCCGCGATAATCGCAGACCAGCAGTTCCACCACGCCATTTTCGGTCTGCGCCTGCATCGTCATCTGGCCGGACAGGCCATCGCCATCGCTTTTCAGCAGCGAGCCGATCAGCCCGGTCACCACCAGCGCTTCGGCCAACAAATGCTTGATCGGCGGCGGATAGTCATGCGCAGAAAGGATGGTTTCCAGCACTGGTCCCAGCCGCACCACCCGGCCGCGCGCATTGTGCGCCGGGATGGTGAAGCCCAGAACCTGATCGAATCCGGTTTTCTCGCTCATGGCGCCTCAAATCTGGCCGAACACCCAGCGCAGAATCGATTTCTGCGCATGGATACGATTTTCAGCCTCGTCCCACACCGCCGATTGCGGCCCGTCGATCACCGCATCGGTCACTTCCTCGCCGCGATGGGCGGGCAGGCAGTGCAGGAAGAGGGCATCGGCAGCGGCATGGGCCATCAGTGCCTCATTGACCTGATAGGGCTGCATGGCCGCATCCTGCCCCATCGAGATCCAGGTATCCGTCACCACCACGCGCGCGCCGCGCACTGCCTCTGCCGCGTCGCGGTGCAGCGTGATGCCTGCGCCCGCAGCCCGGGCCCGGTCGATGAAGCCAGCATCCGGCTCGTAACCTTCGGGTACGGCGATACGGACGTTGAACTTCATCAACCCCGCCGCTTCGATGATCGAATTGAGCACATTGTTGCCATCGCCCAGCCAGGCCAGCTCCAGCCCCGGCAAGGCAATGCCGCGCTCAACCAGCGTCAGCAGATCGGCGACGATCTGGCAGGGGTGTGAGAGATCGGTCAGCCCGTTGATCACCGGAACCGCGGCATGGCGGGCCAGCTCTTCCGATTTGGCGTGATCATCGGTGCGGATCATGATCGCATCGGCCATCCGCCCGACCACGCGGGCGGTATCGGCAATGGTCTCACCGCGCCCGATCTGGGTAGTACCGGCATCAAGCACGATGGCACTGCCGCCGAGTTGACGGATCGCCATGTCGAACGAAATGCGCGTGCGGGTGGAGTTCTTTTCGAACACCATCGCCAGCACATGGTCTGCCAGCGGGGCATCGGCATCGGGCCGCCCCTTGGGCAGTCCGGTGCGGGCCTGCTTGCGCGCCAGCGCGTCGTTCAGGATCGCGGCCAGCGCATCGCCGCCCGCGTCGCTCAGATTAAGGAAATGCCGAGCCATCATGCCCCCTCCGGCGGTTGATAGCTGGCGGCACCGGCCGAAAGCTTTTCCATGAATTCCTCGACGTGACTGTCATCGATCACCAGCGGCGGAATCACGCGGAAGGTGTTGTCGCCAGCGGCCACGGTGAGCAGCTGATGATTGTCGCGCAGATGGGCAACGAAAGCGCGGCTTTCGCTCTTCATCTTGACGCCCAGCATCAGCCCGCGCCCACGCACCAGCTCAAACAGTTCGGGGTAGTTGCCGATGAACTGTTCGAGGCGAGCCTTCAGCCGCTCGCCCTTGGCGCGCACTTCGGCTAGGAATTCATCATTGCCAACAGCGTCCAGCACGGCCTCACCCGCCGCCATCGCCAGCGGATTGCCGCCATAGGTGGAACCATGCGTGCCGATCCCCATGCCGCGCGCCGCCTTTTCCGTGGCGAGGCAGGCACCCAGCGGGAAGCCGCCGCCAATACCCTTGGCCGTGGCCATCACATCCGGGATAATGCCATATTGCTCATGCGCATAAAGCGTACCCGAACGCGCCACGCCGCTCTGCACTTCGTCCAGCACCAGCAGCAGATCATGCTCATCAGCCAGCGCGCGCAGGCCCTTCATGAACTCATCCGAAGCCGGGCGGATACCGCCTTCGCCCTGAATCGGTTCGACCAGGAAGCCGGCAGTATTGGGGCCGATCGCCGCCTTGGCGCCTTCCAGATCATCGAAATCGACATATTTGAAGCCCTGCAGCAGCGGCAGGAAGCCCTTGTGCATCTTTTCCTGATTGGATGCGCTGATCGTTGCCATGGTGCGGCCGTGGAACGCGTTCTTGAAGGTGATCAGCTCATATTTGTGATCATTGCCGACATGCTGGTGATAGGCCCGCGCCGTCTTGATCGCGCATTCCACCGCTTCCGCGCCGGAATTGGTGAAGAATACGGTATCGGCAAAGGTCAGATCGACCAGCCGCTGCGCCAGCTTTTCACCCTGCGGGCTGCCATAGAGGTTGGAAACATGCATCAGCGTTTCCGCCTGCTTCTGGATCGCGCCGATCAGTCCCTTGTGCGAATGGCCGAGCAGATTGACCGCGATGCCGCTGGCGAAATCCAGATAGCGTCGGCCATCCTCCCCGATCAGGTGGCAGTGTTCACCGCGCACCGGCCGGAAGCCGCAACGGGGATAGACTGGCATCAGCGGGGTAATGGACATCGCTATAATCCTTCATTGAAAAGCTGGCACTGAGCGTCTGGCATGGAAACAGTACCGGGCAAGAACGACGAATGGCGGCCCCCTTGACCCAAATCAAGGGGTGCCGCCATTGCCAAACGTCTATATTGTTACAAATGCGAGGCGCCCAGGGCACCGCGCATTCGCAGGCCGATCAATCCTGACGCGGCGAAAGATTGACCGCCGAGTATTTGCCTCGTCGGTCAACTTCGATGTCAAAATCGAGTCGATCGCCTTCGTTCAGACCATTGAGGCCCGAACGCTCAACCGCGCTGATATGCACAAAGGCATCGGGCTGGCCATCATCACGGGTGATGAAGCCAAAGCCCTTCATCGCGTTGAAGAACTTCACGGTGCCAGCGGCGCGTTCGCCGGTCAGCTGCCGCTGCGGGGCTTCGCGTTCACGCGGCGGCTGCGCAGCCACCTCGATCACCTCACCCACGATCTTCAGATCGCTGGCCGATACCTTGCCGCCGCGATCCACCAGCGTGAATTCCAGCTGCTGACCTTCAGCGAGGCCGACCAGGCCAGCCCGTTCAACCGCGCTGATGTGGACGAACACGTCTTCGCCGCCGCCATCGCGCTGAATGAAGCCAAAGCCCTTCTGGCCGTTGAAGAATTTTACGGTGCCAGTGCCTTCGCCGACAACCTGCGCCGGCATGCCGCCACGCGCGCCGCCACCAGCGCCGCCGCCGCCGAAGCCGCGACCACCACCGCCGCCACCGGAGCGATCACCGCCACCGAAGCCACCGCCAAAGCCGCCACGGCCACCGCCATTGCGATCACCGCCACCGAAACGGTCGCCCCCGCCGAACCTGTCACCGCCGCCGAACCGGTCGCCGCCACCCATGAACGGGTCGAAACCGTCTTCGCCGAAACCGTCGCGCTTGTCCCGGCCACGGCCGCGACGCCCTCTATCAAAACTCATAAACCCGTAATAACCTTCAATTCGCCCCACTTCGCAAAGACCTGACAGCGGACGAAGCTAGCAAGTCAGCAGTCCGGCGGCACACCAAAGCCCACCAAGCCACGATTCCCACCTTATACCAATACTTCACGCAAGGCGAACGGATTTCTGCGCCTTGGCGGCGCGGATGATACGGATTATCGCGATTGTGGCTTTTATGCCGATTTTCGCCCGACAGCTGCCAACCAAGCCAACGCTTGTCAGCCCCGTCGGAGATTGGCAGAGGTGGGTTAAGACCCACCGGATCGAGTCCGCGCCAGGGCATCATCGCCGCATCGCGCCAAGGCCCGTACGCAAAGGAATGCCGCCATGTTTCGCCAGCTTTCCGAACATGTGTTCGCCAGCCCGCAAATCACGCCCGCCGAGGTGGCGGAAGCAGCCCGGCAGAACATTGGCCTGATCATCAACAACCGCCCCGAGGACGAAAGCGACGATCAGACGCCCGGCGCGGAAATTGAAGCTGCCGCACGTGCAGCGGGCATCGCATATGTCGCGATCCCGGTAACCCACGCCGGCTTCTCCGAAGGGCAGATCAAGGCCATGGCAGAGGCGCTTGCTGCCAGTTCCGGCCCGGTGCTGGCCTATTGCCGGTCCGGCACCCGCTCCACGCTGCTCTGGGCCCTGGCCGAAGCCGCGCGCGGCAAAAACCCTCACACACTTTCTGCCGCTGCCGCCCAGGCCGGCTACGACCTCACGCCGATCCGCGCCTTGCTGGACATGCTGGCCGCGCGGGAAGGCTGAACGAATGCTGGTGAAACTGATCATGGCCGGCGTGTCGCTGATTGCGATCCTGCTCGTCAGCCTGTTGTCGTCAAAGCTGGGACTGGGCGGCGACAATCGCCTGCGCAGCGAAGATCAGGCGCGCGAACTGGCGGCCGCGACGGTCTGCGGTTTCGATCCGGTTGATATCGCGCTGGATCGCGCCGGGATCGGTGCCTTGCTGCGCGATGAAGCCGGACAGGTCATGCTGCTGCGCCGCCACGGCGCCCATTTCGTTGGACGGCTGCTGGATCAGAACGCCTTTGCCAGGCTGGATCGCCATCTGCTGACCATCGGCCCCGGCGAAAGGCTGTTTGGCGGGATAACGCTGGATCTTGGCGATCAGGCACAGGTCTGGGCCGCCAGCCTGCGCCGCCTTGGCGCGGCTGCGCCCGATGTAGTGAGAGCAGGAAGCTGACATGCCCAAGCTTGGCGTAATCGATCTTGCCGTTCCCGGCTTCATCCTGCTGATCATCCTGGAAATGTTCTGGGCACGCAAGCGCGCACCGGAGGCCTATGAGCCACGCGACACGCTGACCTCGCTCGCGCTTGGGCTGGGCAGCACGCTGGCCGGGGCGGTGACGGCAGGGCTGGTCGTTGCCGCCGCTACATGGCTCTACCAGCACCGCATCCTGACGCTGGGCTGGCAATGGTGGGTGTGGATCCTGTGCTTTGTGCTGGATGATCTGGGCTATTACTGGGCGCATCGCACCGGGCACCGCATTCGCTGGTTCTGGGCCAGCCATGTCAATCATCACTCCAGCCAGCACTACAACCTTTCCACCGCGCTGCGGCAGACCTGGACCGGATTTATTGCGCTGTCCTTCATCTTCCGCATTCCGCTGGCCTTTTTCGGCTTTGCGCCAGCGATGATCTTTGCCTGCGGGGCGATCAACCTGATCTATCAGTTCTGGATTCACACCGAAGCAATCGGCCGGATGCCACGCTGGTTTGAGGCGGTGATGAACACGCCATCGCACCACCGCGTCCACCATGCCACCAATCCGGTCTATCTTGATCGCAACTATGCCGGGGTCTTCATCATCTGGGACCGGATGTTCGGCAGCTTTCAGCCAGAGCTGGACAGCCAGCGGATCCATTATGGCATCGTCAAGCAGCTGGGCACCTTCAACCTGCTTTGGTCGGTCTTCCACGAATGGATCGGCATGGCCCGCGATGTGTGGGCCGCACCGTGGCGCCACAAGCTGGGCTATCTCTGGCGTGAGCCGGGCTGGACGCATGACGGCAGCCGCGACACATCCGGCATGCTCAGGGCCCGCTGGCTGGCCGCGCAATCGCCCGATCAGGGCAATTCGCCCTAGGCGGCGCCGAATCGGATTGCGCATCCTTAATCGCACGCTTAACCCCTCCCGAAAGATCTGGGAGCGGGTCCATGAATGAATTCGACGTAATCGTAATCGGCGGTGGCAGCGCAGGCAGTGCGGCGGCGGGGCGACTGGCGGAAGCAGGGCACCGCGTCTGCGTGCTCGAAGCGGGCGGCAGCAACAATAACATGCTGGTCAAAACGCCCGGCTTCATGCCTTTCATCCGCAATTCGTCGAACTGGAAATTCGAAACCGTCCCGCAAAAGGGCCTGAACGGCCGTGTCGGCTATCAGCCACGCGGGCGCGGATTGGGCGGATCGAGCGCGATCAATGCCATGCTCTATATCCGCGGCAACGCCTGGGATTATGATCAATGGGCCGCGCTGGGCTGCACTGGCTGGAGCCACGACGATGTGCTGCCCTATTTCCGCCGGAGCGAAGGCAATGAACGCGGCGAGAATGAATTTCACGGCGGCGAGGGGCCGCTTTCGGTCGTCGATCAGCACTGGTCCAACCCCGGCAGCCGTGCTTTCGTGGAATCCGCAGCCGCGCTGCAACTGCCCGCCAATGGTGATTTCAACGGCGCGTCGCAGGATGGCTTCGGGCTTTATCAGGTAACGCAGAAGCAGGGCGAACGCTGGTCCGCCGCCCGCGCCTATCTGGCACCGCGCCCCAATCTGACCATTCGCACCGGCGCGCTGGTCGAACGACTGGTGATCGAGAATGGCCGCGTCACCGGCCTTGCCGCCCGCTTCGGCGCGCGCCGCGAGGTTCTGACGGCGAAGGGCGGGGTAGTGCTTTCCGCTGGCGCATTCGGATCACCGCAAATTCTGATGCTGTCGGGCATCGGCCCGGCCGAACATCTGCGCCAGCATGGCATCGATGTGGTGCTGGATCGCCCCGCCGTGGGCAGCGATCTGCAGGACCATATCGACTATGTTTCCAGCTGGCAGACCGAATCCAGGGATTTCATCGGCGACAGCCTGCCTGGCACGCTGCGCATGGCTGGCGCGATCATCGAACACCGGATGAAGCGCACCGGGATCATGACCACCCCCTATGCCGAATCCGGCGGTTTCTGGCGCAGCGCACCGGATGTGCCAGCGCCCGATATCCAGTTCCACTTTGTACCCGCCATGCTGGAAGATCATGGCCGTACCACCGTGCATGGCCACGGCTTTTCCTGCCATGCCTGCGTGCTGCGCCCGGAAAGCCGGGGCACGGTGCGGCTGGGATCAGCCGATCCGGCAGCGGCACCATTGATCGATCCCAATTTCCTTGATGATCCGCGCGATATCGAAGTCTTGCGCCGCGGGGTGCGGCTGATGCACCGTATAGTCGCGGCGCCGCCGCTCAGCGACTTTGCGCCGCAGGATCGTCATCCGGTGGATATCGATGATGACGCCGCGCTGGATAACCAGATTCGCAACCGCGCCGATACCGTCTATCACCCGGTCGGCACCTGCCGCATGGGCAGCGATGCCGATGCGGTAGTCGATCCGACGCTGAAAGCGCGCGGGATCGACGGGCTGTGGGTGGTCGATGCCAGCATCATGCCGCGCCTGATTTCCGGCAACACCAATGCGCCATCGATGATGATTGGTGAACGCGGCGCCGATTTCATCAAGGCGGCGCTGGCCTGAAAGCCGGGACGGGCAACAGCCAAAAGCTGGTGACGCCATCGGCCTGACGACCTGCCGCTCAATGATTGCAGGCCAGCGCCTCGATCACATCGTCCAGCCGGGCCGGATCGCCCAACGCCAGCACATGGCCGCTGCTGGCGGCATGGAGTGGTTCGCCATTCCAATCGCACATCGTGCCGCCTGCTCCTTCGACCACCGGCACCAGCGCCGCATAGTCATGCAGCTTCAGATTCGCTTCGCACACAATGTCGAGATGGCCCGAGGCAAGCATGGCGTAATTGTAGCAATCGCCGCCCATCACCATGCGCTTGTGATCGGTCTTCGCCGCCAGGCCCATGAAATGGGCACCATCATGATCATCGAAATAATGCGGGCCGGTTGTGGCAATGCTGGCATCGGCCAGCGCCCGGCAGGCGCGGGTGCGGACCGGCTGGCCATTGAACAGCGTCGGCTGGCCGGTAGCGCCCAGCCAGCGTTCACCCAGAATCGGCTGATCGATCACCCCCAGCACCGGCCAGCCTTCAATAATCAAGGCGATCAAGGTGCCAAAGATCGGCCGCCCGGCCAGAAAGGCGGTGGTGCCGTCGATCGGATCGAGCACCCAGGTGCGACCCGATTTGCCCGGCTCCGCCCCGAATTCTTCGCCATGCACCGCATCGCGCGGCGCTTCGGCCTTGAGGATGCGGCGCATCGCCTCTTCCGCCGCGCGGTCTGCCAGCGTGACGGGCGAAGCATCCTGCTTACGCTCGCTGGTCAGCCCGCTGCGAAAATGCGGCCGGATCGCCTCACGCGCGGCATCCGCCAGGCGATGGGCAAGGGCGATTTCGGCCTCGAGCGCCATCAGTCAAACAGGCTCGAAACCGAGCTTTCGTCAGCAATGCGGCGGATGGCTTCGCCGATCAGCGGGGCGATGGTGAGGATGCGGATGCGGTCTGAATCGCCGGCGGCATCGGTCGGCTGGATCGAATCGGTAATCACCAGTTCCTTCAGCGCCGAGGCATTGACCCGCGCCACCGCACCGCCGGAAAGTACGCCATGGGTGATATAGGCCGATACGCTGGTCGCCCCCGCATCCATCAGCGCCTGGGCGGCGTTGCACAGCGTGCCGCCCGAATCGATGATATCGTCGATCAGGATGCAGGCGCGGCCCTTCACATCGCCGATGATGTTCATCACTTCCGATTGACCGGGGCGGTCGCGCCGCTTGTCAACGATTGCCAGCGGGGCGTTGTCCAGCCGCTTGGCCAGCGCGCGCGCGCGCACCACGCCGCCAACGTCGGGCGAAACCACCATCAGCGAGGCATCGCCATAGCGCGCCTGAATATCGGCGGCCATCACCGGCGCGGCATAGAGATTGTCGGTCGGGATATCGAAAAAGCCCTGAATCTGACCGGCGTGGAGATCAACCGCCAGCACCCGGTCTGCCCCGGCCTTGGTGATCAGATTGGCCACCAGCTTGGCTGAAATCGGGGTGCGCGGACCGGGTTTGCGATCCTGCCGTGCATAACCGAAATAGGGCAGCACTGCCGTGATCCGCTTGGCCGATGCGCGGCGCAGCGCATCGATGCAGATCAGTAGCTCCATCAGATTGTCGTTGGCCGGAAAGCTGGTGGATTGGACCACGAACACATCTTCGCCGCGAACATTCTCATGAATTTCGACGAAGACTTCCTCATCGGCGAAACGGCGCACGCTGGCATCGGTCAGCGGCAGCTCCAGATAGGATGTGATTGCCCGCGCCAGCGGCAGGTTCGAGTTGCCGGTCATGATTTTCATGGCTGAGTCCCTTTGCCGCGCGATTCTTTCCCCAGCGCGGCTCTAACCGGGCGGGGCGCTAATGCAAGACGGCGGACAGCCTTGCCCGCAACGCAGACGTGGATTGTTTGTTTGTGACGGGGCGGACAGCGGAATTATGCTGTCCGGCGGCGTTCACCCTTGACCCAGCGCACCGTGCCGGAGCTGGCCCGCATCACCACGCTTTCGGTGGTCATCATGCCATTCTTCATGCGCTTCACGCCCTTGAGCAGCGAACCATCGGTCACACCGGTGGCGGCGAAGATGCAGTCCCCCTTGGCCAGATCTTCCAGCTTGTAGATGCGGCCCAGATCCTCGATCCCCCATTTGCGGGCACGGGCCTTTTCATCCTCGTTGCGGAACAGCAGGCGACCGTTGAACTGACCACCAACGCAGCGCAATGCCGCCGCTGCCAGAACGCCTTCCGGTGCGCCGCCCGATCCCATGTAGAGATCGATGTTGGTATCTTCGTTGGTCACCGCGATCACCCCGGCAACATCGCCATCGGGAATCAGCTGGATGCCGCAACCCAGCGCGCGCAGCTCCGCAATCAGATCGGTGTGGCGCGGACGATCCAGCACGCAAACGATGATATCGCCGGGGGCAACGCCCTTGGCAGCGGCAACTGCCTTCACATTCTCGGTCGGGCTCTTGTTCAGATCGATGATGCCTTCGGGATAGCCGGGGCCAACCGCCAGCTTGTCCATGTAAACGTCAGGCGCGTTAAGCAGGTTGCCTTCCTCGGCACAGGCCAGCACTGCCAGCGCATTGGGACCGGCCTTGGCAGTGATGGTGGTGCCTTCCAGCGGATCAAGCGCGATATCGATCTTCGGCCCGGTGCCCTGCGCACCGCCCACCTTTTCGCCGATGAACAGCATCGGCGCCTCGTCGCGCTCACCCTCGCCAATCACCACGGTGCCATCGATCGCCAGTCCGTCAAACGCCTTGCGCATGGCTTCGACGGCGGCGGCATCGGCAGCCTTTTCATCGCCTCGTCCGATCAGCTTCGATGCAGCGATAGCCGCCGCTTCGGTCACACGCACCATTTCGAGCACCAGAACGCGATCAAGAACGTGGCTGGCAGGGGCGGTAGTCGTCATGGATCAGGAAGGCCTTTGTTGATGCGCAGATGCCGTAGCGGCGCGGCGCGGTTACTGAATACGAATGCGAACTGGCGCTTAGCCAGCAACGGCCGCTATGTCGAGTAGCGCGGATGCTATTCAGCACGGATTAAGCCCGCACCGGTTGAGAATGGATATGCGCGGGGGTGCATCGGTCTGCGAGTGCCCGAAGCAAGCTTGACCGGCATCTGACAGGAGCATTGCGTGTTACGCGCCACCTTCGCCGCCTTGTTCCTTGTGATGCTGGTCAACCAGACTCCCGCCGCTGCTCAGGAACAGTCCGACGCTGATGCCGATGCCAGCGCTGCGGCGCGAATTGCTGAGGCGCGGGCGACCTATTTGCCTGCCCCGCGCCAGCGCAGCACCTGCAACAAGGATGCCGACAGCACCGAGATTGTCGTCTGCGCGCCCGATCGCGGCGAAGATCAGCGCGTGCCATCATCGGCAGACAGCGATCCCCGATCCCGCTCCGCCCTGCGCACGGGCATGCCAAGCGCGCCCAATGTCTCCGGCCTGCCGGATTGCAGCAGCGGCTGCATCGGCATGGGCTGGGCACCGCCACCGGTCTATTACATCGATGTCAAAGCCTTGCCGCAGGCACCGGAAGGCTCCGATGCCGAAAAGGTGGCGAAGGGCGAAATGCCCGACCGCTGAAGAGGCGCTATTGACCGAGGATGTGCAGAACCAGCGGAGCCTCGGTCAGGCTGGGTGATCCTTCCAGCAGACGCAGCGCTTCGGCAACCGCGCTTTCCGGGCCTTCATGCGTGACCATCGCCACCAGCACATCGCCCCCTTCGCTGGCCCGGCCTTTCTGGATCAGGCTTTCGATCGAAACACCGGCATCGCGCATCGCGGCAGTAATTTCTGCCAGCACACCGGGACGGTCGGCCACCACAAAGCGCAGATATGCGCGGCTGGGCCGATGGCCGGTTTCGGCAGGCGGCATGGCTTCCAGTTCGGCCACCGGCACCGAGAAGGGCGCGCCGACCTCACCACCGCCCATCGAGCGGGCGATATCGATCAGATCGGCAACCACCGCGCTGGCGGTTGGCCCATCACCCGCACCCGCGCCCTGAAACAGCAGGCGGCCGGAAAAATTGCCTTCCGCGACCACGGCATTGGTTGCGCCATCGACATGGGCCAGCGGATGGTCGAACGGCACCAGATGCGGCTGAACGCGCTGGAACAGGCGATTCTCGCCGTTCTGCATTTCGGTTTCAGCCATGCCGATCAGCCGAATAACATAACCCAGCGCATCCGCCTGGGCGATATCGGCGGCACGCAGCCGCGTGATGCCCGATACGTCGACCGCGCCGAAATCGACCTGCGCACCAAAGGCAATGGCAGCAAGGATCGATAGCTTGTGCGCCGCGTCGATTCCTTCGATGTCGAAGGCGGGATCGGCTTCGGCATAGCCCTTGGCCTGCGCTTCGGCCAGCACATCGCCGAAATCGCGGCCGCTGTCTTCCATGGTGGAGAGGATATAGTTGCAGGTGCCGTTGAGAATGCCATAGACCCGTTCAAAGGCGTTGGCCGCAGCCCCTTCGCGAAGTCCCTTGATCACCGGGATGCCGCCCGCCACCGCTGCTTCGAACTTGAGCGGAACCTTTGCCGCTTCCGCTTTGGCCGCCAGTTCCAGCCCGTGGTGAGCGATCATCGCCTTGTTGGCAGTGACCAGCGCCTTGCCGGCTTCGATGGTGGTGCGGGCACAGGCCAGCGCCGGGCCATCCGATCCGCCAACCAGTTCCACCACCGCATCGACATCCGCACGCTCGCCCAGGATCACCATGTCATCTTCCCAGGCATAGGGCGAAAGATCGACACCGCGATCCTTGCTGCGCTGGCGCGCACTGATCGCGGTAATCACGATCGGCCGCCCGGCACGCCGTGCGATCAATTCGGCATTGGCCTCGACCAGCCGGATAACCCCGGCACCAACGGTGCCAAGCCCGGCAAGGGCGATGCGAAGCGGTTCGGCCATCTTGGTCTCCTGGCGAATAATCGAAACAGGCTCTTAGGAATCGGCCATGCTGACGGCAAGCACTTCGCGCGCGGCGGCGGGCAGCACTTGCGATTGACCGCTGGCAAGATCGACATTGACGTGAACCAGCTCGATACGCGCGCGCAGATCGGCATCGCCGCCGGGGCCATGCAGATCAATAATCGTGGTAACACTGCTGTTGCCCAGCCGGGCCGTGCGCGCGCGGCCTTCGATCATTTCGTCAGGCCGGATCGGCATGCGAAATTCGACCTGCGCGCGCACCACGTGGAATTCCAGCGACCCTGCGTCGGTCGATTGCAGGCCGATTTCGCGCCAGAATTCGGTGATCACGACATCGGCATATTCCAGATAGCGCGAATTGAAGACGACACCCTGATTGTCGACTTCGGAATAGCGGACGCGGAAACTGTGGCTGAAAGGCTTTGACATGGGCGCGCCATGGCAAGCGTTGCCCTCGATTGCCAGCCCTTATTGCCGGGTTCGCGGACAATCGCCCAGCTGATCCAGCACAAACCGGTAATCCAGCCCGGCCGCAGCCCGATCCTCGGCACTGCCAGAGGTGTTGGCGCTGGCAGGCAGGCGGCGCGGCAGGAAGCAGGCGAGCCGGTACCAGCCCAGCGTATCGCGTGCAGGAATCGCTCCGGCACCGCCCACGACTTCGGAAAAGGTCACACCCCACTGCACCGGCTGGCCGGGATTGCGCGTGACGGTGATCGCGGCGGGCTCTCCGTTACCGGTCGCCAGAAAGAGTTGCGTTTCACCGGAATCGGCAAGGCTGCCGGGAACATGGATCGCCTCGCGCACCGCGGTAACCGCTGGGGGAGCTCCCTTTGCATAAAGCTCGGCCAGGATTCCGCGCAGCCGCGTTTCCAGTGCGGCGTCCCAGATCAGCTGTGCGTCGGGCGCTACCAGTTGCAGCTCGCCTGGCCTGCCCGGCACCATGCGCGCAAACAGGATAACCCCGGGTTTGCGGATGTCCGGCAGCTTGCCACGCGAATCTGGCTGAACATCGGCCAGATAGCTGAACCTGCCGCCCACCGGATTGTTCCCGCCCAACAACGCTTCGGTTTGTGCTTCTATATACAGGCGCACCCAGCCAGGTTTCAGGCCCGCCGCGCGTTCAGGTTCAACGCGGGCGACTTTCCGGGGCTTTGCCCGAATCACCAGCTGCGCCGCATCGGCCATATCAGCCAGATCGGCATAGCTGGGCGCAGACGCCACGGGTGCAGGCATCAAAGGCTGCGAATCAGCCTGCGCCGGAACGACGGAAATCGTCGCCGGAACGATCGCAAGACCGAAGATCAGCGCAAATTTGCGGCGGGCAATTCGGGGTGGGATCAGCACGTTCGGATCATGCAATCTTTGATAAAGCCCAAAATTCAGCCAGTTTGCGGTTCGTTTTGGCACCTGCACAAGTGAATCGCTGATTAACGGATAAAGCGTTGCGCCCTTGCCGCCTCGGAGTTAATGCTACGAAAAACCGGGCCAAACAACATAACAGGCCCGCGATCTGATCGTACCAGACTTCGGGTTGCTGGTTGACTGATCGGATTGCCCGGCAGGGTGGATATTTTTTATGCGTTCAGGCCCCGTCCAACGGGTCTGGCGTTGAGTCCGGGCTTTGGCCCGGTTGGGACTGATATGGAGTGATGCGTCCGAATGGCCTACGCTGACCAACAGATGAGCGGTAATCGAATTGCCGCGTTTGTCGTCGTTGCCTTGCTTCACCTTGCGCTCGGCTATGCTCTGGTAACAGGGCTGGCTTACGAGGGCTTTCAAAAGGTGATGAAGAAGGTAACCACCGTCGACATCAAGAAAGACGAACCGAAGAAGAAGGACGAGCCGCCGCCGCCGCCCAAGAAGGCTGCGACTCCGCCGCCTGTGGCGCCGCCGGTGAAGATCAACGTGTCGACCACGCCGCCGCCGATCCAGACCGTTACCACGCCGCCGCCGCCGGCACCCGTGGTGCCGATCATCGCTCCGCCAGCTCCAGTTGCGGCCCCGCCGCCGCCGCGGGTGCAACCTAAGTCGCCGGTTCCGAAGGGTAATCCGGGCAGTTGGGCGAGTTCCGATGACTATCCGACCCGCGCCCTGCGCGAGGAACAGGAAGGCGTTACGCGTTTCCGTGTTTCGGTTGGTGCCAATGGCCGTGTAACCGGTTGCGACGTGACAGGTTCGAGTGGTTCGGCCGAGCTCGATTCGACGACCTGTCGTCTGGTTACCAGCCGTGGTCGGTTTAACCCCGCGACCGATGGTGAAGGCCAGCCAACGACAGGTTCCTGGAGTGGTTCGGTTCGCTGGCAGATTCCCAAGGATTAATGTTTGATGTCGGCCATCCGGTCGGCGAGAGTTTCCACCTTTTTGACCCTATTCTTCTTTTGAGAGGACTTATCGCATGATTATCGTTGATCTCCTGGAAGCTGCTGCAAACGCTGCTCCGCAGAACAAGTTCGGCTTCATGGAAATGATGTTTCCGGAAGGCAAGCCGAACTACATCGCTCTGAGCGTCGCCGCCATTCTGGCGATCATGTCGTTCGGCTCGTTCTTCATCCTGTTCACCAAATGGGCCGAGCAGAACAAGATCACGGCCTTGCCGCTGAAGATCAGCACAGCAAGATGGTCAACGAAACCGATGCGCATGAATGGCTGCATGGTTCGCTGGCCCGCTCGGAAGCCCTGGTCAACGCCCGCCTCGCCGGCGGCCTGCCCTTCCTCGCTACCGTGGGTGCGACCTCGCCGTTCATCGGTCTGTTCGGTACCGTGGTCGGCATCTATCGCGCGCTGATCGCCATCGGCATCGCCGGTTCGGCCTCGATCGACAAGGTTGCCGGTCCGGTCGGTGAAGCTCTGATCATGACCGCTATCGGTCTGCTCGTCGCGGTTCCCGCAGTGCTTGCCTACAACTACCTGCAGGCACGCAACAAGCGCATCGCTGAAATGCTGGGCGGTTTCTCGACCGACGTTCTGGCGAACATCAATTCGAAGGGCGCGGTGAAGCCGGCCGTTGCAGCTGCTCCTGCCGCTGCTGCGAAGCCTGCCGCCGCTGCTCCGGCTGCCAAGGCCTGAGTCATTATCCGGGATTGGCTGATGCGCTTGCATTGGCCAGTCCCGGAACCGGCCTTCGGGCCGCAGAAACCTTAGGATAGGATGTAACCATGGCCATTTCGATGGGCGGCGGCGGCGAAGAGAAGCCGATGTCGGACATCAACACCACGCCCCTTGTGGACGTGATGCTGGTGCTTCTGATCATCTTCCTCATCGCCGTTCCGGTCGCAATCCAGACCATCCAGAAGCTGCACATCCCGATCATGGTGTCGCAGGAATCGAAGGATAAGGTCGAAAACCTGCTGCTGACCGTCAGCACCACAGATGCGGCTGGCCGCAGCGCAGGTGATCCCGGCTTTGAAGGCGCAAGCCTGGGCGGCGAATGCCGTGTCTATTTCAACAATATCACTCCGGTCGATTCGAACGAACTGCGCGATCAGGCGTTCAAGCGGCTTGACGCGATCGTGAAGCGCGCGGGTGGGCCTGAAGCTCTCCGGGACAACCCGGAACTGGTTCCCCAGGTGCATATCCGTGGTGACCAGGCTGCTCCGTGGCGCTGCGTCGCTGGCGCAATCTATAACGTGCAGATCTCGGGCTATCCGACGGTCGGCTTCATTTCGACCCCGGTCGATCCGAATGGCTGAGGCTTCGGCCCCAGCCTTTTGGCCCCCAATTCAGGAGTAACCCAACATGGCAATGTCAGGCGGCAATGACGATGGCGAGCCGATGAATGAAATGAACACGACGCCGTTGATCGACGTCATGCTCGTTCTGCTCATCATGTTCATCATCACCATCCCCGTGGCCACCCACGCCGTGAATATCGATCTGCCTTCGCCAGCGACGCCTCCGCCGCAGACGCCGGTGAAGCCGGACAAGAACAAGGTGGTGATCACACCCAACAGTGTGATTCTCTGGAACGGTCAGGCTGTCAACGAAGGGCAACTGCTGTCGCTGCTGCAATCCACGCTGAACAAGAAGCCTGAGCCGGAACTGCAGTATCAGCCCGATCCGCAGGCCCCCTATGATACTTCGGCCAAGGTGCTGAACATCATCAAGGGTTCGGGCGTGACCGCGTTCGGCTTCGTCGGCAACGAACAGTTCTCTGAATTCGGCAAGGCGCCCAACGCCAAGTAAGCTGTACAGGGTAACGCAAACCATCAAGGGGGCGGAGCGATCCGCCCCCTTTTTGCTGGCGGGGCCAAATCAAGCCATCTGCAATATCTGCCGCGCCTCTGCCTCCACTGCCGCCGCGATCACTTGATAGCTATCGGCATAAGCCGCGCCTTCGCGCCAGACCGCCGCGATTGACCGGCTCGCGCTCCACTCCGCAATCCTCAGCCGGGCAACCATCGCTTCGCCGCCCACCTCGGACCGCAGATAAAGCTCTGGCAGGATCGCAAAGCCCAGCCCGGAACCGCACATCTGCCGCAGGCTGTCCAGGCTGGTGCCTTCATAATCGTCCAGCAGACAGGCCCCCAGATCGTCGCAGATCTCTCGCGCCTGGCGATGCGCGTGATGCCGCCGGTCGAGGCTCAGCACCTCGATCCCGCGCAGATCATTGCGAGACACTGCCGCCCGCCGGGCAAGCTGGTGATCGGCAGGCGCAACCATATGCAGCGGCTCGCGGAACAGCGGTTCGATATGCAGATTGCTGCCCGCCACCGGCAAAGGGGCCAGCACCATGTCCAGATCCCCCCGCGCCAGTTCGCGCAGCTGATCATCGGGTATCCCCTCGCGGATATAGAGCCGCATGTCAGGAAAACGGGCGTGCAGCGCGGCCACCACCTGCGGTATCAGATATGGTCCCAGCGTTGGCGTCACGCCGAAACGGATGGTGCCGCCAATCGCATTGCGCGACCGCCGGGCCATATCCTCCACATCCTTGACATCGAGCAGGATCCGGCGCGCCCGCGTCACCACCTCGCGCCCGATCGGGGTCAGCTGAACCGGCGTCTCTCCTCGCTCGATCAGCGTAACACCCAGCCGCGTCTCCAGCGCACGCAGTTGCTGGCTGAGCGTCGGCTGCGAAACATTGGCAGCGTCGGCCGCGCGGCGGAAATTCCGATAATCGGCCAAGGCGACAAGATAGGTAAGCTGACGCAGTGTTGCCATGTGATGATGATAGTTATTTTCTATCGAAATGCACCATGGAATTCAATTTGAGCAATCACGGTGAATCGCCGATCTTGCCGTCATGAGGAGATTGACCATGAACCCGACGCTCGAACGCCTGCTGCGCGAACATCGCCGGCTCAATCGGCTGATCGACAATTGCCGCAATGCCGCACGGCAGAATGAGCTGAAGCCGCTCAAACGCCTGCGGCTGCACATCAAGGACAGAATTGCCCGGCTTCAGCGCGGTGCTGACCCCACGCCATAACCTGCCCGCGCTGCGGGGCGACGTTTCTTCCCCCCATCCGGAAACGTCGCCCCCCCTTTTTTCGGACAAGCCCAATCGCGGCAGCGCAACCTGCCGCTCATTTCCAATTCCTGACACAGGTTTTCAACGATGATCGAATTTCTGCTTATGCCATTCCTGGGCACGGCCATGTGGTTCTGGCTTGCGTTCCTCGCCATCGTCATCGCGCTTACCGCGTTTGATCTTGGCCTGCTGCACAAGGAAGACCGGACCATGGGCATCAGCGAATCGCTGAAGCTGTCCGCCTTCTACATTTCCATCGCGCTGGCATTCGGTGCCTGGGTCTGGCTGGAAAAGGGCGCGGATCTGGGCATGAAATATTTCACCGGCTTCTTCATCGAAAAGGCGTTGTCGATCGACAATATCTTCGTGATCAGCCTGATCTTCAGCTTCTTCGCTATCCCTTCGAAATACCAGTATCGCGCGCTGCTGTGGGGCATCATCGGCGTGATCGTGCTGCGCGGTGCCATGATCGCGGCGGGTGCGGCGCTGGTCAGCGAAGCCTACTGGGTGCTCTATATCTTTGCCGCCTTCCTGATCGTGACCGGTATCAAGATGTTCTTTTCGGGCGACAGCCAGCCCGATCTGGCCAACAATGCGGCGATCCGCTGGATCTCCAGCCGTATGCGGGTGACCAAGGAACTGCATGCCGAGCGGTTCTTCGTAAAGCTTCCCGATCCTGCCACCGGCCGCATGGTTAGTGCTGCAACCCCGCTGTTTCTGGCTCTGGTGGTAATCAATCTGGCGGATCTGGTCTTCGCGGTGGATTCGGTCCCCGCGATTTTCGCGATCACCACAGATACCTTTGTGGTCTATACCTCGAACATCATGGCCATCCTTGGCCTGCGCGCGCTCTACTTCGCGCTGTCCGCCATGATCGAGCGGTTCCACTACCTCAAATATGCCCTGGCGGCAGTGCTGGTATTCATCGGCGCGAAGATCTTTGTCTCGGACTTCCTGCTGGGCGGCGCAAAGTTCCCGCCGGTCGCCAGCCTGGCGGTGACCTTCGGCCTGATCGGCGCTGGCATCGGCTGGTCGCTGTGGAAGACCCGCGATCTGCCTGCCGCGCAGTGATTTCAACCAACACGCCAAAGAGAGGAGAGTACATATGAAAAATATCGTTCTTTCGCTTCCGCTGGTTTCCGGCCTGGCACTGGTGCTGGCCGCCCCGGCAACGGCCAAAACGCACCACAGCTGCGCGCAGGCGACTGCGGCGCAACTTGATGCCCAGTTCACCGCCTTCAACAACGCCTGGGCGACCAGAAATCCGGATACCGTCACCGCCTTGTTCGATGATGACGCCGTGCTGCTGGCAACTGTCGCCAACCAGCCTCGCACCGATCACGCCGGCATTCGCGACTATTTCGTTTCGTTCCTGAAAAAGAGCCCGGTCGCCACGATTGACAGCAGCACGATCAAATCCGGCTGCAACTGGGCATTGCGTGCAGGAACCTGGACAGTGACGCTGACCGATCCGCAAACCGCCGCAAAAACCGCGGTGAAAGCCCGCTACAGCTTCCTCTATCAGTTTGAGGATGGCCAGTGGAAGATCGAACACCTGCATTCCTCGGCAATGCCGGAACCGATCTAGGATCCGGTGTGATCGGGCCGGTCTGCGAATAGATCGGCCCGATCTTGCCAGCGCGCAGCGGCGGCGGCATCGCCAGACATGGCTGCCGCCGCCAGTGCCTCTGCCTCGAACAGCAATTCATCATCCGCCGCGCCCTGCGGCATGGCTTCGCGCCCGATCATCACCAGCACCGGCACCGCCAGCGGACTGATCCGTTCCAGCCGGACATGATGCAGCTGGCCCTGTGCACGGTCCAGCAATTCGCCGATCCGCCCCACATCGGTCAGCCGCGCCCGTGCATCGGCCCATGCTGCCGCGATCAGCACATGATCCGGCTCATGCCTGAGCAGCACATCAAAGATCAGATCGGTGGAGAATGTCACCTGCCGTCCGCTCTTGCGCTGGCCGGGCTGTTGCCGTTCGACCAGCCCCGATATCACCGCCACCTCGCGAAAGGCCCGGCGCAGCAGATAGCTGTCCTGCACCCAATCGACGAATTCATGGGTGAGAATATCCGGCGACAGCAGGCTGGCGGGATCGTCGACCGGGCGCAGCCCCCAAACCGCCAGCGCATAATCATTGGTGACAAAGCCCAGCGGTGCCAGCCCCTGCTGCTCCATCCGCCGGGTGATCAGCATCCCCAGCGACTGATTGGCAGGCCATCCGGCGAAGCTGTAATAGACGATATAGTGCAGCCCCTGATGCGGGAAGCTTTCCACCAGCAATCGCCCCGGCTTGGGCAGATCCGAAAGCCAATCCTGCATTTCCAACCATTCGCGCACATCATCGGGAAAGCGGGCCCAGCCGGCGCGATCCGCGATCAGGGCCTGCACCCGTTCCGACAGATGCGTGGTCAGCGGCATGCGCTGGCCCATATAGCTGGGTATGCGCGAAGACCGTTTGGCAGCCCGCACCAGCAATTCGCCGGTGCGCAGTGCCTCCACTTCCAGATCGAGCCCGGCGAAACGGAAACTGTCGCCCGGTGAAAGCCCGGCGGCGAAATATTCCTCGACCTTGCCGAGCGCCCGGCCGTTGCGGAACCGCACCTCGACCATTTCAGAATCGACGATGATCCCGGCGTTGAGCCGATAGCGTGCGGCATGTTCGGGATGGGTCAGCCGCCACAGCCCGTCGCGGCCCTGCGCGATCCGGCGAAAGCGATCATAGGCGCGCAGCGCGTAGCCGCCGGTGGCGACGAAATCGAGCAACTGTGCCCATAAGGCCTCGCTAAGCCCGCGATAAGGCCATGCCAGGCGCACCTCATCGAGAAACGCCGCCGCATCGAATGGCCCGGCACAGGCCCGGCCCATGATATGCTGAGCCAGCACATCCAGCCCGCCCGGTCGAAAACCCTCGCCATCGCGCTGCCCTGCGTCCACCGCCTGCTGCACGGCAAAAGCTTCGAGAAATTCAAAACGGTTTCCCGGCGCAAGCAGCGCCCTGCTGGGCGTATCGAGCCGGTGGTTCGCCCGCCCGATCCTTTGCAACAACCGCGAGGAGCCCTTGGGCGCGCCCATCTGCACCACCAGATCGACATCGCCCCAATCGACCCCCAGATCGAGGCTGGCGGTGGCAACCAGCGCCCGCAGCTCGCCCCGCGCCATCGCCCCTTCCACCTTGCGCCGCGCCTCGCGCGAGAGCGAGCCGTGATGGATGGCGATCGGCAGCTTGTCCTCATTGGCATCCCACAGGCGTTCAAAGATGAACTCGGCCAGAAACCGGGTGTTGGTGAAGATCAGCGTGGTGCGATTGCGCTTGATCTCTTCATACAGCCCGGGGATCGCCCAGGCAGCGGCATGGCCGCCCCATGGCACGCGGGCATCCTCTGGCAGCAGGATCGCCAGCTCGGGCGGAGCGCCGGGCTCACCCTCGACCAGCGTGACGCGCTCTGCCTCGCCCGCGGGAGCCAGCCAGGCGCGGTAGAGGTCTGGATCGGCCAGCGTTGCCGAAAGTGCGGCACGCTGAAGATCGGGCGAAAGCACCTGCAACCGGGCCAGTGCCAGCGCCAGCAGATCACCGCGCTTGCCGGTGGCAAAGGCGTGCACCTCATCGATCACGATCCGCTTCAGCCCGGCGAACAGCGTATCGCTCTCCGGATAGGAGAGCAGCAGCGAGAGCGATTCCGGCGTGGTCAGCAGCACCTGCGGGGGCCGCGCGCGCTGGCGGGCCTTGCGATCAGAAGGCGTATCACCGCTGCGGGTTTCCACCCTGATATCCAGCCCGATTTCGCTGATCGGCGTCAGCAGATTGCGCTGCACATCATGCGCCAGCGCCTTCAGCGGTGAGACATACAGCGTATGCAGCCCCTTTGGTGGCGTATTGCCGTTCAGCCGCGAGGGCGCAAAATCGGCAAGCGTCGGCAAGAACCCGGCCAGCGTCTTGCCCGCACCGGTATCCGCAACCAGCAGCGCATGCTGCCCCGCATCCGCCGCCGCCAGCATCGCATGCTGATGGCTCCTTACCTGCCAGCCGCGTGCGGTGAACCAGGCCTCAATTTCCGGGGGCAGATCGGCGCGTTGATCCATCGCCCGATTGTGCGGGCACGCCGCGCTCAGGACAACCGCAATTCGCGCCGATCAGTGATTGCAGCCACGGCAGGCGGGATCGCGGGCAATGGTCAGGCTGCGCAATGACGGCACCAGCCCTTCAAACAGATGCAGCCTGCCCCATTGCGGATCGCCGAGCGCGGCATGGCCCGCCACCAGCACCCGGATTGCCTGCATCGCGGCAAAGGACCCGACCATGCCGACCATCGCCCCCAGCACGCCATCAGCCGCGCAGCTATCGCAATCTTCGGCATCAAAAGAATCGCCGACAAAGCAGCGATAGCAAGCCTGCCCCGGCAGATGCCCGGCGAAATTGCCAACCTGCCCCTGAAACCGCCCGATCGCGGCGCTGGTGAGCGGAATGGCCAATCGCACACAGGCATCGGAAACCGCCAGGCGAGTCGCGAAATTGTCACTCCCGTCCAGCACAAGGGTCACGCCCTCGAGCACCCGCGCGACGTTATCCCCCCCCACCCTGCCGACGATCGCGCGGGCATCGAGGGCCGGATCAAACGCCTTGACCCAGGCCGCCGCCCGCTCTGCCTTGGGCTGGCCGATATCGCTGCTGGTGAAAATGGTCTGGCGTTGCAGATTACTGATTTCGACGACATCATCATCGATCAGCGTCAGCCGCCCGATCCCCGCCGCCGCCAGATATTGCAGCGCCGGGGAACCGATCCCGCCGCAACCGATCAGGGCGACATGCGCCGCCGCCAGCGCCACCTGCCCCGCCCCGCCCAGTTCCGGCAGCACGATGTGGCGGGCGAATCGATCAAGACGGTCAGGCGGCAGGCTCATCGCCATTCCCTATTGCAGCGTCACCCGGTTGTCATCGCCATCGCGGCGACCGAAGAACTGCATCAGCTGCACCAGCAGTTCGCAGCGTTCGCTGATCGTGTCTGCCTCAAGCAGTGCCTGCTTGGCGGCGGCATCGAATGGCGCAATCTGCGAAACGCCATCGATCAACGAACGATCATCGAGCCGCGACACCGCATCCCAATCCACCGCATAGCCCTGACGATCGGCAAAGCGCCGTGCCTCGCGCTCGAACCCGGCGCGCTCCACCGCCGCCAGCGCCGCATCATCCTCTTCGGGCAGCAGCTCTGCCTCGATCTGGCGAAACTGTGTCGCCACATCCAGTTCGCGGATCATGCGAAAGCGCGCCTCGCCCTCCAGCACGATGTTGAAGCGGCCGTCATCCAGCGCCTCCACCTCGTCAATCCGGCCGAGGCAGCCGATGGCGTAAAGCGGCGGCGCATCCGCCGGGCCAACGGCTTTCGGCCCGATCAGTGGCTGGATCATGCCGATGCGCCGATCCCGCGCCAGCGCATCCTGCACCAGGGCACGATAACGCGGCTCAAAGATATGCAGCGGCAGCTGCAATCCCGGAAACAGGATTGCACCGGGCAGGGGGAAGATCGAAATGCGCACGCGCGCCCTTGCCCCGCCTCAGCCGAACAGGATCAGCGACAGCCGCCGCCGCGCCGCCGCCACCCAGGGATCTTCCAGCCCGACCGCCTCGAAAATCTGCAGCAGCTTGGCGCGCGCGGCGCCATCGTTCCATTCACGGTCCGCAGCGATCATCGCCAGCAGGCAATCCGCAGCGGCATCGCGATCACCCGCGGCAAAGGCAGCATTGGCGAATGCCAGCTGCGCCTCCATATTCGCCGGATCGGCCGCCGCCGCGTTGCGCAGCGCCGTCAGCTCATCATCAGCTGGCTTGTTGCGCGCCAGTTCCAGCGCGGCCCGCGCGCGGGAAATGTCGGCATCAGCCGCGAGCGCTTCCGGCAGCGATGCCAGCACTGCCTCGGCCTGCTCGATCTCGCCCGCCGCAGTCAAGGCCCGGATCAGCCCGGCCTGCGCGGCGGCACTGTCTGGCGCCATATCGGCGATCTGCGCATAGATCGAAGCGGCGCGCGGCGCATCGCCACCCGCCAATGCCTCCTCGCCCATCGCCAGCAGCGGCGTGATATCCTGCGCGGCACCCGCACCATCGGCCGCGCCGGGCTGCACCGGCAGCTGCTTCAGCAATTGCTCCAGCACCGCCTTCAGCTGCGATTCGCTGCGGGCATTGGTCAGATCGGCGACCGGCTGCCCCTGAAACAGGGCATATACCGTGGGGATCGAGCGCACCTGAAACTGCGCGGCGATGAACTGCTCTTCATCGACATTGACCTTGGCCAGCACCACGCCCCGATCCGCATATTCGGCGGCGACCTTTTCCAGAACCGGGGTCAGCGCCTTGCACGGCCCGCACCATTCGGCCCAGAAATCGAGGATTACCAGGCTGGTCATCGAGGGTTCGACCACCGCCGTGCGGAACCGGTCCACCGCTTTCTGCTCGTCGATACTCAGGCCAAGACTTGCCACGGGAATCTCCATTCAATTGCGCAACCGCCTTGTCCCATTTGGCGTGTTCCGGCAATTTGTGAAGGGATAAAGCACCAGTTTGCCCTCAGGCTGATTTTCCCCTTGGCAAGCGCAACCACCGATGCTAACCGCGCGCCTCACCCCGGCCAAGCGATCTGAATCGCGGGCCGCAAAACGTTCGAGCGGGCGTAGCTCAGGGGTAGAGCACAACCTTGCCAAGGTTGGGGTCGAGGGTTCGAATCCCTTCGCCCGCTCCAGTTTTTCATTATCAATAAGCGTTTTATGTCGTGGCAGTGGTTGAATTTCCAACCCGACAATTTTGCCCGGATACCACCAGGTCACCACAATCTGCCCTAACGCATTCGATCGGGACTACGCTGTTGTTCGCAATGCAGCGCTTAACTGCGATTGGGCGATGGGATTTTGCTTATTCGGCAGGTGTTAGGTTGGGGTGTCCTGTCACTACTGCTGCCGCTACTCTCCTGACGTTGCGTCCCTGGCGCGGTGGCTCAAACGTCGCTGGTGACTGAGCGCGAGGAGCCATGGCAGGTTGTTATCGGCCCCGTCGTACTTGACCGGGCCTTGGGCCAGTTCCTTGTTCGCGGCTCAAACAACGGCGGAACGCAGGCAGGTGATTTTCGCGTGACGCGGATTGTAAGTTCTCAAGAACCTTTCGGGCTTTCGGATGTTGGACTGAAGGAAGCAACCGGTCGTAGAGCGCGATGTTCCCGATTTCTGCGGCGATTGCGCTTTCGCATGCCCCGGCCAGGCTGTCGGGAGCAGATCCTCGGCCGATCCACAGATTGGCTGGAATGGTGATACCAAGTCGCTCCATTTGCCGTTCGATTGCTTGGGAATGGCGCGCTTCAGCATCCACGATGTTGATGAACGGCCTTACTGGCCCACAGCGCTCTATGATCGCCGCATAGGTAGCCTCAGCCTTGCGCTCGTCCTCAAGTGCTTCATTGAGAATTGCAGCAATGTGTGGCTTTGCCATTTCTGCTCCTGACTTATTATCGCACAGATATTGCCTGTCCGGCCCACGACACGATTGCGCCCGCAGCCATGGCACCGGATTGGCGGGTGACCTCCTTGCCATCGGCAAACAGGATCATTGTCGGAATGGAACGAATAGAAAAGCGCGACGCAATTGCCTGCTCGGCTTCCGTGTCGGGTTTGCCTAACCGGATATAGGGCTTGAGCTGGGAGGCTGCAGCCTCAAACGTAGGCGCCATCTGGCGGCATGGCCCACACCAGGATGCCCAGAAATCAACCAACAGCGGGATACCGCTCTTGAACAGGTGCGCATGGAAATTTGTAGACCCAAGCGTCGAGGGATGGCCATCAAACAGAGCTGATGCACACCGACCACATTTCCCGCCGCTGCCAAGCCTAGAACGAGGCACACGATTTGCCGTCGAACAGTTCGGGCAGACAATCAGGACAAGGTCGGCTGCATTCATGGACCAATTCCGGGATCGGCGATCGTTACCTGTCGTCTTCGTTACAAAGTTCGCACAAGGCATGAATGACCCCGCGCACAATGGGATCGTTTAGGCTGTAGTAGCGGGTCTGCGCTTCTCCCCTGATGCTGACGACGCCCTCTTCGCGCAACATGGCCAGGTGCTGCGATACCGAGGACTGCGAAAGGCCGGCGAGTTCCACCAGTTCGGTCACCGAGACTTCGCCTTCATCCATACGGCAAAGCATCAGCAAGCGTTCGGGGTGGCTCATCAATTTGAGGCGCCCTGCCATGACTGCGGCGTTGGCCTTGAGCTCGGAAAGATCAGTCGGCTTCATGCTTGAGGTTCCGAAAATGGGCGACCATCGTCGCGCAAGACTATGTAGATTGCTGGAATAACGAGAACCGTCAGCAAGGTCGAGGAGGCGAGGCCGAACAGCAGCGAGATTGCCAGACCTTGAAAGATCGGGTCGGTCAGGATGACCGCAGCGCCGATCATCGCCGCTGCGGCGGTGAGGACGATTGGCTTGAACCTGATCATGCCCGCTTCAAGGAGTGTCTCGCGCAGACTTTTGTCGGGGCTCTGGGTGTGTCGGATAAAATCGACCAGCAGAATCGAATTGCGCACGATAATACCTGCCAGCGCAATAAATCCGATCATCGAGGTCGCTGTAAACGGCGCTCGGAACAGGATGTGGCCGAGCACGATGCCAACCAGCGTCAGCGGGATCGGGGTGAGGATGACCAGCGGGATGGTGAAGCTGCGGAATTGGCCGACGACCAGCACGTAGATGCCCAGCAAGGCGACCATGAAGGCGCCGCCCATGTCGCGGAAGGTCACCCAGGTGATCTCCCACTCGCCGTCCCACAGCACCGAAGCCTTGCTCTCGTCCTCGGGCTGGCCGTGCAAAATCACATCGGGTTTGGTCAGGCCGTGGGCCTTCCAGTCGAAGGTGTTGATGGCGTCATCCACAGCGAGCATCCCGTAGATCGGTGCTTCGTAGCGCCCGGCGAGTTCGGCTGTCACCATCGTCGCGCCGCGACCGTCGCGACGGAAGATCGCCTGGCCACCGGGTTCCATAGTTGCTGTCACCAGTTCGCCTAGCGGTACAAGTTGCCCGTTTGGCGTCGCGGCAACAGGCGTGGCGGCGAGCGCGGCGGACCAGCTGCGCTGTGACTGGTCAAGTGCGAGTTCTATCGGGAGAGGGTTGCGCTCGTTGCCACGCGGGGCGTAGCCCACGACTTGGGTCCCAAGCAGCGCGCCGATGCTGTCGAACAGCTGACGCTCGGACAGGCCGTAGTGATCAAGCTTTGCCCGGTCGGGGATCAGCTTGAGTGTCGGACGAGGCTGGCCGAAGCTGTTGTCGACATCGACGATGTAAGGGACAGACTTGAAGATCGCTTCGACTTGCGCGGCAGTCTTCTGGCGGGTGGCTTCGTTGGGGCCATAGATTTCGGCCAGTAATGTTGCCAGCACTGGAGGACCTGGCGGGGTTTCGACCACCTTGAGCGAGCCGCCGGCTGGAATGGGGATCGCCTTCAACTTTTCGCGCAGATCGACCGCAACCTCGTGGCTTGAGCGCGAGCGGTCACCTTTGGGAAGCAAGGTAATCATCAGGTCGCCCATTTCAGGCGCGTTCCGAAGGAAGTAGTGGCGGACTAGCCCATTGAAGTTGAAGGGGGCCGAAGTTCCTGCATAGGCTTCCATGGCCGTGACCTCAGGCACTGTCCTTGCCACCGCCGAAGCCTGTTCCAGCACCCGCGACGTCGTCTCGAGGCTTGTGCCTTCGGGTAGGTCGGCGACGAGTTGCACTTCGCTCTTGTTGTCGAATGGCAGCAGTTTCACTGTCACTGCCTTGAAGTAGAACATCGAGCAGGCGACCAGTGTGGCGATGCCGACAATAATCAGGAATCGTTTGGCGCTCTGCGGGGTGGCGATGACTTGGCTCGCATAGCGTTTGTAGAGCGCGCCCAGCTTGCCGCCGTGCTCGTCGTGGCCGTGCGCAAGCGTCTGCCTCGCAAAGCGGACCATCAACCACGGCGCGATGATCACCGCGACAAAAAAGCTGAAGATCATAGCTGCGCTCGCGTTGATCGGGATCGGTGCCATGTAGGGTCCCATCAACCCCGAAACGAACAGCATCGGCAGCAGCGCTGCAACCACGGTCAGTGTCGCGATGATCGTCGGATTTCCGACTTCAGCCACCGCATCGACCGCAGCGTCGATCCGGCTGCGCCCCCCCTCGCTACTGACATCGTTCATCGCCCAGTGCCGGGCAATGTTCTCGATCATCACAATCGCATCGTCGACGAGGATGCCGATCGAGAAAATCAGCGCGAACAGGCTGACCCGGTTGATCGTGAAGCCCATGACGTTCGAGGCGAACATCGTCAGCATGATCGTGGTCGGGATGACGATCGCGGTGACGCCCGCTTCGCGCCAGCCGATGGCAAAGCCGATCAGCACGACAATCGAGACCGTCGCCAACGCGAGATGGAAGATCAGCTCGTTGGCCTTCTCGTTGGCGCTTTCGCCATAATTGCGTGTGACCGAGACTTCGACGCCCGCCGGGATCAGCGTGCTCTTGAGTGAATTGACGCGCTCGACCACGCCTTCAGATACTTTCACCGCGTTGGCACCGGCGCGCTTGGCAATGGCGAGGCTGACCGCCGGGCCCATGTTCCAGGCTGCATGCTCATCCTTTGCCCAGCGCCAGGCGCGGGCCTGATTCTGGGTCGGTGCCTGCTCGATTTTTGCGACGTCGGAAAGCAGCACCGGCGCTCCGCTGGCCGAGCGCACGGTCAGACCCGAAAGCTCCTGCGCGTCATGCAGCGTCTGACCGGCGACGACCAGCGCCGCCTGTCCGCCTTCGCGCACGGTTCCGGCCGGGAAGGCCCGATTTGCCTGGCTCACCGCTTCGATGAGATTGCCCAGCGGAACGCGGTAGAGTGCCAGCTTCGCCGGATCTGGGACCACGCGCAGCGCCATGTGCTGCCCGCCAGTGATGAAGGTGAGGCCAACGTCATCGACCTTGGCAATCTCGGTCCTGAGCTTGCCCGCCAGTTCGGACAGGGCCTGGTCGTTCCAGCTACCTGCTGAGCCGGATTTGGGGGTCAGGGTCAGGACAACGATCGGCACATCGTTGATGCCTCGAACCGTAACCTGAGGTGCGGGTATCCCAACCGGAATCCGGTCCTTGTTGGCCTCGATCTTTTCGTTGATGCGGATCGCGGCGTCTTCAGGGTTCGAGCCGACGAGGAAGCGCGCCGTAACCAACGCGCCGTTGTCTTGCGCCTGGGTGTAGACATGTTCGACGCCGTCGACGCTCTTGACGATAGTCTCCAGCGGTTTCCCGACAAGTTCGACAGCCTCTCGCGCCGACAGACCCGGGGCCTGGACCATGATGTCTACCATCGGCACCTTGATCTGCGGCTCTTCCTCACGCGGAATCGTGATCGTAGCGAGCAGGCCAACCAGGATCGCGGCGAGCAGGAACAAAGGAGTCAGCGGCGACATGATCGTCGCCCGGGTGAGTTTGCCCGATATGCCCAGGTTCACTTGGCAACCCCGATCAGCGTATCACCCGCGTTTGCTCCTGAGAGGATTTCTACTTTGCCCGGCTCTGCCGAAGCGGCGGTCTGCACAGGCACCTGTGTTGCAGAGCCATCCTTGGCGAGGAGCGTCACGTAATCGATGCCATAGCGATTGATGACATAGCTGGACGGCACCAGCAGCGCCTTGCGCGCACCAGTCTCGACCTTTGCAGCAACGCGGCGCCCGATCACGCGATTATCGATGCCTGGCATGTCCACATCAACCGTTACCTGTCCGGCTGTGACCGACGGATAGAGCTTGATGACCGTACCCGTGCCAGAGCCACTGCCGATGTTGCTTGCGGTCACGCGCGAACCGGTGTGGACTTTGTCTGCCAGTGATTCCGGCATTTCGAGGCGGACGATCGTGGGCCCGGCGGTAATCACGGCGATCGCCATGCCAGGGGCAACCGGGGAGCCGGCCGGGACATCGGCGCGCAGGACGCGGCCGCTGGCCGGCGCGGTAACGACGCCTTGGCCTGCTACGGCCCCAACCGCCGACTGTTGAGCCCGAGCGGCGCGAATCTGGGCATTTGCCGCTGCTGCAGCGGCTTCTGCCTGCTCAAGCCGGGCCTTGGCGTAAACACCGTTCTGATAGAGAAAACGGACCCGCGACAGCTCGCCTTGGGCCTGCGCGGCCTGAGCCTGCGCGGCGGCGGCCTGGGCACCGTAGGCACCGGCCTGATAGCCAAGCTGACTGTCGACGATGCGCCCGATGACCTGACCCTTGGCAACCATGTCGCCTTCCTTGACGATGAGCGTAGTCAATATGCCGGGAATGCGAGCCAGAACCTGAGCCTGATCGACTGTAGCGATCTCGGCACTGACATCTTGCCAGTTCACCGTGTCACTGAAGCCCAGAACGAGGCGGGGCCCCGCCGGGGCCTTGACCGTCTGCGCAGTTTCGTCGCCACTGCTACAACCGGTGAGCGGCAAGCTGAGAAACACCGTTCCCAGGGCGGTCAAAGCCAACAAGTATCCCCGCATCGTCATATCCCTCGCTGACGCTTCTTTTCTGTGTGGCCGACTTATCGTTCGACTGGCAGACCAGCTGATTGCCAAGCACCAAACCCGCCCGCGAGGTGCGTGTCGACCGCAGCCTGAGCCACACCGCACTTGTCGAGCGCCATGCCTGAGCGCTTACCGCCCAGGCAGGTGAGCACGAGCTTCTTGGCTCCGGTGTTCGGCAGCTTCGAAGGCTGAAACGTCGAGAGCGGCATATTGATCGAACCGGGAATGTGCCCCGCTGCAAACTCATCAACCTCACGCACATCAACGACCACCGCAGCGCCTGACCGGAGCATCGCATCAAGTTCTTGCGCAGTCAGTTCGGGGTGCTTGGGCTTGCCAAATCCAAAGACCATTTGCTCGTCCTTCTGTTGGGGGACCACCCGCAGGCGGCTCCGTGCAAACTTTACCACTTGTTTATATCGTAAATGCCTTATATAAGTCAAGCCCGATACAGAGTGCCGATGCACGCTTCGTTGGATTTGCTGAGGCACCGCTGCATCAGACAAGATTGCGGGAGAACCGATATGTCATTGCCCCAGATCATCATCCTAGGCGCAGGCCTCGGGGGCACGATTGCTGCTTATGAAATTCGCGATGCCGCAAAGGGCAAGGCGCAGGTTACGGTGATCAATGATCAGGAAGACTATTGGTTCGTGCCCAGCAATCCGTGGGTGGCTGTACGCTGGCGTGAGCCCGATGCCATCAAGGTCCACCTGCCGCCGATCATGAAGAAGAAGGGCATCGGCTTCACCGCCGTAGGTGCAAAGCGAGTCCACCCGCAAGAAAACCGGGTTGAACTGAACGACGGCACCTCGCTTGCCTACGACTATCTGGTGATCGCAACAGGCCCGGAGCTCGCGTTCGATGAAGTGGAAGGGCTCGGCCCTGACGGCTTCACACAGTCGGTCTGCCGGACCGACCATGCCGCTCATGCAGCAGATGCCTTCGATCGCTTTTGCGAGGATCCGAAGCCAATCGTGGTTGGCGCAGCGCAAGGAGCCTCATGCTACGGTCCGGCCTACGAATTTGCCCTGATCCTCGATACCGAACTCAGGCGTCGCAAGATTCGTGACCGCGTGCCGATGACTTACATCAGTCCGGAGCCTTACATTGGCCACCTCGGCCTCGACGGGGTGGGCGACACCAAGACCCTGCTCGAGAGCGAATTGCGCAATCGCCACATCAAGTGGATCACCAGCGCCCGCATCACCAAGGTGGAAGCGGGCAACATGCACGTTGAGGAAGTGGCCGACGACGGTTCAGTCAAATCGGCCCATGACCTTCCGTTCGGCTATTCGATGATCCTGCCAGCATTCCGGGGCGTTTCCGCAGTGCATGGGATCGACGGATTGACCAATCCCCGCGGTTTCATCCTGGCTGATAAGCACCAGCGTAACCCGACCTTCAAGAACGTCTATTCACTTGGCGTTTGCGTTGCGATCCCGCCGATCGGACCGACGCCGGTTCCGGTCGGCGTGCCCAAGACCGGCTTCATGATTGAATCGATGGTTACCGCGATTGCGGCCAATCTTGAGCTTGAGCTGGATGGCAAGGAGCCGGTCGAGGAAGCGACCTGGAACGCCGTCTGTCTTGCCGACTTCGGTGACGGTGGCGTGGCTTTCGTAGCGCAGCCGCAGATCCCGCCGCGCAATCTCAACTGGTCGTCGAGCGGAAAATGGGTTCATCTCGCGAAGGTCGGCTTCGAGAAGTATTTCATCCATAAAGTCAGGCGCGGCACCAGCGAACCCTTCTATGAAAAGCTGGCCATGCATGCCCTCGGCATCCGCAAGCTACGCTTCAAATAAGGAGAATGACCATGCAGCTTGATGCAGCCGTGTTCCGCTTTGCAGGAGTCGTGGTTCTGGCCAGTCTGGCGCTGGCGCATTGGGTTCATCCAGGATTTCTCTGGCTGACCGCATTTGCTGGCGCGAACATGCTTCAGGCCAGCTTTACCGGCTTTTGCCCTGCAGCAATGATTTTCAAGAAGCTGGGTATCAGGCCCGGTAACGCATTCAATTGAATCGGACCTGACATGCGCCGCCTGATCCTGCCTTTGGTCACGTTATCCTGCCTCGTTGCCGCCCCCCCGGTTTCGGCGCAGGATCTCGCTGCCGCTATCACCGATGCTTTGGCAAACGCCCCCACGCTTGCCGAAGCAAATGCCGGTGAGGCGGCGGCGAAAGCTCGGCTCGACCGGGCCCGAGCCGAGAGCAATCCGCTTCTGCGGGTCGAAGGCTCCTACGGGGCGGGTCGGATCGATAACGGCGGGTTCTTCGGCATTACTGCCGACAACGTCTCTCCACTTGCACTGCAGGCAACGGCAGAAATGCCACTCTATGCTGGGGGGCGAATATCGTCTGCGATTGATCAGGCCCGCAGCGGTGCGGACATGGCGCGCTTCGGGGCTGAGCAGGCTCGGCTGCAAACCATCGTCCTGGCTGTCAACACTTACACCGAGGTCCTGACCTCGCGAAAACTTGAGGCGCGCTTCGGTCAGCTGGTAAATGAACTGGTCGAGGCCGAGCGGCAATCCGCCTTGCGTTTTCGCGCCGGAGAGATCGCCAGTTCCGAACTGGCTCAGGCCCGCGCCCGCAAGGCAGAAGCCGATGCCGGCTTCGCGCAAGCGCAGGGCCGGCGCGCTTCGGCGGAGGCCGCGTATCAGCGCTTGACCGGAAAGCCTGCGGGCGATCTGGCGCCTCTTCCGGAATTACCGCCCATCCCGCCATCGCTCGATCAGGCGCTGGACATGGCACGCACCGCCAACCCCGCCTTGCGTCAGGCAAAAGCGGGCGTGGACCTTGCTCGCGCCGGTGTCCGTTCGGCGAAGGCCGAGGGCATGCCGACTGTCGGTGCCTTTGCGGAAGCCGCCCATGTGCGCGACCAGTTTTTCTCGGGGTATAAGGCGGACTCCGTTGCAGTGGGCGTGCGAGGGCGCTGGACATTATGGGCAGGCGGGCGCGTTTCTGCGCAGACACGTGCTGCCGATGCCGATCTCGACGGCAGCGAGGCAAGGTTGCGGCAGGCTGACCAGGCACTCGAGGGCATGGTGATCGATGCCTGGCAGGGGCTGATCACCGCACGGCGCATGACCGACGCCTCGCAATTGCGAAGCGATGCCGCTGCCGAGGCACTGCGCGGCACACGGCTCGAAGCACAAGTTGGCGCCAAGCCAACCCTCGCGGTGCTTGATGCAGAGCGCGAGGCCATCGAAGCCGAGGCAGCATTGTTGCAAGCCGAAGGCATGCGCACCGTCGCCGCCTGGCGGCTCAATGCCCTGACAGGGAATATTGCCCCATGACCGACAGCGCCATTCAGGCCGCCAAGGCCCAGATCGAAGCCGCGCGAGCGGCTGCCGGCAAACCGGTGATCCGTACCTTCTTTGACGAGCCCACCTTCACCGCAACGCATGTCGTGCATGATCCGGAAACTCACCGCGCCGCGATCATCGATTCCGTAATGGATTTCGATTCTGCAGCCGGACGAACCAGCCACGCATCAGCCGACGCGCTCATCGCCTATGTGCGCGAGCAGGATCTGAAAATCGACTGGCTGCTCGAGACCCACGCTCATGCAGATCACCTTTCGGATGCGCCGTATCTCCAGCAGAAACTCGGCGGCGCGCTGGTCATCGGGCGCGACATCGTGACTGTCCAGAACGTGTTCGCAGGCGTGTTTAACGAACCTGACAGCTTTGCGCGCGACGGTTCGCAGTTCAATCATCTGATGGACGATGGCGAAACATTTGAGATCGGCAATCTTGGTGCCATCGCGCTTCACGTTCCCGGGCATACCCCGGCGTGTTTGGCTTACGTGATCGGGGATGCTGTCTTCGTTGGCGATACGCTGTTCATGCCTGATTATGGCTCGGCCCGCGCGGACTTCCCGGGCGGTGATGCCAGGACATTGTACCGGTCCATTCGCCGCCTGATGCAACTGCCCGATGAGACCCGCGTCTTCCTGTGCCATGACTACAAGGCACCAGGCCGCGAAGATTTTGTCTGGGAAACCACCATCGGGGCAGAGCGGACCGAAAACATTCATGTTCATGACGGTATCAGCGAAGATGCGTTCGTCGCCATGCGCGAGGAACGCGACAAGACGCTAGGCATGCCGCGCCTCATCCTGCCCTCGATCCAGGTCAATATCCGTGCCGGGCATCTGCCCGAGCCGGAAGCAAACGGTGTAAGCTATCTCAAGCTGCCGTTGAACTTACTTTAGGCACCAGGCGCACATGTTCAGCGAACTCCAATATATTCTGGGTGCGCTGAGCGGCGTGCTGATCGGTTTCACCCTCGGGCTTGTTGGCGGTGGTGGTTCAATTCTGGCCGTCCCGCTGATGGTCTATGTCGTCGGTGTGAAAAACCCGCATCTTGCCATCGGCACCAGTGCGCTGGCCGTCGCTGCCAACGCGCTAGCCGGGTTGTTCAATCATGCCCGCGAGAAGAACGTCAACTGGCGGTGCGGCGCATCCTTTGCACTCGCCGGCGTGATGGGAGCGCTGGGCGGATCCACCCTCGGCAAGGCCTTCGATGGGCAAAAGCTGCTGTTCCTGTTTGCCTTGCTTATGCTCGTGGTGGCTTTTGCCATGTATCGTGGCCGCGGCGACACTGGCATCGAAGGTGTCCAGTGCAACCGCGAAAACCTGCCCAAGGTCATCCTGTTTGGCTTCAGTACCGGGATGCTGTCGGGGTTTTTCGGCATCGGGGGCGGGTTCCTGATCGTCCCCGCGCTCGTCGCCTCGACCTCGATGCCCATCTACCGCGCCATCGGGACCTCTCTCATCGCCGTTGCCGCGTTCGGATTGACCACCGCTTCGAACTACGCGGCATCGGGTCTGCTTGACTGGTCGCTGGCTGCCAGTTTCATCGCTGGAGGCATGGTCGGCTCCGTGCTTGGTGCAACTGCTGCGCGCAAGTTGTCGGCCTCGAAGGGGCGTCTCAATACCGTTTTCGCCGCGCTAATCGTCGTTGTGGCAGTGTACATGCTTTATCGCACCTGGATGGTTTTCCAGTCCTGAGCGCATGAACACAATTCAAAGGAGGACTGCGATGCACAAGGACTGGCAAGCAATGGCGGGCGAGCTTTCAACCGCGATAAAGGAAGTTCGTCTGGGTGCGCCTGAGGTGGCCAAGGCCTTCTCGGCCATGGCGAAGGCCGCCACGGAGGAGGGTGTCCTGGACACCAAAACCAAGGAATTGATCGCACTCGCCATATCGGTCGCGATCCGCTGCGACGGCTGCGTTGCGTTCCATTCGCAGGCTGCCGTGAAGCAGGGTTCTACCCGTGAAGAAATCATGGAGGTCATGGGTATGGCCCTCTACATGGGTGCTGGCCCCAGCCTTATGTACGCTGCCCAGGCAGTCGAAGCTTATGACCAGTTTGCGGCTTCCCGTACGTAAATGCAGATAATACTGCAATTGTATGCCGGAAGGAGCTCATTTGGTCGCAGCGGTTTGCGTGGGATCAATGAACCTTTTTGAGCGATCTGTAGGGTAGGTCAACTTGGAGACCTGTTATGCAAAACCGACTCGCATTTATCCTGCATTTTGTGATCGGCACGACCCTGATGGGAATTTTTGTGACCGCCTCGCTGAGTATGGGCCTCGATACGGCCCGGCCCATTGTCATGGCGGCGGTCGCAGGCTTCGTGATCGCGATCCCTGTGAGTTGGCTGATTGCCCGCAAGATCACCCACTTAATAAAGTCCTGAATCATGCGGTGTCTCCGATGCAGCGCGTCCGGACCCGTTCCGCTGACGTGAGCGCTGCCCCGCGGAGCCACTTCGATCATGTCTAGGCGGCACCTGCGCCCAGCACCCGAACTTGGCACCTTCGCGCGTTTCGCTTCCGGGCTTGCGAATTGC
>JBGAIR010000013.1:45440-58112 GCA_044225335.1 Novosphingobium sp. | reverse complement strand
CAAAGGATACCTTCGCAAAGGTGTCCGGGAGGAGGAGCGGGCCAGAGCCGCAGCGTTAAATCCTTACTTCGGACGCTTCGCGCCGTACTTCGAGCGGCTCTGCTTGCGGTCCTTGACGCCCTGGGTATCCAGCACGCCGCGCAGCACGTGATAGCGCACGCCGGGAAGGTCGCGCACACGGCCGCCGCGGATCAGCACCACCGAGTGCTCCTGCAGGTTGTGGCCTTCGCCCGGGATGTAGGAAATCACTTCGCGCTGATTGGTCAGGCGGATCTTGGCAACCTTGCGAAGCGCCGAGTTCGGCTTCTTCGGGGTGGTGGTGTAAACGCGGGTGCAAACGCCGCGCTTTTGCGGGTTCTGCTCCATCGCAGGGACCTTGCTCTTTGCCTTCTGCGGCACGCGGCCCTTGCGGATCAGCTGGTTGATAGTTGGCATTAGAAGACTTCACCTTGCTTGTGATGCCTGCCGGCAAGGGAAGAGATTTCCGGGTGATCCCGCGAAGCGAGGCAGCTTGTCCACCGCAGCGGACAGGCAAAAACGCATCACGAGCCGAAAACGCTCCACCCGTGCCGCAGCACCGGGTTACTTTGACGGATGACAAAAGCGGAAAAGTCCGCAACACCAACCGGCAATGTTCAGCTCAAATCCGGGCACGGAACGCATTCCGCCCCTCGGAAGCGCGGGCCGTTAGCGGGGAAAGCCCGCACGGTCAAGCAGAATGGCGCAGACCGGCAAATCCGTTCACCCTCGACAGCCCCCCGCTGAACCGATAGGCCGCAGGGCCATGAAACTGATCATCGGCAACAAGAACTATTCCAGCTGGTCGCTGCGCGGCTGGCTGGCGCTGAAACAATCGGGCCTGCATTTTGAGGAAATCACCGTCCCGCTCTATGGCGAGGATTGGGAAAACCGCAAGAAACAGGATGATCAGATCGCACCCTCATCGGGCAAGGTGCCGCTGTTGTGGGATGGCGAGGCGGTGGTGTGGGACAGTCTCGCAATCATCGAATATCTGGCCGACAAGGTGGGGCGCGATCGCTTCTGGCCCAAGGCGGACGACGCCCGCGCCATGGCCCGTTCGATGGTCGCGGAAATGCATTCTTCCTATGCCGCGCTGCGCAGCGAATGCCCGATGAACATCCGCCGCCGGGTGGAAGGCCACGCAATCAGCGAAGCCGCCCGCGCCGACATCATCCGCATCCTGACCCTATGGGCCGAGGCACGGGCGCGGTTTGGCCGGGGCGGGCCATTCCTGTTCGGCAGCTTTGGCGCGGCAGACATCATCTATGCCCCGGTGGTCAGCCGCTTCATCACCTATGGCGTCGGCGTACCCGGCTTCGCCGCAGCCTATATGCAGGCGGTGTGGGAGCATGAATGGCTACAAAGCTGGATCAACGCCGCCGAGAGTGAGGAATGGGTGATCGAACAATGGGAAGAACCGGCGAAGGCGGAGGGAGAAACCCGTGGATGAATTAAGTATACTGCCCCCAGAATTTCTCAACACAAGCCTCGAAAATGGGCTAATTAGTATTGTGTCCCGGGAATTCGTCCCCGGAATTCGCCAACCGGCCCTTTAACTAAAGTCTTGCGCCAAATTTCGCCCGCCTTCTTTGCACCGTTGTCAACACCAGCGGTAAATATCTCAGCCATAGCCTCGGCACAGCGAATAACGTCACTCCAGTTTTCACCTCCCGCAAGCCTGCCTTCCTCATTGAACGACCAAAGCCAACCCTTGTCCGATGCTTCACGCGCATCAACCCAGACCCAGCGATCTGGCCAGACGTTGAGCCTGACAGTTATGCTTTTATGAGATCGGGATTTCCGCAGTGTGAGCTCAGCCTTGGCGTCAAATCCTTCCACGCCCTCAATAACTTTTTCAATATTGATATAATAGTATTTACTCTTGAGCGACTTAGATCGAGCTTTAATAGACGATACAAAATCATTTAGAGAATTATTATCAAAGATTGGATAATTATTCATATCAATAATTCTGTTGGCCCTTTGGTTTCATGCTATGCTCTTCATCGATACCACGGTTTCTCTCGCGATTGTTTGAACGATCCGGACCTTTCGGACGTTCTCCTCTTGGAAAATTCCGGGAGAAAATTCCGGAGACACAATACTAATTACTCCTTTGCTTCGGCCCTCGTTTCGCTGGCGTGAGTTTCCGCGACAACGCAATCTCTTGCGCGGTGATCCACTCGTCCGCGCCGAGCAGACGCCCGGTGCGTAGCCGCGCCTCGATCGCTTCGGCAAACGCCGATTGCCGCGCTGGGTAACATGATGCGCGACGCCAGGAATAACGACTCGGGACAGGCGGGCCATGCAAACGGCTAAACACAAGCCTCGAAATGGGCTAATTAGTATTGTGTCCCCGGAATTCCCCGCCCCTTGGTGTCGCATATCCACGCTCAGACCACTCTGCTATGAAGTCGTTGCGTTGCTTGGTTCCCCATGCAACGCGATCAGCTTTCGGAACTATCGCGCCGACATCTGAAGGAAACCCAATGGAGCGCCCCGTGCGAAGATCGGTCACCTCAGGGTAACGCCCAAGCATTGCTTGAATGCGTGATACCTGAGAGTTCTTGGGAATAGCAAGTGCCGCCCGAGCCGATCCACTCTCTGCGGCAACTAACTACAGATTGAAAATCCTGCCTCCTTCAATTGCGTTGCAAGGGACCAGCCCGTTGGGCGCTCATTGGCGTTGAACCACCCCTCTCCTTCGGAAACCCAGTCGTCAAGGTAGCTCTTAAACGAGGCTGGCTCGCCAATTCCCGGCTCATCATCGTTGCCGAATTCAAAGCCGCAACAGCTGCAAACCTCATACGAAGGCATACCAAAATATTCAGAATACGGAGGCTCAAAGCTCCCGGAGATAGGTACTCACGAGATCCTCATATGCTGGTTGGGTAAGTCCACGCCAACCGCAACATGGGCAAATATATCCTTGTCATCTGCCTCGTCAAGATCGGTACCAGGTCATGCCTTCGTCAGCCTTCGGCGGCGTGATCAAGATCCCCATATGGTAGGTGCCACCGTCTGCTCGCGCGAAATTCCGGGGACACAATACTAATTACACTTTTCTTCAACGCTGGCCCTCGTTTCGCTGGCAAGTTACAGTGGCAGTTTACTTAACTCCTTTACTGACCTCGTCGCGCCGCATTACGGCGACAGCTGCATAATTCCCCAATCACCGGTAACAACACCTACGCATCCGCCTCGCCCGGATAGGGCGTGCATCCTTGTGGTCATATCCACTCTGCGGTGAAATTCATGTCGATATCGCTATAGCCGCCGGTGCCGTTGGGATCGCCTGCGCTCACCGCGATGAAGCTGCAATCGTGGTCGCTTTCGTTGATGAGGTGGTGGCCGTTGATATCGCCCTTTGGCCAGGCGCAGATATCGCCGGCTTTGAGCAGGGTGCGGCCCTGATCCTCGATCAGCACGGCCTCTCCGCTGAGCATGATCAGCAGCTCGTCCTCGTCATCATGCCAGTGGCGCTGCGATGACCAGCCGCCGGGTTTCAGCACCACATGGCTTGCGCCCATTTCGGTCAGCCCCGCAGCCGGGGCGAGCCGCCGGAACCAGCGCCCGGCAACCGGCTTGTCAAAGGGATCGGGATAGCCGGTGGTGTTGGCCTGCGCGATTGTATCGAGATCAATTCTGGGCACGGTGATCGCCTCCTGCTTGTGCCCCGATCCTATAGGCCATATTCCTGCCTGCAACCATGAGCGAAACCACCACCGCCCCGTCCGTAATCGCGCTGGCCGAAGCGCTGATCGCCTGCCCCAGCGTCACCCCGGCGGCCGGGCTGGTGTTCGATTGCCTGCAAGGCCAGCTGGAACCGCTGGGCTTTACCGTGCATCGCTTCATCGATGGCGAAGCGCCCGATGGGCCGGTGGAAAACCTGTTTGCGATCCGCAAGGGACCAAATGCCGGGCAGCAGGGCAGCCGCCACTTCGCCTTTGCGGGGCATGTCGATGTCGTGCCCCCCGGTGAAGGCTGGAGCAGCGCGCCGTTTGCCCCGGAGGTGCGCGGCAATCTGCTCTATGGCCGCGGCGCGGTGGATATGAAGGGCGCGATCGCGGCGATGGTCGCCGCGGTGCGCGATGTGCCGCAGGACGCGGGCACGATCAGCTTCATCATCACCGGGGATGAGGAAGGCCCGGCCCATTTCGGCACCGCGGCGCTGATCGAGCACATGCGCGAGCTGGGCGATTTGCCCGATCTCTGCCTGGTGGGCGAACCCACCTCAGTCAGCCGGCTGGGCGATATGATGAAGATCGGGCGGCGCGGATCGGTGAACATCTGGCTGGAGGTAGAGGGCAAGGAAGGCCATGTCGCCTATCCGCATCTCGCCGATAATCCGATCACCCGGCTGGTGGCTCTGCTGACCGAGCTGAAAGCGATGGAGCTGGATCAGGGCAGCGACTGGTTTCAGCCCTCCAATCTCGAAATCACCGATATCACCGTCGGCAATCCGGCCACCAATGTCATCCCCAGCCGCGCCAGCGCCCGGCTTTCGATCCGCTTCAATGACCACCACAGCGGCGCGGAACTTTCGCAGCGGGTGGAGGCGATCGCGGCAAAGCATGGCGGCGTGGCCCGCCCGGTGGTTTCGGGCGAAGCCTTTCTCACCCCGCCGGGAGATTTCTCCGCCATGCTCGCCCGCGCGGTCGAAGCGGAAACCGGCCTCACCCCCGAAGCATCGACCAGCGGCGGCACATCCGATGCCCGCTTTCTCAAAAACATCTGCCCGGTGATCGAATTCGGCCTGTGCAACGCCACCATGCACAAGCGCGACGAAGCAGCGGCGCTGGAAGATCTGGAAGCGCTGGCCCGCATCTATGCGCGTGTGGCGAATGAAGCGCTGGCGGGTTAGCGCGCAGGCCAGGCCTTCGACAGGCTCAGACTGAGCGGGATTGCGGGCATTGCCGGAAACATGGGGTTCGCGCAGAGGCCGCACCCCCACAGCGATTGCCCCCGTGCGATCCGCCTGTTAGCATCGCTGGCAATATTCTTGCTTAGGGGAGCAGCACCAAGATGACAGAGAAGCGTTCGGCATTCGGCTGGCTGCTCCATGTGCTCAGCACGCATCTGACCAAATGCATCATGGTGGGCATGGTGCTGGGCATTTTCGTCGGCTGGCTGGTCAATCAGAACCTGCTGGCCGGGATGATGACAACCGAACACTGGACGCGCAGCTTTGCGGTGCTGTCCAATATCTTCCTCAACCTGATCAAGATGCTGGTCGCGCCGCTGGTGCTGGCGACGATCATCTCCGGCCTCGCCCATATGAATGACAGTGCGGCGGTGGGCCGGATCGGTTTTCGAGCGATTGCGTGGTTCATAATCGCCAGCCTGATCTCGATCAGCCTGGGCCTGTTGATGGTCAATCTCTTCCAGCCCGGCGTCGGTGTCGATCTGACCGCTCCGACCAAGGCCGTGGGTGAGGTCAAGAAGCTCGATCTGTTCGAATTCATCGAGCATGTCTTCCCCAAGAACATCATCGCCGCGATGGGCGAAAACAATGTGCTGCAAATTCTGGTGTTCGCGCTGTTCGCCGGGATCGGCCTGACCGCCATTGGCGAAAAGGGCCGGCCACTGGTGCGCGGGGCAGAGGCGCTGGCCGAACTGATGCTGCAGGTCACCGGCTATGTCATGCGCTTTGCTCCCTTCGCCGTGTTTGGCGCGCTGGCCAAGGTGGTGGCGGAAAACGGATTGGGCATTCTTGGCACCTATGCGCGACTGCTGGGCGAGTTCTATTTCAGCCTGGCGCTGCTGTGGGCACTGCTGATCGGGATCGGCTGGGTGTTCCTGCGTGAGCGCGCCTTCATGCTGGTGCGCTATGTGCACGAACCGGTGATGATCGCCTTTTCCACCGCCAGCAGCGAAGCGGCCATGCCCAAGCTGTTCGAACAGCTGGATCGTTTCGGCATCCCGCGCCGCGTATCCGGCCTGATGCTGCCGCTGGGCTACAGCTTCAACCTGGATGGGTCGATGATGTATGCCAGCTTTGCGACGATCTTCATCGCCCAGGCCTATGGCCATGATCTGTCGATCACCACGCAGATCCTGATCCTGCTGACGCTGATGATCAGTTCCAAGGGCATCGCCGCCGTGCCGCGCGCCAGCCTGGTGGTGATCGCGGCGACGCTGGCGATGTTCGATCTCCCGGTGGAAGGCATCGCGCTCGTCCTCGCGATCGACCAGTTCCTCGACATGGGCCGTACCGCCACCAATGTGCTGGGCAATGCGGTGGCGACCAGCGTCATCACCAAATGGGAAGGCATGCTCCAGCCCCCCTTCGATCCCGACGCCGCCGAACCCGAAGCCCCCAGCGAAACGCCGGAGCACGGCAGGAAGGGGCTGCATCTGGAGGATGGGGGTTAAGACTGCGGCCGATTGGCAGCCGCAACAATTGCATTCAGATCGGATGAAAATGCGGCAATATATTTGACATAGAATTTCATCATTGATTTTTGGTTATTTGATGGGGGCATCGATTCGGGCGTGCTCTTGCCAGTACAGGCTTGTCAAAACAGGAGGGCGCTTTGAAATTTTCTAAACTCGCATTGTTGTTGTCTACCGTCTGCTGCACAGGCGTTTCGCACATCGCCGTAGCTCAGACCATCCAACCGCCTCAGGTGCCGCTGCGCGACGTGGATTGTCCTGTCGGCGGTCAAACGACCATCCCACCTTGCGTTGTATCCGGAACACGCACGGCAACGCCGAACAATGTTGTGGTTTCGGCAGGAACCAATCCGGGAACCTCAGATCTCACCGTCACATCCAATGTTACATATAGCGGCAATCTGGTAATCGACGGTACACCGGTTATACTCAATCCGATCAACGGCCCGTTCCTGTTTGATGCGACAAACTTCTTTGATTCGGCCGCTGCAACTGTCAATGTAAATTCAGCCTATACCGGTGCAACTGTTGTAAAGAATGTTTCCGCTGCAGCGCTGGAATCTACAACAAATTACTACACCAACAACACACTTGGCTCATTCTCAAAATACAATTTTACGTCAAATACGGTAAATTCTATAAATGTTAACATTGCTCAAAGCACTATTAAAGATCAATTGACCGGGCGTGATTATATTTATTCACTTTCAACACCAAATCCAACCGTCATATCGAACGGAAATTCCACTGCTCTGTCGGGCAAGTTCCAGAACGACGCATCCAGCTTGGGTGCCATCACCTTCGGGACATTGACCGGTAACGCAGTGCTGCAGACCGGGCCCGGAGGCTCGAACATACTGACCCGGTCAGGTTTGTCGCTGGATGCCAATGGCAATCCGACCGGCGGTTGGATTTCGCCCTATGCCCTGCAATACAATGTTACCGCCACGGTGACGACGACATTGGATGAAACCGGGCTGGTAACACCAAAGGTCGCCGTCAGTGACGGTATCGACATGAATGGCAGCGCGATCACCAATCTTGCCGACGGGGTTAGCGCCACCGATGCGGTGAACAAGGGGCAGCTTGATACCGTTGCCACAGCCGCCAACAACGCCGCGACGGCCGCCGCTGCGGCACAGAGCACAGCCAACACCGCGCTGACCGATGCGGCAACCGCGCAGACCACTGCCAATACGGCAGTAACCAAGGCTGACGCGGCCCAAGGCACCGCCAACACTGCCCTCGCCAATGCGGCAACCGCGCAGAGCACCGCGAATACTGCGGTGACCAAGGCCGACGCGGCACAGGGCACCGCCAACACCGCCCTTGCCAACGCGGCGGCGGCACAAACCACGGCAGACACTGCCGTCACCAAGGCCGATGCAGCGCAAGGCACCGCCAACACCGCCCTCGCCAACGCAGCGACCGCTCAGAACACAGCCAATACCGCGCTGACCAATGCAGCAACCGCGCAGACCACTGCCAACACAGCAGTGACCAAGGCTGACGCGGCGCAAGGGACCGCCAATACGGCGCTGGCCAACGCGGCAACCGCGCAAAGCACGGCCAATACCGCCGTATCCAAGGCCGACGCAGCACAGGGCACCGCCAACACCGCCCTCGCCAATGCGGCAACCGCACAAACTACCGCCAACACCGCCGTCACCAAGGCGGACGCAGCGCAGGGTACGGCCAACACCGCACTCGCCAATGCAGCGGCTGCACAGGCGAGCGCCAACGCTGCCTCGACCAAGGCCGATGCCGCACAGGCTGCAGCCGATACAGCGCAGACAAATGCAGCAATGGCGCTGGCCATCGCGGACGATGCGGCGAATGTTGCGGCAACTGCCGACGCCAAGATCAACGACGCACTGGCGACCATCAACCAGACCGCCGCGCTGATCGACGTGGGCCAGAATGGTGATCAGGTTGCCATTGGCGCCGGCTCCAACGTGGTCAGCGGCAAGGGCGTGTCGATTGGTTCGCAAAACCAGGCAACCGGCAATGGTGCGGTGGCAATCGGTGATCCCAACATCGCGACCGGACAGGGCGCGGTGGCAATCGGTGCAGACAATACCGCCACTGGCCAGGGCGCCATTGCACTTGGCAATCTTTCGGTAGCCAACGGGCAATCGGCGGTGGCGCTGGGCGACCGGGCCAATGCCGTCGGCGCCTCGGCAATTGCCATCGGCCAGCAGGCCAACGCCGCCTACGCCAATTCAATCGCGGTGGGATCGGGGGCAACCACCACCCGGGCCAATCAGGTGAAACTCGGCGGTGCAGGCAGTTCTGTTACCCTGGGCGATATTGCCGCGAGTACCGCAGCGCAGGTCGGTCAGACCGACATTCCGTCCCGCGATTGCCGCACTGCAATCCTTCAGCAGCTCGGCAGCCAATCGGCTGAGTGCGCTTGAAAACGGGCAGGCAACCCTGTTCAATCTGGTTGAGCTGAACCGAAAGGAAGCGCGTCGCGGCATCGCGGTTGCCGCGGCCATGGCCCCCGCGCATTTCCCCTCAGAGGCCGGAAAGACCAGCTATTCCGCCAACTCCGCCGTTTATCGCGGCGAAGTAGCATTCAGCATCTCATTCGCCCATCGTTTTGATAGCGATACACCTATCGCGATTACTGCCGGTGTTTCCCACGCCGGTGGCGGCGACACCGCAGCCCGCGTTGGCGTTGCCGGTGAATTCTGATGCCAGCCTCGGCGCCTGATATCGGGCGCGAATAAGCAACAATATGGTGGCGGGTGAGAAATCCCGCCACCATATTTTCATGCAATCGGCTGAACGTCAGCTGTTACCGCAATTCTTCGCATCCCCGTGCCCATGAGAGGCAACTATGTGATCATCCGGCGGCACCTGATCAAACCATTCCCTGCCAGCGCGCCCATATGCCGGTCGGCTTGAGCGCTGCCGATTTAATCGCCCCAGCCCCCACGTCAGCCCATGATGAACTGGATCGCAAAGCCGCCAAAGATCACCGTGATCGCCCATAGCATTGCCGCAACCACGCCGCTGCCAGCGATATGGCGGAAGAAGCGATATTGCGCGATGATGGCCCAGATGATCGATGCAAGCCCGACCAGCAACCAGAGACCGGCGCGGACCTGCTCATCTTCGGTCGTTCCGCCCAGCCCCAGCACGGTCATTGCTGCCGAAACGAGCAAGGCCATAGGCGCGGTGATATAGCATTGCTGGAACACCGGGGCGCGGAAGGTTTCGCGGTTGATCCCGCCGGGTGTTCGCCATTCATAGATCAGCGCGCCCAGCAGCGCGAAGCTGCAGAATACCGCCACACGGAAGGCAATCAGATTGGTCAGCGATTCGGCGATAAGTTTCATCGCCGGAGAAATCTGGGCTCCCTGCGCATTGACGTGCTTTAGCAGCTCCGGATCGATCGGCACGATCAGCCAGCCCAGCAGGATCGATAGGAACAGGAACAGCGGCGGGCTGATGCTGTTGGCAAACTGGTCCTCGCCGGGCTTTGCCATTTCGTCGGTGACGTATCGCATCATATGCAATGGCCGCAGTACCACCCTTGCCAGCGTGTAGGGATAGAAGATGATCCACAACATCACGTCATAGATCAGCTCTTCGATCCCCTTGGCGATCTTGAATGCGTCCATTGATTCGCCCTGCCCCCTTGCCCGGAATTCGTTCAGTCTGGATATTTGGCGTTCATCGCGTCCCAGCTCAACCCGATAAGCCGCTCCAGAACCGCCATGTCTACATCAGCCAGCCTTTTGATATATAAGCAACCTTTACCGGTTGTATGTTTGCCAAGCTGCGCAAACAATGCGGCTGCCTCGTCGCCACGCTCGGCGAAGTTACCCATGCTGTAAATTGTCATGGCCGCCTTGCGCGGGCTGAATCCGGCACGGCACATCACCCCTTCGCGGCCGCTGTCATATTTATAGTGATAGCTGCCGTAGCCGATGATCCCTGGCCCCCACATTTGCGGCTGCTGCCCGGTGACCCGGCGGTGCAGCGCATCAAGCCGTTCTGCATCTTCCCGCTTTGCGGGATCAGGGAGCGCAGCGATGAAATCGCCAACACTCAGTTCGTTGGCTTTGGTCTTCAGCTCGGCTTTGGCCATTGGCTTGCCCTCCCCGCATGCTTGCCCTAGGGCGCGGCACGAATCCTAACGGCAATCCAGCGGAAAACCAGTCATGAGCGAAGCCAAAGATAGCGGCATCAAGAAAGTCGTCCTTGCCTATTCGGGCGGTCTCGACACTTCGGTCATCCTCAAATGGCTTCAGGTCACCTATAATTGCGAGGTGGTGACCTTCACCGCCGATCTCGGCCAGGGCGAGGAACTGGAACCGGCCCGTGCCAAGGCCAAGCTGATGGGCCTGCCCGACGAGAATATCTATATCGACGATCTGCGCGAGGAATTCGTCCGCGATTTCGTGTTCCCGATGATGCGCGCCAATGCCCGGTATGAGGGCGACTATCTGCTCGGCACCTCGATCGCGCGTCCGCTGATTTCCAAGCGGCTGGTGGAAATCGCGCATGAAACCGGCGCCGATGCCGTCGCCCATGGCGCCACTGGCAAGGGCAATGATCAGGTCCGTTTCGAACTTTCCGCCTATGCGCTTGATCCCAATATCAAGGTGATCGCCCCCTGGCGCGAATGGGATCTGACCAGCCGCACCGCGCTGATCGCCTGGGCCGAAGCGCACCAGATCCCCGTTCCCAAGGACAAGCGCGGCGAAAGCCCGTTTTCCACCGACGCCAATCTGCTGCACACCTCATCCGAGGGCAAGGTGCTGGAAGATCCGTGGGAAGAAACCCCGGACTATGTCTATTCGCGCACCGACGATCCGGAAAACGCACCGGATACGGCGGAATATATCACCATCGATTTTGAAAAGGGCGATGGTGTTGCGCTGAACGGGGTGGCGATGAGCCCGGCGGCGCTGCTCACCGCGCTCAACGACTTGGGCCGTAAGCATGGCATTGGCCGGCTCGATCTGGTCGAGAACCGCTTTGTCGGCATGAAGAGCCGCGGCATGTATGAAACCCCCGGCGGCGAAATCTATGCCCGCGCCCACCGCGGCATCGAACAGATCACGCTGGATCGCGGCGCGGCGCATCTGAAGGATGAGCTGATGCCGAAATATGCCGAACTGATCTATAACGGCTTCTGGTTCGCGCCCGAACGCGAAATGCTGCAGGCAGCGATCGATCTCAGCCAGCAGAAGGTTTCCGGCACGGTGCGGCTGAAGCTCTACAAGGGTCTGGCCAGCGTGGTCGGGCGCAAGAGCCCGAACTCGCTCTATTCAGAGCGCCATGTGACCTTTGAGGATGATGCCGGTGCCTATGACCAGAAGGATGCCGCCGGTTTCATCAAGCTGAACGCGCTGCGGCTGAAGCTGCTTGCCCAGCGGGATCGGTAGCATCGCCGGAAAATAAATTCGTCACGCCCGCCGCGAAAAACCGCGCTCTTTGACGGGTGTTGGCGAAACTGTCCACCGCAAGGCCGGACTTATCCACCGCCAATCTGGTGATCTGTGGATAAGTCCGGGTTTGCCTGCTTGTGCGACTCAGATTCGAAGCGCAGCTTTCAATCATCGAGACGGCGAAACCTAACCGCAGATTTCCAAGGAAAACCAAGGAAATCAAAGGGGAAAACTGAACCGTAACGATCTGGCAGCGATGCCCGCAGCAGCGTCGGAAAACACGCCTCAGGAAGTCTTCGGACGGAATCTGGCGAACCGCAGATGCCGCGAGAGGCGCAATGCCAGCAGGCCGATCTGACGCGGTCGGGGATTCGGAAAGCGAGGCAGCACTTCGGTGCGGCGGAGCAATTCGGAAAACCGGCAGATGCGAGGAAAGGCTCGGAACCGCCAGGCGGAGGGAAAGGCTTTCGGGCCGGAACCACCGCCTGACGGAACCAGACGCCGGTGCGGTGCGCCGGGCGATGAAAGCCGGTCCTTCTGGACCACCGGACTAGGAAAGGCAGGGCAGAAGGTGATTGTTGCACTGGCGTGCCGGTGCAGGAAGAACCCGATGGGCTCGATGCGATGAGCATCACGATGCTTGGTACTTCGGTGCGAATGCACAGGGGCGCTCAAAACGCATCACAGCGGCCAATCTGCCAAGAATTACCCCGGGAAAGGCGATCGCCCAACTCGCCCGGTCCGCACAGGCGAGCGTGGGGCTGGTGGTGACACCGGCCCCATTTTCTTTTGAGGCGTCCTTTTTCGGAAGCGGCTCCCGCTACCTGACAAACAGGCTCGCCAGCTCGAC
>JBGAIR010000013.1:22758-45434 GCA_044225335.1 Novosphingobium sp. | reverse complement strand
GTTGACCAGCGGAACTGCCCGACCGGGCGCAGTTCCTGCAGCCGATATCCCGCTTCGATCAGCGCTACGGCATCACGCGCCCAGCTGGAAGGGTTGCAGCTGATATAGACCACGCGCGGCACCGTGCTTTCTGCGATGCGCAGCACCTGCTCGCGCGCACCGGCGCGGGGCGGATCGAGCACGACTGCGGCAAAGCGGTTCAGCTCATCGGCAAGCAGCGGCCCGCGAAACAGATCGCGGTGCAGGGTGTGAACCGGCAGCAGGCCGCGATCAGCAGCAGCCTTGCAGGCGAGATGCGCATCGCGTGCCGCCTCGACCGCCAGAACCTTTACATCCGGCCCATTTGCGTCCCGTCCCTCTGCATCCCGTTTGGCCAGTGCGAAGGCAAAGGTGCCGAGGCCGGAAAACAGGTCAGCCACGGTGGCGCAGCCATCCAGCCATTCGCGCACGGCATCGACCAGCGCCTGCTCGCCATCCAGCGTTGCTTGCAGAAAGCTGCCCGGCGGCAGCGGCACCGCCACGCCAGAGAGGCTGATGGTAACCGGTTCTGGCTCCCACACCGGATCAGGCCCATAGCCGCTGTCCAGCGTCAACCGGGCCAGACCGTGATCGCGCGCGAAATCAAGCAAGGCCTCGGTCAGCGTCAGCCCTTCTGCGGCCAGCCCCTTGATCGCCAGATCCACTCCCTGATCGGCCAGGGTCAGTTCGACATCGGCGGCCATCTTGGCATGCGCGAATTTGCCGGGTTTGCCCTTTGCTCTGGTGCCCGCTTTGCCCCCCGGCCTGCCCTTGGCATTGGCGGCCTGCCCCTGCCCCAGCTGGATAAGCAGCTTGCGCAGCGCTGGCAGCAGTGACACCAGCTCAGGGCGCAGCACCGGGCATTCGGACAATTCCACCACCCGGTGCGACTTGGCCTCGCGATAGCCGATCACCACCCGCCCCTGCGAACTTTCCGCACGCAGCGACGCCCGGCGACGGGTTCCGGCGGGGGAAAGATGCGGCGGTGCGATCCGCTCTGCGCCCAGCTCATGCGCGCTGGATGCATTGCTGACCCGTGCTTCGACGAACTCAACAAGACTGGCTTCGTCAAGCTGCTGCAGCTGGCAACCGCCGCATTTGCCGAAGTGGCGGCAGGGCGGCGCCACGTGATGCGGCCCCGGCGTGATCGTGCCATCGGCATGCAGCAGATCGCCCGGCGCGGTGCCAGGCGCATGCCTGCCGCTGGCCGTAATCCCATCGCCCTTGGCGGCGATGCGGATGATTTCTTCGCTGGTGCTTACATCTGGCTGGGTCATCGAGCGGCGGCGTAGGCGCTCCGCACCCGGTCGGCAAGCTGCCCGGCGCTGAAAGCCACGCCCGCTTGCCGCGCGGCCTCGCCATGCAGCCACACGCCCTGCGCCGCAGCGGTGAAAGCATCCGCGCCATTGGCCAGCCGACTGGCGATGGTTCCGGCCAGCACATCGCCAGTTCCGGCCACCGAAAGCCAGCTGGAGGCGCGCGGCGCGCAGACCACACGGCCATCGGGCGCAGCGATGACCGTATCGGCACCCTTGGCCACCACGATCATCCCGCTGGCCTGTGCCAGTTCCCGCGCGCGCTCCACCTTGCTGCCGCTGCCGAGACAGCCAAAGGCGCGCTCCAGCGCCAGCACCTCGCCATCATGGGGGGTCGCGATCAGCGGCGCATTGTGCCCTTCGATCATCGCCGGGTTCAGCAGCACCAGCGCATCGGCATCCAGCACCGTCGGCAGGCCATGCGCGAGCGCCGCCGTCAGTCGCTGGCGCGCGGTTGCGTCACGCCCCAGCCCCGGCCCGACAAGCAGCGCGGCAATCCGGCCATCGCCAAGCGCATCGGCGAGAGGCTGGCTATCCACCACCAGATCGCTGGCCGCAGCCAGCGCGCCGTCGGCCAGCAGTTTAATATAGCCAGCACCAGCGCCCTGCGCTGCTCTGGCCGCCAGTTGCGCCGCGCCGGGCATTGCCCCGCCCACCACCGCCAGCAGCCCGCGACGATATTTGTGCGCATCGGCCGGTGGCGCAGACAGCAGTGGACGCCGCAGCATCCGGGCGACATCAGGCTGCGGCCCCACCCCGATCTCTACCAGCCGCAGCGCGCCCATCGCCGCACAGGCGGGCATCAGCAGATGCGCGAATTTCCACGCCCCCAGCGCCAGCGTCAGTGCATAATCCGGCAGACCCGCTCCCAGCGGCTGGCCGCTATCGGCATCGATCCCGCTGGGGAGGTCAATGGCAATGCGATGGGGGTGCCGGGCCGCGAGCCGGGTCAGCAAGCCATGATCCGCTGCCGCCAGCGGGCGTTTCAAACCAGTGCCGAACAGACAATCGACCAGCACATCGCCATGCGGATCAGCCGCTGCATCCAGCACCTGCCCCTTACAAGCCGCGCGCGCATTGCGGGCGGCCGCAGTGGCGGGATCGGCTGCGGCAACCACCACAATTTTGCCGCCGCGCCGCCGGATCGCTTCGGCAATCACATAACCATCGCCGCCATTGTTGCCCGGACCGCACAGCACCGTCACCGGGCGACCGGCCGAAAGCCGCCACACCCATTCCGCCGCACCCCGTCCGGCGCGGCGCATCAATTCATCAACACTGGTGCCGCCAGCGATCAGCGCCTGTTCTGCGCCGCGCATCTGCGCCGCGGTCAAAATCTGGTCAGCGCTGTCCGGCATTACCGGTCGGCGCAGCTGCTGCGGGTGCAGCCGGAGCGGCGGGAAAGCGGTAGCGATCCTGTGCCACGGTCACTTCCACAGTGGTCGGCGTATGGACAATCACCGCTTGATCCGCGCCATCGGCAGCCACCGGTTCACGCTTCCCCTTGGCGGCGCGGAAGCGGCGGAAGCCGCCGTCAGGATGGCGGATCACCAGCACCTGCTCGCCCATCTCGCTGGCCTGTTCGACCGTGCATTGCTGATCAAAGCCTTTCGCTCCGGCCAGCGCGCAGGGGATGGTGTTATGCGCCGCCTCGCTCGCCCCGGCAGTAACCGCCCCGCTGGGCGAACCTAGCGGCGCTGCCGGATCCGATTGCCCACGGTGGCAGCCCGTCAGAGCGCCAGCACCTGCCGCCAGTGTTACCAAAACAAACATGGCCTTGCGCATTGGCCGTTCCCTCCTGCCTGTAGAACCAGTCTGCCTAATTCCTTTTGGCAGGCAAGTGGTTATCGCGAACGGTTAAGTTGGGTTAAATCGCGCACCGCCCCGCGTGCGGCGCTGGTGGTCATCGCCGCATAGGCCTTGAGCGCCACCGATACCTGCCGCGGGCGTTCCTCGGCCGGGTGCCAGCCCTTGGCATCCTGCTCGGCCCGGCGCTGCGCCAGCTCGGCATCGGACACCGCCAGAGTGATGCTGCGCCCGGGAATGTCGATTTCGATCCGGTCGCCATCACGCACCAGACCGATCGTGCCGCCTTCCGCCGCCTCGGGCGAGGCATGGCCGATCGACAGGCCCGAAGTGCCGCCGGAAAAGCGCCCGTCGGTAAGCAGCGCGCAGGCTTTGCCCAGCCCCTTCGATTTCAGATAGCTGGTGGGGTAGAGCATTTCCTGCATGCCCGGCCCGCCCTTTGGTCCTTCATAACGGATCACCACCACGTCACCGGCCACCACCTGCCCGGTCAGTATCGCGGTTACCGCTGCATCCTGGCTTTCATAGACCTTGGCCGGGCCAGAAAACTTCAGGATGCTTTCATCCACACCGGCGGTTTTGACGATGCAGCCATCCAGCGCGATATTGCCGGTCAGCACCGCCAGCCCGCCATCCTGGCTTCACGCCATTCTGGCGATCCTTGTCGAGCGATTCCCAGCGTCGTTCCTGACTGAAGGCGGTCTGCGTCGGCACCCCGCCCGGCGCGGCGAGGAAGAATTTCTGCACTTCGGGATCATTGGTGCGGGTGATATCCCACTGGTCGATCGCCTGCGCCAGCGAGGCGCTGTGCACGGTCGGCAGATTGCGGTTGATCAGCCCGGCGCGGTCCAGTTCGCCTAGGATCGCCATGATCCCGCCAGCGCGGTGAACGTCTTCCATATGCACATCGCTCTTCGCCGGGGCGACCTTGCTGAGGCAGGGCACCTTGCGGCTCAACCGGTCGATATCGGCCATGGTGAAATCGACCCCGGCCTCCTGCGCGGCGGCGAGCAGATGCAGCACGGTGTTGGTCGATCCGCCCATGGCGATATCAAGGCTCATCGCATTCTCGAACGCGCCGAAGCTGGCGATGGCGCGCGGCAACACACTGCCATCCTCTTCCTCGTAATAGCGCCGCGCCAGTTCGACGATCAGGCGTCCGGCCTTGAGGAACAGCTCCCTGCGATCGGCATGGGTGGCCAGCTGCGAACCATTGCCCGGCAGCGACAGCCCCAGCGCCTCGGTCAGGCAGTTCATCGAATTGGCAGTGAACATGCCGCTGCACGATCCGCAGGTGGGGCAGGCGGAGCGTTCGATCTTTGCCACATCCTCATCGCTGACCTTGTCATCGCCGGCAGCGATCATCGCATCGATCAGATCGAGCGCTACTTCCTTGCCATCGAGCACCACCTTGCCCGCTTCCATCGGCCCGCCGGAAACGAACACCACCGGGATGTTGATCCGCATTGCCGCCATCAGCATGCCGGGCGTGATCTTGTCGCAATTGGAAATGCACACCATCGCATCGGCGCAATGGGCATTGACCATATATTCGACGCTATCGGCGATCAGATCGCGGCTGGGCAGCGAATAGAGCATGCCATCATGCCCCATGGCGATGCCATCATCGACAGCGATGGTGTTGAATTCCTTGGCAACGCCGCCCGCCGCCTCAATCTCGCGCGCAACCATCTGGCCGAGATTCTTCAGATGGACATGCCCCGGCACGAACTGGGTAAAGCTGTTGACCACGGCGATGATCGGCTTGCCGAAATCGCCATCCTTCATCCCGGTCGCCCGCCACAGCCCGCGCGCGCCGGCCATGTTGCGGCCATGGGTGGAAGTGCGCGAACGATAGGCAGGCATGGTGGAACTCCGGGCTGATTGCGCAACGCCCCTACACCGCTGATCGTGCCGCTTCAATCGCAAGCGGCAGCTTCTTGCGATTGACAGCGTGGCTTGCGCCCGATTAGGCGCGCCTCGTCACGGTTAAGCCAGACTCTGCGTTTCCTGGCCAACCGGCAGTCATTGCTAGTAATGGGAACTTGTCACCAATGCCCCTGAATTTTCAGCCCAATGCGGCCACTTCGCACTCAGCTCCTGCCCGTAAACCATGGATCGCGCCGGTACTGCTGCGCTCAGGCAGCCTGCTCGATGAAACGCAAAAAGCGTATCCTTCCTCATCTGAACATCACAGGTTTTCCAGTACCAGTGTCGGCCCGGCTGGTTCCTGACCGGAAACGAACGGCTAATCGTTCAGCTTCAACGCCACCGCGTTGCACAGCCGCGCCAGCCGCTCTGCCCATTCCACCTGCCCTGCCGCATCGGTAATCTGATCCTGCCGGATCTCTATCCCCAGATAGGGTCGCCCTTCCGCTTCGGCGTGGCGGTTCATCGTGGCGTTGAGCAGACGGCCTGAATAGGGCTGCTGATCGCCAACCATCAGGCCTTCGGCCTCCAGCATGGGAATGGCGATGCGGGCGGCGCGATCATCCTGATTATAGAGCACCCCCACCTGCCAGGGCCGCGCCTCGTCACTGGTGGCAAGGCGCGGGGTAAAGCTGTGCAGCGACAGGATCAGCGCCTGCGGCACATCGTCCAGCAAATCCGCCAGCGCCGCGTGATAGGGATGGAAAAACCGCGCCAGCCGCGCCTGATGACCGGCATGATCCAGCGCATTGCCGGGAATGGCATGGCCGTCGCTGGCAATCGGGATCACCGCCGGGGCATGTTCCTCGCGGTTGAAATCGCACACCAGCCGGCTGACATTGCCCTGAAACGCGGCGATCCCGGCGCGATCCGCCATGATCCGCCCGACCTCTGCCACGCCGATATCGACCGCGATGTGCTGATCGAGCAATTCGGGCGCGATGCCCAGATCCACATCATCAGGCACAAGATTGGATGCGTGATCGGACACCACCAGAATACCGCCAAAGCGCGGCGTACCGATCAGGCGGCAGGCTGCGTGACTCATCGCAATTTCCCCGCCAGACGCCACCATGCGGCGGGCAGTTGCGCCTCCGCCGCTGCCAGCGCCTCTGCCGTTTCATAGAGGGCGAAACAGGTCGCGCCCGATCCCGACATGCGCGCCAGCACTGGCGTGGTGCCGCGCAGCGCCGCCAGCACATCGCCGATCACCGGGCACAGCCTCAGCGCGGGCGCTTCCAGATCGTTGCGCCCGGTCAGCGCGATATGGCGCAGATTGCCCTGCGGAAGCGGCCCGCGATCCACCCCGTCCCACGCCGTGAACACCGGCCCGGTGCTGAGCGGCACACGCGGATTGACCATCAGCACCGGCGTTCCCGCCAGATCATTTTCCACCACATCCAGATCGGTTCCGGTGCCGCGCCCGATGCAGGCGCGCGACAGCACGCAGGCTGGCACATCCGCTCCCAACGCTGCGGCCCGCGCCTGCCAGTTATCCGGCAGACCCTGCGCGCGCTCGACCAGCCGGAACAGCGCCCCGGCATCGGCCGAACCGCCGCCCAGCCCGGCGGCAACCGGCAGGTGCTTTTCCAGCGCCACCGCCCAGCCTTCGCGGCGCGGCAAAGCCGTCAGCGCCTTCATCACGATATTGCCGAAGGGATCGCCCAGTCCGCCCGCAAATTCGCCGCTTACGCTCAGCCGGTCCTCCGGCGCGGGCGTCACGCTCAGCTGGTCCCCCGCATCAACAAAGGCAAACAGCGTTTCCAGCTCATGATAGCCATCATCCCGCCGCCACCGGACATGCAGGGCAAGGTTGATCTTGGCATAGGCGGTCTCGATCATCTAATCCTCCCCCACCGGGGGAAGGGGACCATCCGCAGGATGGTGGAGGGGTACAGACAGGTTCTCCAAACGCCGCATCGCGCGCTGATCGCAAATTTCGACAATGCGGACAACAACCGCGCCCAAGTCATCAAAAATCGCCTTTGCAGGAATGCGGGTGGTGGCGACATGCTGTGATCGCAGAAAATATGATCGGTTCGCATCCGCCTTGGCGGCACGGATTGAATCATGCGCAACCCCATCAATCTCTATCGCCAATCTCGCCGCCGCACAAAAGAAGTCGAGAACATAAATCCCCGCCGGATGCTGACGCCGGAATTTGAAGCCGCCAGGCCGCTTGCGCAGTTCGCGCCAGAGCATTGCTTCGGGCAGCGACATTTCGCTCCGCAGCTTACGGGCGCGTTTCACCACATCGCGCGGCCCGGTAATCACGGCCTGTGCCCCTCCACCAGCTTCGCTGGTCCCCCTCCCCGTTTCGGGGAGGAAGTCAGCTACATATTCGGATAGTTCGGCCCGCCGCCACCTTCCGGCGTTACCCAGGTGATGTTCTGGGTCATGTCCTTGATGTCGCAGGTCTTGCAGTGGACGCAGTTCTGGGCGTTGATCTGCAGGCGCGGGTTGCCTTCTTCCACACCGAGGAATTCATAGACGCCCGCCGGGCAATAGCGCGCCTCGGGCCCGGCATATTCGGCCAGATTGACCTTCACCGGAATTTCTGGATCGCGCAGTTGCAGATGGCAGGGCTGGTCTTCCTCGTGATTGGTGAAGCTCAGCGAGACCGAGGTAAGCCGATCAAAGCTGATCACACCATCGGGCTTGGGATAGTTGATCGGCTGATAGAGATCGGCGCGCTGTATTGCCTCACAATCGCGGTGATGCTTCATCGGCTTCCAGATGCCAAAGCCGAACAGGGTGCGCAGCCACATATCGGCGCCGGCCAGAATGGTGCCCAGATCGCCGCCCCATTTGGCAACCAGCGGCTCTGCATTCTGGACCTTTTTCAGCTCGGTGGCGATCCAGCTATCGCGCACGGCGGCATCATATTCGCCCATCTCATCATTGGCGCGGCCAGCACCGATCGCGGCGGCGGCGGCTTCCGCAGCCAGCATCCCGCTCTTCATCGCGGTATGGCTGCCCTTGATGCGCGGCACGTTGACGAAGCCAGCCGAGCAGCCGATCAGCCCGCCGCCGGGGAAGCACAGGCGCGGCACCGATTGCCAGCCGCCTTCGTTGATTGCGCGCGCGCCATAGGAAACGCGGCGTCCGCCTTCCAGAATCGCGCGGATTTCCGGGTGCTGTTTCCAGCGCTGGAATTCCTCGAACGGATAGACATAGGGATTCTTGTAATCGAGCGCGGTTACGAAGCCGAGCGCGACCTGATTGTTCGCCTGATGATAGAGGAAACCGCCGCCCCAGCTGCCGCTTTCCGAAAGCGGCCAACCCTGAGTATGCAGCACGCGGCCCGGCACATGCTTGGCCGGATCGATATCCCACAATTCCTTGATGCCGATGCCATAAACCTGCGGTTCGCAATCCGCCTCAAGATCGTATTTTGCCTTGATCTGCTTGGTCAGATGGCCGCGCGCGCCCTCGGCAAACAGGGTGTATTTGGCATGGAGTTCCATGCCGGCCTGATAATCGCCCTTGTGGCTGCCATCACGGGCCACGCCCATATCCTGCGTCGCCACGCCCTTGACCGAGCCATCGTCATTGTAGAGCACTTCGGCAGCCGGGAAGCCGGGGAAGATTTCCACGCCCAGCTCTTCCGCCTTGCCTGCCAGCCAGCGGCACATATTGCCCTCAGCACCCAATGCCAGTTGTCGGTCACCGGGGTTTCGGCCATCGGGCAGCCATCATCGCGCCAGCTTGGCAGCAGCTCATCCAGCGCCCTGGGATCGACCACCGCGCCCGACAGGATATGCGCGCCCACTTCCGATCCCTTTTCAAGGATGCAGACCGAAAGATCGGCGTTGACCTGCTTCAGCCGGATCGCCGCCGCCAGCCCGGCGGGGCCGCCGCCGACGATGACGACGTCATATGGCATCGATTCGCGTTCGCTCATGGCGGATTCCATCCCCGTTTGATCAATTAATCGTTCGCTTGAGCCTTGATTGCAGTCGCCCGGCAGGTCAAGACCTGCTGGTGAGTTTGATCGAACATTCGCCAGAATCGGGTGCGGCTTCGCCCGGATTGAGCGCTGCGGAAATTGCCGCGGCGATCGGCTGGTGGCGCGATGCCGGGATCGATCATGATTTCGCCGATGCCCCGCAAAGCTGGCTGGCGCGGCCCAAGCCCGAACCACAGGCTGAAACCCGCCGTCAGGCCGACGCCCCCGCCCCGCCGCCCCCGGCTGAGCCACTGGTGCGGATCGGCGGCGACCGGGCGCAATATCCGCAGACGCTGGAAGGCTTCGCCGAATGGTGGCTGAGCGAGCCTTCGCTCGACAATGGCATGATTGCCAACCGCATCGCGCCGCAAGGCGCAGCGGGGGCCAAGCTGATGATACTGGCCGAACATCCCGAAGCAGATAGTGGGGATGAGTTGTTTCCCGGCCCGCAGGGGAAACTGCTGCGGGCCATGCTGGGCGCGATGGGCATTGCCGGGGACGAAGCCTATCTTGCCACCGCGCTGCCGCGCCATACCCCGCTGGCCGATTGGCAGATGCTGAAGGCGGGCGGATTGGGCGATGTAGCCGCGCATCACATCCGCCTTGCTGCGCCGCAGCGGTTAATCATCTTTGGCGAACACGTTTCATCGCTTCTTGGCCACGATCCAGCGAAAAGCACCGGACTGTTAACCCATTCTCACCTTGAAGGCGCGAAAGTTCCGCTGCTGACAGCTCCGGCGATTGACGGGCTGCTGGCAAGGCCGCGCCGCAAGGCCCGGTTGTGGAACGACTGGCTCAATTGGGGCTGATCGGTTCGGACGGGAACCGACCAGCCGGGACGGACAAGGTGATTTTGTGATCCCGGGTTTCAGGACAAGGCATGTTGCAACGGCGATGGCCGGATTGCTGGCGGGGGCGGCGGCATTGCTGCCCGTGGCTGCCACAGCCAACAGCGCCGCGGTCGATTATTTCCGCAACCGCGCCGATCGCAGTGCGGTGCCCAGCCTGCTGACCCAGGATGAGCGGGCCTATTACCGCGAACTTTTCGCCGCGATAAAGCGCAGCGACTGGGCGCGGGTGCAGGCCATGTTCGCCCAGAAAAGCGACGGCCCGCTGCACCGCGTGGCTCTGGCCGAATATTATCTGGCCGCCGGATCGCCCAAGGTGGAAGCACCCACCCTGAATGACTGGCTGTCGAGGGGGGTAGAGCTTCCGCAGGCCGAACAGCTTGAAAATCTGGCGCTGAAGCGCGGCGTCGCCACCGTGCCGCCGTTGCCCACCGCCAATGCGCTGATCAGCATGCCCAACCGGCCCAAGCGCATCCGCCCGCGCGAAACCAATGATGGCACCATGCCCGGTGCCGTCGCGGCCGGGATCAATGCAAAGATCAAGGCAGACGATCCCGGCGCGGCCAAGGCACTGCTCGACGGGATCGACACCCAGCTTTCCGCCAATGCCCGCGCCGAATGGCGGGCCAAGGTGGCGTGGAGCTATTATATCGAGAATGACGACGCCTCGGCCTATGCGCTGGCGCAGACCGCTGGCGATGGGGCTGGCCCCTGGGTGGCCGAAGGCTGGTGGACTGCCGGTCTGGCAGCCTGGCGAATGGATGATTGCGCGGGTGCCGCCGATGCCTTTGCCAAGGCAGGAAGCCTATCCGAAAATGCGGAGCTGACCGCCGCCACGCGTTATTGGCAGGCGCGGGCGCTGGTGCGTTGCCGCCAGCCAGAGAAAGCCTCCCCGCTGCTGAAGAGCGCGGCGCGGTTGGACGAAACACTCTATGGCATGCTCGCCGCCGAACAGCTTGGCATGACATTGCCGCAAACCCATGAAGCACCAGATTTTTCTGCCGATGACTGGCAGAAGCTGCGCGATGTCGGCAATGTCCGCACCGCCGTGGCGCTGGCCGAAATCGGTGAGGACGGACTGGCGGATGAGGTGCTGCGTTATCAGGCGCGGATTGGATCGCCCGATCAGTATCAGCCGCTCTCGCGCCTCGCGCGCGATATGGGTGTGCCATCGACCCAGCTGTGGATGGCCTATAACGCCCCCAATGGCGGCAAGGCCGAACCCGCCGCTCGTTTCCCGACGCCGAAATGGACACCCGCCACCGGCTGGCGCGTCGATCCGGCGCTGGTCTATGCCCATACGCTGCAGGAATCGGTGTTCCGCGCCAATGCGGTCAGCCCCGCCGGTGCGCGCGGACTGATGCAGATCATGCCCGCCGCCGCGCGCGATCATGCCGGGGAACTGGGCGTATCGGGCAATGCCAGCGATCTGTCGCGGCCGGAAATCAATCTCGCCTTTGGTCAGCAGCATCTGCAAATGCTGCGCGATGCCGATGGCACCCAGGGTCTGCTGCCCAAGGTGATGGCAGCCTATAACGCCGGGCTGGTGCCGATCACGCGCTGGAACACCGAAATCCGCGACAAGGGCGATCCGTTGCTGTGGATCGAAAGCGTGCCCTATTGGGAAACGCGCGGCTATGTGAACATCGTGATGCGCAATTACTGGATGTATGAACGGCAGGCTGGCGGGCCTTCAGAAAGCCGGATGGCGCTGGTTCAGGGCCTGTGGCCGACCTTCCCCGGGCTGACCGGATCGCAGGCGGTGCGTATGGCTGCCAACGGGATGATCCTGCGTGGCCGTTGATGTTTCCCGCGCTTTCAAGCCGATCAACATCGCGATCCTGACCATTTCCGATACCCGCACGCTGGCCGACGACACATCGGGCGATCTGCTGGCCGAGCGAATCAAGGCCGCCGGCCACCGGCTGGTGCAGCGCGCCATAGAGCGTGACGATGCCCAGCAGATCGCCAGCCGCCTCAACAATTGGATCGATGATCCCGCCATCGATGCGGTGATCACCACCGGCGGCACCGGGCTGACCGGCCGCGATGTCACGCCAGAAGGCACTGGACCGCGTCAAGGCCGCTGGAAATGCCTGGGCGATATTCCGGGCTTTGGCGAAATCTTCCGGCTGATATCCTATCGCAGCATCGGCACCAGCACGGTGCAAAGCCGCGCCTGCGCCATCGTTGCGCGCGGCACCTATATCTTCGCCCTGCCCGGCTCCAACGGCGCGGTGAAGGACGGCTGGGACGGAATCCTCGCCGAACAGCTCGACAGCCGCAACCGCCCCTGCAATTTCGTCGAACTGATGCCGCGTTTGCGGGAAGTCTAATTCATCCCCCTTGGGGTAGGGGGACCATGCGCAGCATGGTGGAGGAGCACAGCCAGCAATATGCTACATCACGGGCACTCGCCATACGGCCTGTGCCCCTCCACCACCTTCGGTGGTCCCCCTCCCCGTTTCGGGGAGGATTGCAATATCGTTCTCTATATGTTCCATTACCTCAATGGACTACCCCACCACGCCACGCTTTCGGTCGATTCGCGGGCGTGGTGCGCCATCCTCGGCGGTGCCGCAGCGTTTCGGACTGGCCGCACGGGAAGAGGATGGGGATTGGCTTGATGCCCGCGATGGCATCGATGGCCCCGGCCCCAAGCTGCGGACCGAGGTGATCGAGGAAAAGCCCAAGACCATCCTCAGTTTCAACCAGTCTCCCGACATCGCCTTTGATCGCTCGGTCAACGCCTATCGCGGCTGCGAGCATGGCTGCATCTATTGCTATGCAAGGCCCAGCCACGCCTGGCACGATCTTTCTCCGGGGCTGGATTTCGAAACGAAGCTGTTCGCCAAGCCGGATGCGGCGCGGCTGCTGCGGCAGACCATGGCCAAGCCGGGCTATCGCTGTGCCCCGATTGCCATGGGCACCAACACCGATCCCTATCAACCGATCGAGGGGCGATACCGCATCACGCGTGCGGTGCTGGAACTGTGCCTGGATGTGCGGCATCCGGTGACGATCACCACCAAAAGCGCGCGGGTGCTGCGCGATCTCGATCTGCTGACAGCGATGGCGAAGCGGCATCTGGTGGCAGTGGCGATATCCGTCACTAGCCTCGATCCGCGCCTGTCCGGCTTGCTGGAGCCGCGCGCCTCATCCCCGGCCAAGCGGCTGGAGGCACTGGGGAAGCTGGTGGAGGCGGGGGTGCCGGCGCATTGTTCGGTCGCGCCGGTGATCCCGGCGATCACCGATGAATTTATCGAAGGCATTCTGGAACAGGCCGCCGCGCGCAGCGTGCCCAGCGCCAGCTGGATCATGCTGCGCCTGCCGCATGAGGTGGCGCCACTGTTCCGCGAATGGCTGGAGGTTCACTACCCGGACCGCGCGGGCAAGGTGATGGGCATCGTCCGATCTGTGCGCGAAGGGCGGGACAATGATCCCGGCTATTTCACCAGGATGAAACCCACCGGGGTCTGGGCCGATGTATTTCGCACCCGCTTTCGCCTTGCCTGCAAACGGCTGGGGCTGAACCGCGAAACGCCCTTGCTGGACTGCACGAATTTCGTGCCGCCCAGCAGCGATGGGCAGATGCGGTTGTTCTAGCCGCGGAACCGGATCAAGCGGCTGTCAGCCACCGCCGCGGTGCGGTGGGGGACGATATCGCGGATATATTCCTCGTTCTTGACCATCGCCATGAAGGTGGCGCTGTCGGGATAGCCCATCACAAAGGCTTCGTCCCATTCGCCATCGGGGCCGGTGACGGTGCATTCCAGCGCCGATTCCCACACCATTTCCGCCCCGTCATTGGCAACCACCCGCTGAAACCCTTCCTTGTAGATTTCATAGGCCCCGCGCCCGGTCAGCCCCTTGCCGTGGTTGGGATGGTCTGGCGGATAATCCGCCAGATCGCGGAACTTGATCAGATTGAGCATATGGATCGGCCGGTCACGCGGCAGATCCTTGAAGCGCTGCCAGTTTTCGCGCGAGGGATCGATATGGCCGGTCACCTCACGCATCCTCCAGCCTGTAGTCGCGGAAGCGTTCGCGCAGGTCCTTCTTGCTGATCTTGCCGGTGCCGGTGTGGGGAATATCATCGACGAATTCGACCGCATCGGGCAGCCACCATTTCGCGACCTTGGTCGCCAGGAAATCGCGAATTTCCTGAGCGCTGGCTTCAACGCCCACTTTCTTCACCACCACCAGAATCGGGCGCTCATCCCATTTGGGATGATAGATGCCGATCGCTGCTGCCTCGGCCACTGCCGGGTGGCCGACCGCCGCGTTCTCCAGCTCGACCGAGCTGATCCATTCGCCGCCGCTCTTGATCACATCCTTGGTGCGATCGGTCAATTGCAGCGTGCCATCGGGGTGGATCACGGCGACATCGCCGGTATCAAACCACTGATCGGCGTCGGCGGCGTCCTTATCCGCCTTGAAATAGCGTTTGATGATCCACGGGCCACGCACCTGCAACGCGCCGCTGGTCTTGCCATCGCGCGGCAGCACCCGGGCCGGATCGTCCAGATCGACACAGCGCAACTCCACGCCGAAGGGCACGCGGCCCTGCATCTGTTTGATGCTGACCTGATCCTCAAACGACAAACCATCCCAATCATGCGATTTGGCGCCAGTGGTGCCGATCGGGCTGGTTTCGGTCATGCCCCAGGCATGGGCGACATTGACACCCATCTTCATCAGCCGTTCCAGCATGAAGCGCGGCGCGGCCGAACCGCCGATGATCGCGTGGCGCAGATCGGACAGGCCTTCACCCGTGGCGTCCATATGCTGGAACATCGACAGCCACACCGTCGGCACCCCAGCCGAATGAGTCACCCTTTCGCGGTTCATCAGATCGCACAGGACCTTGGCATCGTTGACCGCGGAGAAAACGAACTTCACCCCCGCGGCGGCCCCACCCCAGGGCAGGCCCCAGCTGGCGGCGTGGAACATTGGCACCACCGGCAGCATCACGCTGCGCGCATCGAAATCGAAGATCGCCGGTTGCAGGCTGGTCAGTGCGTGCAGCATGGTGGAACGGTGCTCATACAGCACGCCCTTGGGATTGCCCGTGGTGCCGCTGGTGTAGCAAAGCATGCACGGTTCCCGCTCATCGCCGGTGGCCCATTCGGCATTGCCGTCTTCAGCACCGATCCAGTCTTCGAATTCACCATTGTCGTAGCAGACATAGTGGCGGATCGTGGTCCACTTCGGCTTCATCCGGTCGATGATCGGCTGGAATGCCGCATCATAGAGCAGCACCTGATCCTCGGCGTGATTGGCGATATATTCCAGCTGATCATCAAACAGGCGCGGGTTGACCGTATGCAGCACACCGCCAACGCCCACCGCACCATACCAGGACACCAGATGACGCGAATGGTTCATCGCCAGCGTCGCGATCCGGTCACCCTTGCCCACGCCCAGCCGGCGCAGCGCCTGCGTCATTTTCAGCGCATCGCGGCGGATACCGGCCCAATCGGTGCGGGTTTCGCTGCCATCGGCCCAGCGCGTAACGATTTCGCGGGTGCCATGTTCGCGCGCGGCGTGATCGATCAGATGCGTGACCCTCAGATCGAAATCCTGCATCGCTCCCAGCATCATACCTCTCCTGATTCTTGTTGCTTTACGCGACAAGCCTCAGATTCGCCGGGCCCCGTCGCGCTGTCAGCGATACATTGGCAATCCCTTCGACGCTTGCCAAGCGTTCTGCGAGTTCGCCGTCCAATTGGAAGTTGCGGCCCAGCCGCAGCAGGGGTGCCCGCCCTTCGCCATCGCGCAGCCGCAGATAGACCTCGCCATTGCCGTCGGCCGCTGGTGGCAACAGCAATGCAAGCTCCGTGATCGCCTCGATCCGCGACACTTCCAGATTGAGCACCATGCTCGATCCGCTTTTCACCTCAGCCAGCGGGCGGGCACCGCGCACGGTGATGCGCGGCGGCTCGTCGGGGCTGGGCGAATCAAGCTCTACATTCAGCAACAGACAGGTGCCGTCTTGCGCCCAGCGCAGCATCGGTTCGACCAGCGATTCTTCGAAACAGGCGGCGGAAAACTGGCCCGAAGTGTCGGAAAAATCAGCGCGGACAAAATCGCCGCCGCGCCGCGTCTTGCCGCGATTGACCGCTTCGACCATCGCCGCCATCACCGCCGCCGCACGGCCGCCGCCGGGCACGCCACCTTCCATCAGGCTGGCATAGGACCGCGCACCATTGGCCGATGCCACCGCGCGCCATTGCTCCACCGGATGCGCGGCGAAATAGAAGCCGAAATTCTCCCGCTCTTTGGCCATCTGTTCGGATTTGCTCCACGGCTCAACCTCGGCCAGCCGCAACGCAGGAGCAGCGTGATCATCGCCGCCAAACAGCCCGTGCTGGCCGGAGTTGCGGGTGCGCTCTGCCTCATCCGCCACCGCCAGCAGCATGTCGGCATTGGCCATCACCTTTGCCCGGTTCACCTCCAGCCCGTCAAACGCGCCCGCTGCCGCCAGCCCTTCCAGCTGACGGCGGTTCATCGATCCATAGGGCGCGCGGCGGAACAGTTCTTCCAGACTGGCGAAGGGGCCATTGGCCTCACGTTCGGCAACGATGGCATCCATCGCCTTTTCGCCGACATTGCGGATACCGGCGAGCGCATAGCGCACGGCATAGCCCTGATCGGTGCGCTCGACGGTGAATTCCGCCTCGGAATGGTTGATGTCCGGCCCGGCCAGCTCAAGCCCGGCGCGGCGCATGTCGTCCACAAACACCGCCAGCTTTTCCGACTGGTGCATATCGAAACACATCGCTGCGGCATAAAATTCATGCGGGTAATGCGTCTTGAGCCATGCCGTCTGATAGGCGAGCAGCGCATAGGCCGCCGCGTGCGACTTGTTGAAGCCATAGCCTGCGAACTTGTCGATCAAATCGAACAGCTCATTGGCCTTGGCCTTGTCGATGCCGGACACTTCCTTGCAGCCATCGACAAAGCGCTGGCGCTGCGCATCCATTTCCGCCTGCACTTTCTTGCCCATGGCGCGGCGCAGCAGGTCGGCATCACCCAGCGAATAGCCCGCGAGAATCTGCGCGGCCTGCATCACCTGTTCCTGATAGACGAAGATGCCGTAAGTTTCGGCCAGAATGCCTTCCAGCCTGGGATGCGGATATTCGATGCTTTCCGCGCCGTTCTTGCGGCGACCGAACAGCGGGATATTGTCCATCGGGCCGGGGCGATAGAGCGATACCAGCGCGATGATGTCACCGAAATTGGTGGGCTTCACTGCCGCCAGCGTGCGCCGCATCCCTTCGGATTCGAGCTGGAACACCCCCACCGTATCGCCGCGCTGCAGCAGATCGTAAACCTGTGTGTCATCCCAGGGCAGCGCCGACAGATCGATTTCGATATCGCGCCGCTTGAGCAGCTCGATCGCCTTGCGCAGCACCGAAAGCGTTTTCAGGCCAAGGAAGTCGAACTTGATCAGCCCGGTATCCTCGACGAATTTCATGTCGAACTGCGTTACCGGCATATCAGAACGCGGATCGCGATAGAGCGGCACCAGCTGTGCCAGGGGCCGGTCGCCGATCACCACCCCGGCGGCGTGGGTAGAGCTGTTGCGCGGCAGGCCTTCCAGCTGCATCGCCAGATCGATCAGGCGGCGCACCTCGTCATCATTGTCATATTCGCGCTTCAGCTCGGAAACGCCGTTCAGCGCACGCGGGAGCGTCCAGGGATCGGTCGGATGATTGGGCACCAGCTTGCACAGCCGGTCCACCTGCCCATAGCTCATCTGCAGGATGCGCCCGGTATCGCGCAGCACCGCGCGTGCCTTCAGCTTACCAAAGGTGATGATCTGGGCGACGTGATCATGGCCATATTTGGCCTGCACATAACGGATCACCTCACCGCGCCGCGTTTCGCAGAAGTCGATATCGAAGTCCGGCATGGAAACGCGTTCGGGATTGAGGAAGCGTTCGAACAGCAGCCCCAGCCGGATCGGATCAAGATCGGTAATGGTCAGCGCCCAGGCGACCAGCGAGCCTGCGCCCGATCCGCGCCCCGGCCCCACCGGAATATCGTTTTCCTTGGCCCATTTGATGAAATCGGCCACGATCAGGAAGTAGCCGGCGAAACCCATGTTGTTGATGATGGTGGTTTCAAAGGTCAGCCGGTCAAAATAGCCCTGCCGCTCTGCCGGATCCATTTCGCCATAGGGCGCAAGCCGCAGCTCCAGCCCGGCGCGGGCATCCTCCACCAGCATCCGTGCCTCGCCCTCCTTGTCCCCGGCAAGGCTGGGCAGCAGCGGCTTGCGCTTGGGCGGGGCAAAGGCACAGCGCTGGGCAATCACCAGCGTGTTGGCGGTGGCTTCCGGCAGATCGGCGAACAGCTCTGCCATCATCGGCGCGGATTTGACCCAGGCCTGCCGCGATGACCGCACCCGATCAGCGGCATCGACATGGGTGGAATTGGCGATGCACAACATTGCATCATGGGCGGCGTGAAAGCCCGGTTCGGCGAAATTGGCGGGATTGGTGGCCACCAGCGGCAGATCGCGGGCATAGGCCAGATCGATCAGCGCATCCTCGGCGGCATCCTCCGCCGCGTCACCGCGCCGCGCGATCTCGATATAGAGCCGCTGCGGAAACAGGGCCTCCAGCCGGGTGCACAGCACCTCGGCCGCGTCCTGACGCCCTTCGGTCAGCAGCCGCGCCAATGCGCCATCGCCCGCACCGGTGAGCGCGATCAGCCCGTCGCTGTGTCCTTCCAGGCAATCCAGCGTAACATGCGGCTCCAGTTCCAGCGGGCGCTCCAAATGGGCGCGGCTGACCAGATGGCAGAGGTTTTCCCAGCCGGTTTCATTCTGCGCATAGAGCGCCAGCCAATCGATCTGCGGATCGCGGTTCTCACCCGGAGCGCCGCTGCGCCCCGCCTGCCGCGCAACGCCCAGCGTGGTGCCGATGATCGGCTGAATACCGGCATCGCGGCAGGCCCCGGCAAAGGCCATCGCCCCATACAGCCCGTTGCGATCGGCAATGGCGATGGCGGGAAAGCCGCGCTCCTTCGCCAGCTTGGCAATCGCCTTGGGATCAATCGCCCCTTCCAGCATGCTGTAGCTGGAAAATACGCGCAGCGGGACGAAGGGAGTATAGGCCATGGGCGCAATCTATGCGGCGGCAAGGGATTCGCCAAAAGCGGCGGCGCGCTTTATCCACCGCCGCCGCAACAGGGTGATTACAGCAACGCCGCGATGTCCTTGTCCAGCGCCTCGGGCTTGTCGGTTGGGGCATAGCGGCGCACCACCTTGCCATCGCGGCCGATCAGGAACTTGGTGAAGTTCCACTTGATCGAACGGGTGCCCATCAGCCCCGGCGCTTCGCTCTTCAGCCAGTCATACAGCGGCGGTGCGCCAGCTCCATTGACATCGATCTTGCCCATCAGCGGGAAGCTGACACCGAAATTGACCTTGCAAAAGCTGTCGATTTCCTCGGCATTGCCGGGCTCCTGATGGCCAAACTGGTTGCAGGGAAAGGCAATCACTTCAAAGCCCTGCTCACCATATTTACGCCACAGCGCCTCCAGCCCGTCATATTGCGGGGTAAAGCCACATTTGCTGGCGGTGTTCACCACCAGCAGCACCTTGCCCAGCTTGTCCGCCAGGCTGATTTCCTCACCATTGGGCAGCTTCGCGGTGAAATCGGCGATGGTATTGGCTTCACTCATTCCAGCACTCCCTCATGCAGCCGCACCACCCGGTCCATCGACCGGGCCAACCGCTCATTATGTGTCGCGATCAGCGCCGCGCTCCCCTGATTACGGACCAGCTCAAGGAATTGCGCAAGTACCTTGTCAGCAGTGGCCTCATCGAGATTGCCGGTGGGTTCATCGGCCAGCACCAGCGCCGGGCGATTGGCAAGCGCGCGGGCCACGGCCACGCGCTGCTGTTCGCCGCCGGAAAGCTGGCTGGGACGGTGATCCATCCGTGCCCCCAGCCCCAGTGCCCGCAGCAATTCCGCCGCGCGCTCCTCCGCCTCGGCCCGCAGCTTGCCCGCCACCAGCTGCGGCAGCACGATATTCTCCAGCGCGTTGAAATCGGGCAGCAGATGGTGGAACTGATAGACGAAACCGATCCGGTCCCGTCGCAGCGTGGTGCGATCATCGGCCGACATGGCAGAGGCATCACTGCCCGCAATCTCGATCTTGCCGCCAAACCCGCCTTCGAGCAGGCCAACCGCCTGCAGCATGGTCGATTTGCCCGAACCGGACGGGCCAAGCAGCGCCACGATCTCACCCGGATTCACTTCCAGATTCACCCCGCGCAACACCTCGATGGTGACATCGCCCTGGGTAAAGCTGCGGGTCAGTCCTGTCAGGCGGACAACCGCGCCCCTGCCGCTTTCCTTACTCATAACGCAGCACCTGTACCGGATCGGTGCTGGCCGCCTTGAACGCCGGATAAAGCGTCGCCAGAAAGCTGAACAGCAATGCCATCACGCAGATCACCGTGATTTCCACCGGATCGCTGCGGCTGGGTAACTCGGTGAGGAAGCGGATCGATGGATCCCACAGGTTCTGCCCGGTGATCAGCTCCACTCCGCGCACCACCGATTGGCGGAAGAACAGGAAGATGAAACCCAGCACCAGCCCGGCCAGCGTGCCCGCCGCGCCAATCACGAAGCCGATGGTCACGAATATCTTCAGCAGCGATTGCCGCGTCGCCCCCATGGTGCGCAGGATCGCGATATCGCGGTTCTTGGCGCGCACCAGCATGATCAGCGACGACAGGATGTTGAACACCGCCACCAGCACGATGATCGAAAGCACCACGAACATCGCCACGCGCTCTACCGCCAGCGCCTCGAACAGGCTGGCGTTCATTGTCTTCCAGTCGGTCACCACCGCCTGACCGGCAAGCCGCTGCGCCACCGGGGCCAGCGTCTGACTGGCGCGGTCGGGATCAGTCACCTGCACTTCGACCATGCCCACGGTATCACCGGTGAGCAGCAGGGTTTGCGCATCCTGCATCGGCATCACGACGAAGCGTTCGTCATAATCGAACACCCCGATCTCGAAGATCGCGGAAACATGATAGGAAATTTCGCGCGGCACGGTGCCGAACGGGGTGGAGCGCCCCTGCGGATTGATGATGGTGATGTTATCGCCCACCCGCGCCCCAAGATTTTGTGCAAGCTGTGAACCGATGGCGACATTGCCGGCATCGGGGCGCAGCTCGGCAAGCGATCCTGCCACCACTTTCGGCGCGATCCGCTGAATATCCTGTGCCGTATTGCCACGCGCCAGAATTGCCTCAACCCTGCCGTTGAAGCTGACCAGCAGTGGCTGTTCGATCAACGGCGAGGCGCGGGTTACCCCGGGCGTAGCCTGCACCTGCTGCAGCACGGCCCGCCAGTTATCCAGCCGCCCGCCATAGCCCTGCACAATCGCATGGCCATTGAGCCCGACGATCTTGTCAAACAGCTCGGCGCGAAAGCCGTTCATCACGCTCATCACGATGACCAGCGCCGCCACGCCCAACATCACCGCCGCCAGACTGATCCCGGCCACCAGCGCGATAAATCCCTCGCCCCGCCCCGGCATCATGTAACGCTTGGCGATGGTCCATTCAAAGGGGGAGAGGATCACTCTTTACCAGTCCTGCGTGAAGTTTCGGCAGCGGATGTAGGGCCAAGGTGAAAGACTGGCAAGGCAACCCTTGCTTTCCCGCGCCAGCGGGGCCAAAGGCGCGGCAGGCGCGCTCATATTCAGGCGATTCCATGAATCTTACGCATCCTTTCCTCGACGCGGACGGTGACAAACTGCGCGAGGAGTGCGGCATCTTTGGCGTGATCGGATCGAAAGATGCCGCGCCGATGGTGGCGCTTGGCCTTCACGCTCTGCAACATCGCGGCCAGGAAGCCGTCGGCATTGTCAGCTGGGATGGCACCGAATTCTATGCCAGACGCGGCATCGGCCATGTTGCGCAGGTGTTTTCGGACCAGACGATCCTCAGCGAGCTGCCCGGCGTGATGGCATCGGGCCATGTCCGTTATTCCACCACCGGCGGGGCCGGACTGCGCAATGTTCAGCCGCTGTTCGCCGATCTGGCACGCGGCGGATTTTCCATCGCGCACAACGGCAATATCTCCAACGCGCTGCATCTGCGGCACGAGCTGGTGAACAAGGGCGCGATCTTCCAATCGACCTCGGATACCGAGGTAATCATCCATCTGATCGCCACCAGCCGCTATCCCACCCTGCTCGACCGGTTTGTCGATGCATTGCGGATGGTGGAAGGTGCCTATTCGCTGATCTGCATGACTCCCAAGCGGATGATTGCCTGCCGCGATCCGTTGGGCATTCGCCCGCTGGTGATGGGCAAGATCGGCGATGCCCATGTTTTCGCCAGCGAAACGGTGGCGCTGGATGTGATCGGCGCGGAATTCCTGCGCGAAATCGAGCCTGGCGAAATCGTCGAGGTGCGTCAGGATGGCCGGGTGACCAGCCACCGCCCCTTCGGCAACCCCAACCCGCGTCCCTGCATTTTCGAACATGTCTATTTCAGCCGTCCCGATTCGGTGATGGGCGGGCAATCGGTGTATGAAGTGCGCAAGCGCATCGGCATGGAACTGGCCAAGGAAGCCCCCGCCGATGCCGATCTGGTGATCCCGGTGCCAGATAGCGGCGTTCCCGCCGCGATCGGCTATGCCCAGCAATCGGGCATTCCGTTTGAACTGGGGATCATCCGTTCGCACTATGTCGGCCGTACCTTCATCCAGCCGTCGGACGGTGCCCGGCATGCCGATGTAAAGCGCAAGCACAATGCCAATCGCGCGCTGGTGG
>JBGAIR010000013.1:0-22693 GCA_044225335.1 Novosphingobium sp. | reverse complement strand
TGGTGGAAGGCAAGCGGATCGTGCTGATCGACGATTCGATCGTGCGCGGCACCACCAGCATGAAGATCGTGCAGATGATGCGCGATGCCGGCGCAGCGGAAGTGCATATGCGCGTGGCCAGCCCGCCCACCAGCCACAGCTGCTTCTATGGCGTCGATACGCCGGAACGGAACAAGCTGCTGGCGGCGCGGCTGGATATCCAGGGCATGGCCGAATTCATCCATGCTGACAGCCTGGCGTTCGTTTCCATCGACGGGCTTTATCGCGCCGTGGGAGAGAACGGCCGCAACGCCGCCTGCCCGCAGCATTGCGATGCCTGCTTCACCGGCGATTATCCGACCCGATTGACCGACCTTGCCGAGCGCGAAGATCAGGCAAACCAGCTTTCCCTGCCCGTCGGCAAAGTGGCATGACCGATCTGACCGGGCAAGTCGCGCTGGTTACCGGCGCGAGCCGCGGCATTGGCGCGGCGACGGCCACGGCGCTGGCCGCGGCGGGCGCGCATGTGGTGCTGACCGCGCGCGATACCAAAGCGCTGGAAGCGGTTGAGGAAGCCATTTTCAATGCCGGCGGCAATGCCACGATTGCGCCGGTCGATCTGGCCGAGGGGGATGGCATCGCCCGGCTGGCAGGCGCTGTGGCAGAACGCTGGCAGGCGCTGGACATTCTGGTGCATGCCGCCGCGATCCTGCCGCAGCTGACCGGCGTGACCGACATCGATCAACCCGCCTTTTCCAAGGCGCTGACCATCAATACGCTGGCCACGCAGGCACTGATCGCCAGTTTCGATCCGCTGCTGCGCCGCAGTGAAAACGGCCGGTTGCTCTATCTGACCACCAGCGTTGCCACCACGCCACGCGCCTATTGGGGCGCCTATGCCGCCAGCAAGGCAGCGGGCGAGGTGCTGGTCGATTGCTATGCGCAGGAAGTGCGCAATATCAGCAAGCTGCGCGTTGCCATCGTCGATCCCGGCGCAACCCGCACCGCAATGCGCGCCCGCGCCTATCCCGGTGAGGATCCGGCCAGCGTCAAGCCGCCAGAGGCCGTCGCGCAGGCTATGGTTTCCCTGCTTGGTGAACAATTCGCCAGTCCGCACCGGCTGCGGGTTAACCAGCCCCTGTAAAGCTGCCGAAACCCTGACAGCGCATTCTTTGCCGCAAGCGGGCTCAATACGAGGCCACAGGGCAAAGGATCGCGGTGATGAGCGACTATCCGATTTCTGCCGAGGATCGCTATTTCACAGCGGCGCAGGAAGATCGCTGCGCCGAACGCACCCGCATCGCCATTCCCGCCGGTTTCCGTGTTTCCGGCGGCCGCTCGTTTCATACCGTGGTGCATGATCTTTCGCTGGGCGGCTTCAGTGCGGCGGCGGTGGGCAAGCTATGGCCCGGAACCATCTGCTGGCTGACCCTGCCCGGACTGGAATCGCAGCAGGCCGAAGTGGTCTGGTGGGATCGGTCGCTGGTCGGCTGCGCCTTCGCACGGATGCTCAGCCCGATCGTGCATGACAATCTTCTGCTTCGCTGGCGCGGTATGCCCAACACAGATCACGGTTAGGTATCCGGCCCCACCGGGCGCGGCGCTTCCACCACCCCCCCTGCCCCAGGAAGCGCCGCTGCCCCGGAAGTGCGAGCCGGAGCAGCGGCGGCACGCGGCTAATGGGTTTTACCCTTAGAGCCGTTGCAACAATAGCTGAAAGACCGCCGGATGCAGCGGCCGCACAAATTCGCAGCCCATTTCGAAATCGGTGGTCCAGGCAACGCGCGCTTCGATCGGCTCCAGTCCCGGCAGGGTCAGCCAGAAACTTTCGCCCTCATGCATCAGGTAAACCCCGGCAACGCGCACCCCAAGCTCGTTGATATCAAGCACGCGCACATTCGCCCGGCGCGCACCACGGCGAAACTGCACTGTGGCGCTAAGCCGCTTGCGCTCTGCACGTCTCGCGCGCGGGGTGCCTGATGGGGTCTGATTCATTGAGCCGGTCATATTCGCATTCACAACGGAACTGTTCTAGCTCTGCCGCAGTCATCGGACCGTTTCGTTACGCGGTAAAGTCAAGGTTAACACGCAATCCATCTTTTCCCTGATAAAGAAAGGGGCGCGCCGCAATGCGACGCGCCCCCCAATCCACAGCTGCGTTCAGGTCAGAACTTAACTTCGACCTGCACGTTGAACGAACGTCCACGCGGATCAGCAATACGCGGCTCCCAAGAGCTGCCTGCACCGGTATTGCCATCGTATGTGATGGCAAAGGGTGGATCCGTGTTGAAAATATTTTTCACACCAACCGTCAGCTTGTAGTTCGGCCCGAGCCCAAGATAGCTCATCGAAAAATTGTAGACCGAGTAAGGATCGACGCGTGAATTGAAGTCGGGCCTGGTCACCGCGCCGGAAGCAATGCCTGGAAGCTTTTGGTTGGCATAGCTGCCCCGGAAGATCTGGGTAAGCGTCAGCGACACTTTGTCATTGGCCCAATTTATCCAAGCGTTGTGCTTCCATTTAACGCCCAGATCGCCAGCATAACTGAACACCCCAAGCTGATTGGCAAAGCTCGCAACGGGCGAAACCTTTTCCAGCTTCCGCATAAGTAGGGTTGCATCGGCACCAAGCGAAATCCTTGAGCCCGCCCCCAGATCAAAGCCACCACGGAATGCAAACTCCATACCACGGGTCTGTCGCGCGCCAGCATTGAGCCAGGTTTGGTCAATCTGCGTTACATTACCGCTCGAATCCCGAATGAACCGTTCCGGGAAAAGGGATGCATTGTCGATCAGCTGCCGCAGGGTCAGAATTTGAATAGTCCCGTCCACATTGATTGACCAATAGTCAGCGGAGAACGACCAGCCCGGCGCTGGCCGCAAGACCACGCCAAATCCATATTGATCTGCCGATTCCGGCCCCAGCTTCTGATTGCCGCCCGTGACAATGTCAGGCCGGATCTGCGCGCAAGCCAAGCCACTACCAAAGGCACTGGTCGGGACACCGCCAGGGCATTTGACAGGATCAGCCAGATCGCTGCCTGAATAAGGAGAAACAGTCAGCCCATTGAATATCTGATTGAAGCTCGGCACCCGGAAACTGGTGTTGTAGTTTGCGCGGAACATCAACCAATCGACGGGCTGAAAGCGTGCCGATACCTTTGGATTGGTAGTGCTGCCAAAGCCGGTATAGTCATCGATGCGGATCGCACCGGTAACATCAAAACCGGTGAAGACAGGAACGTTCAATTCAGCATAAGCCGCCTTGATATCCCGGTGCTTCGGAGTCAACGCGTTCACATTGTCGAATGCCGCGTTGAAGATGTCCGCAGAAGTAACCGCGGCTGCGGTCGAGCCATTGAATTCATAGGTTTCGCGGCGGTAGTCAACGCCAACCGCAAGCTTTACTTCACCAGCAGGTACCGTGAACAATGGCCCTGAAACCGATCCATCAAACTGCAACACCTTGTAGCGCCCACCATAAAGCTTAGCACCCTTGGCAGAAATGGCATTGAGGCCAGCTATCGCAGCATCGCTCTGAGTCAGACTGAACGGATTGAGGATACCGCTGTTGATCAAGCCGACGATACCCGGTGCAGAAGCGCCGGGTGCGGTCGGCGCCCGGGGGTCGGGAGCGCCATTGACTGCACCAGCGACGCCAGACGCCGCCAACTGCGATGCAATCTGTGCCGCTGTGCCGCCATAAGCAAAGACGCCGCGATAAAAATATCCGGAGCCAAGCACCGACGAAGACTCGCTCTGTGCGAACGAGCCACCTACCCTGTAATCCCAACCATCGAATGGCAAGGGTCCATCAACTCCACCCGCAATGCGAAACGTCTTTGTGTTGGTAACATATTCGCGCGGACCGCAAGCAACGCAGCGCCAGCGAAAGCCGATTGGCAAACCGTAGCGCGCATCCAGCGCAGCCACTTGCGCCGCATTGCCACTAAACGCCGACCGAATGGCATTGAACACCTGATCATAGGTGGTCTTCGTCAACGCATTCAGCGGATAGGCCAGAGGCAAGGTGCTTGTATTACCGGATAGCTGGTTGTTTGAGAAGCTCTTGGCCGAATCTGCGTCTGAACCGGTCACCTCGGCAAACAATTCGCTGGCACCCAGTTTCACCGTGGCGCGGCCATAGTAAGTTAGGGTTTTGAGCGGTTGCTGAATAACGGCGGCACGCCCCGTATCCCATGCACAAGCATAATAGTTGTTGGGCGATGTCCACAGTTGTTCATCATAGGCCATGCCGCCGTCCATCGAGCTGCAGCCAGCACCGCCTGGAAGGTCAAGAATATTGATACCTCCAGCCGCTGCATTGCCGCCATTCGGCGCTGTCAGGGTCAACCCGCCGGTCAACGTCCCGGTTGGGAAGAAGAACGAGTTGGAGCCGGTGTTAAACACCGTAGCGATTGGAGTGCCGCGCGTATCGACCGAAAGCCCTCGGTTGGGTTGGTTGCCGTTAACAAAATCTCTCTGTGACCCGCGCAGAATCTCGTTCCAGCTATATGATACAGCGGCCATGACATTGAAGCCCTGATCATTGAGATCACCATATCCGGCGATTCCTGAAAGGCGATAGATGTTACCGCCGCCTTCCTGCGTAAAATCCGACATCGCCGTGGCGCCGATGCCCTTGTAGTTCTTCTTGGTGATGTAGTTGATCACCCCGCCGACAGCATCAGTACCATAAATTGCAGAAGCACCTTCTTTCAGCACCTCAACACGTTCAATCGCGGCGAAGGGAATCTGGTTCACATCGACTGCGGAACCGGAAAGGCCATGTGCCGCCACGCGCCGACCGTTCAGCAAGACAAGCGTGGCACCGCTGCCTTGTCCGCGCAGATTGGCGGAAGAAAGCCCATTGGTACCACGCTGAGCGCCCGTCGTAACGTCGGCGTTCGATGCCAGATTGTCTGCGCCGGAGCCATTGGCAGTGAGATACATGTTAAGCGCTTCGGGATTTGCAAGGTTGTTGCGCTCAATATCGACGTTGGTAATAATCTGCAGCGGGAGCGCGCTCTTGCTGGGATCCTGCTTGATGCGCGAGCCAGTGATGATGATGGTGCTGTCCTTACCATCACCATCTTGTGCCAGCGCCGGTGTGGCGATGGCCGCCATGGCGACTCCGCTGGCGAGAATGGCGCGCGCGAGAATCCGTGAATGCATGGAATTACCCCCTGATAAACTGACAGGCCCACCCCATGGGCCGAACCCGACAAGACTATCAAGCCGCTGCGCTGACGCTAGTAGTGAATTGCCATTCAAGTCTCGTTTCGGAACGGAATTCGGTGAATTTCAGCAATTCTGTTGCTTTCCCGCAACAGCAATTGAAACCGGATCAGTTCGCTGCCGCAATCAGCGCCAGCGCGGCATCCATCGCCGCCAGCGCGCTGGTGCCCTCAGGCACATCGTTGGCGAAGATCGAAAAGGTCAGCTCACGCCCGCTCGCCGCCTTCATATAGCCGGACAGCGCATTGGTGGCGTTGAGCGTGCCGGTCTTGGCCCAGAGGTTGCCCGCCAGCAGTGTGCCTGCAAAGCGCCGCTTCAGCGTGCCATCGACGCCGCCCACCGGCAGCGAGGCGCGCCATTTCACCCCCCAGGGCTGGGTTAGCGCCCAGCGCAGCAGCGCCACCGCCGCGCGCGGGCTGACGCGGTTATAGGTCGACATGCCGGAGCCATCGGAAAAATCATACCCCGCGCGCGGCACACCGACCCTGGCCAGTACATCGCGCATCGCGGCAAGCCCCGCCTCCAGCGATCCGGGCTGGGCCCATGCGGCATCTTGCGTCGGGAAGATGTTCTGCGCAGCCGCTGCGAGTCCCACCCGCCGCAACAATGCCTCGGCATGAAGGTTCTGACTGACCTTGTTGATCAGGCTGACTTCCTGATCGAGCGAGGTGGCAGGACGAACCACGCCAGAGGCTGCGTTGCGTTCGGGCTGCATATTTGCCGCGGTCATATCCGGCCCCAGCGCCACCGGACGATGACGCACACTTATCGCGCCAGTCACCTTCACGCCCCTGGCCGTCAAGGCCTGCGCCAGCGCCCAACCGGCATAATCGGCGGGATCATCGATGCCCAGCAATTCGCGCCACGGCTGCGCCCCAACGGCGATCGTGCCAAAAACGCGCAGCTCGCGCCCATTGACTGCGCGATCAAATGCCAGCTTGGCAGCTGCCCCGGCCGCAACCGTCCGCGCTTCATTGCGCAGGGTGAAATAGGGCGAGACGGACACCTGCGGCGGCTGGCCGACCTCTCCGGGCGTCACCACCAGCGGCAGTTCATTATTGTCGGTGATCAGCGCGGAAGTGGCGGTGCCGGAATCGGTCGGGATATTGTTCCAGCTCATCCCCGGGCTCCAGCGCTGGTCAACAAATGCCGTGTCATCGGCAATGATGTTGCCGATTTTGCGCGTCTGACCGGCAAGGCCAGTGACCATCCCCGAAAGGCAATCTCGCGCGCAATCGGCGGCAGTGGAAAGGCTGATGCCGCCACCGCCCTTGATGATGGCATCGCGCAAGCCCTTGGTCTTGCCTGCGTGAGCCGGAGGAGTCAGCCAAATGCTGGTCGCACCGGTTATTTCAACCATCGGATCATTGCCCATCACCGCATAGGCTGCGGCAGTGGTGAACATCTTGGTGTTGGAAGCAGGGATGAAACGCTGATCGGGCAGTACCGCAACCACTTCGCGCCCCTGATCATCCACGACCAGCAGGCCGATGCGCGTGCCTTTGGGCGCGGCGGAGAGCGCAGCCTCCACACGCTGCTGCAAGCTGGGCACAGCGGGCACTGGCACGACCGGAGCGGGCGCGGGCCGGGCCACCACGGGCGCGGCGGCGAGCAGGGCAATGGCGAACAGTGACGGACGGATCATGCCCACAGCTTGCCAAGCCTGTCAGCGCAAGTCCACTACCTCTACCTTCGGCAGCGCCGCACCGCCGGGTTGCTCCACCCAATGCGCGGTGTTGAGCACCCCGCCATCGCTGCGCAACGCCGCAACCCGCGCCAGATCGACCTTGGCAAAGATCCAGCCGGGCGCATCCAGCATGCCTCCTGCAACCACGCCATCTGCGGGGAATGCCCCGTCAGGCGGGCCGTAGACAGCAGCCGCACCATGGTTTTCATCGACAGCGGGCGACCATGGGGCGTCGCCAACAGTGGGAGACTGCACCGTATAGCACTGCCCCTCCAGCGCCCGCGCCTGCGCCCCGATCCGCACCCGCCAATAGCCATGCAGCGTATCGGTGCAGCTGGGCACCAGCAGCAGTTCCATCCCCGCCTCGGTCAGCGCCCGCGCCAGCAGCGGAAATTCGCTGTCATAGCAGATCGTTACCCCGATCCGTCCCAGTGCGGTATCGAACAGGCGCAGCGGCCCGCCCGCGGCAATGCCCCATTGTTCGCGCTCAAAGCGCGTCATGATGAGCTTGTCCTGCACCCCCACCCTGCCGCCGGGTGTGAACAGTCGCGCCCGGTTGACGAAGCACCCGTCGGCCTGCTGGCAGGGCGCACTCGCGGCCAGAATATGCAAGCCATGCCGTGCCGCCAGCGCGCCGTGCAGCGCATCGATCTGCGGCAGCAGTGCTGATACCGTAGCGATCGATCCGGCCAGATCGCCCATGCTGGCGGGATCGAGCGAGGCCAGTTCCATCGCGCCATATTCAGGAAACACTGCCAGCGCGGCACCCCCGCTTGCTGCTTCCTCAACCCAGCGGGTCAGCTTGGCTGCATAGGCGTTCCAATCCGTCAGCGCCTCGATCGGATATTGCGCGGCAGCGATGGTGAAGCGGCTCATAGCTGACGCATCCAGAATTGCATGGGCTTCGGGCTTTCCGCGGTTTCGCCATGTTCGGCCCAGGTGAAGCTGCCGGTGAGGCCGGGCACGGGCGCATAGCCGCGGCGGTGCCAGAAGCCATCCAGCGGCATATAATCAACCGGGCGCGCCGGATGATCGAGCGCCCTGATCACCGCGCAAAAGCTGGCCTTGCTGGCACCCCAGGCGCGGGCCGCCGCTTCGCGGTGGTCGAAAAAGGCATGGCCGATACCCTGCCCGCGATATTCGGGCAGCAGCACGCTTTCGCCAAAATAGAACACCTCCGCCGGATCAATTCCAGCCGCCTCGAACGGGCTGCGGATATAGTCGTCCTGCGCGATCAGCGGGCTGGCTGTCGCCGCGCCGACAATGCGGAGATCGTCAAACGCCGCGACCAGCACCGCATCGGGCGAAGCGGTGAATTCGGCGAGATATTCACGCTCATAGGCCTCTGTCCCGGCATAGAGATAGGGAAAGGCCGCGAAGACCGCGATCCGCAGCGCCGCCAGATCGGCCAATGCGCCTTGCAGCTCGATGCCGGTCAGCGGACGGACCGATATGCTCATCCGCCGACCTGTGCGGTCCAGTCGGCCAGATTGTAATAGACGCTGATCCGGGCAATCCTGCCGCCCGAAAAGGTGAAGAATGCGCCGGCGGGCAGCTGATAGGTCTGCCCCGCCGCTTCCGGCAGGCCGTCATCGGTCGCCAGATATTCACCGTGAACGACAAATTCCGCCGCGCCGCGCACGCCATCATCGTTGGCCATCAGCACGATTCCATCGAGCCTTTCGCGATAGCAGCGTTCCATATGCGCCAGAAACGCACGGAACGCATCCTTGCCGCTCTGCCGCTCACCCTGATTGATATCATGCGCGACATCATCGGTCAGGCAATCCAGCATTCCTTGCCAGTCTCCGGCGTTGAAAGCGGCGTAATAGCGTGTCAGCAGGGCAAGCGCATCGTCACGGGTCATCCAAAACTCCTTTGCGTCGGCTTGAAAATTCGCCCGGAAAGCGGATTTTCGATAGCGGCACCGGCCCGCTTCCCAACGGACTCAAGGCGTTTCGATTAGGGTCATGCCCGGTCCACGGCAAGCCGAAAGGCCGCCCGTGCCATTGCACCGCCGCGCAGTTTCGCGTATTGGCAGGCTTGTCCGCCCCGGCAGCGCCAGTCCACTGACTCGCCTGCGCCGGGGCTTGTCTTTTCGAGGAACGCGCATGTCCCGTCGCCGTCAGATTTACGAAGGCAAGGCCAAGATCCTGTATGAAGGGCCGGAACCCGGCACGCTGATCCAGTATTTCAAGGATGATGCCACCGCCTTCAACGCGCAGAAGCGCGGGACCATCAACGGCAAGGGCGTGATCAACAACCGCATCAGCGAGTTCGTGTTCACCCGGCTGAACCACATCGGCATTCCCACCCATTTCATCAAACGGCTCAACATGCGTGAGCAACTGGTCCGGCAGGTGGAAATCGTGCCGATCGAAGTGGTGGTGCGCAACGTTGCCGCCGGATCGATCAGCAAGCGGCTGGGCATCCCCGAGGGTGAGCCGCTGCCGCACACGCTGATCGAATATTACTACAAGGACGATGCGCTGGGCGATCCGATGATTGCCGAAGAACACATCGCCTGCTTCGGCTGGGCCAATCATGAAGAGATGCAGGACATCTCTGCCATGGCGATCCGGGTGAATGATTTCCTGTGCGGCATGTTCGCGGCGATCAATATCCGTCTGGTCGATTTCAAGCTGGAATTCGGCCGGATCTGGGATGGCGATTACAGCCGCGTGATCCTGGCGGACGAAATCAGCCCCGATGGCTGCCGCCTGTGGGACATGACCACTGGCGAAAAGCTGGACAAGGACCGCTTCCGCCGCGATCTGGGGGGTGAGGAAGAAGCCTATCAGGAAGTCGCCCGGCGGCTGGGCCTGCTGGAAAACGATGGCAGCACCAGCGAAGTCCTGGACCTTTCCGCCCACCGCAAGCTGCGGGGGAAGTAAGCCGGCATGGCGGGCGTCCAGCCGGGCGATATCGTCACGTTCTGGCAAAATGCCGGACGGGCAAAATGGTACGCCAAGGACGACGCCTTTGACGCCGAATTGCGCCGCCGCTTTGAAGCGGCGCATCATGCGGCTGCGCGCGGTGAGCTGGCGGATTGGGTGAGCGACTGGCAGGGCAGTCTGGCGCTGTTGCTGTTGCTCGATCAGGTTCCCCGCAACATTTTTCGCGGATCGGCCCATTCCTATGCCACCGATCCGCTGGCTCGCTCGGTAGCGGACGCCGCCTTGCAAGCCGGGCATGATCAGCAGGCACCCGCAGACCTCAGGATGTTCTTCTATCTGCCTTTCGAACATTCCGAAGCGCTGGCCGATCAGGATCGCTGCGTTGCACTGAGCGAGTCCCTGAACGGAGATGGCGGCGATGCCGCCAAATGGGCGCGGATGCACCGCGATATCATCCGCCGTTTCGGCCGCTTTCCGCACCGCAATCGCGCGCTGGGGCGGCAAACCACTCCCGAAGAGCAAGGCTATCTCGATCAGGGCGGTTTCGGCGGATAGCGCCCGGCCGTCGACAAACCGCCGTTGCCCCCTGCCCTGCAATCGGGCACCTAGGCAGCGATGCACACCTGCAAGTTTCTGTTCGCCCTTACGATCTCCACCCTTGCGCTCTCGGCCTGCGCGCCGCAGCGCCATCACATAGCCAGCGCCGCCAGTGCGGCGGCCAAGCCCGATTGGGCTTTTCAGGCCAGTGATGTGCCGCTCGATCCGGGGTATCGCTTTGGCAAGCTGCCGAACGGAATGCGCTATGTGATCCGCAGCAATGGCAATCCCAAGGGCACGGCGCTGGTGCGGATGCAGGTGGGCGCGGGTTCGCTGGATGAAAGCGATGCCGAGCGCGGCTATGCCCACTTCGTCGAACATATGGCCTTCAACGGCAGCACCCATGTGCCCGAAGGCGAAATGGTGAAGCTGCTGGAGCGCGACGGGCTGGCCTTTGGCGCGGATACCAATGCCACCACCAGCTATGAACGCACCACCTATATGCTCGATCTGCCGCGCAACGATACAGCCTTGCTGGATACCGCGCTGATGCTGATGCGCGAAACCGCCAGCGAGCTGAGGTTTGATCCCGCCGCCGTGAATCGCGAACGCGGCGTGGTGCTGGCGGAAATGCGTGATCGCAACAGCTATGCGCTGCGCAACTATATCGATCAGGCGCAATTCATCACCCCGGATGCCCGCTATGTCGCCCGGCTGCCGATCGGCACCGCAGAGGCGCTGAACGCGGCCACGGCGGAAAGCCTGCGCGCCTTCTGGCAGCGCGAATATGTGCCTGCACAAATCACGTTGCTGGTGGTGGGTGATTTCGATGCCGATGCGGTGGAAGCCGCGATCCGCAAACGCTTTGCCGACTGGACTGGTGCAAAACCGGACAATCAGCCTTCCGCCGGGCCAGTCAATCCTGCCGCGCAGGGCAAGACCGAAATCTACATCGATCCCGCCCTGTCCGAACGAATCTCTGCCACACGTCTCGGTCCCTGGCTCGACGAGCCAGACACGCTGGCGCAGCGGCGGGAAAATCTGCTGCGGCAAATCGGCTATGCCATCGTCAACCGCAGGCTGCTGCGCCTGACGCGTGAGGCGAACGCACCGTTCCGTGCCGCCGGGCTGGGCACGGGCGACGTATTCAAGGCCGGGCGCGCCACCAATCTGGCGGTGGATACGGTTGACGGCAAATGGCGGCGCGGGCTGGTGACAGCAACGCAGGAATATCGCCGCGCGCTGCAATTCGGCTTTACCGAAGCGGAGGTGGCAGAGCAGATCGCGATCATCCGCACCGCCAATCTCAATGCCGCCGCTTCGCAGGATACCAGAGGCAATGCCCAGTTGCTCGGCGCGGTGCTGGCATTGATCAACGATGATGTCGTGCCTGATACGCCCCGCAACTCGCTGGATCGGCTGGAAGCCTTCATCCCGCAAGTCACCCCGCAAAACGTGCTGGCCGCACTGAAGCGCGAACTGGTTCCGCTCGATGCGCCGCTGCTGCGTTTTCAGGGGCGGCAACCGCCCGCTGGCGGCGAAAAGGCGCTGCGCGATGCCTGGGCGGAGGCAATGCGGGCAGAACTGAAACCTGTCGAGGCCAAGGCGGCGGGCAGCTTTGCCTATGGCGATTTCGGCCCGGCCGGCACTGTGGTTGCGGATAGCCGCGAAGCCTCGCTGGGAATCCGCGAGATCCGCTTTGCCAATGGCGTGCGGCTCAATCTGAAACGCACCGATCTGGAAAAGGACCGGGTGCTGATGCAGCTATCGGTCGATGGCGGCAATATGCTGGCCACCAGGGATAATCCCAAGGCCACTGCCATGGCAGGCGTGCTGGCGCTGGGCGGGCTGGGCAAGCACAGCAAGGATGAACTGGATACGCTGCTGGCGGGCCGGACCGTCTCCGCCAATATCAGCTCAACCGATGAAACCTTCACCAGCGTAGCCGGGACGACGCCGCAGGATTTGCCGTTGCAATTGCAATTGCTGGCCGCGCAAATCACCGATCCCGGCTATCGCCGCGAGGGCGAGGTGCTGTTCCGGCAGAACATCAACAATCTGTTCGCATCGCTGGGGGCGACTCCCGGCTCTGCCCTGAGCGCACAGCTGGGCGGCATTCTCTCCGACAATGATCCGCGCTTCAGCCTGGGCAAGGTAGAGGAATGGCGTGCGCTCAGTTTCGACAAGCTGAAGACCGATATCACCGACCGCTTGCAGCATGGCGCGATCGAAATCGGCCTGGTCGGCGATTTCGACGAGGACAAGGCAATTGCCACTGTTGCCGCGACATTTGGTGCCCTCCCAGCGCGCGAGGCCGATTTTCAGCCCTATGCCGACCGTCGCACCATCCCGTTCACCGCCGACCGCAGCCAACGCATATTGCGTCACAAGGGGCCAAAGGATCAGGCGCTGGTCACCTATGTCTGGCCGACCCGCGATGGGGAAGATCCGGTGGCAAGCATCAGCCTTGAACTGCTGGAACGGGTGGTGCGGATCGAGCTGACCGATGTGCTGCGCGAAAAGCTGGGCAAGGCCTATTCACCCGGTGCCAGCAGCAATACTTCGCGCAGCTATCGCGGCTATGGCACCTTCTCGATAAACGCATCGGTGGATGTGCATGAAGTTGCCGCGACGCGCGCCGCCATCGCCGAAACCATCACCGCGCTGCGCGACGCGCCGGTCAGCGCCGATATCCTGCTGCGCGCGCGCGCACCGATGATCGAGGCACTCGACAATGCACTGAAAACCAACGGTGGCTGGCTGACCTACGTCGATCGCGCCCAGACCGAGGCTGACCGGATCGACCGCCATATGAAGGCCAAGGAGCGGTTGAATACGATCACCGCAGCGCAATTGCAGGAACTCGCCCGACGCTATCTGACCGCAGATGGCGCAGTACAGGTGACAGTGCTGCCCGAAGGGGTGGAACCCTAAGCCACCGTATCGCGATACCGCCGCACCGCCACGGTTGCCAGCACCAGCAGCATCAGCAGCAGTATCGCGATTTCTGGCAGGGCCAGCCCGATGCCCCAGCCCTTCAGCATCACCCCGCGGATCAGCCGCAGGTAGTGGGTGGTGGGAAGCAATTCCGCCACCACGCGCGCCCAGCCGGGCATGCCGTTGAAGGGGAAGGCAAAGCCAGATAGCAGGATCGAGGGCAAGAGATAGAAAAAGCTCATCTGCATGGCCTGAATCTGGCTTTTGGCGATGGTGGAAAAGGTAAAGCCCAGCGCCAGGCTGGCGGCCATGAACAGCAGCGTTACCGCCACTGTCAAAACCATCGAGCCAAGGAAGGGCACTTCAAAGACGGTGATGGCAAAGCCCAGCACCACCAGCATCTGTACTATCCCGACCATCAGATTGGGCACGATCTTGCCCACCATCACCTCAAACGGGCGCAGCGGTGTGGCCAGCAGGTTTTCCATCGTGCCCTGCTCTTCCTCACGCGTCACGGCCATCGCGGTCTGCATCACCATGGTCATGGAAAGGATGATCGCCAGCAGGCCGGGCACCGTGTTGTGGCTGGTGATGCCTTCGGGGTTGTAGCTGCGATGCAGCACCACATCGACAGGCGGCGCTGCCGACAGCCGTGTTGCCAGCGGACCGGTGAGATCGTGCCCCAGTGCTGAGCTTACCGCCTGACTGACGGCGGCCACTGCCGGACCCGTCGCGGCGGGATCGGTGGCATCGACCGTCAGCAGCAGCTGGGGATGATCGCCGCGCACCAGCGCACGGGCAAAATCAGGCGGAATGGTGAGCACGAACTGCACCTTGCCCTCGGCAATCAGGCGGTCGCCTTCGCCATAGGTGGTGGGCGCAGCGGCCAGATCGAAGTAGCTGCTTTCGTTCAGCGCGCTGACGATGCTGCGCGAAAAGGCGGAATTGTCGCTGCTTTCCACCGCCAGCTTCAGATGGCGTGGATCGTTGTTGATCGCGAAGCCGAAGATCACCAGCTGGACGATCGGGATCATGAACATCATGGCGATGGTGCCGGGATCGCGCAGCATCTGCCGCACCTCCTTGAACACCATCGCGGCGATCCGTTCCCACATCAGGCCGTCTCCACCACCGAATTGTCGGTTGCCGTTCGCATCAGATTGATGAACACGTCCTCCAGCGTCGGCTCGGCTTCGCGCCAGCTGACCTTGTCTGCCCAGGGTGCCACCGCGGCGCGCAAGGCGGCGAGATCAGGCCCGCAGACATGCAGCGAGGTTCCAAACGGCGCGGCCATGGCCACACCGGGGCGGCCTTCAATCTCCGCCGCCAGCCGGTCCGCCCCCGGACCTTCACCAGCCAGCGCATAGAGGCCGGACCCGTCGATCACTTCCTGCGTGGTTCCACGCGCCAGCATCACGCCATAGGCGATATAGGCAATCTCGTGGCAGCGCTCCGCCTCGTCCATATAGTGGGTCGAAACCAGCACGGTCATGCCTTCTCGGGCAAGACGATGGATCTGATCCCAGAATTCGCGCCGCGCCTGCGGATCGACCCCGGCGGTCGGCTCATCCAGCAGCAGGATTTTCGGTTCGTGCAGCACCGCTGCGGCCAGCGCCAGCCGCTGCTTCCAGCCGCCGGACAGCTTACCCGCCAGTTGATCGGCGCGACTGGCCAGCCCCAGCTGTTCCAGCGCATCGCGTACCCGCTGCTGGCGATTGTCGAGCCGATAGACCCGGGCAATGAACTCCAGATTCTCGGCAATCGAAAGATCGCCGAACAGCCCGAATTTCTGCGTCATGTAACCGATCTGCGCCTTTATCGCGCGGCGGCGGGTGGCGAGATCAAGACCCAGCACTTCACCCTCGCCCGCATCGGGAATCAGCAACCCGCAGATCATCCGCAGCGTGGTGGTCTTGCCCGAACCGTTCGGCCCCAGAAAGCCGCAGATGCGCCCCGGCTGCACCGTCAGGCTGACATTATCAACTACGGTTCGCCCGCCGAACCGCTTGGTCAGCCCGCGCACCGAAATGGCCGGTGCCACATCTGCCGGCGGAGTTGTCATTGCGGCTCCACCGCCACTGGCAATCCCGGCGGCAGGGGCTTGTCCGAAGGCGGCAGCATGGCCTCGACCAGAAACACCAGCTTGGCGCGCGCCCGCTCGCTATAGATCACCGGCGGCGTATATTCGCTGCGCGGGGCGATATAGGTCACGCGCACTTCGCGCGGATCGCCGCAGCCGTCGCAGGTGAAGCGCACCATGCTGCCCGGATGCAGCGTGGCTATGCGATCCTGCGGCACGTAAAAGCGCAGCTTGCGCCGATCATCCGGCAGCACCGAAACCACTGGCGAATTGGCAGGAACCCATTCGCCGGGGTTGTAGAAGGTCTGCTCCACCACACCCTTGGCCGGCGAAAGCGGCGCAATGTCGCGGCGGCGCTGCTGCTGCCCACGCAAGGCCGCCTGTGCCCCGGCCAGCTGCGCCTGTGCGGCAGCGATCTGTCCGCTGCGACCGGCGCTCAGTTCCCCCGAGCGAATCTGAGCCCGTGCCTGCGACAGACTGGCAGCGGCTCCATCGCGGGCAGCACGGGCAGCATCAAGCTGCGCCCTGCTGGCAAAGCCGCGCGCAGCCAATGCAGCAATCCGGCTGTAATCCTGCTGAGCCTTGGCTGAGGCCGCGACTGCCGCTGCTTCGCCCGCGCGGGCGACATCCAGCTCCGCCTGCCGCTCCCTTGCCTGCGCCAGATCGGTGCCCTGCGCAGCGGCGGCAGTCACCTGTGCCTGTGCCTGTGCCGCATCGGAATCGGCACCGACCGGATCGAGCGAGAACAGCGGCGTCCCAACCGCCACCGCCGCGCCGCGATCGACATTGCGCGCCGCCAGACGCCCGGAAACCGGTGCGGCGACATACATCGATTCCGCTTCGACATAACCCAACCATTGCTGATCCGGTTCCTGCGGCCAGAAATACCAGGCCACCCCTGCGATCACAGCGAATACCACCGCTCCGATCAATGGTTTGGGCAGAGACTTCATTGCTTCGCCTCCTCACGTATCATCAGGCCGGTTAACAGGGTTTCGGCATGCACATGCGCCATCGCTGCAATGTCCAGTTGCTTGCCGCCAACTGGCTCAAACACGATCTTCCAAAGTGCGGCAAACACCACTCCGCCGGCAACGCTGCGTGGGGCCAGCTCTGGCCGGGCGCAGGTGAATTCGCCGCGGGTGATGCCGTGTTCGATGATCCCCTCGATGATGCCCAGCATCCGCGTCACTACCTCATCGTGATAAAACCGCGCCAGCTCCGGAAAGGTCGGCCCCTCACCGATGATCACGCGCGGCAAAAATGCCATTTCCGGGCTGGCCATGCGCTGAAAGGCAAATTCGATAAATCGGCGGAGCAGATCGGCGGCGCTGAAGGTGCTGAAATCATGCGGCAGCGCGTCGGGCAGCAAGCGCTCGATCAGATCGCGCACCATTGCCACAAACAACGCCTGCTTCGATTCGAAATGGAGATAGAGCGCCGCTTTCGAGATACCGACCGCGCTGGCGATATCCTCCAGCCGGGTGCCCGCGAAGCCGCCCGCGTTAAAGGCGTCACGCGCGGCCGCGAGGATATCGGTGCGGCGAGTCGGTGATGAGGGGCGGGCCATGATTGATTTATTACTGACTGGTCAGTTATAAATCAATCATGGTATTTCCGTAGATAAGTGACAGCCATTCCGGCTTGACGGAACGGCAGCGAACCGGCCAGCATGGCAGGCATGACAGCCCTGCTTTTCACACTGCTTGCGACCATCATGGTCGGCGTTGGTGCGCGCGATCAAATGCTGCTGGCAGGCCTTTCCGCGCGGCAGGGTCAGCGATTTTCCGTGCTGGCCGTGGCGCTGTGCAGCGCCGCCGCAACCAGTGCCATCGCAGCCGCTGCGGCAACGCTGCTGGATCAGCGCATGGGCGGCAAGGCGCGGCTGGTGCTGGCAGCCATGGCGCTAGGGTTCGCGGCCGTTGAAATGCTGCTGGCGCGCCGCCGTTCAAAGCCGGCTGAGCCGACGCATTCGCTGGGTGCGCTGGGTATCGTGCTGCTGGCGCAGCAGCTGTCCGATAGTGCCCGCTTCTTGATCTTTGCGATTGCCATTGCCACGCGCGCGCCGGTGACGGCAGGGATGGGCGGCGCGGCAGGTTCTATGGCCGCGCTGACCATCGGCTGGCTGGCGGCGGATTCGCTTTCGCAAGATCGGGTACTGCCGCTGCGCCGCGCGATTGGCGCGGTGCTGGCCATCGTCGCCATATTTGTCGCCGCCCGCGCATTCGGGCGCATTTAATCGCTTTTTATGATAAGTGTATCGTGATTATGCCTTTTGACCGATTTATTCATGCGCGGTATTTTCACTGCATCATCTGATCAAGGGGATCGATCATGACCAAGACCGACAACGCCGCCAAAGCTCTGGTTGACAGCCTCAACACCCTGTTGGCCGATTATTTCGCGCTCTATATCAAGACCAAGAATTTCCATTGGCACGTCGGCGGACCGCAGTTCCGCGATCTGCATCTGCTGTTTGACGAGCAGGCCACAGAAGTCTTTGCGCTGACCGATATCATCGCCGAACGCGTCCGCAAGAACGGCGCTGATACGCTGACCTCGCCGGGGGCAATCGCATCGCGCAGCCGCATCAAACCACAGGACGACACCAGTCTTTCGGCAGAAGCGATGGTCAAGGAACTGCGCGATGACAATGCCGCGCTGATCACTACGCTGCGCGAAACCAAGGAGGCGGCGACTGCGGCTGGCGACAATGCAACCGAGGGCGCAATCGACGACTGGACCGATCAGGCCCAGCAGCGCGTATGGTTCCTGACGCAAGTGCTCAAATAGCATCGCGGGCGATCTGACCGCCGCATAGCATTGCACCGCCGTTTCCCTGTGAAAGCGGCGGTGCTATTGCATCTGCATGACGGATGCTGCGATCATCGATGGCGCAAGCGATGGTGACATCGCCGATTGGCTTGGAGCAAAGCTGGGCAGCGCCTTGGCCGCGCATGGTGGCCCGATAGCGATCACAATTCCCGGCGGGTCGACACCGTTTCCGATTCTGGCGCAGCTGCCGCAAACCGCGCTGGACTGGAGCCGCATCACGCTTTGGCCCGGCGATGACCGGATCGTGCCGGAAGATCACCCGGCCAGCAATGTTGGCCGAATCCGGGCCGCGCTGGAGCCGCTCGGCGCGCGGATCATGCCGCTGGCGGAGGGGCTGGAGCCACCCCGTTTCGCACTGGCATGGCTGGGCATGGGCAATGATGGCCACATCGCCTCGCTGTTCCCCAACACCGATCCGCAAGTGGATGATCCGCTGCGCCTTCGGCGGCTGGTCCCCGATCCGCTGCCGCCAGAGGCCCCTTTTGCGCGGCTGAGCCTGACCATCCCGGCGCTGCTTGCCTCCGACGAATTGCTGTTCGTCATTCGCGGTGCGGAAAAGCGTGCCCTGTTCGAAGCGGCACTGCGCGGGGAGCATGATCTGCCGATCGCGCGGCTGCTGGGCGCGGCGCGGCAGCCGATCACATGCTTCACCTGATCGAGCGCCTGCTGCCGAAGGGTGTGCATCGCCGGGTGCTGCGGCTGGCGCATCGGCTGCGGCTGATCTGGTGGCGCATTGCCCGCCCGCAGCTGATCGGCTGCCGGGTTCTGGCCTTTGATGCCGAGGGCCGCCTGCTGCTGATCCGGCATTCCTATGGCAGCGGGCGATGGATGTTGCCCGGCGGTGGATTGGGCAAAGGCGAAGATCCCCTGCTTGGTGCCCTGCGCGAACTGCGGGAAGAAACCGGCTGCACGCTGGATGATGCCCATGAGTTCATGGTGGTGGAAGAGCCGTTGTCCGGCACCAGCAACCGGGTGCATCTGATTACCGGGACCGCCCGCGGCAATCTGAAGCCGGATGGCCGCGAAGTGATCGTCGCGGAATTCTTTGCCACCGATGCGCTGCCATCAGGTCTTGCCGTGGCACTGGCGCGCGGCCTGCCCGATTGGCTCAGAGCAGCGAAAGCTGGGCGTCCCCTCCCACCGGCGGCGGCGTAGCACTGCCTTCCCCCTCCATTTGCGACAGGGTGAGTCCCATCAATCGCACCGGCTGCGCCAGCGGCAGCACCTCGTCGAGCAATTCATGCGCGATCTGCGCAAATTGCTGACGATCATCCAGCGGCCTTGCCAGTGACCGCGCCCGGGTCAGCTGCGTGAAATCACCGTGTTTCAGCTTCAGCGTAATCGTCCGGCCGCTGGCCTGTGCCTTGGCGATCCGGTCCCAGGTGATGGCAATGATCTTTTCCAGCACCTCGCGCAGCGCCGAGCCAGAGGATATGTCGTGATCAAAGGTGCGCTCCGCCCCCAGTGACTTGCGCGCCCGGTTGGCCTTGACCCGGCGCAGATCGATCCCCCGCGCGGCGCGATAAAGGTAATCGGCCTGACTGCCGAAATGGCGGCGCAGGAAATCGATATCCTTGTCCAGCAGGTCTGCCCCGGTCTGGATACCCAGCGCCGCCATCTTTTCCGCACCACGCGGACCCACGCCAAAGAATCGCCGCACCGGCAGCCTGGCGACATATTCCGCGCCCTCGCCCGGACGGATCACACAGAGCCCATCCGGCTTGTTCTCGTCGCTGGCCAGCTTGGCGAGAAACTTGTTGTAAGACACCCCCGCGCTGGCGGTCAGCCCGGTTTCCGTGCGGATCCGCTGGCGGATCAGCTGGGCGATGCGCGTGGCGCTGCCGATACCCTTGAGATCAACGGTCACATCCAGAAAGGCTTCATCCAGGCTGAGCGGTTCGACATGCGGGGTATAGTCGAGGAAAATCTCGCGGATTTGCCGCGACACCTCACCATAGACCGCAAAGCGCGGTCGGCGGAAAATCAGATCAGGGCATAGCCGTTTGGCGGTGACAGAGGGCATTGCCGAACGGCAGCCGAATTTGCGCGCTTCATAGGAACAGGTGCTCAGCACGCCGCGCGGGCCATCGCCGCCCACCGCCACCGGCTTGCCGCGCAGGGACGGATCATCGCGCTGCTCAACGCTGGCATAGAATGCATCCATATCGACATGGATGATCTTGCGCAGGCCGGGTGCGCTCTCTTCTTCCGGCGCATCGTCGAGCACGGGATCAGGCGCGGAATCATTCATCCGGCCATGATAGAACCACATCACGCGCGCCGAAAGGACTAGCCAGCGCGGCGGCAAGCCTGCATGGAACCACCATGCCGCAACCCGATGCCTCCAAACGCCAAATCGGCGAGCGCGAATTCATTGCGCTGATGGCCATGCTGATGGCACTGCAGGCCCTGTGCATCGATGCGATGCTGCCCGCGCTCGGCCTGATTGCCCGCGATCTCGGGATCAGCGATCCCAACGACCGACAGCTGGTGGTGGGCGTTTATCTGACAGCGGCGGGAATCGGCTCTCTGTTCCCCGGCGCATTGGCGGATCGTTTCGGGCGGCGGCGCGTACTGTTCGGCTGCCTTGGCTGCTACACCGCGCTGGCGCTGGGCTGTGCGCTTTCCACCAGTTTCACCATGCTGCTGGTATTCCGCGCGTTGCAGGCACTCACCAGCGCCGGTGTGGCCGTGCTGCCGGGTGCCATCATCCGCGATCGTTTCGGCGGCGATCGGATGGCCAGCATGATGTCGACCATTGCGGTGGTGTTCCTGATCGTGCCGATGATCGCCCCCAGCTATGGTCAGGCGGTGATGCAGTTTGCCAGCTGGCGCTGGATCTTTGGCGGCATGGCGGTGATGGCGGCAGCGGTGGCGCTGTGGGCCTGGCTGCGATTGCCCGAAACGCTGCATCCCGAATATCGCCAGCAGATCGCACCGCTTACCATCGCCGCGAATATGTGGGCAGCGCTCACCAATCGTCCGGCCATGGGCTATGTGCTGGGCAGCGCGCTGGTTTCGGGCGGGCTCTATGGCTACATCAACAGCGCGCAGCAGCTGATCGCCGAACATTTCGGCGCGGGTGACCGATTCCCACTGCTGTTCGCGCTGATGGCCGGCGGCATGGCGGTGGCCAATTTCTCCAACTCGCGCATTGTTGAACGGTTCGGCGCAAGGCGGGTATCGCACACCGCGCTGCTGACATTCATCATGGTCGGCATCCTGCAGGTGATGCAGGCCCATAACCCGCATGAATCACTGTGGCAGTTCATCCCGCTGATGGCGCTCAACTGCGCGCTGATCGGCTTTACCGGAGCGAATTTCAGTTCGATCGCGCTGCAACCCTTTGCCCGCACCGCCGGAGCCGCATCATCGGTGCAGGCATTCTTGCGAATGGTGATCGGATCGACAATCGGCTCGCTGATTGGTGCGGCCTATGACAATTCGGCGCGGCCGCTGGCCTATGCGCTGCTATCCTGCGGGCTGATGGCTTTGGCACTGGTGCTGTTCAGCGAGAACGGTCGCCTGTTCCGCCGCCTGAACCCGCCGGGAACCCCGCGCCATCCGCCTGAACCAGGCGTTCGCTAAGCCGGGGCTTGCCCGAGCGTCCGCCAGGCCAGATCGGCAAATTCACACAACAGCTTCCGGGTGTCGCGCGGATCGATGATATCCTCGATGCCAAAGCGTTCGGCCGTGCGGAACGGGCTGCGCACGCGGTTGAGCCGCTCACGGATCGCATCAAGATGCGCTTCGGGATCCTCCGCCGCCTCGATCTCGCTCTTGTAGGCCACCTCGATCCCGCCTTCGATCGGCAGGCTGCCCCAGTCGCCCGAAGGCCAAGCAAAGCGATATTGAAACGCCTCGGCGTTGCTCATCGCGCTGCCTGCGATGCCATAGGCGCGGCGGATGATCACGCTGCACAGTGGCACACTGGCCTTGTAGATCGCATTCATGGCATTGACGCCATAGCGGATCGTGCCTGAACTTTCCGCCGCCAGCCCGATCATGAAGCCGGGATTGTCGACCAGATGCACCACCGGCAGACGGAACTGATCGGCCAGTTTGATGAAGCGTTCGGCCTTTTCGCTGCTGCGCGCATCCCATGATCCGCCCAGAAAACTGGGATCGCTGGCCAGCACCGCCACCGGCCAGCCATCCAGCCGGGCAAAGGCGGTAATCACCGCCCGCCCCCACAGCCGCCCCATTTCAAAGCAGCTGCCCTGATCGAACGCGGATTCGAGCAGGCGCCGCATCGAATAGACCTGCTTCGCCTCGCGCGGGACCAGGGAGATCAGGGCTTCGTCGCGCCGGTCAACAGGATCGGCGCAAGCGGTACGCGGCGCGTTCTGGCCGACATGGCTGGGCAGATAGGACAGGAACCGGCGCGCGGCGGCAAAGGCTTCGGCCTCGCTGCCGACTTCCTCGTCAACCACACCGTTGCGGGTGTGAATGCCGCTGCCGCCCAGCGATTCCTTGTCGCTTGCCTCGCCAATCGCCTCGACCA
>JBGAIR010000012.1:0-58666 GCA_044225335.1 Novosphingobium sp. | reverse complement strand
CCCGTCTCCTATCAGTTGATCGTTGCGCGGAAGCGCAGCGTACGGGTCTGGCTGGCGGTGATGCTCGAAAGCGTGCCGCTCACCGTGCCGGAAGCAAAGCTGCCGCCGGCGGTACCGTCAGCGTTGCAAACGCCGCTGGTGGCCGTACCGTTGATGAAGATGCCATAGCCCGAGGAATAGGTGACCGTGGCGGGCAAGGTATCCGAAATGGCCACCGTATCCGCCTGGGCACTGCCCGCGGCATTGCTGACGATGATGCAATATTCGATCGTCGCGCCGGGAATGGCCTTGGGGTTGGTGGTGCTGTTCACCGGATCGCTGATCACCGTGCTGGTCTTGGTCACGGTCAGGTTCGCGGCCAGAACGGTATAATCGTCCTTGGCCGAGAATGCCGCATCGCGTGCAGCGTCGGTCGCACCAGCGCCGTCAGCAAACACCGTATCCATCGCTGCGGTATTGGCACCGGTGGTCTGCGTTACAGCAGCACCCTGCGAACCCGCCGTGCCGCCTTCCTTGGCGGTGGCAGTCAGCGTGACAGCCGCAACTGCGCCGGTGCTCAGCCCGGTCGGGATGTCGGAAACGATGAATACCGTCTTCGAAGCATCGGCAGCCAGTTCATCCAGGTAGGTCACCTGCTGATCGGTGCCAGCGTCATAGCTGCCGTTACCATTGGTATCGACATAGATCTTGACGTTGGTCACATCGAAGCTGTCGGTGTTCGAATGCGCGCCGGCACCGCCGGTCTGCTGCGCAGCCGTCAGTGCAAAGTCCAGCGTGGCGTTCGAGGTGTTGGTCACCGTGAACTTGGTCACTGCCGAGGTTTGCGCCGGCGAAACCGTGACTGTCACGCTATCGGTCTCGGCAACCGTCAGGTTGATCTTGCGGTCAACCACAAGGTTGTTGCTGGCGTTGACAGCGGTCTGCGAAAAGCCGCCAACCTGGTAATTGACGCTTACGTTGTTGGTGATTGTCGTACCCGCCGCAGTACCCGCCGCCATGGCGGGGCTTGCGACCAGAACGGCGTGCGCAGCAGCACTGACCGTCCCAAGCAGTCTGCATGACTTGAACATTGTTAAGTCCCCGTATTATCGGTTCGCGAGAAACAACCGCCGCGAACCCAGGCGGTTCATTTCGCCATCAGCGAACGATTGCGTTGTATCCGACCTTGCCGGAAGCACCCGGAGCCACCAACGGCAGCGTCCAGCGCAGATGCGTGACATCGCCTGCCTGCGCGGCGCGCTTGCCGCCCTTGCCATCCGATACGGTCAGGGTAGCCAACCGGCCCCAGGTCTTGCCGCCATCAACCGAAACGTTGAGCGTTGCGGCGCTTTCCGGAGCGACAGTTACGGCCGCCGGGATCGGATTGGTGATCACGAAATTTGTGACCGGCTGTGCACCGGCATTGCGATACTGGGTCGAGAACACCAGATGATCGCCAGGCACAACCACATCGGCCTCGGCCAGAACGTGCTTTTCCTTGCCGTTTTCAACCACGATCTTGTCAACTTTGACCGGATCGGAGGTAAGCACGATCGGCTGCGCTGCCGGAGCAGCGGTCTGCGCCATTGCCCCCTGTGCGAAGGTGACGCTGGCGAATGCAGCGATAAGCGGTGCGACCCAAAAGCGGTTCATTGCCTTATCCTCAGTTGATCTTGACTTTGAAAGTCACAGTCTTGGTGGTGCCACCGGCAACCGAGCCAAGATTGACATCGATGCCGCTACCCGAAGCCGTGCCGGCATCGGCATCGCTGGCATCTGTCAGCGTCGCGGCATTGAGCGTCAGCGTGCCCGGCTGATAGGTGGTGCCAGTGGGAATAGCGTCGGTGACGTGAAGGCTGTCGGTGGTGCCGCTGCCGGAAACGCTGGCTACCAGCGAATAGGTGACAACCGCGCCCGGAACAGGCTTGGTGCCGCCAAAGGGATCAAGGATCGTCGCCGATTTCGCGAGTGAAACCGTGGCGAGGCTGGCAACAAGCGAATCGAGCGCATTGGATGTTGCGCCCGTCAGGCCAACCACCGCATCGCCGCCCCCATCACCCTGGCCAGCAAACGAAGTGCCGGGCGTGCCCGAACCCGTTACCGCAGTAGCGGTCAGGCGAACCTGGCTGCTTTGACCATCAGTCGCGGTGGACGGCAGCGTCACTACTGCCAGCAGCTTCAGCGATCCGTCGGCCGGGATGGAAGGCGTTGCAGCGCCTGCCGTCAGCACCTGATCCACGCCGGGATCGTAAACGCCGTTGTTATTGGTATCCACGGCGATCGTCGTCACGGTGGTGTTAAAGCCGTTGCCAGCAACCGCAGGATCAATCGCGATGTCGAAGGCTTCCGGGCCGTTGCCGGTGTTGGTAACCGACCATGCCAGCACGGCAGTCGAGTTGCCGGCACTGACCGGGCTGGCGGTGAGGCTGGCCACGGCCACGTTGAGCAGCTCGTCAACCTTCACGGTAACCGTGTTCGATTGCACCGTGCCCGACGACGGTCCCGAGGTGTAGGACGCCGAAGCGGTGTTCTGAATCAAGGTACCCGCACTTACGCCAGCAGCGTAAGCGGGCCCTGAGGCGAGGAGCGTAGCCAGCGTTGCAACGCCGGTTGCCAGCGATAGATGTGCGTGTTTCATGCGGCTCTTATAACCGCGAGAGGTTATCGAACCGTTATCACCTTGTTTTCCAATTATATTGAGCTTGGTCTAGGTAGATCACCTCGGGCGAAACCCGGCGCGAATCGCAGTTTTCAGGGGTTTTTGTTCAAAACTTGGACTTCCCGACTGGCAATGATTAGCGATCTGAAAGCATCATTAGGTCAGATTTGATGGATTTCGTGTCACCTATCCGTTAAGCAAACCTACATAGGGAGACCGGGAAAATGTGCTAGCAATTGCAGCACTATCCTCATGCCCCCCAAGACAGCTACAGCCCCTGCGGCGAAGCAATCCGTTGGGCAGTCCGCAAGCCCAGCTAGATATGCAATGCGCGGCCATAGGCTGACAGCACGCTTTCATGCATCATTTCGCTTAGCGTTGGATGCGGGAACACGGTTGCCATCAGCTCTGCCTCGGTAGTTTCCAGCGTTTTGCCAACGACATAGCCTTGAATCAGTTCTGTCACCTCGGCGCCAATCATATGCGCGCCCAGCAATTCGCCGGTTTTGGCATCGAACACGGTCTTGATGAAACCCTCTGGCTCGCCCAGCGCGATTGCCTTGCCATTGCCGATAAAGGGAAAGTTCCCGACCTTGACCGTATAACCTGCCTCCTTGGCCTTGGCCTCGGTCAAGCCGACGCTGGCGATCTGGGGGTGGCAATAGGTGCAACCCGGAATGTTGCGCCGATCCATGGCGTGAGGGTGAACATCCTTGTTACCCAGCGCCTGCGCAATCGCTTCAGCTGCGATTACCCCTTCATGGCTGGCCTTGTGTGCCAGCCATGGTCCGGGAGTGACATCGCCGATTGCCCAAATGCCCGGCACATTGGTCCGGCCCATTTCATCGATCTGAATGATCCCGCGTTCCGATTTAATTCCAAGTGCTTCCAGGCCAATGCTTTCAGTGTTTGGCAAAATACCGATAGCCACGATCACATGGCTGAATTCGCCTTCGGTAATCTTGCCGTCCTTGCCCTTCAGCCTGGCCTTGACGCCCTTTGGCCTCACTTCAAGCGCTTCAACCCCGGCCCCGGTCATGATCGACATGCCCTGTTTTTTGAGCGCCTTTTCAAGGAAGCCAGAGACTTCGGCATCTTCCACCGGAACGATCCGGTCCATCATTTCAACAACGGTAACTTCGCTGCCCATGTCGTTGTAGAAGCTGGCAAACTCGATACCGATCGCACCCGATCCGATCACCAGCAGCTTGCTCGGCAATTCCTTGGGCGTCATCGCGTGGCGATAGGTCCACACCCGGTTGCCATCGGCCTTGGCAAAAGGCAGATCGCGCGCACGGGCACCGGCGGCAATGATAATGTGCTTGGCGTTCAGCGTTTCGCTGCCCTTCTCCCCCTTCACCTCCAGCTTGCCGCCGCCCTTCAGCGTGCCTTCGCCCATGTGGACGGCGATCTTGTTCTTCTTCATCAGATGGGTGACGCCCTGATTGAGCTGCTTTGCCACCCCGCGCGAACGCGCCACCACTGCGGCCAGATCCGCGCTGATCTTTTCTGCAGCCAGCCCATAGGCGCTGGCATGCTTCATCTGGTGAAACACCTCGGCCGAGCGCAGCAGCGCCTTGGTGGGAATGCAGCCCCAGTTGAGGCAGATGCCGCCCAGATTCTCGCGCTCCACGATCGCCGTTTTGAGGCCGAGCTGCGCACAGCGGATCGCGGCAACATATCCACCCGGACCCGACCCAAGCACAATCACATCATATTGTTCGGCCATAATATTTATCCTGCATCCAGCGCGCGCGGGCGACCATCTTCACCCAGCAGCACGAATTTGAATTGCCCCAGCGCAACTTCGCTGGTTGCCTCGCCATTGCGCTCACGCCCTATGCCGCGCGCGGCAATGGTCAGCGATGTGCGTCCCTGGGCAACGATCTGGGCATAGACCGAAAGCTCATCGCCCACAGCCATGGTGCCAGGGAATGTGAAATCGGTGGCGTGAACCACAACCGCCTTGCCCCGGCCAAAGCGCGAGGCAAGCGATCCCGCGCCCAGCGCCAGCTGGCTCATCAGCCAGCCGCCGAACACCCCGCCATAGGGATTGAGGTCGGTCGGCATCGCCGTGACCCGGATCACCAGCTCTTCGGCCATGCCGTCAGGCAACCAGCGCCAGCGGCTTTTCAACCAGGTTCTTGAAGGATTGCATCAGCTGCGCGCCATCCGCGCCATCGATTGCCCGGTGATCAAAGCTGCCGGTTGCGCTCATCACTGTTGCCACTGACAGCGCGCCATCGACCACGAATGGCCGCTGCTCACCCGCACCAACCGCAAGGATCATCGCCTGCGGCGGATTGATCACCGCATCGAATTGCTTGATGCCGAACATGCCCAGATTGGAAAGGCTGGCGGTGCCGCCCTGATATTCATGCGGCATCAGCTTGCCTTCGCGCGCCTTGTCCGCCAGCTGCTTCATTTCCCTGGAAATTTGCGAAACCGTCTTGCTTGCTGCATCGACGATGATCGGGGTGATCAGCCCGGACGGCGCGGCCACCGCTACCGAGATATCGCTGCGGGAATATTTGCGCAGTTCATCCCCGGCAAAACTGACATTGCATTTCGGCACAATCTCCAATGCCTTGGCCAAAGCCTTGATCAAAAGATCATTAACTGAAAGCTTTACACCCTGTTCCTCAAGTGCTGCATTCAATTCACCGCGCAGCTTCAGCAGCGCATCAAGCCGCACATCAACCGTCAGATAAATGTGGGGAATGGTCTGCTTCGCCTCGGTAAGGCGGCGCGCGATCGTCTTGCGCACATTGTTGAGCTTTTCGGCTTCATAGGGGATGCCGAAATCAGCGGTGGTCTGCTTCGCGGCCGGTGCCTGTGCGGTAACGGACGGCAGCGCACCGCCCTCTGATTTCGCGCCTTCAACGTCGGCCCGGACGATCCGGCCATTGGGCCCGCTGCCCTTGATCGTGCCAAGATCGACACCGCGATCCGCGGCGATGCGCTTTGCCAGCGGTGAGGCGATTATCCGCTCACCAGCGGGTGCCGCAATCGGTTTCGCAGAAGGCGCCGCAGGGACGACAGGTGCCGACGCGGCGGTGACGGGCGCTTCGGGTGCAGCAGCAGCGCTGCTCTTGACCGCAGGGGCAGCTGCCTCGCCATCGCCGGACAGGGTTGCAATCACCGTCCCGACCTTAACGCCCTCGGCCCCTTCAGGCACGGATATGGCGGTAATCGTGCCCTCATCCACGGCTTCAAATTCCATCGTCGCCTTGTCGGTTTCGATTTCGGCAAGCAAATCGCCCGAAGAAACCGTATCGCCCACCTTGACCAGCCATTTGGCCAGGGTGCCTTCTTCCATTGTCGGGGAAAGCGCGGGCATCTTGATTTCGATGGTCATGAAACGACTTCCGGTCCTCTTCTGCGCAGCGTAACGCTACGTCACACACACGTCTTTGGCCAATTTAGCCATGGCGGGCAAGATTGTTGCAGTGAATAGGATTGTATCGGATAACCGGCAACCGGCGGGGGAGCTGATATGCGCGTCTATCTGGTGATCATGGACGAAACGGACGAGGCCAGCGTGGCCTTGCGCTTTGCCGCAGGCCGCGCGGCGCGCACCGGCGGCACAGTGCATCTGCTTGCGCTGCTTCCCCGGCAGGAATTCGTGGCATTCGGCGGCGTGCAGGCCACCATTGAGGAAGAAGCCAGGATGCGGGCTGAGGCACTGGTCACATCAGCAGCGGGCAGCCTGCTCAGCGCCAGTGGCGCCATGCCGGTGATTTCAGTGCGTCAGGGCGAAGCCGTGCAGGTGATTCGGGATTACCTTGCCGAACACGCCGAAGTATCGGCACTGGTGCTGGGAGCGGCCAGCAGTGGTGGCTCCGGACCACTGGTATCGCATTTCGCGGGCGTTGCCGGGCAGCTGCCCTGCCCGCTCTATGTCATCCCCGGTGGCATGACCGATGCCGATTTTGAGCGGCTCGCCTAGCTTCGCAAGCCTGATTATCTGCGTTTTTTGCCCTGATGCCGGACATTGGCAGGACGCCCGCGCCGCCCGACCAGATGTTGTCCGCGCTTCTTGAGCGGCAACGGCCTGCCGCGGGGCTCGATCACGCTGCCGCCTTCTTCCAGCTCGAACTTGAGCGCTCCGGTCAAGGCATTGGCCTCGGCCAGACGCAGTCGCAGCAGATCACCGATGGCATAGCTGGTGCCGCTTTCATCGCCGGCCAGAACCTGGGTTCGCTCGTTGTAGGTGAAACGTTCGTCGCCCAGCGTCGATACCGGTACCAGCCCATCGCCACCCAGCCCGATAATGGTCGCGAAAAAGCCGAATTTCTGCACGCCGGTAATGCGCGTATCGAAGACCTCGCCCACACGGCTGGCGAGCCAGGCGGCGACATAGCGATCAATCGTTTCGCGCTCCGCCTCCATCGCGCGGCGCTCGGTGCCGCTGATCGCGTCGCTGATCTTGCCCAGATCCTCGCGATCACGTTCGGCCAGTCCTGAATGCGGCGGCAGCTTGGCTTTGGGGGCTGATTGCTCCAGCCCATAGGCATCGACCAGCGCGCGATGCACCAGCAGATCGGCATAACGGCGGATCGGTGAGGTGAAATGCGCATAGCTGCCCAGCGCCAGCCCGAAATGACCGGCATTGCGCGGCCCGTAATAGGCCTGCGTCTGGCTGCGCAGCACCGCCTCCATGATCAGTGCTTTTTCAGCATCATCCGCGACATCTTTCAGCATTCGATTGAACAGGCCGGGTGTGATCACCTGCCCCAAGGCCAGCTTGCGATCGAAGGTTGAGAGATAATCTTTGAGCGCGATCAGCTTTTCGCGGCTCGGCGGTTCGTGAATTCGATAGACCACCGGGGCAACCTTTGCCTCCAGCGCCTTGGCGGCGGCAACATTGGCGGCGATCATGAAGTCTTCCACCACGCGGTGGGCATCGAGCCGCTCGCGCAGGGCAATCTCGGTGATCCGTCCCTGTTCGTCAAGCACCACACGGCGCTCTGGCAGTTCCAGTTCCAGCGGATCGCGATCCTGCCGCGCCTTTTCAAGCATGCGCCAGGCCGCCCAGAGGTTCTGCAAATGCGGCGGTGCCTCATCCGCGTCGATCCGCCGCTGCGCCTCTTCATAGGCGACCACTTCTGCGATCCGGACGATGGCACGGCTAAATCGCCATGACGTCACCCGGCCATCAGCACCGATTTCCAGGTGGCAGGCCATCGCCGCCCGATCCTGCCCGGCGCGCAGCGAGCAGACATCGGCAGACAGAACCTCCGGCAGCATCGGCACGACGCGATCCGGGAAATAGACCGAATTGCCCCGCTTGCGCGCTTCCCTGTCCAGCGCCCCACCCGGCCGGACATAAAAGCTGACATCCGCAATCGCCACCAGCGCGCGAAACCCGCCCTGCCCATCCGGTTCGGCCCAGATCGCATCGTCATGATCGCGCGCATCGCTGGGATCGATGGCGACAATCGGCAGATGGCGCAGATCTTCGCGCTTCTCGGCAGCCAGCGGCAAGCCCGCTGCAAGTTTCGCCTCGGCCAGCGTTTCCTCGGCAAAGGCAAAGGGGATGCCATGCTTGTGAATCGCGATCAGACTGAAAGCACGCGGCGCAAGCGGATCGCCCAACACCTCCGTAACCTTTACACCGGCGCGGGGGCTACGTCCGGCCGGTTCGGCCAGCACCAGACTGCCCCGCTCAGCGCCCGCCAGATCCGCAATCGGAATGCTGTTGCGCACCCGCTTGTCGACCGGGGCGAGCCAGCCCTTGCCCGAACCATCTAGCTCAACCACGCCCAGCATCTGCTCGACCCGCGCTGGCAGCTTTTTCATCGGATGGGCCAGCCAGCCCTTGGCCGTTTCTTCGGTGCGAGCCAGTACACGATCACCGGTTTTCAACGCCGAGCCTCTGCCCTTTTCCACCAGACGCAGGCGCGGCGGCGGTGTGGCATCATCGGGTTGCCAGCTATCGGGAATGGCAATGGCATCGCCATCCTCGATCTCCACCACGCGCAGCACCGTCACCTTCGGCACGCCGCCCATACGGTGGTAGGCGGTGCGCCTGCCGTCGATCAGCCCTTCCTCAGCCATATCCTTCAGCAGCGCCTTCAGCGCGATCTTTTCCTGCCCTTGCAAACCAAATGCCCGCGCGATCTCACGCTTGCCAGTCGGGGTTGGCGAACTGGCGATGAAATCCAGCACCTGCTTGCGGGTTGGAAGGCCGGGTTGCGAGCGCAGGCCGCGGGCCAAATCAGTATGCCCGCGCCACGTAAATCCGCTCAACCGCGGGATCGCCGGTAAATGGGCAGCTGCCGGTAACTGCTTCGTCTGCCATCGGCGTGTTGCGGATCGTCAGCTTGAGCGCCTTGAGCTTTTGCACCACCGCATCCAGCGCGGCGCCGGTTGGGCGTGACCAGCCCAGCTCCACCCAGCCGGGGTAACGCTTGTCTTCGGCAAAGAAGGCAGCCAGCGCTTCCAGGCTATCCACCCCGCGATGGATATTGGCATCGCGGCGCGCGCAGGCTTCGCCGTAGAGGCTGTGCTGGATATCCTCCAGCTCCGCGGCGGCACCGGCGATGAAGGCATCGCGCGCCATGGCGGCGAAATTGACCTTGCCATTGTCCTGCCACAACCGGTCGCGCCGGATAACCGAAACCTGCCCGCCAGCTGCATCACGGCCACCGATTTCCAGGATGAGCGGTACGCCCTTCTTTACCCAGGTCCAGCGTTTTTGCGTGGCCTTGCCCGCGCGCTTGTCGAGCAGGACTCGGATCGGTTCGCCCAGTGCGGACTGCCCGGCCAGCGCAGCGCGGAGTCCCTCGCAATAGGCGAGCAGCGCGGCATCGCCGTCATCATCGCGCAACATCGGCAGGATCACGACCTGATGCGGAGCGATGCGCGGCGGCACGCGCAGGCCATCATCATCGCCATGCGTCATGATCACCCCGCCGATCAGCCGGGTAGAAACGCCCCAGCTGGTGGTGTGGCACAGCTGCTGGCCGCCTTCACGATCCTGATAGCGGATATTGGCTGCCTCGGCGAAGCCGGTGCCCAGATAGTGGCTGGTGCCTGCCTGCAGCGCCTTACCATCCTGCATCATGGCTTCGATCGAATAGGTGGCGACCGCACCGGGAAAGCGCTCATTCTCGGGCTTTTCGCCAGCGATAACCGGCATCGCCAGATCATCCTCGGCATGGCTGCGATACATTTCAAGCGCCCGCAGAGTTTCGGTCATGGCGTCGTCCCGGTCGGCATGGGCAGTGTGCCCTTCCTGCCAGAGAAACTCGCTGGTGCGAAGGAACATGCGGGTGCGCATTTCCCAGCGCACGACATTGGCCCACTGGTTGGTCAGCAGCGGCAGATCACGCCAGCTCTGCACCCAGCGGCTCATCGCCTGACCGATCACCGTTTCCGAAGTGGGCCGCACGATCAGCGGCTCTTCCAGTTTTGCTTCGGGATCGGGCACCAACCCGCCCTTGCCGTCCCCGACCAGCCGGTGATGGGTTACAACCGCCATTTCCTTGGCAAAGCCATCCACATGCTCCGCCTCCTTGGCGAAATAGGATAGCGGAATGAACAACGGGAAATAGCAGTTTTCAACGCCCGCCGCCTTGATCCGCGTATCCATCAGATGCTGGATGCGTTCCCAGATGCCATAGCCCCATGGCTTGATCACCATGCAGCCGCGCACCCCTGATTCCTCGGCCATCTCGGCTTCAGCAATCACTTCCTGATACCAGGCGGCGAAATCGCCCTCTCGCGTGACGGAAAGGGCATGGCGAATGGCGGGATTCTGATTCATGCGCCGCTGTTAGCGGCGCGCGAGCGGATATTCAAATCGCAGGCGTTGCTATTTGGCCAGCTTGTCCAGCTGCTTTTGCATTTCTGCCATCTGCGCGCGCAGCACCGCCAGTTCATCGGACTGATCCTTGCCAGCGGATGCATCGGACTTTTCCTCAGCCAGACCGGGCATGAAGGCAGAGGCAGCGGCTTTGAACATGGCGATATTCTGCTGCGCCAGCTTGGCCAGCGGATTGTTGCCAAGGCTGTCTTCAAACGCCTGCCGCAGCTTGGCCTGATTGGAACGGAAATTGTCCATCGAGGCTTCCAGATAATGCGGCACCAGCCCCTGCATGGAATTGCCGTACATCGAGATCAGCTGACGCAGGAAATTGACCGGCAGCATCTGTTCACCGCCTGCGCTTTCCTCTTCCATGATGATCTGGGTGAGGATCTGATGGGTGATGTCGGCTCCGCTTTTTGCGTCCAGCACTTTGAAATCGACGCCTTCACGCGTCATCTTCGCCAGATGCTCAAGCGTGATGTAGCTTGAGGATTGCGTGTTATAGAGCCGCCGGTTGGCGTACTTCTTGATAACAACCGTTTCGCCTTTGGCGTCGCTCATCTTCCATCCTCCCGGAACGGATCCTGCCCTTTGTTAGCACCCGCAGCAACGGCAATGCAACAAATCCATTGTGCGCAGCATTATCGCGCAAATCGGCGGCCCAGCAGGGTAAGCAGCTCATATTGGGACAATCCGCTGATTGCCGAGGCTTCGGGCAGGGAATAGGCCACTTCTAGCCAATCGCCTTCGCGCAGTTGCGGCGCAGCGGAAAGGTCGACCACCGTCATATCCATCGACACCCGCCCCAGCACGGGCAAGCGCTGTCCATCGGCCAGCATGATGCCCTTGCCCGACCAGCTACGCAGATAGCCATCGGCATAGCCAAGGCTGATCACGCCCGCGCGCATCGCCCTGTCGGCAGTAAAGGTGGCGTTATAGCCAACCGTATCCCCCGGTTGCAGATCGCGCGTCTGCATCACGCTGGCCATTGGCCGCGCAACCTGCCGGATCGGGTCCGCCAGTGCGGCACATGGCACCCCGCCGTATAGAGCAATACCGGGGCGCGTCAGCTGACCATGCCATGCTGCGCCCAAAGCGATGCCTGCGCTGTTGGCCAGGCTGGCACGGCGATGCGGAATGGCCTGCTGTGCTTGCTCCCACCGTTGGCGCTGAACGGTATTGAGCGGACTGTCTGCTTCCTCTGCCGCAACAAGATGCGAAAGCAGCACGTCAACATCCAGCCCTGCCAGCGCGGGATCGCCAATATGGCTCATCGGCAGCCCCAGCCGGTTGATCCCACTGTCCACCATTACATGACAGGGCCCGCCACCGGCTGCGCGCCACAAGGCGATCTGATGCAGGGAATTGAGCACCGGGCGAACACCTGTTGCCCGCGCAAACGCCGCGTCCTCGGCATTGGCCGGGCCATGCAGCACGGCAATGGACTGGGCCGGAAGGTGTTGCAGCAGCGCGGGCACCTCCTGCCAATGCGCGGCAAAGAAATCACGGCAGCCTGCCGCCCATAGTGCCGGTGCCACCTTGTCCGCACCCAGCCCATAGGCATCGGCCTTTACCGCCGCGCCCGCGCTGGCGCTGCCCGAAAGCCGATCAAGCGCACGCCAATTGGCTGCCAATGCATCCGTGTCGATGGCCAGCCGCAACGCAGCGGGCGGAAGATCAGTCTGCATAATCGCGCGGCGGTCCGCCCTTCAATCCCCAAATCGACACGACAAAAGCCATCGCCACCACCACCCAGGTGTACCACAGGCCGGAATAGGGATTGCCGGTCTTGGCCACGATCAGCCCGGAAATGAATGGCAGAAACCCGCCGAAATAGCCTGTGCCAATGTGATAGGGGATCGACATCGAGCTGTAGCGGATGCGCGGCGGGAACATCTCAGTCAGCAACGCCGCCACCGGGCCATAAGTCGCGCCAGACAGCGCCATCATCACCAGCAGCGCCAGCCCGATCAGCAGGCTGTCCTTCAGCGATGGCTTGACCTTGGCGAAATCATAGCCGGCATCGCCCAGCCATTGCAGCAACTGCTTGCTGCGGGCCGGTTTGTCATCCCAGCCATAGCTATCGAGCGGCAAGGAACGGCCACCCACCGTCGCGCTCAGAGCGGGTGCTGAGCCGACCTGATACGACACACCGGCCGCAGTCAGATCCCCCATCATCTTGCCGCAATCGGTCTTCTGTTCGCTGTCGAAAGGATTGTACTTGCAATCCGGCCCGGCGATCACCACCGGGTTGCGTTCTGCCGCAGCGCTAAGGCCGGGATTGGCATGCGCGCCCATCAGCCAGAATGCAGGGAACATCAGCAGCAGGGTGAGCGCGTAACCCCAGACAATCGGCTTCTTGCGGCCAATCCGGTCCGACAGATGCCCGAACCACAGATAAAAACCCATACCGATCAGCGCTGAAAGCCCGACAATGATCTGGGCGCGGCTGTCTTCCATCCGCATCGCCGAGGTCAGGAAACTGAGGCCGCTGAACATCGCGGTGTACCAGATCACGGTTAACCCGGCGGCGATACCGAACAGGGCAATGGCGATACGCCGCTTGTTGCCAGGATAGGTGAAGCTTTCGACAAAGGGGTTGCCAGACACCTCCCCTTCTTCGCGCATCGCCTGAAAAACCGGGCTTTCCGACAGTTTGAGGCGCATCCACAGCGAGATCGCCAGCAGCGCCAGGCTCACCAGAAATGGCGCGCGCCAGCCCCATTCGGTCCAATGCGCCTCGCTGATCAGTGCCTTGCACAGCAAGACCACCACCAGGCTGAGCACAAAGCCGCCCACCACGCTGGCCTGAATGAAACTGGTATAGAATCCGCGTTTTTCAAACGGCGCGTGTTCGGCAACGTAAACTGCCGCTCCGCCATACTCGCCGCCCAAGGCCAGCCCTTGCAGGATGCGCAGCAGGATCACCAGCGCCGGTGCCCACAGGCCGATGGTGGCAGCGGAAGGCACCAGCCCCACCCCGGCCGTGGCGATGCCCATCAGCGTTACCGTGACCAGAAAGGTATATTTTCGCCCCAGCCTGTCGCCCAGATAGCCAAACAAGACCGCGCCCAGCGGGCGAAACCCGAAGCCCACCGCAAAAACCAGCCAGAACAGCAGCGTTGCCAAGGTTGCGTTGCCGGTGGGAAAGAACGCCTTTGACAGGATCGCGCTGAGCGTGCCGTAGATAAAGAAATCATACCATTCGAACACCGTGCCCATAGAGCTGGCGGTGATCACCAGCCGCATGTCAGCGGCACTGGGTTCGATATGCTCTGCCTGATCTGCCATTGTTCCCCCACACCCTGCCTGGGCTGAATCCTTATTGTGCTGGCTCTAGCCCTGCTTCGGCACGCTGGAAAGCGCCTCATGCGCGGCTTTCCACGCCAGCAACATCGCGCCATGCCGTCCGGGATAGTCCCGCGCGGGAGCGATTACCGCAAGCCCGGGCCAATCCGGCATCGCCGCCTCACCCGCCAGCCAACGCTGCATCTCTGTAAGCACTTCGGCAATCCGGTCTGCATTGCATCCCTTGGCAGCCTGCGCAAAGATCGCCGCCGATGCCTGACCGATCGCGCAGGCCTGTGCTCTCAGCCCGATCCGCGTAATCCGCCCTTCGGCATCGCATTCCAGCCCAAGTTCCAGAACGCTGCCGCAGGCTGGTGAGCGCGCCTGTCCGCGCAGCGGCAAATCATCGCGCAGGGGGAATTGCGCCAGCGATGTGGCGAGCGTCAAAACCTCGATGGAATAGAGCTTGGCAGCAGCGGCCACGATTACTTCTGCTTCAGGCGGATCGTTTCCGATTCAGCCGCAGCATGCCGACGCTCTGCAATCATCCCCACCAGTTCCTCACTGGCGGCATTGACGAAGGGATAGCTGCGCGCCTGCGTGATCCAAGTCGGCCGGCCACCGGCACCCCAAACCGTATCATAGCCCAGCACCAGAACAGAAAAGCACATCACGGCGATCACCGTGCCCTTCACCGCGCCGAAGCCAAAACCCAGCACGCGGTCGATCGGCCCCAGTACGGATTCCCTGCTCGCTGCCCCCATCCGCTGCGCCAGCAGTTTGAAAATTGCATAGGGCACCAGCAGCAGGATGGCGAAGGCCAGCACCGAAGCGCCGGATTCCGTGCCGATCATCGGCGTCAGCGCCTCGCTGAGCGGGGTGTGCAGATTGTGGATGGCAACGACCGAAACCACCCATGCGGCCAGAGCCAGCACTTCCTGCACCAGTCCGCGCATGAAGCCGGTAACGGCCCCCATGCCAACCAGAAGCAGCACCGCGATATCGAAACCAGTCATGACGCGAAGGACTATTCTCCGCCAAGCACCCGGTCAACGAGATTTCCCAGCATTGCCACCGGGGAATAGGATTTTCCGCTGCCTGCATCAGCCGGACCGCAAGCGCGGGAGAAGCCCAGCTTGGCCGCCTCGCGCAACCTCAACGCCCCATGCGCAACCGGGCGAATCTCACCCGCCAGCGAAACTTCGCCAAACCACACCGCGTCCCCCGGCAGCGGTTTGTCCGCCAGCGCCGAAACCAACGCCGCCGCCACCGCCAGATCGGCAGCAGGATCGGCGAGACGATAACCGCCTGCAACATTCAGATAGACTTCGGCGCTGGAGAAACTGAGCCCGCAGCGCGCCTCCAGCACCGCCAGCAGCATGGCCATGCGGCCGCTGTCCCAACCCCCCACCGCGCGGCGCGGCGTGGCACCGCTCGCCAGTCGCACAATCAGCGCCTGAACCTCCACCAGCACCGGCCGGGTGCCTTCCATCGCCGGAAACACAGCGCTGCCCGCCACCGGGCTTTCACGGCCGGATAGAAACAGCAGCGATGGATTGCCCACTTCGGTCAGCCCCTGCCCCTCCATCGCGAAGACGCCAATTTCATCGACCGGGCCAAAGCGGTTCTTCAGGCAGCGCAGGATGCGATACTGGTGACTGCGCTCTCCTTCAAAGCTCATCACCACATCGACCATGTGTTCCAGCACCCGCGGTCCGGCGATGCTGCCATCCTTGGTAACATGGCCGACCAGCACCAGCGCCACCCCGTTTTCCTTGGCATAGCGGATCAGTTCAAACGCCGATGCCCGCACCTGACTGACCGTGCCGGGGGCACCCTCGATCTGATCGGAATGCATGGTCTGGATCGAATCGATCACCAGCAGTGCCGGCGGCGGCACCCGCGAAAGGGAAGTCAGGATATCACGCACCGAAGTTGCCGCTGCCAGACTGACCGGTGCCCCGGCGAGCCCAAGGCGCTCAGCCCGCAACCGCACCTGCCCGGCAGCTTCTTCGCCGCTGATATAGACCGCACCGCCGCCGCCCTGCTTCTGGCAGGCGTTGGCCACCAGCGCCGCCGCCTGCAACAGCAGCGTGCTTTTGCCGATACCGGGATCGCCGCCCATCAGAATGGCGGATCCCGGCACCAGACCACCGCCCAGCGCGCGATCAAATTCGCCCAGTCCGGTCAACCGCCGGTCAGGCACCTGCCCCGGCGCATCGAGTGGTTCAAAGGCAATCGCCCGCCCGCCAGAGGAAAGATCATGCTTCTGCGAAAACACCGTTTCCGGTGCTTCCTCAGCCAGCGTGTTCCACTCGCCGCAATCGGCGCATTGCCCCTGCCAGCGCTGGGCCACGCTGCCGCAGGCCTGACAGACATATCGACGCTTCGGTTTCGCCATGCCCCCCATTATCGAGAACGAACAGGGAACGCAAGCAATGCCCGCCCGTCAATGTCGTGAATCAGATTCCATCAAGTCCCTTGCTCACCAGCACATTCACGGAAACCCGCCGGTTCTGCGCCCGGCCCTCATCCGTATCATTGCTGGCGAGCGGATCAGCCTGGGCCATACCGGTGGGCGTGAGCATGCGATACGGCTTCCAGTGGCAAACCTGCTGGAGATAGTTGATCACGCTTGCGGCGCGGCGTTCGCTCAGCGCCTGGTTCACCTCGTCGCTGCCGGTCGAATCCGTATAGCCAACCACCAGCATCAGCGCATTGTCGACACCTTCCGCCGCAGTGCCCGCCGCGCAGAGATCTGCCTTTGCCCGGGCCGAAAGCGCCGCCTTGCCCGTGTCGAAATAGACATTGGTGGTGCTCTTGATGTTGTATTTGTCGATATCGCCCATGCGGCCGCGCAGTGCCTCGGTCGCCGCGGCCTGCTCATCAAACTGCTGGGCGGTGCCGCTGCGGATCATCGAAACGGTGCGCATGTCGCTGCTGCGGAAAGTGATCTGACTGGCCTGCAAACCGCCGCTGGACTGCATGGTTTTGACGGTAACCGGCAGGCCATTGACCAGCGCGGCAGCGGTACGCTTGCTGCCACCGCCAAACAATCCGCCCCCGGATTTGATCTGGGTGGCATCGGTGACGGCAATGATCGTGTCACTGCCATCGGTCCCGGTCACCTTGATCTTGTCCGCATGGCGTGCGGAAATGATGCCTTTCACCTCTGGCCCCGCAGCGGTCGGCGCGGGGGGTGTCGGCTGCGCTCCGTTCACGACGATGTTTGCATCCGGATTATCCTGCTGCTTCGCGGCCAGGCTGGCGGAGGCTGGCGCGACAAGCGCGGTAATCAGGGCAAGCGCCCTCAGCCTTTGGGAAACAACACGCATCGAAATTCTCCATTACAAGACGCCTGCCGCAAAAGCGCTGATCAGCCCCACCTTGCTGGCGGATTAACGCGGGCAATATGCCGGGCAATCGGTGATCGGAGCGCGACGAGCTGATCAAGCCGCCCTGTCGTTTCCTGCCTTTGCACCCCTGCGCATCTCTGGCACAAAGGTGTGGTCATGCGTCAAAAGGAACTCCGCATTGCACTGGTCTGCTATGGCGGCGTCAGCCTGGCAGTATATATGCATGGCGTTACCAAGGAGCTGTGGAAACTGGCCCGGGCGAGCCGCAGCTTTCATGGCGGCGATGGCACGCAGTCCGGTGTTGAACAGGTCTATTGCGATCTGCTCCGCCACATTGAGCGACAGCATCAGCTCAAGCTGAGAGTGTTGCCGGATATTGTTGCCGGGGCCAGCGCGGGCGGCATCAACGGGGTGTTTCTGGCACAAGCCATTCATTCCGGGCAGTCGCTTGAACCCTTGACCGACCTGTGGCTGGCGCGCGCCGATGTCGATGTGCTGCTCGATCCCGATGCGCGGCTGGCAACGCGGTTTCTGAAGTTCTGGGCGGTGCCGCTGGTGGCGCTGCTGCTGCGCAGCCCGGACAGCATGGTTTCAGCCAGCGTCGCGCCCGAAACCCGATCAGAGGTGCGCGGCAAGCTGTCGCGGCTGGTCCGCTCGCGCTGGTTCGAGGCACCGTTTGGCGGGTTGGGCTTTTCCCGGCTGCTGGCCGAAGCGCTTGATGCCATGGCCGCCGCGCCCGCAGGCGCGCCGCTGCTACCGCCGCAGCATCCACTCGATCTGTTCGTCACCGCAACCGACTTCAAGGGCCACCCCGAAGTGGTGCGGCTCAACAGCCCGTCGCAAGTGGAGGAAAGCGAACATCGCCTGTCGATCGGTTTTCGCAGCATCGTGCCGGGAAATGCCGGGATACCGCTGGCCGAACGGCACGAGCTGGTTCTCGCGGCCCGCGCCACGGCCAGCTTCCCCGGTGCCTTCCCGGCCTTGCGCGTGACCGAGATTGATCGCCTCGCCAGCGAGCGCGGCGAGACATGGCAGGGGCGCGACAGTTTCCTGCAACGCATCCTGCCTGCGCAAAGCAAGGCCGGGACAGCCGATCAGGTTTCGTTGATCGATGGCTCGGTGCTGGTCAACGCCCCCTTTGCCGAGGCGATGGGCGTGCTGCGCGATCGCCCTGCCCAGCGCGAGGTGGATCGGCGCTTCGTCTATATCGATCCCCGGCCCGACCGGGTTGGCGGCATGCGCCGGGGCGATCCGCGTCCGCCCGGCTGGTTCTCGGTCATCTTCGGTTCGCTGTCTTCGATCCCCCGCGAACAGCCCGTGCGCGACAATCTGGAAACCATCGAAAAGCGTTCGCGCGAATTGGCCCGGCTCAAACATATGGTCGATTCGCTGCGCGGCGAAGTCGAAGCTTCGGTTGAAAGGCTGTTCGGCAGAACCTTCTTTTTTGACCGGCCCAGCGTCAGGCGGCTGACCGGGTGGCGGGCCAAGGCACAGCAGGCCGCGGCCGAGCAGGCAGGTTTCACCTTTCAGGCCTATGGGCAGGTCAAGCTGGCCAGCATTCTCGCTGATCTGGCGGCAACCATTCACGCGGCCGCGCCCGGCATTGCAGTGAACAATGCCGCAGAGCTGGCGGACCGACTGGGCGGCTATCTGGAAACGCTGGGGCTGGACCGGATCGGCGGTGATCGCGGCGGGGCAAGTGAGCAGGCGATCGGCTTTTTCCGCGATCACGACATCGGCTTTCGCATCCGGCGCCTGCGCCTGCTGGGGCGGCGTCTCTCCGAAGAATGGGATGACATCGACGCTGTAGAACCGGATGCGCGCGAAAAGGCACGCGATGCGGTTTACCGGGCGCTGGCGCTCTATTTCGATGCCCAGTCCAGTGCCGCATTGGGCAGCCATTTCGCCGAGCTGGCCGCGAAGGTGCTGGAACAACCCGGCAAGGTTCTGGAATACATTGCCCAGCACCGCCAGCTCGCTGCGGTCGATCTGGCGGTGGACGCCCTGCTGGTCGCGGCCATCGGCGATCTGCCGCGCGAACTGCGGCGGCGCGTGCTGTTCACCTATCTCGGCTTCCCGTTCTACGATACGGTCACGCTGCCACTGTTGGGAGCAGAGGCGTCAAACGAACTGGACCCGGCCAAGGTGGACCGGATCTCGCCCGATGATTGCAGCTCCATCCGCAAGGGCGGTGCGCAGGCAACTTTGCGCGGCATCGAATTCTACAATTTCGGCGCATTCTTCAGCCGCGCCTACCGCGAGAATGACTATCTCTGGGGGCGGCTGCACGGTGCCGAACGGATGATAGACATTGTCGTCTCCGCACTGCCCGCCGGTCTGATACTGGCCGATCAGGATATTGCCGCCTTCAAACGCAAGGCATTTCTGGCCATTCTGGATGAAGAGCAAGACCGGCTGACCAGCGATCCGGGGCTGATCCCCGGATTGCGGGCCGAGATCACCGGGGCCTAGTCAGTCAGGCCTTCCCAGGCATCCTTGATCCGTTCAAAAAAACCCTTGCTCTGCGGGCATTCCTCACCGGTTTCGGTGGCCTGCAGCTCGCACAGCAGCTCCTTTTGCCGCGCGGTGAGCTTGGTCGGGGTTTCAACCATGATTTCAATCACCATGTCGCCACGCCCGCGCCCTTGCAGTACCGGCATGCCCGCTCCGCGCTGGCGCAGCTGCTTGCCGGACTGGATACCGGCGGGGATGGTGATCGCGTGGCGCACTCCGTCCAGCCCAGGAATCTCGATCGTGCCGCCCAGTGCCGCGGTGGTGAAGCTGATCGGCGCGCGAGTTATCAGCGTCGTCCCGTCCCGCTCGAACAGCGGATGGCGACGGATATGCAGGAAGATATAGAGGTCGCCGGGAGGCGCGCCGAACGGCCCGGCTTCCCCTTTGCCCGCCAAGCGTATGCGGGTGCCGGTATCGACCCCGGGCGGAATGGTAACATCCAGCGTCTGCGGCTGATCGACCCGGCCTTCGCCGCGGCAAGAGCGGCAGGGCTTTTCAATCACCTCGCCGCGGCCGTGGCAGGTCGGGCAGGTCCGCTCGACCATAAAGAAGCCCTGCTGGGCCCGCACCTGTCCGTGCCCGCCACACAGATTGCAGCGCCGGGTGCCCGTGCCGGGCTCTGCCCCGCTGCCCTTGCAGGGTTCGCAAGGGGCGGAAACTTCGATTTCGATCTGGGCACTCTTGCCGTGAAATGCTTCGTCGAGATTGATCTCCAGATCATAGCGCAGATCGGCTCCGCGCCGCGCTTGCTGGCGGCCACCGCCACCACCAAAGGCGCTGCCAAAGATCGTTTCGAAAATATCGCCGAGATCGGAAAAGCCAGCCCCGGCACCGCCACCCGGCCCGCCGCCGCCCATGCCGCCATTCTTGAAGGCGTCATGGCCGAAACGATCATAGGCTGCGCGCTTTTGCGGGTCTTTCAGGCAATCATAGGCCTCATTGATGGCCTTGAAGCGGGATTCCGCCTCACCATCGCCGGGATTGCGATCAGGATGCCAGCGCATTGCCAGCTTGCGAAACGATGATTTGATCGTCGCATCGTCGGCGGTGCGCTCTACTTCGAGCAGCGAATAGAAATCAGCTTCTACGGTCATGGTTCAGCCCCGCAAACGATCACGCCGCCGGGTCACAGCGACACCGGCGGCATGACCGTTTGACCATCCGCTCAGCCCTTGTTCTCGTCGACTTCCGAGAATTCGGCGTCGACCACCTCTTCACCGCCAGCGGGCGCTTCCGCCCCCGGCGCGGCAGCAGCGGCCTGCTCCTTCTCATAGATCGCCTGGCCCATCTTCATCGCCTTTTCGGTGAGAGCCTGGGTCTTGGCGTTCATTTCATCGACGTCACCGCTTTCGATCGCGGTCTTGGCTTCGGCAATGGCTGCTTCGATCTCTGCCTTGAGATCGGCATCGATCTTGTCACCATTTTCTTCCAGCTGACGCTCGGTGGCGTGAACAAGGCTGTCGGCATTGTTCTTGGCTTCCGCCGCTTCGCGCCGTTTCTTGTCTTCCTCGGCAAACTTTTCCGCATCCTTGACCATCTGGTCGATGTCGGAATCGGAAAGTCCACCCGAAGCCTGGATCTTGATCTGCTGTTCCTTACCGGTGCCCTTGTCCTTGGCGCTGACATTGACGATGCCATTGGCGTCGATGTCGAAAGTCACCTCGATCTGCGGAACGCCGCGCCGTGCCGGCGGGATGCCAACCAGATCGAACTGGCCGAGGATCTTGTTGTCGCTCGCCATTTCACGTTCGCCCTGGAAGACGCGGATCGTCACCGCCTGCTGATTGTCATCAGCGGTGGAGAAGACCTGGCTCTTCTTGGTCGGGATCGTGGTGTTGCGATCGATCATGCGGGTGAACACACCGCCCAGCGTTTCGATACCCAGCGACAGCGGGGTCACGTCGAGCAGCAGCACATCCTTGACATCGCCCTGCAGCACGCCCGCCTGAATCGCCGCGCCCATGGCCACGACTTCATCGGGATTGACGCCGGTATGCGGTTCCTTGCCGAAGAAATCCTTCACCACTTCGCGGACGCGCGGCATGCGGGTCATGCCGCCAACCAGCACCACTTCGTCGATATCCGAAGCCTGCACCCCGGCATCGGCCAGCGCCTTCTTGCAGGGGTCCAGCGTGCGCTGGATCAGATCAGCCACCAGCTTTTCCAGATCGGCGCGCGAAATGGTTTCCACCAGATGCAGCGGAGTGGTGCTGCCACCTTCCATGCGGGCGGTGATGAAGGGCAGGTTGATTTCGGTGGTCTGCGCCGAAGACAGTTCGATCTTTGCCTTTTCAGCCGCTTCCTTCAGCCGCTGCAGCGCCAGCTTGTCGCCGCGCAGATCCATGTTTTCCTTGGCCTTGAACTTGTCAGCCAGGAATTCGACCAGCTTGCTGTCGAAATCCTCACCGCCAAGGAAGGTGTCGCCATTGGTGCTCTTCACCTCGAACACGCCGTCGCCGATTTCCAGCACGGAAATATCGAAGGTGCCGCCGCCAAGGTCATAGACCGCGATGGTCTTGCCGTCCTGCTTGTCGAGGCCATAGGCCAGCGCCGCCGCAGTCGGCTCGTTGATGATGCGCAGCACTTCCAGACCGGCGATCTGGCCGGCATCCTTGGTCGCCTGACGCTGGGCGTCGTTGAAATAGGCCGGCACGGTGATCACCGCCTGGGTGACGGCTTCACCCAGATAGCTTTCGGCGGTTTCCTTCATCTTCTGCAGGGTGAAGGCGGAAATCTGCGAAGGGCTGTAATCTTCACCACCGGCGGTCACCCAGGCATCGCCATTCTTGCCCTTGGCAATCGAATAGGGGACCAGTTCCATGTCCTTCTTGGTCATGGGATCGTCAAAGCGGCGGCCGATCAGGCGCTTCACCGCGAAAATCGTGTTGTCGGGGTTGGTCACCGCCTGGCGCTTGGCCGGCTGGCCGATCAGCCGTTCACCATCCTTGGTGAAAGCGACGATCGACGGCGTGGTGCGCGCACCTTCCGAATTTTCGATAACCTTGGGCTTGCCGCCGTCCATCACTGCAACGCAGCTGTTGGTGGTGCCGAGGTCGATACCGATAACTTTACCCATATTAGCCCATCCTTGGTCATGTTTGACGCCGCTTCGTGTGCCTCCCGGCAATCCGGCAAGGCAGGTGGGCGGCTCTTTTATCGAGGCCGATATAGGTGCGGTTTCGCTTGGCACAAGGGCAGCAGCGCACTAGCGGTGACAGCGTCCCGTAACGATGCGGAAAGGACCGCTTTTCATGAACCGCCCACGCCTGATCATCGCTCTGACCGCACTGGCCGCTGCCCTGCCCCTGGCGGGCTGCGGAAAATCGGCCCAGCCCGATGCTGCCCAGACCCAAACTGCCGCACCAGATGCCAAGCCCGGGCTGGCGGTCAGCGGTGGCGTGCTGGTACTGCCTGCCGTGGCGGGCAATCCCGGCGCGGCCTATTTCGTGCTCGACAATACCGGCAGCAGCAAGGCCGCGCTTGCCGTGATTTCGATCCAGGGCGCGGCCAAGGCGGAAATGCACCAGACCAGCGGTGGTTCGATGATGCCGGTCGATCAGGTGCAGGTTGAGCCGGGAACCAGCGTAAAGTTTGAACGCGGCGCGCTGCATGTCATGGTCTTTCAGCTTGATCCCGGTCTGAAAGCTGGCGGCACCACTGAAATGACGCTGACCTTCAGCGATGGTGACAAGCTCTCTGTCCCGCTCAAGATCGAAACCGTCGCGGCTGGCGGTGATGAAATGGCCGGGATGACTCACGGAGACGCACACTGAGCGAAGCAGCGCTTGCACAGAGCTGTCCGGTTGGCGGCGAACGGCCGCTGACTGTGGGAGAGATTGCGCTGCTGCGCAGTGTCTTTGGCAACGCGATTGATCCAGCGCCGGTGCGAATCCGGCGGCGGCGCTGGTTTCCGCTGCAACCGCGCAGCGTCACCATGGCGCCGATGGGGCACCTGCATTTTCATCCGCGTTCGGAAAGCTATTGCGACGATTTTTCGGACGCGCCGCTGGGGCTGCAGGGCCATTTCATCCACGAAATGACCCATGTCTGGCAGACCCAGCACAAAGGCCGCTGGTATCTGGTGCTGCGCCGCCCGTTCTCGCGCCGTTATGACTACAGCCTCAAGCCCGGCTGGCCGCTGGAGCGCTATGGCATAGAGCAACAGGCCGAAATCATCCGCCACGCCTTTCTGCTGCGACACGGCGTGAAACTGCCGGGGGTTGCGGACAAGCGTGCCTATGAGAAGTTGGTTGATTTCGCCAGCAGCGTCTAGGTTCCGCGTCAATCCGGCTTCTTCGCCACCGCCACCATCGCCGGGCGCAGCAGGCGATCCTTGATCATGTAACCGGCCTGCAATTCCTGCAGCACGGTGCCAGCTTCGGCATCGGCGGAGGGGACTTCCATCATCGCCTGATGCTGGTTGGGATCAAGCGGCAGGCCCAGTGCGGCGATGCGGCTGATGCCGTGCATGCCGAACACCTTGTCAATCTCGCGCGCGGTTGCCTCGATACCGGCGACGAGGTTCTTGAGCTTGTCATCCTCACGCAGTTCCTGAGGAATCGATTCGAGAGCGCGGGAAAGATTGTCCGACACCGAAAGGATGTCGCGGGCAAAGCCCGTCGCGGCATAGGCGCGGGCATCGGCAATGTCCTTTTCCAGCCGCCGCCGCACATTCTGCGTTTCGGCCTTGGCATAAAGCACATCCTGACGGGCCGCTTCCAGATCGGAGCGCAGCTGTGTCAGCGCGTCTTCCACCGAATCGCCCTTGTCCAGCAGCTCTTCGGGAACACCGTTCAATTCTGCTTCCACCGCAGGATCGCCCTGCGGCTTTGTATCTTCGCTCATCGTGTCAAATCGTCCAGCTATGTAATCAGCTTGCCCAAACTTTGGGCGGTGAAATCCACCATGGGGACGACGCGCGCATAATTCAACCGCGTCGGGCCGATAACCCCCACTACTCCCACCACGCGTCCGTCGCCATCGCGATAGGGCGAAGCGATCACCGCAGAGCCGGACAGCGCGAACAGCCGGTTTTCGGAACCGATGAAAATCCGCGTTGCTTCCGCCTGCCGCGCGGAATCGAGCAGATCGGCAACCGATTGCTTGTTTTCCAGATCATCGAGCAGTTGTCGCACCCGTTCCAGATCATGCAGCGCGGTTTCATCCAGCAGGTTTGCCTGGCCGCGCACGATCAGCACCGGGCGACGCGATGCATCCTCGCTCCATACCGCCAGTTCCCGCTCGACCAGATCGCGACTCGCTGCGTCCAAAGCGCTTTGCCCCGATGCGATCTCACCGCGCATCGCCGCCACCGCTTCGGCCAGGGTGCGGCCATCGAGATGAGCGGAAATATAGTTCGATGCCTGCTCCAGCGCCCCGGCAGGCAATCCGGCAGGCAGATCGACCACGCGGTTTTCCACCGCACCATCGCTGCCCACCAGCACCGCCAGCGCCCGCCCCGGTGCCAGCGGCACCAGCTGCATATGCCGCAACCTTGGCTCACGCCGGGGAACCATCACCAGACCGGCGCAGGCAGAAAGATCGGACAGCACCGCACTGGCCGCCGCCAGCGCGGCCTCCACCGGCCCGGCCTGCGAAACCTGCCGCTCGATCACCGCGCGTTCTTCGGCGGTAGGCTCCGCCACCTGCATCATCCCATCGACAAACAGGCGCAGCCCCTGCTCGGTCGGCAAGCGACCCGCGCTGGTATGCGGTGCCGCCAGCAGGCCCAGCATTTCCAGCTCATGCAATACCGATCGGATCGAGGCGGGCGAAAGATTGAGCGGCCCAACGCTAGCCAGCGTCTTCGATCCCACCGCCTGCCCTGTCGACAGATAGCCTTCCACCACCAGCCGGAAAATCTCGCGGGCGCGGGATGTCAGTTCGGTGATCGGTAAAGTGGTCATTTTTACTCAGGAAAGTAATCGAACTGCTGATACCTGTCGCGCGAAAAACCGGAAATTTCCAACGCTTTATCAAACGATGACCTCGCCCTTTCATGCGCCTTGCCTGTGGCTACGGAAACACATTCCCCAGAATATATCGTCTCAAAACTGCTATTGGCGGCATCAACCCAACGCAGTTGCAACGAATTCGCATCAAACGCTTTAGCATAACATCTGACTTTTGGAGGGCCGACAAAATCATTTATTTTTAAATATTTACTATCAGTGAATCGCTTGTAATCAATGCGGTTGTAAATTGCCAATGGTTGGAGGTTGGCCAGCACACGCTTCGCTGCAGGCAGATCGATAACCTTTGCCTCCAATATTCGTTCGCTTGCTAGCCAATCCGCCCTCCTGAAAACCCGAAACATCCCATCGGACGATACCACCACAACGCGCGATGGACCGTGCGCCCAGCTCGACCGCCACTCAAGCTCAACGGATTGAATCGGTATGGGTGCAGCAATTTGTGACCACGGGTCGCAATTGGCAGACCTGCCGGCAACTTTTGCTGCAAGCTCTTGCCCCCAAGCCCTGAAACTAAGTGCCCCGTCAGGGTTTCTGCCGCACTCGCCCGGCCATCCAAACCAGATGATGATCGGCAAGCCAATGGCCGTTGCCAGCAAACCAGCGATGCGACGAAACACCTTGCTCATTCGACATTGATAGCTATTCGCCTTTGATCAAGCCATAGTGGAGTTATTATGCGACCTTCCGGCCGCGCGCCCGACGAGATGCGCGCTATCAGCTTTGAGCCCCATTTTACCAAGCACGCCGAGGGATCGGTGCTGGTCTCGTTCGGCGAAACCAAGGTGCTGTGCACGGCCAGCGTCGAGGAAAAGCTGCCGCCATGACTGCGCGGCAAGGGCGAAGGCTGGGTTACTGCGGAATATTCGATGCTCCCCCGCGCCACGCACACTCGCGGCGCGCGTGAAGCGGCCAAGGGCAAGCAGAGCGGCCGGACACAGGAAATCCAGCGTCTGATCGGGCGTTCGCTGCGCGCGGTGACCGATCTCAAGAAGCTGGGCGAACGCCAGATCACGCTGGATTGCGACGTGATCCAGGCCGATGGCGGCACCCGCACCGCCTCTATCCGGCGCATGGGTGGCCCTGCGCATCGCGGTGGACAGGCTGATGGCGTCGGGCGCGATCACCGCCGATCCACTGACCCGCAAGGTTGCCGCCGTAAGCTGCGGCATTGCCAGCGGGGTGCCGGTGCTCGATCTCGATTATGACGAGGATTCCGCCGCCGACGCCGATGCCAATTTCGTGCTGATTGAAGGCGGCCAGATCGCCGAGGTGCAGGCCACCGCCGAAGGCGCGACCTATGATGAAGAGGCCCTGGCGCCTGCCGCGCCTGGCCCGCATCGGCTGCGACCGGATTTTCACCGCGCAGGGTGAGGCTGTCGGCAAGTGACGGCACCGCCTGGCTCCGAAACCTTTGTCATCGCCACGCATAATGCTGGCAAGCTCAAGGAAATCGGAGCCTTGCTCGCGCCTTACGGGGTGAACTGCATTTCGGCGGGTTCGCTTGGCCTGCCCGAACCTGCGGAGACCGGCACCAGCTTTGTCGAAAACGCGCTGATCAAGGCGCGGGCGGCGGCCGAGGCTTCCGGTCTGCCCGCGCTGGCCGACGATTCCGGCCTGTGCGTCGATGCGCTGGATGGACGGCCCGGCGTCTATACCGCTGACTGGGCCGAACGGCAGTGGTTCGAAGGCAAGCCGGGGCGTGACTGGTACATGGCAATGGGCAAGGTTGAAGGACTGCTGGCAGAGCTTGGCCCCAATGCGGATCGATCCTGCCATTTCGCCTGCGTGCTGGCGATAGCCTGGCCCGATGGCGAGCAGGCGGTATATGAAGGCCGCGCCAATGGCACGCTTACCTGGCCGCCACGCGGCACAATGGGCTTTGGTTATGATCCGGTGTTCGTTCCGCTGGGCGACAGCCGCAGCTTTGCCGAACATGATCCGGAAGAGAAACACCGCATCAGCCACCGCGCCGATGCCTTTGCCAAGCTGGTCGCGGAGCAATTTGGCGGTTAAGGCCTGATCATGGCCCGCGCACTCTACATCCATTGGCCGTTCTGCCTCGCGAAGTGCCCCTATTGCGATTTCAACAGCCATGTTCGCGAACAGGTGGATCATGCCGCTTGGGAGCAGGCACTGCTGGCCGATCTGCGCCACGAACATGCGCTGGCTGGCGGCGAACCGCTGGACAGCGTGTTCTTTGGTGGCGGCACCCCTTCGCTGATGCCGCCCGCGCTGGTGGCGCGGCTATTGGCCGAGGCAGAAAAGCTATGGGGATTTGCCGATGGCGTCGAAATCACGCTGGAAGGCAATCCCTCTTCGGTGGAAAGCGCCAATTACGCGGCATTGGCAGCAGCCGGGGTAAACCGCGTTTCACTGGGGCTGCAAGCGCTGGATGATGCAACGCTGCGCTTTCTGGGTCGGCTCCATGATGCCAGCGAAGGTCTGGCCGCGCTTGAGATCGCGCAGCGGCATTTCCAGCGGGTCAGTTTCGATCTGATCTATGCTCGCCCCGGCCAATCGCTGGCAGGATGGCAAGCAGAGCTGGCCCGCGCCCTGTCCTTTGGCACCGGCCATATCTCGCTCTATCAGCTGACGATCGAGCCGGGCACGCGCTTTGCCACCATGGTCCGCCAGATCCAGTTTACGCCGCTGGACGAAGATGCCTGTGCCGATCTCTTTGCGCTAACTCAGGCCATGACACGCGAAGCCGGCCTGCCGCGCTATGAGGTCAGCAATCATGCCCGCCCCGGTGAGGAAAGCCGCCACAACCTGACCTATTGGCGCTATCAGGATTATTGCGGGATCGGCCCCGGAGCGCATGGCCGTCGCGGCGGCATGGCGACAACCCGCCATCGCAAGCCGGAAAACTGGCTGGATGCCATTGCCGCCCATGGCCATGGCATTGCCGATGAATTCCCGCTCCCCCCGCAGGAACAAGTCAGCGAGGCACTGCTGATGGGCTTGCGGCTGAACGAAGGGATCGATCTGACCGGACTGGCACGGCGCTTTGCCCTGCGCCCGGAGCAGCTTTGCGATATGGCCAAGGCCGGGTTCTATGAAGATCAGGGGCTGGTCTGGCGCCGGGACAGCCGCATCGGCGTGACCGATAGCGGCATCCCGCTGCTCGATGGCTTGCTGAGTGAACTGGTTCCGGCAGAACTGCTCGAAGCATGACCCGCGGCGATATTCTTGAGGCATGGCACGGTTATCTGGCACAAGGCCGCCGCCGCAGCCCGCATACGGTACGTGCCTATGTCAGCACGGCGGCGCGGCTGCTCGATGCGCTGGGCGAGGTCGATTGGCCTGCCCTCGCCCGGATCGAAGCCCCGGCGCTGCGCGCGCAGCTTGCCCGCCGCCGCGCCGAAGGATTGGGCAATGCCTCCGCCGCGCGCGAACTGTCTGCACTGAGAGCATTCATCAGTTTCGCCCGAAACCAGGCAGGACAGACCGACCCGGCCGCCCCCCGGATGCGCGGCCCTCGGATCAAGAAGGGGATTCCTCGCCCGGTCACCCCTGACGAGGCAGTGAATCTGGCTGTGGCGGTGCAGGAGGATGCCAATACACCCTGGATCGGCGCGCGCGACAGGGCGGTGCTGCTGCTGCTCTATGGTGCGGGGCTTCGCATTGCCGAGGCGCTGTCGCTTACCGGCGCGGCGCTGCCGCTGGGCGAAGTGCTGATCGTCACCGGCAAGGGCGGCAAGCAGCGCGCAGTGCCAATCCTGCCGATCGTCGCTCAGGCGGTTGCCGATTATGCCAGCAAATGCCCCTGGCCAATCGCGCGTGACAAAGCCCTGTTTCGCGGTGCCAAGGGCGGCCCACTCTCGCAAGGCATGGTACAAAAGGCAGTGGCACGGGCGCGCATCGCCCTGGGCCTGCCCGCCAGCGCGACCCCCCACGCCCTGCGCCACAGCTTTGCCACGCATCTTTTGGGCGCAGGTGCCGATCTGCGCAGCCTGCAGGAACTGCTCGGCCATGCCAGCCTGGGTTCGACGCAGATCTATACAAAGGTGGACGCGGCGACGCTGCTGGACGTTTATCGCAATGCTCACCCGCGCGAGCTGGGGGATTAATCCTCGCGCGGTTTCCAGCGGATCACGCGCCATAGCCAGATCGCAATCGCGCCCAACACGCTCAAGGCAATGATCGGGCCGATCACATGACGGCTGGTTTCGAGATAGGCCGCCAGCCATTGCCCGCCCTTGATCAGCAGTGCATTCCACACTGCCGTTCCCGCCAGCGTAAAGGCCAGAAACCGGCTGTGGCGCATATGCGAGAGGCCTGCGGGCAGCGAGATCATGGTGCGCAGCAGCGGCGAAAAACGCATGGCGAACACCACCCATTGTCCGTGGCGCTGAAAGAAAGCGGTGGCATGCTCAACATCGTGCCAGTCCATCGTCAGCCAGCGGCCCCAGCGCGTGACCAGCGGGTGTAGCCGCCGATAGCCAAGCCGGTCCCCCAGCAGAAACCAGACGTAGTTACCCGCAGTCGATGCCAGTGACGATACCAGCAGCAGCGGCCAGAAGCTCATGCTGCCGCGCGCCACGGCAATACCGCCCAGCCCCATGATCACTTCGCTGGGGATCGGCGGGAACACGTTTTCGAGGAACATCAACAGCGCAATGCCCCAATAGCCGCCGCGCTCGATCAGGGTGATGATCCAGTGGTCCATGGGGCTGATGTCAGGACCGGAGCCGTTCCACCCTAGCGCTCCATTGCCGCATGGCGCGCCTCGATCGCATCCCAGATGCGGCCCGGCGTATCGGTGCCGTTGAACTTGTCGATGGCGACAATCCCCGTCGGCGAGGTGACGTTGATCTCGGTCAGCCATTCGCCGCCGATCACATCGATGCCCACGAATACCAGCCCGCGCGCCTTCAGCTCTGGCCTCAGCACCGCGCAGATTTCTTCTTCGCGAGCTGTCAGGCTGGTCGCTTCGGCATAGCCGCCAACCGCGAGGTTAGAGCGAAACTCGCCCTCGCCCGGCTTGCGATTGATTGCACCGGCCACTTCGCCATCGACCAGCACGATCCGCTTGTCGCCTGCCGAAACCGACGGAAGGAAGGTTTGCACCATGAAGGGCTCGGGCCAGACCTGCCCGAACAGCTCGGCCAGCGCGCCCAGATTGCTGCCATCCTCGGGCACCCGGAACACCGCCTTGCCGCCGTTGCCATGCAGCGGCTTGACCACCAGTTCGCCGCCGTGGCGGGCATGAAATTCGCGAACATCCTCCACCCTCCGCGCCACCAGCGTTGGCGGCATGAAGCGGGCGTAATCCAGCACCCATACCTTTTCCGGCGCGTTGCGGACCGATGCTGGATCATTGACCACCAAAGTCTGCCCGGCCAGCCGCTCCAGCAGGAAAGTGGCGGAGATATAGCCCAGATCGAACGGCGGGTCCTGCCGCATCAGCACCACATCGACATCGCGGACCAGGTCGATCTTGCGGTGTTCCTCTGCGCTGAAATGATTGCCCGGCTCAGGCTGTACCCGCACCGGCATCGCCCAGGCGGTCAGCCTGCCCTCATCCAGTGCCAGACTGCGAACATCATAGTGATAGACCATGTGCCCGCGCGCCTGCGCCGAAAGCATCAGCGCAAAGCTGGAATCCCCGGCGATATTGATCGTTTCCATGGGGTCCATCTGGACAGCGACACGCAGGCTCATGAAATTCCAACTCCGCCTATAGGATCAGGGCATTCGCCATGTGGTGCGGCCAGCGCCCCGGCGCAAGCAGCATGACATCAATTCGCATATCATCCCCGTGTTTCACATAGCGCGAAGCAAGGCTTTCCGCCGCAGCCGCAACCCGGCGCAGGCGGTATTCATCAATCGCATCGCCATGGGCGGCCAGATTGCTGCGCCATTTGACTTCGACAAAGGCCACCATCCGCCCGCGCCGCGCCACAATATCCACCTCACCGCGCCGGGTCTTCACCCGCTGCGCCACAATGCGCCAGCCCTTGAGCCGCAGATACCACGCCGCCAGCCATTCGCCGCGCCGCCCGGCCTGTTCGCGCTCGGCACGGCTCATGCTCATTTCAGTTCGAGCGCCCTTGCGTAGAGTTGCTTGCGGTCCAGCCCGGTGATCCGCGCCACCTCCGCTGCTGCCTGCGAAGCCTTCTGCGTAGTAAGCGCCGCACGGAGCAGCGCATCGGCATCCTGCGCATCCACCACCACATCGCCCGGCGGGGCGATCAGCAGCACGATCTCTCCCTTGGGCGGATTGGCGGCGTAATGCGCGATCAGTTCGGCGGGAGAACCGCTGCGGCATTCCTCAAACCGTTTGGTCAACTCGCGCGCGACTGCCACCTCACGGCCGGGCAGAACCTCACCGATCGCCGCCAGCGCATCGGCCAGACGCGGTGCGGTTTCATAGAAGGCCAGCGTTGCCTTTACGGGTGCCAGCTCTGCCAGCACCTCAGCGCGTGCCTTGGCCTTGGCGGGCAGGAACCCCGCGAACAGAAAGCGGTCGCTCGGCAATCCGGCCAGAGTCAGCGCCACGATCACCGCGCTGGGTCCGGGCAGGCTGGTGATGGCGATGCCGGCCTCGCGCGCCTCGCGGATCAGTCGGAACCCCGGATCGGAAATCAGGGGTGTCCCCGCATCGCTGACCAGCGCTACCGCCTGTTCCGCCGCCAATGACAGGATATGCCGCCGGGTTTCCTCGCTGGCATGATCATCACAACGGATCAGCCGCTGCCTGGTGCCAAGATGCTGCATCAGCTTGCCAGTCACCCGCGTATCCTCACAGGCTATCGCGGATACGCCACGCAGCACCTCTGCCGCGCGCAGGGTGATATCGCCAAGATTGCCAATCGGCGTCGCAACAATGTAAAGCCCGGGGGCAAGGCACTGATCCATGGACTCCTCATGGACTGGCCGAAGGGGAGCGACAAGAGATGTTCGAAGGGCGCATGAACCGGCGCGGACTAATCATGCTGGGGGCACTGACTCTGCTGGCAGGTTGCAAGGTTATTCCCAAGCCATCCACGCCAACACCGCCCCCCACGGAAAAGCCCAGTGAAGCTCTGCCCACCGATCAACAGCGGCACCGGGTAGCGCTGCTGGTGCCGATCAGCGGGCCCAATGCGGGCGTCGGCCAATCGATCGCCAACGCCACCACCATGGCCCTGCTCGATACCAATGCGCAGACGCTGCGCATCACCACCTATGACACCAGCGCCGGGCCGGCAGCTGCCGCCAGCAAAGCAATCGCCGATGGCAACAAGCTGATTCTCGGCCCGATCCAGGCAGAAGATGTTCCGGCCATCGCCACCATCGCCCGCGCCGCGCGCGTGCCGGTGATCACCTATACCGGCGATGCGGCAATGGCCGCGCGCGATGTATTCGTGCTCGGGCTGGTGCCCGGCAATGCGGTGCAGCGCACGGTTTCCTATGCCCGCAGTCAGGGTGCGACGCGCTTCGCCCTGCTCGCCCCCAATGGTGACTATGGCGCGCGGGTGCGCGTAGCCTTTGCCGCTGCCGTGCGCGCGGCGGGCGGCACGATTGCCGGTGATCAAGGCTATGATCGCAACAACACCTCGATCATCAGCGCCGCCCGAAGGCTGCGCGCGCATGGCGGCTATGACGCGGTGCTGATCGCCGATGGTGCCAGGCTGGCCGCGCTGGCCGCGCCGCAATTGAAACCCGTCGCGGCCGCCAGCCCGCACATCCTCGGCACCGAATTGTGGAGCGGCGAAAGCACGATCACCCGCACCCCCGCCTTGCGCGGAGCGTGGTTCGCCGCTATTTCCGACACACGGTTCCGCCAGTTTGCCGAAAGCTACAAGACGCGGTTTGGCATCGCACCCTATCGCATCGCCACGCTGGGCTATGACAGCGTTCTGCTGACGGTTCGCGTTGCCCGCGAATGGAAACCCGGCACCGCCTTCCCCACGGCGCGGCTGGTGGATCGCGATGGCTTCCTCGGGCTTGACGGTCCGTTCCGCTTTGCTCCCGATGGTCAGGGCGAGCGGGCGATGGAGCTGCGCGAAGTCCGCAGTGGCGGGATCACCATCATCAGCCCCGCGCCAGACAAATTTGCGGACTGACGATAACCGCCAGCCCGCGCTTGCGCCGGGGATTCCGCGCGCCCTATAGATGCGGCTATGGCTGACGATCTGTTCGAGAAACTGCCGCAGGCTAGCGGCGAAAGCTATGATGGTTCCGCGATCGAAGTGCTGGAAGGGCTGGAGCCTGTCCGGCGGCGTCCCGGCATGTATATCGGCGGCACCGACGAACGGGCGCTGCATCATCTTGCCGCCGAAGTGCTCGACAACGCGATGGACGAAGCCGTAGCCGGTCATGCCAATCGCATCGAGGTTATCCTGGAAGAAGCCGATGGCGCGGCGGGCAAGCTGACCATCATCGACAACGGTCGCGGCATCCCGGTTGACGAGCATCCGAAATATCCCGGCAAATCGGCGCTGGAGGTGATCCTCACCACGCTGCATTCGGGCGGCAAGTTTTCGGGCAAGGCCTATGCCACTTCGGGCGGGCTGCACGGCGTCGGCGTCAGCGTGGTCAACGCGCTGTCCACCCTCACCCGCATCGAAGTGGCCCGCAACAAGGAACTGTACGCGCAGGAATTCTCGCGCGGTTTGCCGCTGGGGCCACTCCAGCATCTTGGCGGCACGCCCAACCGGCGCGGGACTTCGGTGTGCTTCATCCCCGACGCTGAAATCTTCGGAGCCGATGCCAAATTCAAACCGGCGCGGCTGTTCAAGCTGGTGCGCTCCAAGGCATATCTCTTCGCCGGGGTCGAAATCCGCTGGAAATGCGCCGATGCGCTGACCAGCGAGGATGTTCCCGCCGAAGCCGTGTTCCAGTTCCCCGGCGGGCTTGCCGATCATCTGAAGGAGCAGATCGGCACGCGCGAATGCGTCACCACCCAATTCTTCGCCGGGCGGCAGGATTTCCCCGCCAGCGATGATGGGCAGGAACAGGGCCGCGTCGAATGGGCGATTGCCTGGCCGCTGTGGTCAGACGGCTCGTACAGCTTCTATTGCAATACCATCCCCACCCCCGATGGCGGCACCCATGAACAGGGCCTGCGTGCCGCGCTGACCAAGGGCATTCGCGCCTTTGGCGATCTGATCGGCCAGAAGAAGGCCAAGGATATCACCCCGGAAGATGTCGTCATCGGCAGCGAGGTGATGCTTTCGGTCTTCATCCGCGATCCCCAGTTCCAGAGCCAGACCAAGGACCGGCTGACCAGTCCTGAGGCGGCGCGTCTGGTCGAAAACGCGGTGCGCGATCACTTCGACCATTTCCTCTCCGGAAATCCCGAGCGCGGCAAGGCGCTGCTCGGTGCCTGCATGGAGCGCATGGATGAGCGTCTGCGCCGCAAGGCGGAGCGTGAGGTCAAGCGCAAGACCGCCACCAACGCCCGCAAGCTGCGCCTGCCTGGCAAACTCACCGATTGTTCTGGCGAAGGCGATGGCGAAACCGAACTGTTCATCGTCGAAGGCGACAGCGCCGGTGGCAGCGCCAAGCAGGCGCGCGACCGCAAGACGCAAGCGATCCTACCGATCCGCGGCAAGATCCTGAACGTCGCCAGCGCCACCGCTGACAAGATCCGCGCCAATGCCGAAATCGCCGATCTCGGCCTGGCGCTGGGCTGCGGCACCCGCAAGGACTGCAACCCCGACAATCTGCGCTATGACCGGATCATCATCATGACCGACGCCGATGTCGATGGCGCGCATATCGCCACTTTGCTGATGACCTTCTTCTTTCAGGAAATGCCGGACGTGGTGCGGCGCGGGCATCTCTATCTGGCGCAGCCGCCGCTCTATCGCCTGACTGCGGGCAAGGAGAGCGCCTATGCCCGCGACGACGCCCATCGCGCCGAACTGGAAGCGACCCGTTTCAAGGGCAAGAAGGTAGAGGTCGGCCGCTTCAAGGGGCTGGGCGAAATGAACCCGCAGCAATTGCGCGAAACCACCATGAGCCCGCAAAGCCGTTCGCTGCTGCGCATCACCCTGCCCCCCGAATATGAAGGCCGCGCCGCAGTGAAGGATCTGGTCGACCGCCTGATGGGCCGCGACCCGGCGCAACGCTTCATGTTCATCCAGAACCGCGCAGGCGAGCTTGATCCGGAAATGATCGACGCCTGATACCGCCAATCCGCGATTGCATCACCGGTTATCGAAGCTAAGCTCCTGCGTTGAAACGATCAGGAGTGGCTTAATGGTAAAGCGGATATTGGCTTCATCTGCACTGGCCATCATGATGTCCGCACCGTTGCTGGCGGAACCTGGAATCGACATTACCATCTATTCCGACAATCAGGCGCTGGTTCAGGATACCCGCCCGATTACCTTCACTGGCCAGCCCCAGAAGGTGGAGTTCAAGAATGTTTCGGCACAGATTCGTGCCGAAACGGCTACGCTCGCAGCAAGCGACGTCCAGGTGATCGAACAGAATTTTGATTATGATTTGCTCTCCCCCGCAAAGATCATGGAAAACGCGGTTGGGCAGACTATCACCCTGGTACGGACCAACCCGGCAACGGGCGCAGAGACACGCGAACAGGCAGTGGTCCTTGCGGCTAATGGCGGGGTAGTATTGCAGATCGGCAATCGCGTGGAAGTTCTTCGCGACGATGGATTGCCGGTGCGTGTCATATTCGATCGGGTGCCGCCAAACATGCGCGCCGATCCCACCCTGTCGATCACCTTGCAGGGCGATCCCGGAACCCGCGAAGCGGCATTGCGCTATCTCACGCCCGGACTCGGCTGGCGCGCGGACTATGTCGCGCTGTTTGACGAGGCCAAAGAAACTATTGACGTTCAGGGCTGGGTTACGCTGACCAACAATTCCGGCGTCAACTACGACAACGCCAGAACCGTGCTGGTCGCCGGAACCCCGCGGCTGGTGGGTCAGGGCAACGATTCTGCCGGTGTTGGCACCATGGTTCAGGCAGGTACAGAGAGCGGCACGAGAGGCAGGCTCGGCGACTATTACCTTTATCCGCTGGCGCAGCGTACTACCATTGCTAACCTGCAAACCAAGCAGGTCAGTTTTCTTGACGTTCAAGGTGCGCCTGCTTCGCATGGCTATGAGATTCAGCTGGGCTGGTTGCAGAATTCCACCGTGCCGCTGAATGTGCCAACCAATTACCAGTTTTCGACCTCGGCCAAGGGCGGGCTTGGCGATCAGCTTCCGGCGGGCATCGTGCGATTTTATCTGCGCGATGCGCGCGGGCAGCCACAGTTCATCGGTGAGCATGCCATAACCAACACCCCCATGGGATCGCGCCTGTCGATCACCACCGGCGATGCCTTTGACGTGAAGGTTCAGCCAATCATGGACAGCCGCACCCGCGTTAATTCCGATCGCTGGAAAACACGGATGCGTTATGTCGTAACCAACGCCCTTCCCAAGCCGGTAAAGGTGCGGGTGGTACAATCCGGCTTTTGGGGCGACACCCGTATCCCCGAGCAGAGCCAGCAAACCGAATGGCGCGACGCAAATCGTGTGGCATGGCTGGTTGAAGTGCCGGCAAACGGCAAAACCGAGCTGACCGCCACCTTTGACACGCGATATTGAGGCTGATTTGCGGCTGCGGATAGCCTTGATCTGCGCGGTTCTGGCCTGCGCTTCCCCGGCTGATGCACGGGATAGCGATGCCGGTGCGCCCAGCGATGTTTCGGTTACGATCTACCGCGATCCACAGCGCAACGGCGGCAACATCCGGCTGGAGCGGCTGGGTGGGTTTGCGGTAATCACCGAAACCCGGCGCGTCACCTTGCCCGCTGGACGATCAACTTTGCGTTTTGTAGGTGTGGTGGATGGTATCATTCCCGAAAGCGCGGTGATCAGCGGCTTACCGGGCGGTGTAATAGAGAAGAATCAAGATGCAGCCCTGCTCTCGCCTGCCTCTCTGCTGCGGGCGACACAGGGCAAGCTGGTACAGCTGAAGCGCAGCAACCGCGATACCGGCAAATCGGAACTGGTAGAGGCCAGTGTAATCGCAGCCAATTCCGAAGGCGTCACCTTTCGAACCTCTCAGGGAACAGAAACCCTGCGATGTTCAGGGCTACCCGAAACGTTTCGATACAATGTCGATACCGCCACCGGATCCGCAAAGCCGGTTTTGTCAGTGGCCACCACTACGGCAAGGCCAGTAAGCGCTACCGTCAAGCTGACATATCTGGCCGAAGGTTTTGACTGGAGCGCGAGCTACAACGGTGAAATAGATCGCGCCGCCCAAAGAATGAATGTTGGCGGCTGGATAACGCTGGCCAATGCCAATGCCATAAGCCTCGAAAATGCCCAGGTTCAGATCGTTGCGGGAGGCCTGCGGCGTGAAGCCTATCGGCGCTTGCTGGACGGTTCATATCAAGAGGAAGACGCAACCGAAGGATACGACGATGGAGCCCAGGATATTGTTGTAACCAGCTTCAGAAGGAGCGGATCTGCACCCGCTCCTGTTATGGAAGTCGCTCCTCCGCCACCGCCTCCTCCCCCTCCTCCCGAACAATTGGGCGATCTCAAGCTCTACCGCATTCCCTATCGGACCACGATTGCCGCACGGCAAATGAAGCAGACTCGGCTGCTGGCGAATCAGGGAGTGGAGTTTGAGACAATCCAAATTCTCAAGCTGCCCGCGATCGGACCATCATATGTTGCAGCCGACTTGGGAGATCTGCAGCACTTCAATCCCGTCACCTATCTTCGCACGCGCAACGACAAAGCGCATCAACTTGGCATGCCGCTTCCCGCAGGTGCCTTTGTGATCGGCCAGATGCAGGATGACCGGCCCGCGATGCTGGGCCAACCCAACCTCCGCGATACAGCTGAAAACGAAAAGATCGAATTGCCGCTAGGCGCCTCCCCGGACATATCCGTTTCGCGGCGCACCATCGCTAGCACGAAAAAACAACAGACCCATAAGCTTACAATTGCCAACGCCGCAGCGGAAACCCGCCATTTCGAGATGCGCTTCACGGCATGGGGTTCTCAACGCATTGTCGAGGCCGATGCCGAGCTATCCAAAGAAGACGGCGAGCAAATGTTTCGGCTCGATTTGCCCCCTAACAGCACAAAAGTGATCACCTACAGGGTTCGCTGGGACTAACGATCCCTTGCGCGCGCTGCGTTCAACCGTGCAGCCTGGCTGTAGTCGCCTCAAAAATGCGCATATCGGGCGCGCCGGTTGCCATTGCCGTCAGTGACCGCACGAATGCGCTGGATTCGGGCACGGCAAAATGTGCTTTCACCGCCGCCATATCCGCCCACTCCTCGATAAAAACAATCCGGTTCGGGTTCTCGCAATCGATGTGGCAGTTATGCGCGAGACAGCCGGGCTCCGCGCGTGAACGGGCCGAATGTGCGGTGCCGAGCGCGATGGCTTCGTCGCGATGTTCGGGCTGAATTTCTGCGCTTCCGGTGATGATGATCATGGTGCTTTCCGGGTGACTGATGGTCTGGCCAGGCTGGCACCCCACCAAAAGATCGGCAAGAAAATCTTCGCGCTTGCAAATCTCCACTATATTCATAGAGTTTAATCACTACTGATTCGGTAGGGTTTTGCGACACCCTCCAGGTGTCGCTTCGGGAGAGTAGCCATGCGCGTAAAGACCATTGCCCTGCTGTTCTGCACCACCCCTGCCCTGATGCTTGCCGGATGCGGCGAAAAGGCCCCCGAAGCCGAGGACGTCGCTGCCAGCGACGGCGCCGCGACGGCTCCGGACATTGCGGGTGCAGCTGCACCCGGTGTCGCCTTCAAATATGAATATGCCTTCCTGCTGCCCGGCAAAGCGATCTCCTCTGTCCAGCGTGAACACGCCGCCGCTTGCAGCAAGCTCGGACTGTCGCGCTGCCGGATTACCGGAATGTCCTATGAGCAGCCGCGCGAAGGCGAGGTAGATGCCCGGCTCGATCTGCTGCTTGCACCCGATGCGGCGCATAGCTTTGGTGATGAGGCCGCAGCCGTGGTGGAAAAGGCTGAAGGCAAGCTCGATCACGCATCGGTCAATGGCGAAAATGCCGGTGATGCCATCAAACTTTCCCAGCAAGACAGCGCCGCGATCAATGCCGAGGTCGCCCGGCTGGAAGAACGCCTGAAGGCCAAGGGCCTGGGCGATACCGAGCGGACCGAACTGCAGCGCCGCATTGCGGAACTGCGCGATCAAGGTCAGACCGAGGTCAAATCCCGCCGCGCCAATGAGGCAGCGATTGCTTCAACCCCGGTCAGCTTCACCTATGCCACCGCCGGTGTTCTCGATGGCAACGGCAGCACCCTGGGCAAGGCGGCGGGTGCCTCTTGGAGCAGTGCCCAGACCGCCTTTGGCTTTGCGACGCTGGTGACCGGCTTTGCCCTGCCCTGGGTGCTGCTGATCGGCGGCGTGGTGTGGCTATGGCGTTCACGCCAGCTGCGCGCAGCGCTCCGCCGTTTGTTCGGCAGCGACAGCACGCCCGCCGCAGATTGATGTGACCAAGCGAAGCGCCGGCATCCATGCGCGCCCGGCGCTTCAATCAGCCGATACCAGCCAGCAACGCGGTATCGCCCAGCAACACCGATGTCATCGACAGCGATCCGTCCAGCGTATCGTTAAACAGGCCCGCCCCATCGCCGGGCAGCTTTGCCCCCAGCACATAAAGCAGCGGCAGGTAATGTTCGGCACTGTTGATAGCCTTGGCCGCACCCTCATCACCCGGCGCGAAGCGGGTCAGCGCCGAAAGATCATGCGCCAAGATCGCGGCATTGCTGCGCTGGCGGAACTCCTGCGCCCAAGCAGGCTGGGTGCCCGCCGATTGCCGCCACAGCGCCAGATTGTGAATGATGTTGCCGCTGCCGATCAGCAGCACGCCTTCATCGCGCAGCGGTGCCAGCGCCCGGCCAATCGCGAGGTGGCCATCGGCATCCAGAGCGCGATCCAGGCTCATCTCCACCATCGGAATATCGGCCGAAGGAAACATCGGCCGCGTTACGCCCCAGGCCCCGTGATCGAAACCCCAGCTTTCATCGCGGGCGACGCGCTGCTCACCCAGCACATTTGCCACACGACTTACCAGCCAATCAGAGCCCGGCGCGGGATATTGAATGGCAAACAATTCGTCGGGGAAACCGCCAAAGTCGTGGATCGTGCGCGGTGCTGGCCCGGCAGTCAGATGTGTGCGTCCCTGCGTCTGCCAGTGTGCAGAGACCACCAGGATCGCCTTCGGGCGCGGCAAGGCCTGCCCCAGTTGCTGCATGGCGCGGCGTTCGGGCACATCGGTGATCACGGTCATGGGCGAACCATGGCCAAGGAGCAAGGCGGGGAGGCGTTCAGTCATGCTTGCAATCTGGCGCTTCCTGCGCCGCGATCAAGCCAAGGAAATCTTCGAGTGAGATCGAAATTCGTCGTTCGACGGATTTCGGTTCGGCGGGGGAGCGGGCCGGTGCCGGACGATCCAAAATGCAATTTTGGATCAGGTGAATCAATGCTTCTTGCGGGTCAGTTCGCGCATCGCCCCGTCCAGCCCTTCCAGCGTCAGGGGATACATCGAACCGCCGACCAGCTCCTTGATCATCTTGGTCGATTGCGAATAGCCCCATTGCTTCTCAGGGACCGGGTTGAGCCAGACGGTGGCGGGATAGACATTCGACACCCGCTGCAACCAGGTGGTGCCCGCCTCTTCATTGAAATGCTCAACCGAACCGCCCGGATGGGTGATTTCATAGGGGCTCATCGCCGCATCGCCAACGAATATCACCTTGTAATCATGGCCGTATTTGTGAAGGATATCCCAGGTGTTGGTCCGTTCTGACCAGCGTCTGCGATTGTCCTTCCACACCCCTTCATACAGGCAGTTGTGGAAGTAGAAGAATTCCATGTTCTTGAATTCCGCCGTGGCAGCGCTGAACAATTCTTCCACCAGTTTGATGAACGGGTCCATCGATCCACCGACATCGAGGAACAGCAGCAGCTTCACCGCATTGTGCCGTTCCGGCCGCATCCTGATATCGAGCCAGCCCTGCCGCGCGGTGCCTTCGATCGTGCCTTCCAGATCCAGCTCGTCAGCATTGCCTTCCCGGGCGAAACGGCGCAACCGGCGCAGCGCCACCTTGATGTTGCGCGTGCCCAGTTCGCGCGTGTTGTCGAGGTTCTGAAACTCGCGCTTTTCCCAAACTTTCAGCGCGCGCTTATGTTTGCTTTCGCCGCCGATCCGCACGCCTTCAGGGTTGTAACCGGAATTGCCATAGGGGCTGGTGCCGCCGGTACCGACCCATTTGTTGCCGCCTTCATGGCGCTTCTGCTGTTCATCAAGCCGCTTTTTCAGCGTCTCCATGATTTCTTCCCAGGAGCCCAGCGACTTGATCGCCTCCATTTCCTCTGGGCTAAGGAATTTCTCGGCAACGGCCTTGAGCCAGTCTTCGGGGACATCGACCGGGTTCTGGCCGTAGTCGGTCAGCAGGCCCTTGAATACCTTGTTGAACACCTGATCGAAACGATCGAGCAGGCTTTCATCCTTCACGAAAGTGGCGCGGCTGAGATAATAGAACGCTTCCGGCGTTTGCTCGATCACATCCTTGTCCAGCGCTTCCAGCAGCACCAGATGCTCCTTGAAGCTGGCAGAAATGCCGGCAGATCGCAGCTCGTCGACGAAATTGAAGAACATGGGGTCAAACCCTCTCCTGCGGCTTATGCACCGCCGCAACCAGAACAAACGATATATACATCAGAAGATACCAAGCACCCAGCTTGCCCGGGTGAACCATCGCCCAGCCATGCCGCTGGCTGGGATAGATCCAGGCGCGGCTGAAGGTTGCCAGATTTTCAGCGAACCAGATGAACAGGGCGACCAGAAACCAGCCCAGCAGCAGCGGCATCCAGCGATCTTCGCGCCAGACGCGGAACCACACTCTGGTCCGCCAGAACAGCAGCCCCATGCCAGCAAACAATGCCAGCCGGATGTCAGGCAGCCAGTGGTGTGCAAAGAAATTCACATAGATCACCACGCCCAGCAGACAGGCCAGCAGCGGGTTGGGATAGGCGGAATAGCGAAAATCGAAGATACGCCAGACGCGGGCGATATAGCTGCCGACCGCTGCATACATGAAACCCGAAAACAGCGGAACGCCGCCGATCCGCAGCAGATTATGCTCCGGATATTGCCATGAGCCATAGGCCGTCTTGAACAGTTCCATGATCGTGCCGACCACGTGAAAGGCCAGGATCACCTTGGCCTCGTCCAGCGTTTCAAGGCGAAACGCCAGCATGGCAATCTGGATGCCCAGCGCCGCCAGCGTCAGAAAGTCATAGCGCGCCAGCACGGCATCCGCCGGATAGAACAGATGCGTACCCAGCAGCAGCGCCAGCATCAGCCCGCCAAACAGGCAAGCCCAGCCCTGCTTGAACCCGAACAGCAGGAATTCATACAGCCATGATCGCCAGCCGGGGCGCGGCTCAAACGCTTCCAGCCGCGCGCGGATCGCGGCAAAGCGGGTATGGGCGGCAGGCAGTGCGCTCATCCTGATGTTGGCGGCGGCGGCGGTTGCTGCGGCCAGCTTTCCATGGCCGGATCGATCACTGCCCATTCCGGTGCATCATCGGTCCAGATTGCCATTTGCGGACGCAGCCCATGCGGTTCATCAATCGCGCCGAGCCGTACCGTGCGAAACTGCGGCCGGGCCGAGCTTTGCGCATAGATCTGCGTCCCGCATGCCGGGCAAAAATGGAATGTCAGGGCATTGCCGCTGGCGGCTGTCCATCCGGAGGAAGCCAGCGTTCCGGTGATCTCCACCGCCTCTGTCGGAAAGATGGCGTTATGCGTTGGCCCGCCCGCCGCGATCTGCTGACATTGGCGGCACCAGCACTGGCGCGTGCCAACCGGATCTCCATCGAGTGTAAGTGTGACCGCCCCGCAGGCACAGCGTCCAGTCCGCTTCATGTTCTACTCCACGCGTTCCGATCCGGGCCCCTTGCGGAATTTGGGCAAAGCCGGATCAAGCATTGCCCAGCTTGGGGCGCTATCCGCCCAGATATGCGCCTGAGGGGCTTGCAGGCTGGGGTTGTCGAGTGTGCCGGCGCGCACCCGCAAGGGCTGCGTCCCCGCTGGTTCGACCGTGCGGCTGTACATCTGCGATCCGCAGTGCGGGCAAAAGCCGCGCTCAACCGTATTGCCGCTGTCAGCCACCAGCCGCAGCGTGGTAAAGTCACCCGAATATTGCACCGCATCTTCGGGAAACAGCACGTTTACCGTGGGTGAACCACTGGCAATATACTGGCAATCACGGCACCAGCACATCCGCGCGCCAATCGGATCGGCCGATGCGACAAAACTGACCGCTCCGCACAGGCAGTGCCCCTTGTGAACAGGCTCAGCCGTCATCGTGATCAGTTCTGCCGCCGGGCCATGAAAGCCAGCCGTTCGAACAGCATTACGTCCTGCTCATTCTTCAACAGTGCGCCATGCAGTGGCGGGATTGCCTTGCTCGCATCGCGGTTCTGCAACACGTCAAGCGGCATATCCTCGTTCAGCAGCAGCTTCAGCCAGTCGAGCAGCTCGCTTGTGCTGGGCTTCTTCTTCAAGCCCGGCACTTCGCGCAGCTCATAAAAGACTTCCATCGCCTTGCTGACCAGGGTCTTCTGGATACCGGGGAAATGGACATCGATGATCGCCTGCATCGTCTCACGATCAGGGAACTTGATGTAGTGGAAGAAACAGCGTCGCAGGAACGCGTCGGGCAGTTCCTTTTCGTTGTTCGAGGTGATGACCACCACCGGTCGTTCCTTCGCCGCGATCCGCTCCTGCGTTTCGTAGACATCGAAGCTCATCCGGTCGAGTTCCTGCAACAGATCGTTGGGAAACTCGATATCCGCCTTGTCGATCTCGTCGATCAGCAGCACCGGCAGCTGTTCAGAGGTGAATGCCTCCCACAGCTTGCCCTTCTTGATATAGTTGCGGATGTCGTGAACGCGCTCATCGCCCAGCTGGCCGTCGCGCAAACGGGCAACCGCGTCATATTCATACAGCCCCTGCTGCGCCTTGGTGGTGCTCTTCACGTTCCATTCGATCAGCGGCGCATTCAGCGCCTTGGCGATTTCATGGGCCAGCACGGTTTTACCGGTGCCGGGTTCACCCTTCACCAGCAGCGGGCGGCGCAGCAGCACCGCGGCATTGACCGCCACTTTCAGATCGTCGGTCGCAACATAATTGCTGGTGCCTTCAAAACGCTGCTGCATCGGCTCATCCCCTGAATTTAAGTGTTCGATTAAGCGGAATAAGCAAGCCCGCGAAGTAGCGCAAGCCTGCGCTGGCAATCACGGAATCATCGCGATCAATCGCTGCGCCAGCGCTTCCAGCCGGTGATCGTCCACCGGCTGGGCGGGATTGTTCCAACTAGCGGTGGCAACATACCATTCGCCCTTACGGCTTTGGAGAATCCAGCTGAGGTTGACCACGCCCGGCTCCGATCCGCCCTTGTAGCCAATGCGGCGAAAGCGCGAAGCGAGTTCTCCCGTCAATCCCGGCTTCACGCCCAAAATTGCCAGCACGCGCGGATCACTGCGCCGACGAAGCGAATCCATTGCCCGGGCACTGTCATTGGGCGAGGCGAACCATTCGATGCTGTCTATCGCTACCGGCTTTTCGCCAAAGAATATGTCGCGCGTATCGGGTCTTTCGGAAAATCCGCGCTCCAGCGCCTCCAGCTGGCGCAGCTGCGCGGCATCATCGGCAGTGGCATAGGCAGCGCGGGCACCGGCACTGCCCGCCTTCAGCGCAAAAGCCTCTCGCGTGGTAAGCAAGGGCAGGCTGCGAGCCGGATCGCCATGGCGCAACGCGCGCATATGCGCCCCGATCCGGTTGCGTCCGATCAGACGGATCAATGTATCCGTTGCCGTGTTGTCACTGATCGACATCATCATGGTCGCCAGTGTTTCCACCGTCACGGGGGCTTGATCCGGCCAGTCCTGCATCTGCCCGGTCGGGAAAGAGCGCTGCCCCAACCGCACCACCTGATCCCAGCGCAACCGCCCCTGGGCGATTTCCTCGGCCAGCGTATCCAGCACCCAGAGCTTGAAAGTGGAGCCGATGGCGAATTGCTGATCGGCATGGCTGGTCAGCACCGGCTGTATTCCAGCATCGCCCAGCCGCACCAAGGCAAAGCCGCTCTGCCCCGGCAACGCCTGGAAATCAGACAAAATCCGCTGCGGACCTTCGTCGAGCGGCGTGACCGCGCTGATGCGAAATCCCGCGACACGGAATGGCGTTGTCGGCTCCAGCTGCAAGCTGGCACTGGCCACCGCACGTTCCATCCGCATTTTGAACCGCGCCGCGCCGGACCCCAGCGGCTTCACTTCTTCAACCGCGAGGATCCGGCCGTTTTCGGCCTCCATTGAATCGATTATCTTTCGCAGTTGCGCGGGCGGCACAGCGGCGAGAAAGGCAGGCGTGAAGACATCGTCCAGTGGCCGATTGTCCTGCAGGGCAGCAAGAATATCTTGCGCACGCGCGGCAAGCTGGTCGTCGGCATTCGCCACAGGCGCCGCCTGAACCGCCAATGGGGAAAGCGCGCCAATCAGCGCAAAATATCTTTGCATGTGGGATTCTTATCAAAACGAACTGTTGAGCACCATTGCCCACCAACCAACTTCGCACTGCCGCGCGGCAATGGATAGCCAATTGCTGACAATCTGCCTCCTGACCGCCGGGATCAACCTGATCGGCACGCTTGCCCATTTCGTCCGTATTGCCGGTGCGCGAACATGGCGATTGCGATGAGTTTCGCGCTGTTCAACATTCTGGTGCTGGTCAGCCGCAGCACAGGCCGTCGCGCTGATTGCCAACTACGCGTAAAGCAGCAGATCGGCGATTTCTTCGCGCCAGACGGCCTCGTCCGCCCCGGCCAGCGCTTCCAGATCGCCCGGCTGCGCGGCGGCATCGTCAACCCATTCGCGCAGTGCCGAGCCGCCATTGATCACGTCGATCGCCAGCCGGTCGAACTCATACTCATAGGGAAAATCCCGCCACAGCGGGTAATCGGGATAGAGCGCGCGGATCGCCTTGAACGCCAACGCCTGCAAGCGCCATGGGTGGAAGGCATGGTGATCGTAAAACGCCTGCTCGGCATGGATCATCAGCCCGCTGCACAAATGGCCTGCATGCTTGTGAAAGGTCGGCTCAAACCAGACCTCACGCAAGGCACAGCCGGTCAGCCATTGCGGGGCAAGCCGCTGCATTTCCGCCAGAACCGTCCCGGCCTGAACATCCGGCGCACCAAACAGCACTTCCAGCGGCCGCGTGGTGCCGCGCCCTTCGCTCAGCGTCGCCCCTTCCAGCATTACCGTGCCGGCATAGGCGCGCGCCATGTTGAGGCTTGCAGCATTGGGACTGGGGTTGATCCAGATGCGATCACCCGGCCAGCCAAAGCCATCGCCTTCCGGCTGCCAGCCCTGCATTTCCACCACCCGGTAATCGACATCCAGATTGAACTGGCGGATGAACCAGCGGCCCATCTCGCCCAGCGTCAGCCCATGCCGCATCACCATCGGCCCGGCTCCGACAAAACTTTCCTGCCCGGGCAGCAGCAGCGTGCCTTCCACCGGCCGCCCGGCGGGATTGGGCCGGTCCAGCACCCACACCGCCTTGCCAGTGCCATGCGCCGCTTCGAGCAGATAGAGCAGCGTGGTGACGAAGGTATAAATACGGCAGCCCAGATCCTGCAGGTCGAACAGGAATATATCCGCGGTGGACATCATCTGTCCGCTGGGGCGTCGCACTTCGCCATAGAGGCTGAAGATCGGAATGTTGTAGCGCGGATCCAGCTCGTCCGCGCTCTCGACCATATTGTCCTGCTTGTCGCCCTTCAGCCCATGCTGCGGGCCAAAGGCTGAGGTGACGTTGACCCCGGCCGCAATCAGCGCGTCGAGCGAATGGGTGAGGTTTTCGGTCACGCTGGCCGGATGCGCGACCAGCGCCACCCGCTTGCCCGCCAAGGCGCCCAGCAATTCCTTTTCCGCCAGCAGGCGATCGATCCCGAACTTCACAGTCATGCCGCGCCGGGTGCCGCAAGCGTGGCGGCAAAGCAAGTGTCGGCGTGGAAATCGGGTTTGCCCTGCGGATGCGCCAATGCCCAGTAGGATAGCTGCCCGCCCTGCTCCTCGATCACGGCCGTCAACCCGAATTGCCAGGGCAATGGCGGCAGCGCCGCGATCGGGATGGCGGTATCAAACAGCGCAAAACCGCTGCCGCCGCGCCAGTTGCACACCGGATCACGCGGCATCGGCCGCTCCGCCATGCCAGAGCGATAAGCGCTGAAATCATAGGCGGCCCAGCGTTCTGATGGCGAAAGGTTGAACTCGCAATAGCCTTCGCCCTGCGGAGCGCGCAGGAACAGCTCAAAACAGGTTGCCTTCCACAATCCGTCAGCGCGGCCCTTCCCGGCCAGCGGCGGCACCACCAGATCCGTCGCACCCTGAATCCGCCAGCGCAGCAGCAGCCATGCGCCTTCAATGCGAAGTCGCGCATCAATCGCGCTTACCGATCGCGGCGGCAAATCGGGGTGATATTGCAGCGAACAGGCAGATCCATCACCCGGCGATCCTGCAACGGGTTTGTTTGCAGTGAAAGCCATGCTAGGCGCGCCCCGCAATCCAGAAGGCTGTCATGACCTATAACTCATCCTTGCTCCGCCTCCTCGACGAGCGTGGCTATATCCATCAGTTGACCGACGCGGCAGGGCTTGATGCCCTGGCGGCGAAGCAGATCGTGCCGGGCTATATCGGCTTCGACGCCACCGCGCCATCGCTGCATGTCGGCAGTCTGGTTCAGATCATGCTGCTGCGCCGCCTGCAACAGGCTGGCCACAAGCCGATCGTGCTGATGGGCGGCGGGACGACCAAGGTGGGCGATCCCTCCGGCAAGGACGAAAGCCGCAAGCTGCTGACTACGGAAACCATCGGCGACAACATTGCCTCGATCCGCAAGGTGTTCGACCGATTGCTGACCTTCGGCGATGGCCCCAGCGATGCGGTGATGGTCAACAATGACGATTGGCTGGGCCAGTTGGGCTATGTCGATCTGCTGCGCGAAGTCGGTCCGCATTTCACGATCAACCGGATGCTGACTTTCGATTCGGTGAAGCTGCGGCTCGATCGCGAACAGCCGCTGACCTTCCTTGAATTCAACTACATGATCCTGCAGGCCTATGACTTCCGCGAGCTGGCGCTGCAACATGGTTGCCGCTTGCAGATGGGCGGCAGCGATCAGTGGGGCAATATCGTCAACGGTATCGAACTGACGCGGCGGATGAACGGCGTGGAAGTCTTCGGGGTAACCACGCCGCTGCTCACCACCGCCGATGGCGCGAAGATGGGCAAGACCGCTGCCGGTGCGGTGTGGTTGAATGAAGATGCGCTGCCCGCCTGGGATTTCTGGCAATATTGGCGCAATTGCGATGATCGCGACGTTGGCCGTTTCCTGCGCCTGTTCACCGATCTGCCACTGGACGAGGTAGCGCGGCTGGAGGCGCTGCAGGGCAGCGAGATCAATGCTGCCAAGGTGGTTCTGGCCAATGAAGTGACTCGGCTGTGCCGAGGCGATGACGCGGCGAGGGCAGCCGAAGCAACCGCCGCCGCCACCTTTGGCGCGGGCGGCATGGGGGCCGATCTGCCGGTGCTGGATGTGCCCGCCGAAGGGATCAGCATTGCCGCCGCGCTGACCGCGCTGGGCTTCACCGCGTCAAACGGAGAAGCCAAGCGCAAGGTGACCGAAGGCGCGGTAAAGCTGGATGATGCGCCGATTGGCGATGCTGCGGCACTTGTGCAGATTCCCGCAGGGGAAAGCGTCAAGCTCAGCCTGGGCCGCAAGCGTCACGCTGTGCTGCGCGGCGCATAGGCTGAAATACCGCATCGGGTTTACGGTTTATTCGCCATTCTGAGGCATTGTGTCCATCGCTGTAGATTTTAGCAGAGGTGTGGCACAGCCATGGGTGCAGGCGCTCAACTAACAGTTACCGATCTGCGCCGCGCTACGCGGCACCCCGTCGATCACAAGGTGATCGGCGAACATCGCCGTCTGGGCGATTTGCATATCCATGTGATCAACGTATCTGCGCATGGTTTCATGTCGAACAAGGTTGACGAGTTGACCCGGGGCGAACGCGTGATCATCCGCCTGCCGCAAATCGGGCGGATCGAAGCGCATGTCATCTGGGTAACCGATGACCGGCTGGGCTTTCAGTTTGAACGGATCATCCGGCTCGATGATTTCCTCAAGATGATCGAGGCATTGCAGCCCAACCCGCGCCTGCGCGCGCGGCGCTGACGATCACTCCGGATAAAGCCGGGGTTTACACAAGCCAAACATCCTGATGCTTGGCAAGCGCGCCCCGCGCTGCCATGCGTGACGGCGTGCAGACCGCAACTCACCCACTCCAGATCCGCGACTACCGCCTTGTCTGGCTGACTCGCTTTATCAGCGTCAACGCCACCAGCGCCATGGTGGTCGTTATCGGCGCACAAACCTATCAGATCGCGCGCAAGGTCCATGGCCTGCCGGAAAAGGAGGCCGCGTTTCTGCTCGGTCTGCTGGGCTTGGCGCAGTTCATTCCCTTTCTGTTGCTGACGCCGGTTGCCGGGGTTCTGGCGGATCGGCTGGATCGGCGTTTTGTCGCCGCTTTCTCACTCGCAATTGACCTGTCGGTCGCGCTGGCTTTGGCATTGGCCAACAGCCTTGGCTGGCTCAGCCTGCCGCTGCTGTTCGGTCTGGCAGCGGCGCATGGCGCGGCACGCGTTTTCATGGGCCCGTCGATCAGTGCGATGGTAGCGAATGTAGTTCCGGCAGAACTGCTGCCACGCGCTGTAGCGATCAATTCGATTGCCTGGCAAAGCGCAGCCGTGATCGGCCCGGCGCTGGGTGGTTTCCTGCTCGCGCGCGATGCAGCACTCCCCTACTGGTATGGGACCGTGATGCTGGGGCTGGGAATGCTGGCCGTGCTTTCGATCAGCAAATTGCCCCGCCCCGTGGTCAGCAGCCAGCATCCGCTGAAGCTGATGGCCGAAGGCGGCAAGTTCGTCTGGCACGAACGCTTCCTGCTTGGCTGCATCTCGCTTGATCTGTTTGCCGTGCTGCTGGGCGGTGCCACCGCGATGCTGCCTGCCTTTGCCTATGACGTGCTGCATGTTGGCGATGAAGGTCTGGGGCTGATGCGCGCAGCCCCAGCGCTGGGTGCATCGCTGGTGGCGCTGGTGCTGGGCTTTGTGCCATTGCGCCACAATGTCGGCGCCAAGATGCTGATCGCGGTTGCGATATACGGATTGGCGACGCTGGTCTTTGGCCTGTCCACCAGCTTTCCCCTCTCGCTGGCGATGCTGGCGCTGCTTGGCGCATCCGATCAGGTATCGGTGTTCATTCGCGGCACGCTGGTGCAACTCAACACGCCAGATGACAAGCGCGGCCGGGTTTCATCTATTTCGGGTCTGGCGATTTCCGCCTCGAACGAGCTGGGTGAGATGCAATCCGGTCTGGCCGCCGCATTGCTGGGGCCGATCGGCGCGGTGGCACTGGGCGGTGCCGCGGCAATCGTGATAACCGGCATCTGGACCGTTATTTTCCCTGAACTGCGGCGCGCCAAGACCTTTGCGCCACAATATCGCCAGAAGGAGCAAGCGCCATGAAGGCTGACAGCATTCTCGCCACCATCGGCAACACCCCGCATATCCGCCTGTCGCGGCTGTTCCCCGATCATGAGGTCTGGGTTAAGGCTGAGCGCGGCAATCCCGGCGGATCGATCAAGGATCGCATTGGCCTCGCCATGATCGAGGCAGCCGAGGCGGATGGCAGCCTGAAGCCCGGTGGCACGATCATCGAGCCGACCAGTGGCAACACTGGCATCGGCCTTGCCATGGTTGCCGCCGTGAAGGGTTACAAGCTGGTGCTGGTGATGCCCGAATCGATGTCGGTCGAACGCCGCCGCCTGATGCTGGCCTATGGCGCGACCTTCGACCTGACTCCGCGCGAAAAGGGCATGAAGGGCGCAATCGAGCGCGCGCATGAGCTGGTTTCCACCACGCCCGGCGCATGGATGCCGCAGCAGTTCGAAAATCCGGCCAATATCGCCGTGCATGTCCGCACCACCGCGCAGGAAATCCTTGCCGATTTTGCCGATTCCCCGATCGACGCGCTGATTACCGGAGTTGGCACGGGTGGCCACCTGACCGGCTGCGCCGAGGCGCTCAAGGCAAAATGGCCAGCGATGAAGGCATGGGCGGTCGAACCAACCCTGTCCCCGGTGATCTCCGGCGGACAGCCCGCCCCGCACCCCATTCAGGGCATTGGTGCCGGTTTCATTCCCGCCAATCTCCATACCCAGGCGATTGACGGCGCGATTCAGGTCGATCCTGCCGATGCCAAGGAAATGGCGCGGCTTTGCGCGGTGAAGGAAGGGATGCTGGTGGGCATCAGCTCTGGCGCAACGCTGGCTGCGATCAAGCAGAAGCTTGCCGATCTCCCAACTGGCAGCCGCGTACTCGGCTTCAACTATGATACCGGCGAGCGCTATCTTTCGGTGCCGGATTTCCTGCCGGAATAGTTATCAGGAAATGCCGCTGGTCGGGCGAGGTTTGCCCGGCCAGCGGATAGTGCTTCAGCGGCGCTGCTGATCCTGTCCGTCCGACGGATCGGGGCGGCCATCCTGTTCATTGTCATAGACATCGGGCTGACCATCGCCATTGGTGTCCCAGGCATCCGGTTTGCCATCGCCGTTGCGATCCCATGCATCCGGTTTGCCGTCATTATTGGTATCGATTGTTGGTGGCGCAGGCTTGTCCTGCGGCCGGGCTGTCGTCTTTTCGCCCGTCGTATCCCTGGGCGGCGCGGCCCGCGACGCAGTTGGCGATATCGCCAGCATGGAAATGCCGATCAGACCGGCAGCGAAATATTTGGGTAGGTTAGACATCGGTTGCTCCTGACAAACAACCCCCTGCCCGAAACAGCTTCACTGGATCTGGCCCATAATCCAGCTTGCTGCGGCGATTCGGTCTATCAGCCAGATCAACAACTTACCGCCTGCAGCCTAACGATGGCCCCGTGCATCTTGTCGCAACTCCAGGTCGAACGCAGCAAATTGACCTGACGCAATGCGCCCGGGGCCAAGGGCGTGCAGCATGGATTCGGAGGTATCCATGCGCCGCACCATCATTATCGCCGGGGCAGGTCCGGCCGGGCTCAGCCTTGCCAGGGGACTGGCGCAATCGCGGCACCAGGTTATCCTGATCGAACCGCAATCGCAGGATGCGCTTGCCGATCCCGCCGCTGATGGCCGCGAGATCGCGCTGACGCTGCGATCCTGCGCAATCTTGCGTGATATGGATGTCTGGCAGACCATTCCCCCGGATGAGGCCTATCCACTGCGGCAGGCCCGGGTGCGCAACGGTGGCTCGCCATTTGCTCTTTCGATCGGGTCCGAGCGCGGCGATGCGCTGGGCCAGCTGGTTTCGAACCACCTGATCCGCCGGGCGCTGTTTCAGTCTGTTTCCGCACAACCCAATGTTTCGTTCCGCTGCGGACGCAAACTCGCCAATGTTATCAGAAGCGCAACCGGTGTGACCGTGGAGCTGGATAATGGCGAAGTGCTGACCGGCGACCTGCTGGTCGCGGCTGACAGTCGTTTTTCACACACGCGCAGCCAATTGGGCATCGAAGCGAAGGTGGAACGGTTTGGTCACACCATGCTGGTCGCCCGCATCGCGCACGAAGCGCCGCATCATGGCGCGGCGCTGGAATGGTTCGACAATGGAAGGACCATCGCCTTGCTGCCATTGGCAGAGGGCGTTTCATCGCTGGTGCTGACGCTGCCCGATGATCAGGCGCGGCGGCTTTGCGCAATGGACGATGCCCGGATCGAGAACGCATTTGCCGATTATCTTCGCGGCGAACTGGGCGCGATCGGGTTGATGACGCGGCCCCATGCCTATCCGCTGGCGATGACCTTTTCGCGCCGCTTCGCTGCTACCCGCGCGGTGCTGATCGGTGATACTGCTGTGGGGATGCACCCGGTGACGGCGCATGGTTTCAACTTCGGGCTGCTGGGAGCGAACCGGCTGGCAAAGGCACTTGCGCAGGCCGAGGACCCTGGCGCAGCGCTGTTGCTGCGCCGCTGGGCGCTACGCCACCGGCTGGCGACATTGCCGCTCTATCAGGCAACGCTGCAACTGGTGCGGCTGTACACGGATGACCGCCGCGCCGCCGCGCCGCTGCGCAGCACGGTCTTGCGCATTGGCGCTTTTCCGCCAATCAGCCGGATGATGGGGCGGCTGCTCAGCGAAGGGGCAGCCGCCTGATTTCCATCACGCGGTCGCGAAAGCTTCAACCGGCAATGCCATCACGGCATCGCAGCCAGCCTCGATCTTGCGGCGCAGGGCACCGGCATCAGGCGTGAACCTTTCGCCAAAATAGCGCGCGGTGGTCAGCTTGGTTTCGTAGAATGCCTTGTCATCGCTGCCTGCGGCCAGTGCCGCAATCGCGGTTTCCCCCTGACGCAGCCACATCAGCCCCAGCGCAACGATGCCCATGATGTGCATATAGTGGTATGCACCTGCCCCGACATTGTTGGGGTTGGTCATGCCGTTCTGCATGAACCACATGGTGGCTGCCTTGAGCTCGCCATTGGCCTTTTCAACCTGCCCGGCCAGCGCTGCCAGTTCCGGTTTATCCTTGGCTGCGGCACAAGCGGCGTCGACTTCGGCAAAGAACGCCTGCACCGCGCGGCCACCGTTCATCGCCAGCTTGCGGCCGACAAGGTCCATCGCCTGCACGCCATTGGCGCCTTCATAGATCTGGGCAATACGGGCATCGCGCACGAACTGGCTCATGCCCCATTCCTCGATATAGCCGTGGCCACCGAAGATCTGCTGCATGTTGACGCAGGTATCAAAGCCCTTGTCAGTGCCATAGCCCTTGATCACCGGAGTCAGCAGGCTGATCAGATCGTCGGCTGTCTGCCGATCCACCTCGCTCGCGCCCTTGTGCGACAGATCGACCTGAAGCGCACCCCACAGGCACAGCGCCCGCATCCCTTCGGTAAAAGCCTTGGCATCCATCAGCATGCGCCGGACATCCGAATGCACGAACAGCGTATCGGCCTTTTCATTCGGTTCGGCCGGGCCAGTAAGGGCGCGGCCCTGACGGCGTTCCTGCGCATATTTGACCGCGTTCTGATAGGCGACTTCCGCCTGGGCGAGACCCTGTACGCCCACACCAAGCCGTGCTGCGTTCATCATGATGAACATGGCGGCGAGGCCTTTATTTTCCTCGCCAACCATCCAGCCCTTGGCACCATCATAATTCATCACGCAGGTGGCATTGCCGTGGATGCCCATCTTGTGTTCGATCGAACCACAAGAAACGGCATTGCGATCCCCCAGCGAACCATCATCATTGACCAGCACCTTGGGCACGATGAACAGCGAGATACCCTTTGAACTTTCCGGCGCATCCGGCGTTTTTGCCAGCACCAGATGGATGATGTTGTCGGTCAGATCATGATCACCGGCCGAAATGAAGATCTTCGTGCCGGTAATCGCAAAGGACCCATCCGCCTGCGGCACGGCACGGGTGCGGATCAGGCCAAGATCGGTGCCGCAATGCGGTTCGGTCAGGTTCATGGTGCCCAGCCATTCGTTGGACACCATCTTGGGCAAATATTTCGCTTGCTGCTCCGGCGATCCCTTGGCGATGATCGCGCTGACCGCGCCATTGGTCAGCCCGGGATACATGCCAAAGGCGTGATTGGCAGTGGCTATGAATTCTTCCACCATGAAGCCCAGCACATGCGGCATGCCCTGCCCGCCGAACTCAACCGGCGATGCAAGCGTGCCCCAGCCTGCCTCACGATATTTGGCGAAGGCTTCCTTGAAACCATCCGGTGTCGTCACCGTGCCATCGGGATTGCGCTTGCAACCTTGCTGATCGCCGCTCTGGTTGAGTGGGGCCAGCACTTCGGATGCGAACTTGCCGCATTCCTCAACCACCGCATCGACCATATCGGCGCTGGCGTTGTCAAAGCCCGGCAGGCCAGCGAAGCCTTCCAGCTTGAGCATTTCATTGATGACAAAACGGGTGTCGCGCGTCGGCGCTTTGTAGATCGGCATGGTGGTTTCCCGGTCAGGAGTGGATCAGCCCTTGAGCAGGGCGGGATCAAGATTTTCGAGCAGTGAGACAAAATCGGACAATTCGGCAATCGCGGCATCGATATCGTTACGCTGCTGCTGCAAACGTTCGACGCGTTCGCGGCAGCGATCAATCGTCACCCGGCGCTGCTTTACGCGGCCATCGCCCAAATCATAGAGATCGATCATCTCCTTGATCTCGGTCAGGCTGAAGCCGACATTCTTGGCACGCATGATCCACGCCAGCCGGGCGCGATCACGCTTGGAATAAACGCGATTCAGGCCCACCCGCGCCGGGGCAATCAGGCCTTCATCCTCGTAAAACCGCAGCGCACGCGCCGTCAGGTCAAATTCGGCTGTCAGATCGGAAATCGAAAACTGTTCGCGCTGCAACGCATCGGGCCGATCAAGATGCGCCCCTTCATGCGTGGTCGCATGGGATACGGGAGATGCAGACATGCGAGCGGCGCCGGGATTGTCCATGCGCCAATTTATATCTTACCTTTACGTAAGCGTCAATCACTGCGCGGTTGCAGCCGCTCTCCTTCCAGCTTGCGATAAAAGCAGCTTTGCGCCCCGGTATGGCAGGCCGGACCGGCCGGGGAAACCAGCAGAACCAGCGCATCCTGATCGCAATCAACCAGAATTTCCTGCACCCGAAGAACATGGCCACTGGTTTCACCCTTCAGCCACAACCGCCCGCGTGAGCGCGAATGGAAGTGGGCCAGCCCGGTCTCGCGGGTTTTCGCCAATGCTTCGGCATCCATGAATGCCACCATCAAGACTTCCCGGCTGATCACATCCATGGCCACCGCAGTCAGCAGCCCGCTGGCATCGAATTTGGGCATGAAAGTGCTGCCCTGTTCGCGTTCGTTCCCATCGCTCATGATTACCCTTTGTTGCAGGATAACCACATGTGTCGACCAAAAACTGCGCTCGGCGCGCTTGCCCCTTTCCAATCCGCCGCGATTCGGGGAACTAGGCGCTGCGGAATCGAGAGCTGAGCAGCAAGCAAAGCCTCGAAAGGCCCAGGTTCGGGGACCGAATGAAGCCTGCAAAGCAGGCTCGCCGCATGAGGGTTAGGGCGCGACGGCCAAAGGGGGACCGTCTAACCGCGCAAGCGGCGCTCAAGAGTTTCGTCACGAGGACGCCCGGAGCCTTTGGTTCCGGGCGTTTCTTTTGTGCCCTGCTCGTGCGCCTAATCCAGCACCCGCGCGAAGCAAGCGATCACCACCTGGCTGGCCTCGGCACGCTTCAGCGCTGACACGCAGGCATCGCTGGTTGCGCCACTGGTCAGCACATCATCCACCAGAACGACCGAGCGCCCCTTGATCCGATCACGCCACCGCGAATCAAGCGAAATTGCCCCAGACAGCGCGCGCGCTCTTGCCAGGCGGCCCAAACCGCCCAGCATTGGCGTCGGTTTGCGGCGCTGAAGCACATCAACGCCCAGCTCACTGCCCCGTAGCGTGGCAAGTTGACCGGCCAGCAAGGCCGCCTGATTGAAACCGCGCCGCCACAGCCGCCAGCGATGCAGCGGCACTGGCACAAACAGCCAATCCGCACCGATTTCCAAGGGCAACTGGACGGCAATGATCCGTGCCAGCATCGGCGCCAGTGCGATCCGGCGGCCATGCTTGAACGCCAGCACCAGCTTGCGCGATCCGTCATCATAGAGTGTGCCGGCAGCAATCCCGTCATGCCGGGGCGGGTTGGCAAGGCAAGGGGCACAAAGCAGCCCTGCGGCATCCTCCCCCTGCCCCGGCCCTGACCCTGGCCCTGGCCCCTGCCCATGCCCCTGTTCGAGATGTCCCGGACCAAAGGGACGCTGACAGGCGCTGCAACGGGGCGCGCCGGGTATTGCCAGCGCTCCCCAGCAGTCGACGCAGAGCCCCGCCTGCGCCGCCAGCCCGGCCCCGCACAGCGGGCAGCGCGGCGGGAACACCAGATCGACCACCGGTGCAAATGCGGAAGACAGGGCAGCGCGCAGTGCCATGACTGCGGACTATTGCTTGCACCCCGCCCCGGCGCAAGGCAGTGCGCAGAGCATGGCCGCCTCACCGCCCCTGATATTCTCGCCCCAGCGCCGCCTGGCCGCCCGCCAACGCGCCATGCGACTGCAGGATCAGCCCGGCGCAGCGGATTATCTGCTGGCCGACATGGTCGAGGATATTGGCGAAAGGCTCTCATTCCTGCGCCACACCCCGCACAAGGCGCTGGTGATAGGCGATCGTGGCGGCCAGTTGGCAGCCTTGCTGAGTGCACAGGGCGCGGCGGTAAGCAGCGTCGATCCGGCGCTGGGTTTTGCCGAAGAGCAGCCCTTTGCCGAAGCTGGCTTCGACTTCATCGCCAGTATCGGCACGCTCGACACGGTCAATGATCTGCCCGGCGCGCTGCTGCATCTGAAAGCGGCGTTGGCACCCGGCGGGCTAGTGATCGCCAGTATGATCGGGGCAGGCAGCCTGCCCGCACTGCGCACGGCGATGCTGACTGCGGATGGCGACCGCCCTGCCCCGCGCCTGCATCCGCAAGTCGATGTGCGCGCTGGCGGGCAATTGCTGCAACGCGCGGGTTGGACCGATCCGGTGATTGACAGCCGCAGCCTGGAGGTGCGTTTCTCCAGCCTTGCCAGCCTGATCGCGGATTTGCGTGCGCAGGGGCTTGGCAATGTGCTGGCCCGGCCCGGCCCGCCGCTGACCCGCGCCACACTACACCGCGCGGCGCAAGCCTTTGGCGAAAAGACCGTCGAGCGCTTCGAGATTTTGACGCTGAGCGGCTGGCGCAGATAGCGCCAATGTTCAGCCCAGCGCCGCCTGTGCCGCCGCCAGCCGCGCGATTGGTACGCGGTAAGGCGATGCACTGACGTAATCGAGGCCGGTCTGTTCACAGAAGGCAATGCTGGCCGGATCGCCGCCATGTTCGCCGCAAATGCCCAGCTTGATGCCGGGGCGGGTCTTGCGGCCACGTTCTGCGGCCAT
>JBGAIR010000080.1:0-6597 GCA_044225335.1 Novosphingobium sp. | reverse complement strand
GCCAGCGATGCCGATTACAGCGCCGCTGGCGGGGTGATCAAAGCCACTGCCGCCGAAATCTTCGCCAACTGCGAAATGGTGGTGAAGGTCAAGGAACCGCAGGCAGTGGAACGCGCCCAGCTGCGCAAGGGGCAGGTGCTCTATACCTATCTCCACCTCGCGCCCGATCCGGAGCAGACCGCCGATCTGGTCAAATCCAGGGTTACCGCGATTGCCTATGAAACCGTCACCGGCGCGAACAATTCGCTGCCGCTGCTCAAGCCGATGAGCCAGGTTGCAGGCCGCATGTCGATCCAGGCCGGGGCCACCGCGCTGGAAAAGGCGCATGGCGGACGCGGCGTGCTGCTGGGCGGCGTGCCCGGCGTGCTCCCTGCCAAGGTGGTAGTGATCGGCGGCGGCGTGGTCGGCTTCAACGCCGCGCAGATGGCGGTTGGCATGGGCGCCGATGTCACCATTCTTGATCGCGATCCGGCGGTGCTGGAACGGCTCGACAGCCATTTCGAAGGCCGCGCCCGCACGCTCTATTCTGGCCGGGCCGCGCTCGCGGCCGAAGTGGCCGAGGCCGATCTGGTGATCGGGGCGGTGCTGGTGCCCGGTGCCGCCGCGCCCAAGCTGGTCACGCGCGACATGCTTTCGACCATGAAGCCCGGCGCGGTGCTTGTCGATGTCGCCATCGATCAGGGCGGCTGCTTCGAAACCAGCAAGGCCACCACCCATGCCGAACCGACCTATGTGGTCGATGGCGTGGTGCATTATTGCGTCGCCAACATGCCGGGCGCGGTGGCGCGCACCAGCACCTATGCGCTCAACAATGTTACCCTTCCGCATGCGCTGCGCATCGCAGATCTCGGCTGGAAGGCCGCGCTCAAGGCCGATCCGCATCTGGCGGAAGGGCTGAATGTCCACGAAGGCAAGGTCACCTATGAGGCCGTCGCCCGCGAACTGGGCTATGACTATACCCCGCTGGCCGCAGTGCTGGGGTAATTTACCAGTAATCCGCCATCAATTCGCGGGCCCAGTCGGGCTCGCGATGGGCCCCGCGCGGCAGGAAGCCGGACAGCACCGGCTTGATATCCAGCACCGGGGTGCCATCGATGGCATCCAGCCCGGCGACCAGCAGCCGCGTGCCGTCAACACCCAGAATCCGGCAGATGCTCACCCCCAGCCGGTTGGGGCGGTTGCGGCCGCGCTGGGCAAATACGCCGATCTTCGGCCAATCGGGATTGCCGCGCGGATGGCGCGCGCTCAGCACCACTTCGCTTTCGGGCAGGCGATCAAACTGGAACACCACCTCGGCATGGCTGAAACTGTCCAGCCCCTGCAGCGCTTCGGCGGTGAGCCAGCTTTCATCCAGCTCTATCGCCGCGGTTTCGCTGTCCCAATTGTCGTCCTCTGCGGCGATCCGCCCGCCGCGCACCCAGCCCACCGGGCGCAGTGTGATGTCAGCCATTGCCCTGCTCCTCATCGCCAAACGGACGGAACGGTTCGGCCACTTCCTTTGGCACCCGCACGATCCGCCCTGCCGCGCGGTCAATGATCGCCCAGGTGGTTTTTGAAGCGACGATCACCTTGCCGTCGGCATTGCGGAAATCGACCCGTCGGTCAAACCGCGCCCCGGTCGGCCCGCTGGGGATGAAGGTTTCCGCCGTCACGCTTTCACCCAGCGTTACATTGCCGCGATAATCGATCTCGTGCCGGGTCACGACCCAGACATATTGCGCCTGATGCTCCGGCGCGGCGACCAGCCGCCAGTGGCTGGTGGCGATCTGCTGCACCCAATCGACCCACACCGCATTGTTGACATGGCCCAACTCGTCAATGTGCTCCAGCCCGGCGGTGAAGGTCAGGGTGTGGCGGTTCACGACTCCCCTCCTGCCTGCGGGAGGGGGTGGGGGAGGGTGTGTGCGTGAATGGGAAGAGCCTGTTGCATTGCAGCGTAACATGCCCTCCCCCGGCCCCGCCCGCAAGCGGGAGGGGGGATATTTGCTCAGCCAGCCTGCGGCGGCTGGCTTTCCTCCACGCCCAGCTGCCACAGGATGAAGGCGAATTCCTCCGCCACTTCCTTCAGACTTTCAAACCGCCCCGATTTGCCGCCATGGCCCGCGCCCATATTGGTCTTGAGCAGCAGTTCGTTGCCGTCGGTTTTCAGCTCGCGCAGCCTCGCCACCCATTTGGCCGGTTCCCAAGAGGTGACGCGCGGATCATTCAGCCCGGCGGTGACCAGCAGCGGCGGATAATCCTGCGCCTTGACCTGATCATAGGGCGAATAGGCGCGGATCGTTTCAAACGCCGCCTTGTCCTCGATCGGGTTGCCCCATTCGGGCCATTCGCCCGGGGTCAGCGGCAGGGTGGGATCGAGCATGGTGTTCAGCACATCGACAAAGGGCACATGCGCCACCACCGCGCCCCACAGGCCGGGATCGGAATTGACCACTGCCCCCATCAGCTCTCCCCCGGCAGAGCCGCCGGAAATGCTGATCCGGCCTGCCGCGGTGTAACCGCGCGCGATCAGCCCCTTCGCCACATCGACGAAATCGTTGAAGGTGTTTTCCCGCTTGTCGAGCTTGCCGGCCTTGTACCAGGCGCGGCCCAGATCATCGCCGCCACGGATATGGGCGATGGCATAGGCAAAGCCGCGATCGACCAGGCTGAGGCGGCTGGTGGAAAAGCCGGGATCCATGGCGATGCCATAGGCACCATAGCCATAGAGATGCAGCGGGCCGTCTCCATTTGCGAAACTAGCGGCCCGATCCCGCCGCATGACGATGCTGACCGGGATCGGCGTGCCATCGCGCGCCGGGATTTCCAGCCGTTCGGTGCAATAGAGCGCGGCATCATAGCCCGAAGGCACTTCCTGCACCTTCAGCACTTCCAGCCGCCGTTCGGCGACATGGTAATCATAGACGGTGCCGGGGCTGACCATGCTTTCATAGCTGAGCCGCAGCCGCTCCATCGCCCATTCGGGATTGTCACCCGTGCCGGCGGAATAGCTCGCCTCGGGGAAGACCACCGGCTCGATCCGGGCGGGATCGTCATAATAGCGGATCTCGATCTGATCGAGCCCGGCCCCCTGGCCTGCAGTACGGCGGCCTTCGACCACATAGAAATCGCGGTAGAGTTCAAACCCGGTCAAATAGAACGTATCGCTGCCCTCGATCAGCGTGGTCCAGTTGCCGGGATCACCGAGCGGCGCGGTGGCGAGGCGGAAATTCTCATGAATATCGTTGGCATGGATGTAGAGCGTGCCATCGCGTTCATCGACATCATATTCCACCCCGGCCTGACGCGGCCTGATCAGCAGCGGCGTGGCCAGTGGATCATCGGCGGGCACCAGCCGCACTTCGCTGGTTTCGTGATCGGAGGTGGCGATCACCAGCCATTTTTCATTGGCGGAGAGCGATGATCCGACCCGAAAGCCCTCATCATCCTCATGATAAAGCTCGATATCCTGATCGGCGAGCTGGCCCAGCCAGTGCAGCCGGGCATTATCGGTGCGCCATTGCTCATTGGCCAGCGAATAGACCAGCCCGCGATCCCCCGCGACCCAGACCAGCGTGGAAAGCGTACCGGGAATCTCGTCAGGCAGCATGGCTCCGGTTTCGAGATCACGGATCCGCACGGTGAAGCGTTCCGAGCCATTCTCATCCGCCGCCCAGGCGAGCAGCTTGCCATTGGCCGAGACCGACAGCGCGCCCAGCCGGAAATATTCCTTGCCCTCGGCCAGCGCCACTTCATCGAGCAGCAGCTGATCCGCGCTGCCATCGGCCGCAGCGCCCACCGGGCGGCGCCACCATTTCTTGTATTCGGCGCCTTCCTCATATTCCAGCCAATAGAGGTAATCGCCATCCTTCTGCGGCACCGACTTGTCGGCTTCCTTGATCCGGCCGCGCATTTCGCGGAACAGGCTGTCGATCCGCCCCTGCTGCCCCGCCATCCGCGCTTCGAACCAGGCGTTTTCCGCCTGCAGATGCGCCAGCACTTCGCCATCGCTCACCTCGGGATAGCCGGGGTCGCGCAGCCAGGCGTAATCATCCTGCAGGGTGATGCCGTGATGGGTGGTGCTGAAGGGTTTCCGAGCCGCGACCGGCGGCGCGATGGGGGGTGTGGTATCTGTCATGCCGCCGGTCTATGGTGCCGCCATTGTCCCCGCAAGCAGGACTCGCAAAATCATGCTGATGAATACAAATGAAGCGCGGCTCGACGCGCTCCGCAAGGAATTGAAGGCGCGCGGCCTCGATGGATTCGTGGTGCCGATTTCCGATGAGCACATGAGCGAATATGTCGGTGCCTATGCCCAGCGCCTGGCCTGGCTGACCGGCTTTGGCGGCTCGGCCGGAACCGCCGTGGTGCTGGCCGATAGCGCCGCGATCTTCGTCGATGGCCGCTATACGCTGCAAGTGCGCGAACAGGTCGATGGCCGGTTGTTCGATTACCAATCGGTTCCGGCAACCAGCGTCGCCGAATGGCTGGGCCAGCACGCGCCGCAGGGCGCGCGGATCGGCTATGACGCCTGGCTGCATGGCAAGCCCTGGGTCGACAGCGCCAATCGCGCCCTTGCCGCGCGGCAGGGGCAGCTGGTGGCGACCGAAGGCAACCCGATCGACGCGATCTGGCACGATCAGCCCGCCCCGTCGCTAGCCCCGGCGATCGTTCATGCCAATGAACATGCCGGCATGTCGAGCGAAGCCAAGCGCGCAATGGTGGCGGAATGGCTGGCGGAACGCGGGCTGGATGCGGCGGTGGTATCGGCGCTGGATGGCGTGGCCTGGCTGCTCAACATGCGCGGCAGCGATGTTGATCGCACCCCGGTGGCACTGTCTTTCGTGCTGGCCCATGCCGATGGCACCGCCGAATTGTTCATCGCCGAAGACAAGGTGACGCCACAGCTGCGCGCGCATCTGGGCAATGCGGTGACGATCCGCCCGCGCGAAAGCTTTGTCCCGCAGCTCCAGGCTCTGGCCGGGCGCAAGGTGGCGGTCGATCCCGAACGCAGCGTCGCGGCGATCTTTGCCGCGCTGGGGGATGCCGGAGCGCAGGTGATCGAGCTGACCGATCCCACCGTGCTGCCCAAGGCCGTGAAGAACCCCGTCGAACAAGCCGGGCAACGCGCGGCGCAGGCGCGCGACGGGGCGGCGATTGCCCGTTTCCTGCACTGGCTGTCACTGGAAGCGCCGAAGGGCGGGGAAACCGAACTGTCCGCCGCAGCCAGGCTGCAAGCCTTCCGCGAGGATACCGGGCTGCTGCGCGATCTGTCTTTCGATACGATTTCCGCCGCTGGCCCCAATGGTGCCAGCCCGCATTACAAGGTGAGCGAGGAATCGAACCGCGCGATCGAACCGAACAGCGTCTATCTGGTCGATTCGGGCGGACAATATGCCGATGGCACCACCGATATCACCCGCACCGTCTGGGTCGGCCCCGGCGCTCCCCCTGCCGAGGTGAAGGACCGCTTCACCCGCGTGCTCAAGGGGCATATCGCCCTCGATCGGGCGGTGTTTCCGCGCGGCACCGTCGGCAGCCAGCTGGATAGTTTCGCCCGCCAGTTCCTGTGGTCAGCCGGGCTGGATTATGCCCATGGCACCGGCCACGGCGTCGGCAGCTTCCTGTCGGTCCACGAAGGGCCGCAGCGCATTGCCAAATCGGCGGGCGGACAGGCCGGAACCGGGCAGGAACTGCTGGCCGGGATGATCCTTTCCAACGAGCCGGGCTATTACAAGCCGGGCGAATACGGCATCCGCACCGAAAATCTGGTGCTGGTCGAACAGCGCCAGATCGCCGGAGCAGAGGGCGAGTATTTCGGCTTTGAAACGCTCACCTTCGCGCCGATCGATCGCGTTCTGGTCGATCTGGCACTGATGGAGCCTGCCGAAATCGAATGGTGGAACAGCTATCACGCGCAGGTTGAGGCAATCCTTGCACCGCAGCTGGCGGGCGAGGCGCTGGCCTGGCTAAAGGCGCAATGTGCCCCCTTGTGATGCAACACATGTTCTCCTAATGTTCCATCATCGATTCGGATTAAGGGAGTGAATGCAATGATCGGATATGTCACCGTCGGCACCAATGATCTGCCGCGCGCCGCAAAATTCTATGATGCCATCGCGGCTGAAATGGGCACCGGCCGGATGATGGAATTTGATAGCTTCATCGCCTGGGGCACGCCCGGCGGCGGTGCCGGGGTGGCCGCAACCAAGCCGTTTGACGGCAATCCCGCCAGCGTCGGCAACGGGGTGATGGTTGCGTTTGAAGCGCAGGACAAGGCGCAGGTGGACCGGCTCTATGAAATCGCGCTGGCCAATGGTGGCAGCGATGAAGGCGCGCCCGGCCCGCGCGGTGACGGCGGATTCTATGCTGCCTATTTCCGCGATCCCGATGGCAACAAGCTCAATGCCTTCATCATGGGGTGAAAGTTTGATCCGGAGTTCGCGTAACGGCGAATTTCGGATCGGCGCCAGCCCGCTCAATCCGAAACGATAGTTTCGGACCAGACACTAAATCCCCGATGAACATCACCGCCGCTTTGCGACAATTGGCGACAAATTGGCGGTGATGCGGCATAATCGCGCGACAAGGGGCTGCTAGTTCAGGCTTCGGAAGCCG
>JBGAIR010000079.1:0-6771 GCA_044225335.1 Novosphingobium sp. | reverse complement strand
AATTGCTGGGAACGGCGCAGGTTCCCGGCGGCGAGGAGTTGCGGCTCTATTCGCATGGCCGCGATTTCATGATCGTGATGGGCCATAATGAGCTGATGAGCACGCGGATGCGTGGCTCGGAAGAGGCGCTGGCACGGATGACGCTGGACCGGCTGCGCGGCGTATCTGCGCCGCATCTGCTGATCGGCGGCTATGGCATGGGCTTCACCCTGCGCGCGGCGCTGGCCGAGATGGATCGTTCCGGCCGCGTAACCGTGGCGGAACTGGTGCCGGAAATCATCGAATGGGCGCGCGGGCCGATGGCCGGGCTTACCGGCGACTGCCTGGACGATCCGCGTGTGGTGCTGCGCATGGGCGATGTTGCCGATGCGATCCTGCTGGCACCGGAACCGCTCGATGCGATTCTGCTGGATGTTGACAACGGGCCGGACGGGCTGGTGCGGGCAGAGAACAACCGGCTGTATTCGCGCGCCGGGCTGAAGAACGCACTGCGGGCACTGGCCCCTGGCGGGGTTCTGGCGATCTGGTCTGCGGCGAGTGATCGCGCCTTTACCCGGCGGCTGGGTGATGCCGGTTTCGCGGTGGAAGAAGTGGAAGTGCGTGCCCGCATCGACGCCAATGGCAAGGGTAAAGGCCCGCGCCACACCATCTGGTTCGCGCGCAAGCCTGCTTAGGGACTGATCCTAGGGTATCAGCAGCGTCGATCCCGTGGTCTTGCGCCCTTCCAGATCACTATGCGCCTGCGCCGCATCGCGCAGCGCATAGGTCTGGCCGATGTTGACCTTGACCTTGCCCGTTCCGATCATCTCCCACAGCTTCGCAGCACCAGCGGCGCGCTCGTCCGGCTCACGGTAGTAATCGAACATGGTCGGCCGGGTGACGAATAGCGAACCATGGCTGGCCAGCACACCCAGATTGACACCCGTAACCGGACCGCTGGCATTGCCGAAGCTGACCAGGGTGCCGCGCCGCATCAGCGATTTCAGTGAGCTTTCCCAGGTCGCCGCGCCCACCCCGTCATAGGAAACCGCAACGCCTGCACCACCGGTCGCCGCGCGCACCTGGTTGACCAGATCGGGCGCGGAGGACAGCAGCACCAGTTCCGCCCCGGCATCGCGGGCCAGTGCAATCTTGTCTTCACTGCCGACCGTGCCGATCACCCGCACCCCGCGCGCCTTGAGCCATTGCACCAGCAGCAGCCCGACGCCGCCGGCCGCAGCGGGCACCAGCGCCCAGCCTCCCGGCGACACCGGGGCGCAGCGCTCTGCCAGGAATTCTACCGTTGCGCCCTTGAGCAGGGCCGCTGCAGCGGTCTGGCTGTCGATGCTGGCGGGCAGGGCGAACAGCTGCACCGCTGGCAGAATGCGCGCGCTGGCGTAAGCACCCAATGCGCCCGAATAAGCAACGCGATCACCCGGATTGAAGCCGCTGACACCTTCGCCAACCGCTTCGATCACTCCGGCGGCTTCCATGCCCAGTCCGGCGGGAAGCGGCGCCGGATAAAGCCCGGTGCGGAAATAGGTGTCGATGAAGTTCAGCCCTACCGCCTCCTGCCGCAGCAAGACTTCGCCCGGACCGGGGGCGGGCAGTTCCACCTCGCGCCATTGAATGACCTCTGGCCCGCCGGTCTGCTCTATCACTGCCTGAATCGCGTGCATCATGATCTCCTTGTGCTGGAGCATAGCTTGGGCTGCGCTGGCGGCAATGCGGTAATCAGCGGCCTATCCGGTCGTGGCAATGCACTGCGATTTCTGCGGAACGATCTGATGCAACGCCCAGCCCGGTCAGTGCCATCACCATCACTTCCTGCAACCGCTGTGCAGCATCGGCAACGGTGAAGCGCCGTTCGACGATGTTGATCATCAGCATCTGGCAATTGCCCAGCCAGAACAGCAGTCCGGCCGCGCGCGCTTCCGGGCGGAGCAGGCCATTGGCGGCGGCGGCCTCGATATCGCCGCGCAGACCGGCGTTGAGCGGATTGTCGCGCCCGGTTGACCAGGCCATGCCGCGCAGCATCACCGTGGTGCGATCCGGCTCTTGCAAGGCAAAGCGCGCCGCCACCGTCATCCCTCCGGCCAGGCGCAGCAGCGGATCTGCCAGCCCGGCATTGGCGGCATCGACCTGCAGCTCGATAATGCGGCGAATATCCGCGGCGATGGTGTTGGCGAAATGCTGCTTGTCGCGAAAATGGTTGAAGAAGCTGCCCTTGGCGACGCCAGCGGCGGCCACGATATCATCAATCGGCACCGCATCCACCGGCCGTTCCGCAAACAGGCGCAGTCCAGCTTCCATCAGCGCTTCGCGGGTGCGGGCGGCTCTTGCGTTCGGGCGGGCTGGGGCGGCAGACATGGTCATGCGTTTTCTATATTGACTGAATAGTCATTTGACAATAGTTGACCAAAAAGTCAATTGCGAATCGGGAGAAGCAGATGCCTATCGTCAAGGTGGAAGACATTGCGCATGTCCGCTTTGCCGCGCCCGATCTGGCGCAGATGCGCAGCTTTCTGGAAGATTTCGGCCTGACCTGCAGCGAGCAGGGCGGGCGACTCTATGGCCGGGGCAGCGATGGCCGTCCGTTTCTGCATGCGACCGAGCAAGGCGATGCCGCCTTTGTAGCGGTTGGCTTTCGCGTGGAAACGCTGGCCGAACTGGATGCGCTTGCCGCAGCGGAAGGCGTGACGGTGGACGATCTCGACACGCCCGGCGGCGGCAAAGTGGTGCGCCTGCGCGATCCGGATGGCTTTCTGGTCGAGGTGGTAGCCGGACAGGCCCGTCTGGAACCCGCGACCACCATGGCCGAGCCCCTGCGCAACAATGCTGCCGCGCATCAGCGCTTGCGCGCGCCGGTGCGATTGGAAGATGGCGCGGCGCATGTTCAGCGGATCGGCCACTGTGTTCTGAACGTCTCCGATTTCCGGACCTCGGAACGCTGGTACAAGGAGCGTTTCGGCTTTCTGACCTCTGATGAGGTGGAAGCTGCGCCGGGCCTTCCGCTGGGCGCGTTCATGCGCTGCGATCGCGGTGACAAGCCAGCGGATCATCACACACTGTTTCTGGCCCAGCTGCCGCAAAAGACCGGCTTCCTCCATGCCGCTTTCGAGGTCGCCAATATGGACGATCTGATGCTGGGGCATGCTCATCTGAAGGGCAAGGGCCGCGATCAGGCATGGGGCGTCGGGCGGCACATCATGGGCAGCCAGATATTCGATTACTGGCGCGATCCCTGGGGGCATGAGCTTGAGCACTGGACCGACGGCGATCTGTTCACCGCTGCCGATCCCGCCAATGTCATGCCGGTCAGCGCGCTGCTGGCAGTACAATGGGGCACGCCGCATCCGATGTTTGCAGGCAAGCGCCCGCCGCCGCAAAGGCTGGTCAGCTTCTTCATGGCCCTTAATCTTCGTATCCGGCGGTTGTTCCGCCGCAGCCCGAAAGGACAAACCGCATGAAACTCGCAACCTATCAGGATGGCGGCATCAAGACCGGCGTAGTGATCGGCGATAGCATTATCGATACCGGCTTCGATGGCAGCATGATCGATCTGATCGCGCGCTGGGACGAACTGCGCCCTGCAATCGAAGCGAAGGCGGCGGCTGGCGACGGCAAGCCGCTGGCGTCGGTAAAGATGATGGCCCCGGTGCAGCGCCCCGGTAAAATCTGGGCAATTGGTCTGAACTATGCTGACCATATTGCTGAATCAAAAATGGAAACGCCGCAGCGGCAGGTGTGGTTCACCAAGGCGGTAACCTCGATCAACGGGCCGTTCGATCCGGTTCTGATCGCCCGCAACACCATGACTGCCGACTATGAGGTGGAACTGGTCGCCGTGATCGGCAAGGGCGGCAAGCACATTCCGGCGGACAAGGCGGCTGAGCACATCTTTGGCTATTGCGTGGGCAATGATGTGACCGAACGCATGTGGCAGCATGCCGGGCCGCAATGGTCGCTGGGCAAGAGCTTTGATACGCATGCCCCGATCGGCCCATGGCTGACCACGGCTGATGAGGTGGGGGATCCGCACAACCTTTCCCTGAGCTGCTCGGTAAATGGCGAACTGCGCCAGAATTCCAGCACCCAGCATCTGGTGTTCGATATCTGGCAGCAGATCGAGCATCTTTCGGCAGCGATGACGCTGGAGCCGGGTGATGTTATCTTCACCGGTACACCCGGCGGTGTTGGTGCGGCGATGGACCCGCGTCAGTTTCTGAAGCCCGGCGACGTCGTCCGCTGTGAAGTGGAAAAGCTGGGCCACATCGAATGCACCATGGCGGCAGAGGGCTGACCGCCGTGGCCGGGTTCGATTGTGATGTGCTGATCGCCGGTGGCGGACCTTCCGGGGTGACACTGGCGATTCTGCTGGCGCAGCGCGGCGTGAAGGTGATCGTGGCCGAGAAAGAGGCGGATATCTATCCGCTGCCGCGCGCGGCACATCTCGATCATGAAACCATGCGTATTCTTCAGGAAGCCGGCGTTGCCGATGCGGTGATGGCCAGCAGCCGGCGGGCTTCGCGCTACGACTTCCTGAACGCCAGGGGTGACATTCTGCTGCGCTTCGAAGGCTCCGATCAGCTCGGCCCTGGCGGCTGGCCCGCCGCGAACATGATTCACCAGCCCTCGGTTGAAGCAGCGCTGCGCGGATCGCTGGCCGCTAATGCCAATGCGCAGCTGCACTGCCGGTGGGAACTGACTGGCTTTGCCGATGATGGTGACGGCGTATCGGCCCGGATCACCACGCCTGACGGGGAAAAAACCATTCGTACGCGCTATCTGGTGGGCGCTGACGGGGCGCGCTCACCCGTGCGCGAGGCCAGCGGGATTGTGTTCGACGATCTCAATTTCGAGGAACCCTGGCTGGTCGTCGATGTTTTCGTGGATGATTATTCCCGGTTGCCGACCGCCAATCTGCAAATCTGCAATCCCGAACGCCCCACCACCTGCGTGCTGATGGGGGAAGGGCGGCATCGCTGGGAATTCATGATCAAGCCGGGTGAAACCGCAGAGCAGGTCAGCGATGATGCCTTTATCGAAAAGCTGCTGGAGCCGTGGGACGTCAAAGGCGCGGTGCGGATGGAGCGCAAGGCAGTTTACACCTTCCGCGCCCGGATCGCGCGGCAATGGCGCAAAGGCCGGGTGATGCTGGCAGGCGACGCCGCTCATCAGACCCCACCTTTTGCCGGGCAGGGTATGTGTTCTGGCCTGCGCGATGCCGCCAATCTGGCGTGGAAACTGGCGGCGGTGGTCAAGCACGATGGCCCTGATGCCATGCTCGACAGCTACCAGCCTGAGCGCGAGCCCAACCTGCGCGCTACAATCGCCATGGCGATCATGATGGGCCGCACCGTTTGCATCACCAGCAAATGGGGGGCATTCCTGCGCGACATGAAGTTCAAATTGGCCCGGGCGCTGGGCAAGCTACCCGATGGCCCGCCAGCCTATCCGCCGGTGTCCGCTGGCATGATCCTGTCCGGCAGATCCGGTGCTGGCAGCTATTTCCCGCAGTTTTGCGCCGGGCCCGATAATGCGGAAAAGCTGGATGATGTGCTGGGCGCAGGCGGCTGGCTGATTTCACGCAGCGCTGCTGCCGATTCACTCGACAGCCTGACCGGTGTCGCGCTCGACGATCAGCGTCTGGTGCCCTTTGCTAAGGGAATTTCTGGTTGGCTGGACGCTCACAATGCCGAAGCCGTGTTGGTTCGACCGGACCGCTATGTGTTCGGCACAGGCGACGCTGCGAAACTGCGCGAGGCCTGGCACGCAATTTCCTGAAAATCTTCGATTGCAGCAGGAGGCTGGCTGGGGCGGCAGGATTCGAACCTGCGAATGCCGGTACCAAAAACCGGTGCCTTACCACTTGGCGACGCCCCAACGCGAGGCGCGCTCATAGCAGAGCGCGCCAGCTTGGGAAGGGGGTTAAACCACTCCGGGCTTCAGTTTGTCGAAATCGCTGGCATCGTGGCGTTCGGGCAGGATCGTGCCTTCATCGCCCATCGCGCGATTTACCACGCGCCCGCGCTTGACTCCGGGGCGGGCTGTAACCTCATCCACCCAGCGGCCGACATTGGTATATTCCTCCAGCGAAAGGAATGTCTTGGCTTCGCCATAGGCAAGCCCCTGATAGAGCGCGCCAAACCAGCCGATCGTGGCGATATCGGCGATGGTGTATTCGTCCCCCGCCAGATAGCGGCTTTCGCCAAGGCGGCGATTGGCGACGTCGAACAGGCGCTTGGTTTCCATCGCATAGCGGTTGATCGCATATTCGATCTTCACCGGCGCATAGTGATAGAAATGGCCAAAGCCGCCACCGATGAACGGCGCGCTGCCCATTTGCCACATCAGCCAGCTGAAGCATTCAGCCCTTGCTTTGGGTTCGCTAGGCAGAAAGGCACCGAATTTCTCCGCGAGATGAACCAGAATCGCGCCGGATTCGAACACCCGGATCGGCTCTGGCCCGCTGCGATCGAGCAGGGCGGGGATCTTCGAATTGGGATTGATATCGACAAAGCCCGATCCGAATTGATCGCCTGCGCCGATATTGACCAGCCAGGCATCATATTCGGCATCGCCATGCCCTGCGGCCAGCAGTTCCTCAAACATGATGCTGGCCTTCTGCCCGTTGGGCGTGCCCAGCGAATAGAGCTGGAACGGATGTTTGCCGACTGGCAATTCCTTGTCATGCGTGGGTCCAGCGATGGGGCGATTGATCGCCGCAAAGGCGCCGCCGTTTTGCTGGTCCCAGCTCCAAACCTTTGGCGGGACATATTCCGTATCGGC
>JBGAIR010000011.1:51311-63576 GCA_044225335.1 Novosphingobium sp. | reverse complement strand
TGGGCGATCGCAATGGTGCGCGGCATCTGGCGCTCACCCTATTTCGCCGCGATGCCAGCAATCTGATCGATTATGATTCCCCCACCGGCTATTTCAACACCGCGCGCAGCCGTGCCGAAGGGGTGGAGATTGAGGCTGGCTGGCAGATCAGCCAGAGCTTTGCCGCCCGGGCGGCTTACAGCTATGTGAAGGCAACGGATCGCAACAAGGGCAAGGATCTCGCCCGCCGCCCGCGCAATGCGGTCAGCGCCGGGCTCGATTGGCGCAGCCCGCTGCATGATCTGACGCTGGGGGCGGATCTGCGGATGGTGTCAGACAGCTATGACGATGCCTCAAACAGCGTGCGACTGGATGGCTATTGGCTGCTGACGCTGCGCGCCTCGCTGCCGGTGACGGATCGGATCGAGCTCTATGGCCGGATCGAGAATGTCACGGATGAGCGATACCAGACTGTCGCAAATTACGGCAGCTATGGCCGCTCCGCCTATGCCGGGCTGCGCGTGAAGTGGTGATGCGGCGCAAGATCCTCCCCCTGGGGGGAGGGGGACCATCCCGCAGGGATGGTGGAGGGGTACGGGCCTTGATCGCCAGTCTGTCGGTTGGATCAGGACAACTCGCCTGGGGCCCGCCCCCACCACCCGGGGGGCCCCCCCCCCCCCCTCGGAGGGAGGTGGCGGACGGTCTGGGGCAGGCCCCTTGCCCTTGCCGCTTGCTCGACACAGAAAGAAACGGCGCACACCCACCCCACCATCGTCAGCATGAATCCCTGCACCGATGCGATATTGGCCGAAGTGGCCGATCCGCAGCAGATACTGGCGCTGTCGGCCTATAGTCGGGACCCAGCCTCCAGCTCGATGGATGTCGCCGTGGCGCGGCGCTTTGGCATGGTGCATGGCACCGCTGAAGAACTGGCGGTGTTGCGGCCCGATGTGGTGGTTTCCGGCAACTTCGTCAGCCCGGCAACCGCAGCGGCGCTGGGCAAGATGGGGCTGCGGCTGGAGCAGGTGCCGATTGCGGCTACTGTTGAGGCCAGCAAGGCGCAGGTTCGCCAGCTTGCCGCAATGGCCGGGCACCCTGCGCGCGGTGAGGCACTGGTGGCGCGGATCGATGCGGCACTGGCCCAGGCCGCACCGCCGCCCGGAGCACCGATCAGCACTGTGGTCTGGCAATCGGGCGGGATGGTGCCAGGGCGCGATACGCTGATTTCCGATCTGCTATCCCGCACCGGCTTTGCCAATGCCGCAGCGGCGCGGGGGATGAAACAGGCGGATCTTTTGCCACTCGAAGCCATGCTCGCCGCCCCACCGCAGCTGATACTCACCGCGGGCAGCGCCGCCGCTGATGAGGACCGCCTGCTGCGCCATCCGGCGCTGGCCGGGCTGAGCCAGACAAGGCGTGCGCCACTTGACCCTTCGCTGTTGTGGTGCGGCGGGCCGACCATCATCCGCGCGGCAAAGCGGCTCGGCGAAGTACGGCGATCGATGGCAAGTCCCAAGGAACACGTTGAATGAACCGGCCCGTTCCCTTGCTGCTATTGGCGCTGCTGATCGCGCTGCCCCTGTCGCTGCTCGCCGGAAGGGTATGGATCGATCCGCTGCATCCGGCGGTGCCCAATGCTGCGCTGATTCTGGGCGAGCTGCGCCTGCCGCGCGCCTTGCTGGCGCTGACCATCGGTGCCGGGCTGGGAGCTGCGGGTGCAGCGATGCAGGGCTATTTGCGCAATCCGCTGGCGGATCCCGGCCTGTTCGGGATTGCACCGGGGGCTGCGCTGGGCGCGGTGCTGAGCTTTTGGACCGGAATGAGCGCGCAAGGCCTTGCCCTGCCGCTGTTCGCGCTGATCGGCGCAGGCGGCGCGATGGCGCTGCTGGCACTGATCGCCGGGCAGCGCGGATCGCAGGTGCTGTTCACGCTAGCGGGGATGATGATCGCCAGTCTGGCTGGCGCGCTGATGAGCCTGGCGATCAGCCTGTCGCCAACGCCTTTCGCCATGAGCGAGATTGTCACCTGGCTGATGGGGGCGGTGGCGGATCGCAGCTGGCAGGATCTGTGGATCGCCGCACCGCTGACGCTGCTGGGTATCGCTCTGCTCCGCCGTGCCGGTCGCTGGCTGGATGCGCTGACGCTGGGCGAGGAGGCCGCCCGTTCGCTCGGCATGGATACGGCGCGACTGCAATGGCTGATGATCGGCGGTATCGGGCTGACCGTGGGTTCGGGCGTGGCGGTGGCCGGGATCATCGGCTTTGTTGGCCTGATCGTGCCGCATCTGCTGCGCCGTTTTACCGACCGGCGGCCATCCTCGCTGATTGTGCCAAGCGCGCTGGCGGGGGCGCTGTTGCTGTTGGTGGCCGATTGCCTGTGCCGGATCGCGCCGGGGCAGGGTGAATTGCGGCTGGGTATTGCCCTGTCCCTGCTGGGCGCGCCGTTCTTTCTGGCGCTGCTGCTGCGGATGCGGAAGGAGTTGGCATGAGCCTGACGATCACCGATCTGGCGCTGTCATCGCGCCTTACCGGAATTACGGCCGACCTGCGCCCGGGTGAAATCACTGCGATCTGCGGGCCGAACGGTGCCGGAAAATCGACGCTGCTTGCCTGTCTGGCTGGTCTGCTGGAGCCGGATCGGGGGGCAGTGGTGCTGGATGACGCACCGCTGCTTGTGCTGTCTGCGCCGCAGCGGGCGCAGGCTATCGGCTATCTGCCGCAGCAAGGCGAAGTGGCCTGGGATGTTTCGGTGGAAACGCTGGCCGGACTGGGGCGCCTGCCTTGGCGCAGCGCCGCAGCCACCGATGCGGTGGCTGTAGCGGCGGCGCTGCGGGCGATGCAGCTGGAGGCGCTGCGTGACCGGCCCCTTTCCACCCTGTCTGGCGGGGAAAAGGCGCGGGCCTTGCTGGCGCGCGTGCTGGCCGGTGAGCCGCGCTGGCTGCTGGCGGATGAGCCGCTGGCCAATCTGGACATGAAACACCAGCAGGCGTTGCTGGCCCTGTTTCGCGGGTTGGCGCGCGATCAGGGTATGGGGGTGGTGCTGGTGATGCACGATCTGGCGCAGGCGATGAACCATGCCGATCGGGTGCTGGTGATCGGAGATGGCGCGCTGATCGCAGATGCGCCGCCCGCGCAGGCGCTGACCCCCGCAACCATTGCGGAAGTGTGGGGGATCACGGCGCGCTGGCTGGGCGATACCAGCCAGCGCGCCCTTTTGGTCGAAGGTTGCTGATCGCCCTTATTTGAGGCCGCGCGCCTTCAGCATCGGTTCGATGCTGGGATCATGCCCGGTGAAGGCGCGATACATTTCCGCATAGTCGATGCTGTTGCCACGGCTGAGCACCATGTCGCGGAAACGCTGGCCATTGGCGCGGCTCAGCCCGCCATTTGCGGTGAACCAGGCAAAGGCATCGTGATCAAGCATCTCGGTCCACAGATAGGCGTAATAGCCCGCCGCATAGCCGCCGCCCCAGATGTGGCGGAAATAGCTGGTGCGATAGCGCGGCGGCACTTCCGAAATCACCAGTCCGGTTTCGCCCAGCGCCTTGTTTTCAAAAGCGTCGACATCCTGCTTGCCAGCACTGGCGGGCAGCGCGTGCCATTTCTGATCGAGCATGGCTGCCGCCACAACCTCACCCAGCGCATAGCCCTGATTGAAGCGCGCGGCGCGCTGCACCTTGGCAACCAGTTCGGCCGGCATCGGCGCGCCGGTCTGATAATGCTTGGCGAAATTGGCGAATACCTTGGGATCGGTCATCCAGTTTTCGTTGAACTGGCTGGGGAATTCCACGAAATCGCGCGCGGTGTTCGCCCCGGAGATCGAAGGATAGGTCTGGTTGGACAGCATCCCGTGCAGCGCATGGCCGAATTCATGGAACATGGTTTCGGCATCGTCGAAGGTGATCAGCGCCGGCTGACCGGGCGCAGGCTTGGTGAAGTTCTCGACATTGAACACCACCGGCTTGGTACCCATCAGCTTTGACTGATCGACGAAGTTCGACATCCAGGCTCCGCCCTGCTTGTTGTCGCGCTTCCACGGATCGAAATAGAACAGCGCCAGTTCGCTGCCATCGGCATCAAAGACGGTATAGACGGTGACATCGGGCTGATAGACCGGGATGTCGGTGCGCTTCTTGAAAGTCAGCCCGTAGAGCTGGTTGGCGGCGAAGAACACGCCGTTTTCCAGCACATTGGTGATTTCGAAATAGGGCTTCACCTGTGCCTCATCAAAGGCATACTGTTCCTTGCGGAGCTTTTCGGCGTAGAAATCCCAATCCCACGGTTCAACGCTGAACTTGCCGCCACGGCGGCGGATCAGCCCATCCAGCGCAGAGGCTTCGCGGCGCTGTTCAGCGGCCAGCGCGGGGACCATCTGCTGCATGAAATTGATCGCGGTGGCCGGGTTCTTGGCCATCTGGTCCGACATGGTGAAGCTGGCATAATCGGGATAGCCAAGCAGCTTGGCCTTTTGCGCGCGCAACTCTGCCAGTTCGGAAATCAGCGCGCGGGTATCATTCGCCCCGCCGCGTTCGGCCCGGCCCCAGCTGGCATCAAACAGCGCCTTGCGCGTGGCGCGGTCGCTCAGTGAGGAGAGCAGCGGCTGCTGGGTGGTGTTCTGCAGCGGCAGCACCCATTTGCCGGGCAGCTTGCGGTCCGTCGCCGCCTTGGCTGCGGCAGCGATATCCGCCGGGGAAAGCCCGGCCAGCTTGCGCCGGTCAGAAATGACCAGCGCGGCATCCTTGGTCGCGGCGGTCAGCTTCTGGCCGAAGTCGGTCTGCAGGGTGGAAATACGGCTGTTCAGTGTCTTGAGCTGTTCCTTCTGTGCCGCAGTCAGCAATGCGCCATTCTGGACGAAGCGATCATAGGTAATCTTCAGCAAGCGCTGCTCGTCGGGCTTCAGCCCCAGCGTATCGCGGGCATCATACAAAGTCTTGACCCGCGCAAAGAGCTTTTCGTTGAGCACGATGGAATCACGCAATTCCGAAAACTTCGGTGCGGTCTCGCTATCCACCTTGTCCAGCGTGTCATTGGTGTTGGCCGATGTCAGCGCCGAGAACACATAGCTGACGCGGGTCAGCATCTGCCCGGATTTCTCCATGGCGATGATGGTGTTTTCAAAGGTTGGCGCAGCCGGATTATTGGCAATCAGCTCAATCTCGGCGCGATTGATTTCGATGCCCTGCAGGATTGCGGGCAGATAGTCGCTGTCCTTGATCTTCGAGAAATCCGGGGCCTGGAACGGCAGGGTGGATGGGGTGGCAAAGATGCCGGTTGCGCTGGGCAGCACCATCGCGGGGGCAGCGGTTGGAGCAGCTGCGGTTTGGGCGACAGCGGGGCCTGCAAGCGTCAGCGCCAATGCGCCGAGCGAAACCATGATGACGTTATGCATCGGGGGACTCCTGAAAAGCGAAAGGCCAGATGAAGGCGGCCTAAAAGGGAAGGGGCAGCGTTGCCGCTGCCCCTGAAGGCTTGATGATCCGGGCTTACCAGATTTTCGCCCGCTGCTCCGGCGGGATATACATGGCATCGCCGGGCTTCACGCCGAAGGCCTGATACCATGCCTCGATATTGCGGGTCGGCCCGATCAGGCGATAGCGGCCCGGGCTGTGCGGATCGGTCGCCACCTGATTGCGCAGCGCGTCTTCGCGGGCCTTGGTCTGCCAGACCTGGGCAAAGGCCAGGAACAGGCGCTGATCGCCGGTCAGCCCATCGATCACCGGTGCGTCCTTGCCGCCCAGCGACAGGTGATAGGCGTCGATCGCTTCCAGCAGCCCGGCCAGATCGGCGATGTTTTCGCCCATGGTCAGCTTGGGATTGATGAAGGCACCGGGGGCGGCTTCGTACTTGGCGTATTGATCGCCGAAGATCTTGGCCTGGCCTTCGAAACGCTTGGCGTCTTCCGGCGTCCACCAGTCGCGCACCGCACCGGTTGCGTCGATCTTGCGGCCCTGATCGTCAAAGCCATGGCTGATTTCATGCCCGATCACCGCACCGATCGCGCCATAGTTCACCGCGTCATCGGCATTGGGATCAAAGAACGGTGCCTGCAGGATGCCGGCCGGGAACACGATCTTGTTTTCCAGTCCGCCGTTATAGGCGTTCACCGTCTGCGGGTTCATGCCCCACTTCTTGCGGTCAACCGGCTTTCCGAGATCGCTCATCGCGTAATCGGCGTTGAACTTGCCCGCCCGCTGGACATTGCCATAAAGATCGGTGCCGCTGATCTGCAACGCGTCATAGCTGCGGAACTTGTCCGGATAACCGACCATCACTTCCATGCGCGAAAGCTTGTCCAGCGCGGCGGTCTTGGTCGTAGCGCTCATCCATTCGTTGCCGCGGATGCGGTTGCCCATCGCCACCTTCAGATTGGCGACCAGCGCTTCCATCTTGGCCTTGGATGAGGGCGGGAAATAGTGAGCGACATAATCCTGGCCGACCAGCTCGCCCAGCGAACCATCGACCAGCTGCACCGCACGGCGCCAGCGCGGGCGCTGCTGGGTCACGCCGCTCAGCGTCTTGGTGTATTCAAAGCGGCTGTCGACCATCGCCTTGTTGAGATAGGGCGCGGCCTGATCGGCGATGTGGAATTCCTGCCACAGCTTCAGCGTCGCCAGCGGGGTGCGGCCATAGATCGCGGCAATATCGCGAATCGCGGTGTTCTCACCCACGATAACGCGCTTTTGCGGCTTGATCCCGGCGGCAGCGAAGAAGGCGTTCCATTCGATACCCGGCGCATAGCTGGCCAGCTGGGCACTGCTCATCGGGTTGTTGAGCTTTTCGATCTCGCGCCGGTCGGCAATCTTCCAGCTCTTGTCGGCAATCGCGGTTTCAAACGCGATGATGGTTTCGGCGGCAGCTGCCGGATCGGCATTGCCCAGCGACTTCATGGTCCGTTCGATATAGGCGCGATAGGCGGCGCGCTGCTTTTCGAACTGGGGTGAGAAATAATATTCACGCTCCGGCAGGCCCAGCCCGGACTGGCCGAGGAACAGCACGTTCATGTTGGGGTTCGACGGATCGGGGTTGGGACCATAGTCCACCACCGTGATCCCGAACTTGCCGTTGGTCTGCGCCATGAAGCGAGTGAAGGCCAGCTTGCTGGGGATGGCGCGCACTGCGGCGACATCCGCCATCAGCGGGCGCAGGCCCAGTGCTTCGATCCCGGCCTCATCCATGAAGCTGGCGTAAAGCGTGCCATATTTGCTGCCCTTGGGTGCATCGGTAATCAGCTTTTGCAGCTGCGACTGCGTGGTTTCGCGCAGATCGTTGAAGGCACCAACCGAGGCGCGGTCTGCCGGAATTTCGGTTTTGTCGAGCCACAGCCCGGTGGTGTAGCGCTGAAAATCATCGCCCGGCTTTGCCGAAAGATCGCGGGTGGAAAGGTCGACACCCCAGCTGCCCAGTCGCGGCTTGTCAGGAGCAGGGGTCACAGCGTCGGGGGCAGCGGCGGGCGCGTCCTCTGCGGTGGCCGGGGCAAGGGCCAGCGGCGACACCAGCAGGCCGGCCGCGGCAACGGAAAGAAACAGCTTCGATTTCATGGCGAGAGCCTCCCGAAAAAACGTCAACGCAGGCGTTCGCTGAACGCGACCCGCGAAACTGCCGCATGGGTCGCGCCTGCACGCGCACAAGTCAATGTCGCGCAATGCTGTTTGCCGAGCCGCGATGGCAGTTGGTGGAGCCGACCGTCTTGTTTCCTCCGATCCGGTAGTGAATCAAGCTGGACAAGCGATGCCGACAGCGGCAGCAAAGCTGCTTCGAAGGGGGCGCATCATTTCCAAGTTACGCCTGTGTGCGTTGGTATTTCCGGCGATACTCGTCTGCAGCCCGGTTGCGGCGCAGCAGACGGGCGACCCTGCGCCTGCGCCCCAGCAAGTCACGCTCAATGCCGCGCAGCTTTTCCGGTTTGCCGATCAGGCCCGCGATGCTGGTGATTTCGCAACAGCTGAACAAGCCTATCGCGCGCTGTCGAGCAATCCCGATGTCGATCTTCGCAATGAGGCACGTTTTCGGCTGGGGATGATGCTGGCTGACCGGCAGAAGAAATATCGGGAAGCGGCGCTGGAATTCCGCGCCATCCTTGATGAAAAGCCGAACGTGGCACGGGTGCGCCTGGAACTGGCACGGATGCAGGCCATGCTTGGCAATCTTGGAGCGGCCGAGCGAGAGTTTCGCGCTGCCGAAGCCAGCGGATTGCCTGCCGATGTCGAGCGGATTGTGCGTTTCTATGCCAATGCCCTGTCGGCGCGAAAGCCGTTAGGCGGCTCGTTCGAAGTGGCGATCGCGCCAGACAGCAATATCAACAGTGCTACCCGTTCCAATACGCTGGGAACGGTGATTGGCGATTTCACGCTGAATGATGATGCGCGCGGTAAATCTGGCATCGGGCTGTCGCTTCGCGGGCAATCCTATCTGCGGCACGGGATAGATTCCCACGCCACACTGCTGGTGCGGCTTTCCGCCGCAGGCGACATCTATCGCCAATCGGCTTTCGATGATTATCAGCTGTCGCTTCAGGCCGGGCCCGAATATGCGCCGGGCAAAGACCGGATCAGCATCTACGCCGGGCCCAGTTGGCGCTGGTATGGCAAGCAGCCTTACTCTGCTTCCCTTGGCGGCGGGGCCAGCTGGCAGCACCCCTTGGGCAATCGTACGCAGCTGCGCGTGGATGGCGGCATTACGCACATAACCAATCGCCGCAACACTTTGCAGACATCGGACCTGTTCACGCTATCTGCCGGGCTGGACCGTTCCTTCAGCGCGCGTTTCGGCGGCGGTTTGCAGCTGTGGGGCAGCCGCGATGCCGCGCGCGATCCGGGCTATGCCACGGCCAGCGGCGGTGTCAGCCTTTACGGCTTTCGCGAGATGGGCCGGGTCACAGTGGTTGCCAGTCTGGGCTACAGCCATCTGGAGGCTGATCAGCGGTTGTTCCTTTATCCGCATCGACGGATCGATGATCGCTACAGCGCCAGCCTTGCGGCAACATTCCGTTCGATCCGGATCGGTGGTTTCTCGCCCTTGGCCCGGCTGCGGTGGGACCGTAACGTATCGAGCGTGGAGCTTTATGATTTCAGACGAGTCAGTGGTGAATTGGGGCTGACTTCGGCGTTTTAGATTTGCTTTGTGAAGGGGGTGGCATCATGGCTTCGATTGGTCGCATTCCGCAGGTTTCGGTTGTCGCGCTGTCGCTGATGCTGGCGGCTTGCGGTGGCGGTGGCAGCGGCGGAACGAACAGCACGCCGACGCCTACTCCGACGCCAACGCCCACACCTGCGCCGACCGGTGTTAACGCGACCCTACTGGCGCCGCTACAGAGTGAAACCTTCAAGACGATCGGTTCAGTTGGGAACATTTCGGTACCGAACAGTGGGGCCAACGTTACGGCCACTGCCGGCCAAGCCACGCCTAGTTTTACCTACGACGCGTCGAGCCAGAGCTACACGATCGCACAAGGTGGCATGAGCCAGAGTTTTGCCTCGGCCAACGTGGATCCGACCCAAAGCGGCTCGACCCTGACCACTTACAAGAAAACGTCAGGCACCACGACCGATCAATTGTCGCTGGTCGTCAACGGCACCGGCGCAGGGCAGACCAAATATGCCGGCGCGGGGTTCTGGCAACGCCAGACCAATGGCAGTCCCGCTACAACTGGCGCATTCAACGCTTTCACTTACGGTGCGGAAACGACCAACGCTGCCATGCCGCGCACCGGCGTTGCGTCCTATGACGTCAAGCTGCTGGGAGTTCGGACGTTCAGTACACTGATTTACGCGGCTTCGGGCAGCGGAAGCCTGTATGTCGATTTCCTCTCAGGTGGGATGGCCGGACGTGGTAGTTATGATGAAAAAGAAGCTTCGTCGGGTATGGGGCCCAACGGAATGGGCTGGACCATCAATGCACTGCTAAGTTCGACGACCAACCGGTTTGCAGGCGGCATGACAATGGATTCGGCCGGCTTCGGCGAAGTCCACGGCGGTTTTTACGGCCCTGGGGCCGAAGAAGTCGGGGCTGCCTATTCCTTCAACACCGACAGTCAGCAGGGCGCGGTTGGGGTACTGTATGGTGCGCGAGGGACCAAGCCTGTCAACAATTCACAGCAAACCATGGCACCTGATGCGCCCACGTTCTTGCGGGCGCTGTCGTCCTCGCTCAAGGCGCAGCGTGATGGAGCGGGTAAGCTGACCGGGATCGCGTCGAGTCCCGGTGTGGTTGCTTTGTATACGGCTTTGCCCGGATACCCGCTGTTCCTCTACAGTGGTGACGGCCGGATCACCGCTCCCAGCGAGGGGGGCGGTTCTAGCCTGCTCACATACCAGATGTTCACTCCCACCACGGGTGCTGTCCGGGGTGGGTTTCAGCTTGACGAGCGCACCGGTCAATCGCTGTTCGACGCGTTTGTCGCCGGGTTGGAGACGCCGAATTCCGCCATACCGACGAGCGGCAGCGGCAGTTTCGACCTTACACTGCGCGGCGGCCTGGCGCAGTCGGGCAAGGCGTTGCAGTCGCTGTTCGGTCGCGGATCGCTCAACATGAATTTCGCCACAGGAGCCATTTCGACCTTCGGCAATTATTCGGTGGGTGATGCCGTGCCGACCAAGACCGTGGGCATCGGAACCACGATCGATAGCGGCACTTGGACCGGTACAGCGGCGCTGTCGAGTGCGAACCGGAACTCCTATACCGGATCCCTGACGCTGAACGGTGCAAGCACCCTGACCGGTTCATTGAACGGGCAGCTGTTCGGGCCCAATGCCGAGAGCACTGGAGCGACTTTTCAGGTGACTTCCGCCAACGGGCAGACTGCTGTAGGCGCGCTATTTGGCAGCCGGGGCAGCGACAATTCAGGATTGCAGGGCGGTCTACCCGGGTTGACCGAAACCACCGTTTTCAAAGGCTTCGCCGCGATCCAAGCCTACAACTCGGGCATAAGTCCGCCGAACAGTGTTATAGGCGATCCCAGAGTTGACATTACGTATGATCCGGTAGCCAAATCCTACCAGTTCAAATCAACAACAACCGGCATTAACCTGGCCGGATTCGAAATCGACCAAGGGTTTAGCCAAGCCGATGCGGACGTCACCAATTCGAATTCCACGTACAGCGCCTATCACAGCGCCATCGCTGACGCGCGAATTTTCAAACCGGGCCCCGGTAATCCTGCAATCACGCTCACCTACACGAGCTTTGCTGAGATAACCAAGCCCGACGCAGATCATCGCCAGTCGTTGGCGACCTACTACATTCCCTTCGGTGTGATAACGCCCAGCTTCCAGTTGCCGACTTCAGGCACGGCAAGCTATTCCGGGTTGATCTATGGCAAGGGCAGAGGCACCGGGTTCAACGGCGCAACACAGCTATCGGGAACCAGTCAGTTCAGCGTGGATTTCGGTGCTGGGTTAAGCTCCATGCAACTCGCGCTAACTGCCACCGATTCTGCTAATACGGTGACAAATCTGGGCAATTTCGTCTACATCGGGTTGCTTGGATCGGCCTGTTCGGGATGTACCGCATTGAACCGTTTTGACATGACGCTAAACAGTGGCCAAATTTATCCTGGCGGTTTTACGCAAGGAACGCTCGCCGGTGCATTCTTCGGACCCAATGCCGCTGAGTTCGGAGCAGCTTTTACATTGCGAGGGGTCAATGGCGGATCCGACGCAGCCTTCGCCGGGGCGGTGGTCGGCAAAAAGAACTGACCGCTACATCGTCTTGAGCCGACGTGCTGCCTTCAGCTTGGTGAGTGCAGGCCTGTTGAAAGTGTGCATCTGCGCACCTGCTTTGGACGATGTCCTCCCGCCCCTTGCCCTCTCTGAACAAATGTGGAACAGACTCGCCGCATGAGTCTGACCCACATAACCGTGCGCGGGGCGCGCGAGCATAATCTCAAGGGCTTTGATGTCGAACTGCCGCGCGACCGGCTGATCGTGATCACCGGGCTGTCCGGTTCGGGCAAGAGCAGCCTGGCCTTTGACACGATCTATGCCGAAGGGCAGCGCCGCTATGTCGAATCGCTGAGCGCCTATGCCCGCCAGTTTCTGGAGATGATGCAGAAGCCCGATGTCGAGCATATCGACGGGCTTTCTCCCGCCATCTCCATCGAGCAGAAGACCACCAGCCGCAATCCGCGCTCCACCGTCGCCACCGTCACCGAGATCTATGACTATATGCGCCTGCTGTGGGCGCGGGTGGGGGTGCCATATAGCCCGGCGACCGGGGAGCCGATCTCTGCCCAGACGGTCAGCCAGATGGTCGACCGGGTGATGGCGCTGCCAGAGGGAACCCGCGCCTAT
>JBGAIR010000011.1:0-51292 GCA_044225335.1 Novosphingobium sp. | reverse complement strand
TCTGCTCGCCCCGGTGGTGCGCGGGCGCAAGGGCGAATATCGCAAGGAACTGGCCGAATGGCAGAAGGCGGGCTTTACCCGCGTGCGCATCGATGGAGAGTTCTATCCGATCGAGGATGCCCCCGCGCTCGACAAGAAATACAAGCATGACATCGAAGTGGTGGTCGATCGCATCGCCGTGCGCGAAGGGATCGAAACCCGGCTGGCCGACAGTTTCGAACAGGCGCTGAAACTGGCCGAAGGACTGGCCTATATCGATCTGGCCGATGGCGTGGTGCCGGGGCGCGAGGGTGAGGATGCGGGCAAGGGCGGGGCGATGAAGAACGCCGGTCTGCCCGCCAACCGCATCGTCTTCAGCGAGAAATTCGCCTGCCCGGTCAGCGGCTTTACCATCGAGAGCATCGAACCGCGGCTGTTCAGCTTCAACGCGCCGCAGGGTGCCTGCCCGGCCTGTGACGGGCTGGGGGAAAAGCTGCTGTTCGATCCGCAGCTGGTGGTCCCGAACGAGGCGCTCTCGCTGAAGCAGGGCGCAATCGTGCCCTGGGCCAAGAGCAACCCGCCTTCGCCCTATTACATGCAGGTGCTGGCCAGCCTGGCGGCGGAATTCGGCTTCAGCCTGGAAATGCCCTGGCAGGATCTGCCCGGCGAGGTGCGGCTGATCATCCTCCACGGCACCGGCGGCAAGCCGGTTTCGCTGACCTTCACTGATGGCAAGAAGAGCTATACGGTGAAAAAGCCGTTCGAAGGGGTGATCGGCAATCTCAACCGCCGCCTGCTGCAAACCGAAAGCGCGTGGATGCGCGAAGAGCTGGGCAAATTTCAGACCGCACAGCCATGCGAAGTCTGCGATGGCAAGCGGCTCAAGCCCGAGGCGCTGAGCGTCAAGCTGGGCGGAGAGGATATCTCCAGCGTCACCCGTCTCTCAGTGGCGGCAGCGGTGGAGTGGTTTGGCAAGGTAGATCAATCGTTTACCGCGCAGCAAAGCCAGATCGCCAAGGCGATCCTGAAAGAGATCAACGAGCGGCTGGGCTTCCTCAACAATGTCGGGCTGGATTACCTCAATCTTGATCGCACCAGCGGCACCTTGTCAGGCGGGGAAAGCCAGCGCATCCGACTTGCCAGCCAGATCGGCAGCGGGCTCTCGGGCGTGCTCTATGTGCTTGATGAACCCAGCATCGGCCTGCACCAGCGCGATAATGACCGGCTGCTGGAAACGCTGAAGCGGCTGCGCGATCTGGGCAATACGGTGATCGTGGTCGAGCATGACGAGGATGCGATCCGCACCGCCGATCACATCGTCGATCTTGGCCCCGGTGCCGGGGTGCATGGCGGCGAGATCGTGGCCGAGGGCACGCTGGCGGATATCCTCGCCGCGCCGGGCAGCCTCACCGGGCAATATCTCTCCGGCACCCGCCGGATCGAGCTGCCGGGCCAGCGCCGCAAGGGCAACGGGCTGTTGCTCACCGTCCACGGTGCCCGCGCCAACAATCTGCGCAATGTCACCGCCAGCATCCCGCTCGGCACCTTCACCTGCATCACCGGGGTATCGGGCAGCGGCAAGAGCAGCTTCACCATCGATACGCTGCATGCCGGGGCGGCGCGCGCGCTCAACGGGGCGCGGGTGGTGGCTGGCCCGCATGACCGGATCACCGGGCTGGAACATTGCGACAAGGTAATCGAGATCGATCAAAGCCCGATCGGCCGCACCCCGCGTAGCAACCCGGCCACCTATACCGGTGCCTTCACCCTGATCCGGGACTGGTTCGCCGGCCTGCCGGAAAGCGAGGCGCGCGGATACAAACCCGGGCGGTTCAGCTTCAACGTGAAGGGCGGCCGCTGCGAAAAATGCCAGGGCGACGGGCTGATCAAGATCGAGATGCACTTCCTCCCCGATGTCTATGTCACCTGCGAGGAATGCGGCGGCAAACGCTATAACCGCGAAACGCTGGAGGTGAAGTTCAAGGGCCACTCGATCGCCGATGTGCTCGACATGACGATCGAGGATGCCGAGGAATTCTTCAAGGCGGTGCCGCCGATCCGCGACCGGATGCATATGCTGAACGAGGTCGGGCTGGGCTATGTCAAGGTTGGCCAGCAGGCGACGACGCTATCCGGGGGTGAGGCGCAGCGGGTCAAGCTGGCCAAGGAACTCAGCCGCCGCAGCACCGGGCAAACGCTGTATATCCTTGATGAGCCGACCACCGGCCTGCATTTCGAGGATGTCCGCAAGCTGCTCGAAGTGCTGCACCGCCTGGTCGATCAGGGCAACAGCGTGGTGGTGATCGAACACAATCTGGATGTGATCAAGACGGCGGACTGGATCATCGACCTCGGCCCCGAAGGCGGCGTGCGCGGCGGCGAAATCGTCGCCGAGGGAACCCCGGAGCAGGTAGTCAGGGTGGAGCGGTCATTTACCGGCAAATACCTTGCGCCCTTGCTCGACCGGTGAGGGGCGGCATAGCCTGAATTTGGCTCAAGGTCGCGGTGGGGGCGTTCCCGAAGCGTTAGCCGCCATGAAGCGAACTCTACCAGAGGTTCCTGGTACCATTGCTCGGACTGTGACTTCAACTGGCGAGAGAGAGTTCGCAAATTCAAGGATCTTTGATCAACCCGAAAGCTGCGATTTTCGTAAAAGTACGAAAATATATAGAAAAATTCCCAATCAACATTGACGAAATCTATTCCCTTTGCCACGACAACTTTGAACCTTGGGTTCAAAAACGGAGGGAATATGCGTAAAATACTGTTTGCCGCGCTCGTGCTTGGGGCAACTCCGGCTTTGGCAGACGAGAATGGGGGCGATGCCAAGATTGGTGGTATCCGTATGGAGGTCCATGCCGGGATCGAGCGCCCCAATCTGAACGATAAGCAAGGCAATACGACCTATGTTGCGTCGCTTGGCTCCGGCTTCGTCTATGGCGCTGAAATCGGCTATGATTTGAAGGTTTCCAATACCGTGACGGTTGGGCCATACGTCAGCTTTGATGCTGGCGGCGCGAACAAGTGCGAAAGCTACGTCAATGGTGGATCCAACGGAAACATCTGCTTCAAGTCGAAATCTGATTTGTCGGTGGGTCTCCGCGGCGCGGCCAGGCTGGGTTCGAAAACCGAACTCTATCTTGGCGTCGGCTATGATGTTTACAGCACTGACTTCAATATTGTCGAGCGTAACAAGACAACCAACGCGATCACTTTCAGCTATAGCAACCCCGGCAACCGGAAGGGCGTTGGGATCAGCTTTGGTGGGAACTACGATGTTTCCAAGAACATGTATGTGGGCTTGGGCATGCGTATCTCGGAATTGGGTGACTTCGAAGGCACCGGGTTCAAGTTGCAGCGCTTCCAGGGCCACGCAACCGTAGGCGTTCGGTTCTGATCAAGCTCTGGGCTTCCGTGAGAGGGTCTTGCGGAAGCCCAGTTCTTGCAATTGCGGGCAAGGGTGCCCGTTGTTCTTCGAAGAATACAATCCGCTGATGTTGCCGCCCGCTTAGCGCCGCAACATCATTGCAATAGCGCCGCCGCCGCAAGATCGCCTCATTCTGCGGAGGCCTTCCCCAGATGCAAGACTTCGCCCTCCGGCTCGTTCGGCGCTTGTCTGAAGGGCGCTGCCTGGCACCCACTCCCGCATGCCCTTGTCCGCGAGGAGGAATGATCTTTCGGTAGGTTCAGTGTGCGGGCGCGCCCCTGTTCCTCACACAAAGCTGTAGGGATCGATATCGATGCCCACCCGCACTCCTTGCGGGAATTGCAGTGGGCCGATCCAGCTGCGGATGATGTCCTGTAACTGGGCCGAGCGGCGGGCGTTGATCAGCAGGCGATAGCGATAGCGGCCGCGCAGCAGCGATAGCGGGGCGGGGGCAGGGCCGAGGATCTGCACATCGTCCAGATGCGGGCGCATTGCGCCGATCATCCGCGCCGCATCGCGGGCCTCGCCCTCATTCTCTGAGGAGACGATGATCGCGGCCCAGCGGCCAAAGGGCGGGGCGCCGGCCTCGCGCCGGGCCTCCGCCTCTGCGCTGTAGAAGGCGTCGCGGTCTCCAGCGGCCAGTGCGGTGATCACCGCCGCTTCGGGGTGGCGGGTCTGGATCAGCACCTCGCCCGGCTTGGCAGCGCGTCCGGCGCGTCCGGCCACCTGCGCGACCTGCTGATAGCTGCGCTCCGCTGCGCGCAGATCGCCCCCTTCCAGCCCGAGATCGGCATCGACCACGCCAACCAGCGTCAGTTCAGGGAAATGATAGCCCTTGGTGACCAGCTGGGTGCCGACGATCACATCGATCCGCCCGTCTTCTGCCGCAGGATCGTCCGCACCTCGTCGGCGATACGCTCCACCCCCGGACCGCAGGCGACCAGGCAATCGCCGGTGTGGCATTCCGGGCAGGCATCGGGCACGCCTGCCTCATGCCCGCAATGGTGGCAGGCCAGCCGCCGCGACAGCCGGTGCTCGACCAGCCAGGCGCTGCAATTGGGGCATTGGAAGCGATAGCCGCAGTGGCGGCACAGCGTCAGCGGGGCATAGCCACGCCGGTTGAGGAACAGCAGCACCTGCTCGCTCCGGCCCAGCCTTTGCCGCATCGCCTCGACCAGCCGGGGGGCGAGCCAGCGGCCCCGCTCGGGCGGATCCTTGCGCAGATCGATCACATCAATATCGGGCAGGCTGGCCCCGCCGAAGCGGCCGGGCAGGTCGATCTTGCGATAGACTCCGGCCTCCGCCAGCTGCAGCGATTCCAGCGCCGGGGTGGCGCTGGCCAGGATCACCGGCACACCTTCAAACCGGGCGCGGATCACCGCCACGTCACGGGCGTTATAGCGCACCCCGTCATCCTGCTTGAACGAAACCTCATGCGCCTCGTCCACCACCAGCAGGCCGAGCCGGGCATAGGGCAGGAACAGGGCTGAGCGCGCGCCGACCACCACCTGCGCCGCGCCTGAGGTGATCGCCCGCCACGCCCGCCGCCGCTCGCTGGCCTTGAGCGAGGAATGCCACAACACCGGCGGCACGCCAAAGCGCGCTTCGAACCGGCGCAGGAAATTCTCGGTCAGCGCGATTTCGGGGAGCAGCACCAGCACCTGCCGGTCCTGCCGGATCGCCTGGGCGATCGCCTCGAAATAGCATTCGGTCTTGCCCGATCCGGTCACGCCATCGAGCAGGAAGGGCTGGAAACTTGCCGATTCGACCGCAGCGACGAAGGCATCCGCCGCCGCCTGCTGATCGGGGCTGAGTTCGGGCACCGCGAAATCGGCACGGGCGCGGGGATAGGGGCGATCGAGATCGACCGTTACCGGCTCCAGAATCCCGGAATTGACCATTCCGCGCAGCACCCCTTCGGAAACCCCGGCGATCTCCGCCAGCTCGCGGATCGAGGCCTGCTCATGTTGCAGCGCGTCCATCGCCGCTGCGCGCTGCGGGGTGAGACGGGCGGGTTCGGTGCCGGACAGGCGGTATTCGGTGGCGGTTCCGCCGCCGCGCAGCGCCGCCATGCTGCCCAGCGCCATCCGCGCCACCGCGTTCATCGGCGCGCAGTAATAATTCGCGCACCATTCGATCAGCCGCCGCAACGGTGCCGATAGCGGCGGCACCGGCAGCACTTCCAGCAGCGGGCGCAGCTTGCTGTCGGGCACTTCGGTGCCTTCCAGCCGCTCTGGCTCCCAGACGATGCCCAGCACCTGACGCGGCCCCAGCGGTGCGATCACCACGCTGCCCGGCTCGACAGTCGCCCCGGCAGGCGCGCGATAGTCCAGCACGCTCAGCACAGGATTGAAGACAAGCAGTCGGACACGGTTCATACGCAGCGATATATGGACTAGCATCCGTCGCGGCCACAGGCCGGGTTGCAGCAAGGGGTGGATAATGGGCGAAACGATGGTTGAAGCGGCGGGATCGGGCTGGTCACGGCGCGGAATGCTGAGTGGGGCGGCGGCGGTTTCGCTGCTGGGGCTGTCCGGCTGCGCATCGATGGGCGGGATCAGCTTTACCGAGGCAGTGCGACGCCTGTTGCAGCTTTCCACTGAAAATGCCTTTGCCCTGCTGACTGCGCCGGGCGGGTTCTGGGATCGGCAGGTGGCGCGGCTGGCCTTGCCTGATGCATTCGGCGGGCGCGGCGGCATCGCGCAGAGCCTGCTTACCTCGGCCGCCTTTCGCGAAAGATTGCAGCATCAACTCAATATCGCAGCCGAAGCCGGTGCGCGCCGGGCCGCGCCGATCGTGGCGGAAACCGTGCGGGCGGTCAGCATACCCGCCGCGCTGGAATTGCTGCGCGGCGGCCCCAGCGCCGCGACCGATTTTCTGCGCGGCAACATGGGCGGCAGCCTGGCCGAAGCGATGGTGCCGGCGCTGGGTGATGGCATCCGGCTGGCCAGCGATCCGGTGGTTGGGCAGGCGCTCAAGGCCTTGTCGGGCGTCGATGTTACCGGCGTGGCGCGCGGCTTTTCGGCGCAGGTCGACAATGCGATCTGGGGTGAGGTCGGCCGACAGGAGGCGGCAATCCGCGCCCATCCCGAAACAACGCGCGATCCGCTGCTAATCGCCGCTTTCAAGCTGTTATAGGGCAGGCGGCGGCTATCGTCCGCGCATTTCAGGCTAGGCCACCCGGCCCGGCTTGCCTATAGCGAATCTCCAAGCCACACCCGGAGCCTGATCCCGTGAAATTCTTTGCCGACACCGCCGAAATCGCCGACATCAAGGATCTGGCCGCCACCGGCTTGCTTGACGGGGTGACGACCAATCCTTCGCTGATAGCCAAATCGGGTCGCGATTTCATCGAGGTAACGCGCGAGATTTGCGGGATTGTCGATGGTCCGGTCAGCGCCGAAGTGGTGGCGCTGGATCATGAAGGGATGATGCGCGAGGCGGAAAAGCTCCGCAAGATCGCCGACAATGTCTGCATCAAGGTTCCGCTGACCGTGGACGGTCTGAAGACCTGCAAGGCGCTGACCAGCGATGGCACCATGGTCAATGTCACGTTGTGCTTTTCGGCCAATCAGGCGCTGCTGGCGGCCAAGGCTGGGGCGACTTTCGTTTCACCCTTCGTTGGCCGTCATGATGACAACGGCTTTGATGGCATGGAGCTGATCAGCGACATCCGCCTGATCTATGACAATTATGATTTCGCCACCGAAATCCTTGTCGCCAGCGTCCGCCACGGCATCCATGTGCTGCACGCGGCTAAGATCGGCGCCGATGTGATGACCGCGCCCCCTTCCGTCATTCGCGGGCTGTTCAAGCATGTGCTGACCGAAAAGGGGATCGAAGGTTTTCTGGCTGACTGGGCCAAGACCGGACAATCGATCTGAACCACCCCACCATTTGCATTTACGGGCACGCCTTTGTCTGACGAAACCCCTCTCGATCGCTTCAAATCGGCGCTGACCGGCGCATCGCGGGCGATTGCCCATGATGCCGAGGTTGAGGTGGCATGGTCGGCCGATACGCCCATCGCCAATGGTCGCAATTTTCGTATCCCGATGCCGGGGCGCAACCTGCCGCGCGAACAGGCGATGGAAGCGCGCGGCTTTGCGGACAGTTTCGCGCTGCGGCTGCGCCATCATGACGAAGCGATGCACGCCAGCAAGGCCCCTAGCGAGCCAAGCGCGCGTGCCTGCTATGACGCGGTGGAGGCGGTGCGTTACGAAGCGCTGGGATCGCGCGCCTATGCCGGCATGCGTGACAATCTGGACGCGGCGATGATGGTGCGGGTGGGCGGCGATGCTGTAACGCGCGCCAGCCGCCCGGATGAAGTCCCGCTGCCCACCGCGCTGTCGCTGTTGCTGCGCGAGCATCTGACCGGGCAGCCTGTGCCGGAGGTCGCGCGGCAGGGTGTCGATATGTTGCGCGGCTGGATCGGCGAGAAGGCCGGCGGCGATTTCGATGCGCTGGCGCTGTCGCTGGATGATCAGCAGGCCTTCCAGTCGCTGACGCTGGACATGCTGCAGCATCTCGAACTGACCCGCGCCGAACCCGTCGAGCCCGAAGCCGATGAGATGGAAGACAGCGAGGGCGAGGACGACAGCGAAGAGCAGCCCGAAGGCAGCGATGCCACCGAAGACCAGAACCCCACCGAAATCGCGCAGGATGCTGCCGAGGGTGAGGAAGATGGCGAAAGCGATGTGCAGCGGCAGATGGAAGATGATTCCGATGATGCCGAGGCCGGTGACGAGGGCGAGGAAGGCATGCTGCCGGTCCGCCCCAATCGGCCATGGACCGATCTGCCCGCCAATTTCGATTACAAGGTGTTCACCCAGGCCTTTGACGAGGTCGTCGCGGCAAACGACCTGTGTGATGAGGAAGAGCTGACCCGGCTGCGCGCCTATCTCGATGCCCAGCTTAAGGGCTTGCAGGGCATCGTTACCAAGCTGGCCAACCGGTTGCAGCGGCGGCTGATGGCGCAGCAGAACCGCAGCTGGGATTTCGATCAGGAAGAAGGTCTGCTGGATGCCGCGCGGCTGGCGCGCGTGGTGGTGTCGCCGGGGTCGTCGCTGTCCTACAAGGTGGAGCGCGATGTCGAGTTCAAGGACACTATCGTCACCCTGCTGCTCGACAATTCGGGATCGATGCGCGGGCGGCCTATTTCCATCGCTGCGATCAGCGCCGATGTGCTGGCGCGCACGCTGGAACGCTGCGGGGTAAAGACCGAGATCCTCGGCTTTACCACCCGCGCCTGGAAGGGCGGGCAGAGCCGCGAGGCATGGCTGGCCGGAGGCAAGCCCGCAACGCCCGGCCGTCTCAACGATCTCCGCCATATCATCTACAAAAAGGCCGACGAACCCTATCGCCACGCCCGCCGCAATCTGGGCCTGATGATGCGCGAAGGACTGCTCAAGGAAAACATCGATGGCGAAGCGCTGCTCTGGGCGCACACCCGCCTGCTGGCCCGGCCCGAGGATCGCCGCATCCTTATGGTGATCTCCGATGGTGCACCGGTCGATGATTCCACCCTTAGCGTCAACAGCGCAGGCTATCTCGAACAGCATCTGCGCAAGGTGATCGACTGGATCGAGCGGCAATCACCGGTGCAGCTGGTCGCCATCGGCATCGGCCACGACGTTACCCGATACTACCGCCGCGCCGTGACGATCATGGATGTCGAGCAACTGGGCGGGACGATGATCGAACAGCTGGCGGGGTTGTTTGAGGGGGAATAGCTTGCGCGATCATATGAAGTATGATTTTGTGTGGGCATGAGCAAACTCGAACGCATTACCGTAACCATGCCTGAAGAAATGGTCGCAAGGCTTCGTGCTGCGGTGGATACGGGGGCCTATGCCACCACCAGCGAGATTGTGCGCGAGGCGCTGCGTGACTGGTCCGATCTTCAGGAACGTCGCCGCGCTGGGCTGGATAGGCTTCGTAATATGGTTGCAGAAGCAGAAGGTGGTCCGTTTCTTGATGGGGCTGCAGTTTTGGCCGAGGTCCGCGCCAGATATGCGCAGGCTGACTGACATTGCGGATATTCCGGATCGCAGCGAAAGCGCGCGATGATCTCGATGCCATTGGTGATTTCATTGCACGCGACGATGCGGCCCGTGCGGCCACGTTCATTGATGAACTGGCATCGCAAATCGAGATGGTTGCCGAGCGCCCGATGAGTTTTCCGGCACGTCCGGAAATTGCGGCAAATGTCCGATCATCTGTTTACGGGAACTATCTGATCCTGTTTAGGGTAGATGACACAGAAATTGTGGTTTTGCGGGTTGTTCACGGCGCCCGCGATCTGGACCAGCTATTTTGATACAGGGGATTCCATGAACGTCACCGAAGCCGTCGCCAGCCGTCGTTCCATTCGTGCCTTTTCCGATCAGGCCGTGCCGCTGGAGGTGTTGCGCGAAATTCTTGAGAAGGCGCGGATGGCGCCGTCGGGATGCAATTTTCAGCCGTGGCAGGCGGTTGTGCTTAGCGGGGCGCCGCTCAAATCATTGCAGGATCGGCTGACCACGACCGCGCCGGATGATCCGCCGGAATATGATTTTTCCGCGCCCGGTGCGCTGCCCGAATATCGCGAACGGCTCGCCCGGGTCGGCGCGGCGATGTATGGGGCGATGGGGATCGAACGCGGCGATGGCGATGCGCGCCTGCTGTTTGCGCAGCGCAATCTGGTCAGCTTTGATGCGCCGGTGCTGCTGCTCTGCCATTTCCCCAAGCTGATGAAGGAACCGCAGTGGAGCGACGTTGGCATGTGGTTGCAAACCATCATGCTGCTGCTGTGCGAGGCGGGGCTCGATAGCTGTCCGCAGGAATATATGGGCATGTATGGCCGCACCATCAAGGTAGAGCTGGGCTTGCCTGATGACCATATGCTGTTCTGTGGCCTGGCGATCGGCTATCGCAAGGATGATCCGGTGAACCAGTTTGCACGGGAACGCGTGGAACTGGATGATCAGGTGAAGTTCCTGGGCTTCTGACTTGTCGCAGCCGCCGGGTCGACTTATGGCCCGGCAGATGAGCGATACGACCCCTCTCAAGCTGTTCAACAGCCTGACCCGCCAGCTGGAAACCTTTCAGCCCGTCCACCCGGGTGAGGCGCGCGTCTATAGCTGCGGGCCGACGGTCTATAACTATCCCCATATCGGCAACATGCGCGCCTATGTGTTCGCCGATGTGCTGGGCCGCACGCTCAGCTTCAAGGGCTATGAGCTGACCCATGTCATCAACATCACCGATGTAGGCCATCTCACCGATGATGCCGATCAGGGTGAGGACAAGATGGAAAAGATGGCAGCGGCCAAGGCGCAGTCGATCTGGGACATCGCGCCGAGCATTACAAGCAGGCCTATTGGGCCGATGTGGAAACACTGAATATCCGTCAGCCGGCGCGGTGGACGGTGGCGATATGTTCCGCAGATGATCGCCTTTGCGGAATCGATTGCTGACAAGCACTGTTATGAACTGGATAGCGGGCTCTATTTCGATACCTCCCACCGTGGCCGATTACGGCCGCTTGCCCGCGCCCATACCGAAGACGGCGAAGGCCGGATCGAGGCGGTGGAGGGCAAGCGCAACGCCGCGGATTTTGCCATCTGGCGCAAGACCCCGCCGGGCGAAAAGCGCCAGATGGAATGGGATTCGCCCTGGGGCCGGGGTGCGCCGGGCTGGCATCTCGAATGCTCGGTGATGAGCGGCGAAGTGCTGGGCTTTCCCTTTGATATCCACACCGGCGGCATCGACCACCGCGAGATTCATCACCCCAACGAGATCGCCCAGAACCAGGCGCATTGCTGCACCAATGGGCTGGATGTAGCGGCAAATTCCGGCGCCAACATCTGGATGCACAACAATTTTCTGGTCGAGCGCAGCGGCAAGATGAGCAAGTCCAGCGGCGAATTCCTGCGCCTGCAACTGCTGATCGACAAGGGCTATCACCCGCTGGCCTACCGCATGATGTGCCTGCAGGCGCATTACCGCAGCGAGCTGGAATTCAGCTGGGAAGGTTTGCGGGCGGCGCTGGTAAGGTTGAAGCGGTTGGTTGCGTCAGTTAATCATGCGAAAGCGGTCTGCAAAAATGGACCACTCGTTGGAACACCTGCTTTCCGAGAACGGGGGGCACCTGCAATTGAACCTGGGCCGGCGGTCGATTGGTACACGCCTTTGATGCAATCGTTTGATGCAAAGATTTCGGCAGATTTGGCTATCCCTGAGGTCCTTTCTGGGCTTGATACCCTGTTTTCACGGACCAGCAACGGCGCGGAATTGGTGCTAAAAGCAGTGCAACAGTTTGACCAAGTGCTCGGCCTCAACCTGCTTAACCTAACGCGCACCGATCTCCGCATCCGCCCCAAAGCTGCGACCATCACCGAAGCGGAAATCGAAGCGATCCTCACCGCCCGCAAGGAGGCGCGCGCCGCCAAGGACTTTGCCACCTCCGACCGCCTCCGCGACGAACTCTCGGCGCAGGGCGTCGAGGTGATGGACAGTAATTCGCTGGATAGCGATCCGCTGGGCTGGGACTGGAAGCTGGGCTAATCTGATCCTCCCCATCGACTCGCGATGGGGAGGTGGCAGGCCGCAGGCCTGACGGAGGGGGTGAATGCAAAGACCGGCCAAGCCAGCCCGAACCATCCAAAACGCACGGGCCTTGCGCCGGAACATGTCTTTGCCCGAGGCGCTGTTGTGGCGCGAGCTGCGAGGATTTCCGGGTGGTTTGCGGTTTCGCAGGCAGCATGCCGCCGGGCCATATGTGCTCGATTTCTTTTGTGCGCGTGCCAACCTTGCGGTCGAACTGGATGGCATTTCGCACCTTATGGGGGATCGCGCAGTGCGGGATGCTGCGCGCGATGCGTGGCTGCGCGAATACCGGATAGATACGATCCGCATCCCGGCCGCAGAGGTGTTGAACGATGCCGCCGGTGTGGCTGCTTCGCTTGTTGCTTATGCGCAGGAACGGCTGCGGTGCTTCGGCAAGCCCCCTCCGTCATCGCTTCGCGATGCCACCTCCCCATCGCAGGTCGATGGGGAGGATCTGCGCTGATGAAACTCTGGCGTCTCACCCGCGCGCCCTTTGTTGCGCTGGATGGGGAGGGGGCGCTGCGCAATGGGGCGCGTTATGCGCCGCCGGGGGTGCCGGTGGTCAGCCTCGCCAGCGAAGCGGGCCTCGCGGTGCTGGTGGCGCTGCGTTACCAGCCCAAAAATGCCATGGGTGACTTGCAGGGCATCTCAGATGATTTCGTGCTGGGCTGGACCGAGGTGGATGCCGTGCCTGAGCGTGTGCCTGATCCCGATGAAGACACGATCCGGGCCTTCGTGGGCGAATGGCTGCAATCGGGCCGATCCTTGCTGGCCGCGGTTCGATCGAAAGTGCTGCCCGAAGCCGATGTGGTGCTGCTGAATCCGCGGCACCCGGACACAGCGGAGGTGCCGCCGCTTGTCACCCGGCCCTTCAGCTTCGCCGAATGCCTTCACACCCCGCCGATGCTGGCGCGATTTCAGGAAAAATCATGACCGTCACCGTCCTCAATGCCCTGCTCAAACCACTGATTGAACCGCATTTGCCGGGCTGGGCCGATGTGCGCTGGTATGCCAGCAAGGACGACGCCTTTGCGCTGGCGCCAGAGGCCGAGATCGGCTGGTTCGATATGTACAGCAAGGCGGATATGGCTGAGGTGATTGGCCGGGCGGAGCGGCTGAAATGGCTGAACTCGGTCTATGCAGGGGTGGAAAGCTTTCCGCTGGATGTGCTTGCCGGGCGCGGGGTTGTCCTGACCAATGGTGCCGGGATCAATGCGATTCCGATTGCCGAGTTCGTGGTGATGGCGATGTTGGCCCATGCCAAGGATTATCGCCAGATCGTGCGCGCACAGGATCGGCATGAATGGTTGCGCGATGCCCCCGGCAAGCGTGAGCTGTTCGGCAGCAAGGCGCTGATCCTGGGCTATGGCGCGATCGGGCGCGAGGTGGAGGCGCGGCTTGTCCCGTTTGGAGTGGAGGTTAGCAAGGTACGTCGCACGCCGGGGCCGGGGGTGCTGACGCCGGAGCAATGGCGGGAACGCCTTGGCGAGTTTGACTGGATCGTGATCGCAGTGCCGGCCACCCCCGAAACCGAAGGCATGATTGGCGCGGCGGAACTGGCGGCGATGAGCGCCGATGCGGTGCTGGTGAACGTGGCGCGGGGCAGTGTGGTGGATCAGCCTGCGCTGGTTGCGGCTTTGGCGGAACAACGCATCGGTGGTGCGCTGCTGGATGTAACCACACCCGAACCGCTGCCCGCCGAACATCCCCTGTGGGCGCAGGAGAATGCACAGATCACCATGCATCTGTCGGGCCGTGCCCAGACATGGATGTTTGAACGCGCGGCGCAGCGGTTCCTGAGCAATCTGGAGCGTTTCGGCCGTGGGGAGCCGCTGGAGCCACGGGTGGATTTCGCGCTCGGTTATTGAAACCGACAAATTCAGCCGTCTTCCAGCACCAGCAGTTCCACTTCTACGATCAATTGGGGGGTGGGCAGGGCGCTGTGCTGCGCTGCAATCACCGTGGCATCCGCGACAAGCCAGCGCGGCAGGGCGAATTCATGTTCGGGGAGGGCGGAGATCAGGGCCTCACCGGCTTCCATGCCTTCTGCACCGGCGAAGCGCAGCACCAGATTGTGCCGCGCCCCGGAAAAGGTGGCGCTGGCCCAGTTGCGTTCGGCATGGCTGACCAGCTCGCCCCGGTAATGCGAAAGCGCCAGCACCGCGTCGATCAGCCCGGCCCAGGGCTGGGGCCGCGGACCGGTGCGGCGGGGCAGGTGCATCTGTGCCGGATCAATGTACACGCTGGTTCTCCCGATAAATGTTCATGAAATGTCCTATGCGCAATTCCATCGATGGCCGAGGGATGCGGCCGTTGCGCAGATCGCCGACGAAGCGCGGATCGCCTGCCGCCAGCCGTCCGAATTTGGTCCAGGGCATTCCGGTTTCGCGCAAAAAGCGTTCGATCCGGCGAATCAGCATGGTCTTGCCCCTTTCCTTGAGCGAATCGGCGTTGGAATAATCCTGTTTTCATCGTTGAAATCCTAGGCGTTATTATACAAAGGATACCCTTGGCCGAATGAGGCTGCTAAGTTGGCGCGATGGGGGATTCGCTCACCGCTGAAGTATTCGAAACGTGGGAGCAGTGGCCTGCTGCTTATGGGCGGGTAGGTAGGGCGCTCGGTTGGGATGTTGCCCGAGACGAATTTCGCAGACGCCTCCCACTTGGTTCTTTGCGAGCATGTGCCCGAGAAGCTTTCTGGGAATACGAAGACAAACCGGGCGCGCAAAAGAGAGAATTTGAAATCCTCTCTTCAAAGCTGTGGGAGGGGAGAACTCCCACTAACTACTCCAATGTTTGGCAGTCGGGCTCTCTCGACTTTAACATCGAATCCTACGGGGTGTCGTATGAGACGCAGGTGCAGGGGCTGCGCTTGGAGCCGTCTGGCGTTGATCAAATTCTCATAGATGCTGGTCATGTTCAGGGAATCAATGCTGCCGACGCTCAAACCGAGATCGCCAAGACCTCGAGGAAGCAGGACCTACCAAACCTGCCAGAGCCAATAGCAAAGGCTTGGGCGGCTTGGTATCTGAGCAATCCTAACCCTACTCAAGATGGCGCACAGAAGAGTGCCAGCCACATGTTTCCCAACCATAACTTCTCCCGGCAACGTGTCCGCGATTTAATCGGGCAAATGCCGCAGGGAAGGCCAAAGAAACCAGTAGATTAGAAAAACTGCCGCCAGATTGCCGCGAATTCACCGCGACTTTAGCGCGAGATTCGACCGCGAGTTTCGCATGGTCCAGCTTCCTGTCAGTTGATTGACCGGAGGCCGAAATGTTCACGATCAGGAGAGCGCGCACCGGCTGCAATGAGCGCCCTGCGCTTGCAGTCGGGTTGAAACGACAGAGGCCGCCACAATCCCGGACGGGGGAGAGCAGCGGCCTCAAGTGGGGCACCGCCTTTGGGGGCGGGTTGGTCCGGGTGCAGGCTTCCTATCCACGCGCCTTCGGGTTCAATCCCCGACGCCTCCATAGCATCATTCGCTAGGTTTGGAATCGCCTTTCTTCGCAACGTGAACCAGACGATCCAGCGCGGCGTCGGCCTCGATGGGGTTTAGTTCGCCAGCGGCCTTCATGCGCTCGACCTCGGCGGCGAACCTTGCCGCCTGTTGCTTCGGGGTCTCGCTTTTCTTCTTCTTCGGCATGTTCACTCCGCACCAGCTGCCCTGTATGTGAGCCGCTTGCCGATAACACCAGTGAGCAAAGCATCGGCGCGGTCGGCGTCATTGTAGCCCAGCGCAACGCGGTTGGAATAGCGGAAGTCAAATTCGGCCAGATAGCGGTGCAAATGCTTCTTCTGGCAGTGCTGATAGACGCCCTTCATGCCGCGCTTGAAGATGCTGAAAAAGCCCTCAATGGTGTTGGTATGGGCGTCCCCGCGCACATACTCATTGGCGCGGTGGCTAACCACGCTGTGACCGCCAGAGAAGCGCGAGGCGAGGAAGCGATAGACGCCATGCTCATCGGTCATGAGCTTGGCTTCGCGGCTGATGTTATCGACCACGATGGGGCCGATCTGATCCACGCTCACGCTGTCGATCACAAACGAACGGGCCTGTCCGGTGTTGCGCTCGACCAGCGAAAGCACCTTCATTTTGTGGTGGTAGGACTGCTTGACCTCGCGGCCTTCCTCGCGCCCGATGAAGGTTTCATCGACCTCGACCATGCCACCGTCGCCGCCGAACTGCTCAAGGCCGTTATCGCGCATGGCTTCGCGGATACGGTGCGACATGAACCACGCGGTCTTGAGAGTAACCCCCAGAACGCGGTGAAGATGATTGCTCGAAATGCCCTTCTTGCTGCCAGCGATCAGATACATTGCTTGCAGCCACAAGCGCATCGGAACCTTGCTGTCCTCAAAGATGGTGCCGATCTTCACGGTGAAGGGCTTGCGGCACTGGTAGCACTTCCACAGGCCGGGGCGGGTGGTCTTGCCCTTGAGCTTCCCAACCTTCTCCATGCCGCCGCAATGTGGGCAGACGGGGCCGTTCGGCCAGAGCCGCGCCTCGACATAGGCGTAGGATTTTTCCTCATCGTGGAAATGCGGGGCGGAAAGGTTGGACATGGCACTCAAACTCCTTGGATTCTGTATTTATCCTATGGAGTGGGTATGTCAAGTATAATAACGCCAAATCCTACTTGTCTAGGAAAAATACATCGTCTATCATTTGCCCATGAAAACTGCCGATCCGCGTGTGCGCTTGTTGCAATTGGCCAATGATCAGGGTGCAAGCCTGTCCGGCCTGTCTGAGTTGATCGGTCGTAACCCTACATATTTGCAGCAATTCATTCGCAAGGGCAGCCCGCGAAAGCTGGAAGAGACCGATCGCCGCACGCTGGCGCATTTCTTTGGTGTGGATGAGGCTGAGCTGGGAGCGCCAGAGGATTTTTCCTCTGGGCAGCCGTTGAAAGTACCGCGTGAGGATTGGGTGGATGTACCGCGTCTGGCGCTGGGCGCTTCGGCGGGGGCAGGGCTGGTGCCGCTGGATGAGGCGCCGGTGGGGGCTTTCCGCTTCGCCGCCCGCTGGCTGCGCGAACAGGGGCTGGATCCGGCGATGCTGTCCGCGATTCGCGTCGAGGGCGATTCGATGGAGGCGACGCTGCGCGATGGCGACGAGATTCTGGTGGATCGCACACCGCGCCCACTGCGCGATGGCATCCATGTGGTGCGGGTAAGCGAGGCCTTGCTGGTCAAGCGAATCGATACCAGCAGACCCGGTGCGATTGCGCTGGTCAGCGATAATCCCGCCTATCGAACCATCGAGCTGGCGCTTGGCGAAGTGGACGTGATCGGCCGGGTGGTGTGGAAAAGCGGCAGGCTGTAGCCGCCGGTTGATTCTGCGCGCGGCATTCGCCATTCCAGCGGCATGACCCAATCAAGCGAACCGCCGATGCGCGTCGGCATCATTCCCGTCACGCCCTTGCAGCAGAACTGCTCGCTGATCTGGTGCACGCGCAGCATGAAGGGCGCGCTGATCGATCCCGGCGGCGATCTCGACAAGCTGAAGGCCGGGGTGGCAAAGGTTGGCGTCACCCTGGAAAAGCTGCTCGTGACCCACGGCCACATCGATCATTGCGGCCAGACCGGCACGCTGGCGCGCGAATTGAACCTGCCGATCGAAGGCCCGCATGAAGCGGACCGGTTCTGGATTTCGCGGCTGGATGAAGATGGCCGCAAATATGGCATCGATGGTGAGGTGTTTGAGCCGAATCGCTGGCTCAGTGATGGCGACAAGGTGACGGTGGGCGAGCTGGAACTGGATGTGATCCATTGCCCGGGCCACACCCCCGGCCATGTCGTGTTCTATCACGCGCCATCGCATTTTGCGGTGGTTGGCGATGTGCTGTTCGCCGGATCAATCGGTCGCACCGATTTCCCGATGGGCAATCATCAGGATCTGATCGATTCGATCACCGGAAAACTGTGGCCGCTGGGCAATGAGGTAACCTTTGTGCCGGGGCACGGCCCGACCAGCACCTTTGGCCGCGAGCGTCAGACCAATGCCTATGTCAGCGACTATGCGCTGGGCTGAGGCCTGACGCCCGTTTGCCTGTCTTACAGCTTGCCGAGCACGACCAAAACCGCTGCTACTGACAGGGCAATCAGCGAGATCATGGTGATGACCGTGCCAATGGTGCGGCCAACGCCAAAGCTGGTGCCGTCCATTCCCAGGCCATGTGCCACCCGGCCCAGCATGTAGATGCCGCCAGCATAGGGCAGCCAGCTGCCACCCTTTCCGGCCAGTTCGATCAGTCCGATCAGCGCCAGCACCCAGGGCGTGTTTTCGACGAAATTGGCCTGCGCGCGCATTCTGCGCTCCATCAGATCATTGCCGCCAGTGCCGATGCTGATCTTTGCCTTGGCCCGCACTTGTCCGCAGCGCAGCGCCAGCCAGAAGTTGATCATCGCCGCTGCTGCGGCCAGGCAAAGTGTGGTTGGCAGAATAATGGCATTCATCGCTTGGTTCTCCCCGTTGTGTTCAGATCGCTTTGCTATCGGACAGCGCTTGCAACCTCTGCGAAAATCGGTATAGGCGCGCCTTCGCATCCGCCGGGCTACAGCCCAGTGCGGACTTCTTAGACGACCCAGGAATTCTCAGGAACAGGTGCCGCGATGGCTGTCCCCAAGAGAAAAACCACTCCGTCCCGCCGGGGCATGCGCCGCAGCCATGATGCGCTGAAGGCCGAAGCATTCCATGAATGCTCCAACTGCGGTGAGCTGAAACGCCCGCACAACCTGTGCCCGGCCTGCGGCCACTACAACGGGCGCGAGATCATCGCGGTCGGGCTCTAAGCCCATCATTCAGGGGGGAGATCGATGAGCTTGCCGCGTATCGCCGTTGACGCGATGGGCGGTGATGAAGGTGTGCGCGTGATGGTTGAAGGTGCCGCTCTGGCACGCCGCCGTCATGACCGTTTCAACTTCCTGCTCGTTGGTGATGAGGCGCGAATCAAGGAAGCGCTGGAAGCGCATCCCAATCTGCGCGCCGCCTCTGAAATTCTGCACGCCGAAGATGTTGTCTCGGGTGAGGAGCGTCCCACCCAGGCTTTGCGCCGGGCCAAAACCACGTCGATGGGGATGGCGATAAACGCCGTGAAAACCGGTGCTGCCGGCGCTGCGGTCAGCGCGGGCAATACCGGGGCGCTGATGGCGATGGCCAAGCTGGCGCTGCGGACCATGCCGGGAATTGATAGGCCGGCGCTTTCCGCGCTGCTGCCCACACTGGGCGACACCGATCTGGTCATGCTTGATCTTGGCGCAAACACGGAATGCGATGCCCGCAATCTGGTGCAATTCGCGGTGATGGGCGCGGCCTATTCGCGCATTGTTACCGGGCGAGAGCATCCGCGGGTCCGTTTGCTCAATATCGGCACCGAGGAAACCAAAGGCACCGAAGATCTGCGCACTGCCGCGGCCCAGCTGCGTGCCGCTGCCGATGGGCTGGCGATGTCTTTTGACGGTTTCACCGAGGCTGACAAGCTGGTGCGCGGCGATGTCGATGTGGTGGTGACTGACGGGTTTTCGGGCAATATCGCGCTGAAGGCAGTGGAAGGCACGGCGCGCTTCGTTGCCGATTTGCTGCGGCGCGGCTTTACCAGCTCGCTGCGATCCAAGATCGGCTTTCTGATCTCGCGCCCGGCAACCGAGCTGCTGAAACACCATCTGGATCCGAACAATCACAACGGTGCGGTTTTCCTTGGACTGAATGGTGTGATAGTCAAAAGCCATGGATCGGCCACTGCGCTGGGCGTGGCCAATGCCGTTGCGGTAACCGCGCGGCTGCTGGAGGAAAACCTGACCGAGCGTATCGCTGCAGACCTGGCCCGCCTTGGCGCGGGCGGCATGGGGGCAAATGGCGGTTCGGCATCGGCCAAGGCACAGGCATGACGAGACGTTCGATTTTGATCGGGACCGGATCGGTCCTGCCCGACCGCAGTGTCAGCAATCACGAGCTGGCGAAGGCCGTCGATACCAGCGATGAATGGATCGTTGAGCGCAGCGGCATACGCAATCGCCATATAGCCGCCGATGGGGAAACCACCGTAACGCTGGCAACCGAGGCAGCGCGTCGGGCGCTGGCTGCGGCGGGCATCGATGCCAAGCGCATCGGGCTGATCGTGCTGGCTACTGCAACACCGGATCAGACCTTTCCAGCCAGCGCCACACAGGTGCAACATGCGCTGGGATGCAATGGCGGGATCGCCTTTGATGTTGCGGCGGTCTGTTCGGGTTTTCTTTATGCGCTTGGGGTCGCGGATTCGATGCTGCGTACTGGCATGGCCAGCCATGCGCTGGTGATCGGGGCTGAGACGTTCAGCCGGATTCTCGATTGGGAAGACCGCACCACTTGCGTGTTGTTCGGTGACGGTGCTGGTGCCGTGGTGCTGGAAGCACGCGATGTGGCAGAGGATGGGCCGGGCGTGCTCGCCACCCGCCTGCACGCCGATGGCGCGCATAACGAACTGCTTTATGTCGATGGTGGCCCGTCCACCACGGGCACGGTCGGCCATGTACGCATGAAGGGGCGCGAAGTGTTCCGCCATGCCGTGGTCAATCTTGCCGAGGTTCTGGGCGAGGTGCTGGACGACGTCGGGCTGGCACCCACTGATATCGACTGGGTGGTGCCGCATCAGGCCAACAAGCGCATTCTGGATGCAACCGCCAAGAAGCTCGGCCTTCCGGCCGAAAAGCTGGTGGTAACGGTGGATGATCACGCCAATACCTCGGCGGCATCGGTGCCACTGGCGCTGGATACGGCCGTTCGTGACGGCAGAATCAAGCCCGGTGATCTGGTCATGCTGGAAGCAATGGGCGGCGGGTTTACCTGGGGTGCCAGCCTGGTGCGGATGTAGCACCCGGATCACCAGCAAGGCGTGGCCTGTTCAGACGCTGACAAGCCGCGACAAAATTCACCAACCAAGCGCAAGATTTTGCTCCATTTTGGTTGCAATTCATCGTCAAATACCTATTCTCCTGCGCCGTAGGTCGCACTACTCTTGCAAGGGAAGGAGCATATGCGCTCCATGAGTACTCTTACGCGGGCCGACCTGGCAGATGCTATCAATCGCAAATTGGGACTTTCACGGTCGGAATCGCTCACCATGGTTGAAGCGGTGCTCGAACATATGACCGGTGCGCTCGAAGGCGGCGAGAACGTCAAGATTTCGGGATTTGGAACCTTTCTGCTGCGCGACAAGGCGCAGCGTATCGGTCGCAATCCCAAGACTGGCGTTGAAGTGCCGATCACGCCGCGCCGCGTGCTGACATTCCGTGCCAGTCAGATGCTCAAAGACCGGATCGTCAAGGGATGAAGCCGGAAGGCGACCCGGCCTTGATATCGGACAGCGGCCTGTTCGCTGACGGGAAAGAGGCTGGGGCGCTGCGGACGATTGGTGAGGTCGCCAAGGCGCTTGGCATTCGCCAGCATGTGCTGCGTTATTGGGAAGAGCAGTTTCCGATGCTTCGCCCGCTCAAACGCAGCGGCGGTCGGCGTTACTATCGTCCGGAAGATGTTCGCCTGATCGAAAAGATTGATCAGCTGGTTCACCGCGAAGGCTTTACGCTGCGCGGTGCGCGGCAGGCACTGGCGCAGGATGGTGGCCACGTCGCCGCATCGTCTCTCTCAGGCATCACCGCGCAGGGAAGCAGTGCCCCCGTATCCATCGCGCTGAGAGCGCGGCTGATCGCGCTGCGCACCACTTTGGTCAACGCCCTGCACGAAGCTTGACTGGATCAGGGCCTGACTGGATCGGGGCCCGATCGGATCAGACCGGCTGCGGTCCTAACTCTGGATCCAGATCGCGCGGGCGGGTCAGGTGCACCAGTCTGGCGCAGCGGTCCGACAAATCTTCCCAGCTGTCGATATTCAGTTCCAGCACGGCAAAGGCGGCGGTGGGAAATTTGACCTCGACCACGTCGCGCAGCGGGCTGCTGCCATCATCGGGCACCAGATCAAAGATCAGATCTTCGAGGCCCGGATTGTGCCCGACCATAAGCACCGATTCCGGATCACCTTCCATTTCGCGCAGCAGATCGGCCAGCGTTGCCGAGCTGGCCAGATAGATCCGTCGGTCCCAGTTGACCGCTACCGGTCGTTCCGCGGCTTCACAGGCGATCTCGATGGTTTCGGCGCAGCGCACCGCTGGCGAGGCGATGATGCGATCCCATCTCGCTCCGTGATCGCGAATGTGACGGCCCATGATCGCCGCGCCCTTGCGCCCGCGATCGCTCAGCGGCCGGTCAAAATCACGGGCGCGAGGCCCATCGGGCTGGGTGGTGGGCCAATCGGATTTGGCATGGCGGAAAAGGCCGAGAATCTTCACGCTGAACTTTCGCTGGAAACGCGCTCTTCTGAAACACCGGAGCCGATCCGTTGTAAAGCCTGATCAAGTGTCAATCTGGTGACAGGCGTGCCGGGCGGAAAGGCGGAGAGCAACCGGCTGGGGAAGGCCGCGGATAGCACCACAAACGCGCCATGATCATCGCGGCTGCGGATCAGACGGCCAAAGGCCTGGGCGAGCCGGGCGCGGATGATCCGGTCGTCATATGCGGTGCCGCCGCCCACGGCGCGGCGGGCGCGGTGGAGGATGGATGGCTTGGGCCAGGGCACCTGTTCCATCACCACCAGCCGCAGCGAGTGGCCGGGCACATCCACCCCATCGCGCAGGGCATCCGTGCCCAGCAGGGAAGCCCTTGGATCATCACGGAAAATATCGACCAGTGTGCCTGTGTCGATCGGATCGACATGCTGCGCGTAGAGCGGCAATCCGGCGCGGGCGAGGCGATCGGCGATGCGGCCATGCACCGCGCGCAAGCGGCGGATGGCGGTGAACAGCCCCAGCACGCCGCCGCGCGAAGCCTCGATAAGGCGGCCATAAGCCCCGGCCAGGGCGCTGATATCGCCCTTGGCAACATCGGTGATGATCAGCACTTCTGCCTGTTTGGCATAGTCAAACGGGCTGTCGAATGCCGAAAGGCTGGGGTTGACCCCCAGTTCATTGGCACCGCTGCGCGCGATTGCCGCATCCCATCCGCAGTCGTCCGCGCCATCTTTCAGCGTAGCAGAGGTGAGCATGACGCCATGGGCGTTTTCCAGAACCGTCCGGGCGAAGGGCTTCATCGGATCGAGCCAGCGGCGATGGATGCCGATGTCGAATTCACGCGCATCGGCCCGCTCCACGGCGAGCCAATCGACAAAATCGGTAATGCCCGGCGCATCGCCGGAAACCCCGCCCAGCCGCTGAAGCAGGGCCTCCCATGCCGCGATCAAATCCGCGCGCCAGCCCAGCGAATGGCGCGCACCCTCGATCCGGGCGCGGCCTGCGCCATCCAGCCAGTCCGGCGGATCGGCAAGGATTGCTTCCAGCCTCAGCCCCAGTCGCATCAGCGGCTGGCGCAGATCGGCCAGCGCCTGCTGTGCTTCCTGCGCGAGTTCGATAAAGCCGCCATCGAGCTGCACCGCTTCGGTTTCCAGCCCATAGCCAGCCTCCTGCCCGCCGCTTTCATCGCGGGCATAGACCAGCAGGCGAACGGCAGCGAGCAGCGCCTCCACCGGGCCGGACGGAGCGTTTTCATTGAGCCGTTGCAGCCAGCCATCGCCGGGCAGGGCCTCTGCCGCGCGGTGCGCCGCAGCGATCGCCTTTCCGCCGGCTTCGTCATAGCTGGCGACATCGGCCAGCCGCGCTGAAAGGCCGCGACGGCGACCCTTTGATCCGCGCTCCGGGCCAATCACCCAGCGCCGCAGTTCGATGGTTTCCCCGCCGGTGAAAGCGACGGCAAAGGTGGAATCGGCCGCCTCGAAAACGTGATGGCCTTCGTCAAAAATGATCCGCGTCGGGCGCTGGTTGCCATCGCGGCCGCGCGCGGCATTGACCATCACCAGCGCGTGATTGGCAATTACCAGATCAGCCTGCGCGCTGGCCCGGCTGGCGCGTTCGATGAAGCATTTGCGGAAATGCGGGCAGCCGGCATAGACACATTCCCCGCGCCGGTCGGTCAAGGCGGCGATGCCACGCTGGCGGAACAGCGTGCCCAGCCAGCCCGGCAGATCGCCGCCGATCATGTCGCCATCCTGCGAATAGGCAGCCCAGCGCGCCACCAGTTGCGCCATGATCGCGGCGCGGCCGGAAAAGCCGCCTTGCAGGGCATCTTCCAGATTGAGCAGGCAGAGATAATTCTCTCGCCCCTTGCGGACCACGACCGGCTGCGAGCCATCGGCGCGGACCTCTTGCCAGGCGCGGCGGCTTTCGCGGCGAAGCTGGCGTTGCAGCGCCTTGGTGAATGTCGAAACCCAGACCGTGCCGCCCGACCGCTGTGCCCAGAGCGAGGCCGGAGCCAGATAGCCCAGCGTCTTGCCGATACCGGTTCCTGCCTGCGCCAGTAGCAATTCGGGCAGCGCCTCACGTTGACGGGGAACAAAGGCCTGCGCCGCGTTCTGCGCATAGGCCACCTGCGTCGGGCGGGCCTCGGCATCGCTGCCGGTCAGTTCACCCAATCGCTGTGCCACTTCCGGATTGTTCAGGCTGATCTGCGCCGGCTGCGGGCGTTCCGGCGCATCTTCCCATTCGGGCAGCCGCGCGAACAGCCAGCGTTCAGCACGGTCAGGCGGTGCCATGCGCGCCGACAGCAGCGGTGCCCAGGGCCAGCGCAGCCGCACCAGCGATTGCAGCACGCTCCACGCCCCCTCGCGTTCCGGCCAGTCGGGCGCTGCGCAGGTTGCAAGCAGGGCCTCTGCCGCCTGTTGCAGCAGCAGCGGCACGCCATCATCACCCGCCGGTTCGGGCAGGCCGAGCACCGCGGCCAGACCGCGCGGCGTGGGCACCATGAAGCGCGCGGGGTGGATGAAGGCGAACAGTTCCAGCAGATCCAGCCCGGAAAGATCCGGATAGCCCAGCCGTGCGGCAATCAGCGGTGCGTTGAGCAGCAACAACGGTGTATCGGCGGCGGCGACAATCGCCTCGCCTTTGCCCAGCCCTTTGGTGGTGCCAGCACCATCGCGCAGCCAGCAGCCGGCATGGCTGGCATGCAGTGCAGGCAAGGGCAATGCAGCAGGGGGCAGAGAAGATGTCACCATGCAGCACTAGAACGGAAAAGGAACACTGCGCAAGCGCCGCGGACAATCTGATTGCGGGAAAACTCGCGATTGACCGCGCCGCGATCCTGCGCCAGCCTTGTTCGCATCCGCAGCAAGAGCATCATCATGATCTGGAACAGTGAAACCCGTCGCGCCTTGATCGATCAACTGCCCAAGGCCGAATTGCACTTGCACATCGAAGGTTCGCTGGAGCCGGAGATGCTGTTCGATCTGGCCCGGCGCAATGATGTGTCGATCCCCTTTGCCTCAGTCGAAGCGGTAAGAGCGGCTTATAATTTTTCGAATTTGCAGGATTTTCTCGATATCTATTATCAGGGGATGTCGGTGCTGCAGACCGAGCAGGATTTCTACGATCTCACCTGGGCCTATCTGCTGCGGGCGCAGGCGGATTCGGTGCGGCATGTCGAGATTTTCTTTGATCCGCAGGGGCATACCGAGCGCGGCATCGCCTTTGCCACCGCGCTGGGCGGGATCAAGCGCGCGCTCGATCAAGGCGAGACCCAGCTGGGGATCAGCCACCGCCTGATCATGTGCTTCCTGCGGCATCTCAGCGACGAAGATGCGGAAAAAACGCTGGACGAAGCGATCCCGCATCTGGCGGCCATTCACGGCGTCGGATTGGATTCTTCGGAAGTCGGCCATCCCCCGGCCAAGTTTGAACGCGTGTTTGCCCGCGCCCGCGCGCTGGGTCTGCATGTCACCGCCCATGCCGGGGAAGAAGGCCCGCCCGATTATGTCTGGCAGGCGCTTGATCTGCTGAAGATCGAGCGGATCGATCATGGCAATCGCGCGCTGGAGGATGCGGCGCTGGTGGAGCGGATCGTCGACGCAGGGCTGACGCTCACCGTCTGTCCACTATCCAACCTGCGGCTTTGCGTGATTGGCGAAATTGCCGAAAGCCCGGTGAAGCGGATGCTGGACATGGGGCTGAGGGCTACGGTCAATTCCGATGATCCCGCCTATTTCGGTGGCTATGTGAACGCCAATTTCCACGCCATCGCCGATGCACTGGATTTGTCGCGGGCAGAAATCATCCGGCTGGCGGAAAACTCGTTCACCGGATCGTTCCTGTCTGCGGAGCAGCAGGCCCCGCATCTTGCCGCGATCCGCGCGCTTGCGGCGGAATAATCATGGCAGAACCGACCGCAACCATCGCCAAGACCTGGCTCAGCGCCGACCAGCTGCTTCAGGATTCCTATCGGCTGGCCAATCTGATCATCGATGCAGGCTTCAGCCCGACCCATATCGTCGGCATCTGGCGTGGCGGCGCGCCGATCGGCATCGCGGTGCAGGAATTGCTGGAATACAACGGCATCGACGCGGATCACATTGCGATCCGCACTTCCAGCTATACCGGCATCGATCAGCAGAAAGAGGTGCGGGTTTATGCGCTGGGCTATCTGGTCGATACGCTGGGGCCGGATGACCGCCTGCTGGTGATCGACGATGTGTTCGATTCCGGCCGCTCGATTGACGCCTTTTTGCAAGAGCTTTCAGCGCGTTGCCGGTACAACATGCCAAAGGTGGTTAAGATCGCCACGGTCTATTGGAAACCCAGCCGCAACCGCACCAGCCTGCGGCCCGATTTCTATGTGCATGAAACGGAAGACTGGCTGGTGTTCCCGCATGAGATCAACGGGCTGACGCCTGAAGAAATTCGCGCTCACAAACCGGGGGCTGATCTGATCTTGCGGAGATCGGGTGACTAGCGCTTCCAGATCGTCTTGCCTTCTTTGACCGTTTCCATCACCCGGATCGTGCGGATTTGCGCGACCGGGGTGGTGAGGGGATTGCGGTCCAGCACCACGAAATCGGCCAGCATTCCGGCCTTGATCCGACCAGCGCGGTTTTCATCGAACACCTGCCAGGCCGGGCCGGCTGTCAGCGCCTGCAACCCTTGCCAGGGCACCATCGAACTCCACAGCATGGCCATCGGGCTGAGCGGCGTGACCGGGAAATCGCTGTGATTGGATACGGTCAGCCCGGCACTGCGCGCGGCCTGCATCGGGCTGATGAAATCAACCACTTCGGCGGGGAAGTTGGTGCGGTGGGTATCGGCAAAATAGAAGGTGTGGTTCGTGAAATAGGCTGGAGCGACGCCAATCCGCCGATATGCGGCCAGCTGGTCTGCCCGCTGGAATTGCGAGTGGATCACCACCGGGCGGCGGTTGTCGCGGGCACGGATGCCCAGCTTGTCGAAGGTGTTGATCGCCATGTCGATGGCGGCATCGCCATTGGCATGGACGAACAGCTGCCAGCCGCGCGCGTCCACCCGCTGCGCCATGCTTTGGAAATCGGCCTCTGTTATGCCCGCTTCGCCGTGCCAGGGGTGATGCCCGTCAGGTGCGCCGCGCGCATAATCGCGAGTGAAGAAAGCCGTCCGGGCCTGCGGAGAACCGTCGAGAACAAACTTTACGCCCTCGATTTTCAGGTGGCCCTGATAGCGGCCCATCTGCAACGCATTCTCGTTCTGCGTGGTTAGCCAATCGAGCGCGGTGTAAAATGGCAGTGCCACCACATCGATAAACAGATGGTCGCGGGCAGGCTGGCTCATCAGGAATTGCAGATCGGGCAGCTGGGTGCCGCCCTCCTGCGCATGGGTAAAGCCTTCGCGGGCATAGCGGAGCTGGGCGGCGTCCAGCGCGGCGAGCTTTTGCTCAGGGGTAGGCTGGGGTAGCTTTGGTACCGCCAGAAACATCGCCTTTTCAAACAATAGCCCGGTCAGCTTGCCATCCGCGTCTTTGGGCATGATGCCGCCTGCCGGGACCGGGGTCGTTTCATCGATGCCCAGCGCGGCAAGCGCGGCACTGCTGGCGACCAGCCCGTGCAGCGACATATGCAGCAGCGCGATTTTGCGCCCCGGAAACGCGGCGTCGAGCTCTGCGCGCGTGATATGGCGGCGTTCGGCCAAAGCCTCTTCATTGTACTGCCAGCCAATGATCCACTGATCTGCGGGAATATGGCGGGCATCCATCGCACCGCGCAGTGCTGACAGCATCGATGGAATGTCCCTGATCTGGCCCAGCGCCGGATCGGACAGGTCGATCCCTCCTGCCGATTGCAGAGCAACGGCAAAATGGGAATGCGCATCAATGAAGCCCGGCAGCATGGTGGCGCCGCGCAGATTGCGATCTGCCGCGCCGCGTCCGGCGATCAGCCGGGCCCTTGCCTCCGGCCCGGCAAAGATGATCCGGCCTTCGCGTTCTACAACCGCCGCAACGGTTTGGGGCTTGTCGCCATCCATCGTCAGGATCGGGCCGCCGTGCCAGATGGTTGCCTTGGCTGCTGGTGCCGGAGGAGGATTTTCAGCCTGTGCTGATCCTGCCAGCACCATTGCCCCGGCCAGCGCAATCATGGACCGCCTGCTCATACCCATCTGCCGCTCTCCTATCCCTGTCGTGGCGATAAGAGGGAAAGCGGCGCAATGCACTAGGGAATCACGGGTGTTTGCACTTGCACACGGCGGTTTAAAGCGCGAAAGGCGCAGCCATCATGACCGAGACAGACATCCATGCCGCCGCTCAGGTATCGAAGGCCTGGCCCTTTGAGGAAGCCCGCAAGCTGATCAAGCGCTATCCGCAGGGTAAACCCGGCGGCGAAGCGGTGCTGTTTGAAACCGGCTATGGCCCCTCGGGCCTGCCGCATATCGGCACTTTTCAGGAAGTGCTGCGCACCACGCTGGTCCGCCGCGCCTATGAAGTGCTGACTGGCGGTGCACCAACGCGGCTGGTGGCGTTCAGCGATGATATGGACGGCTTGCGCAAGGTGCCGGACAATGTGCCCAACAAGGCGCTGCTCGATGCCAATCTGGGCAAGCCGTTGACGCGAATTCCCGATCCATTCGGCAAGTATGAAAGTTTCGCCCATCACAATAATGCGATGCTGCGCGAATTCCTTGATCGCTTCGGTTTCGAATATGAGTTTGTTTCGTCCAGCGATCGCTACAATTCCGGCGCCTTTGACGATGCGCTGAAGAATGTGCTGCGTCACTATGACGCGATCCAGGCGGTGATGCTGCCAACCCTGCGCGAAGAGCGCCGCAAGACCTATTCGCCGGTGCTGCCCGTATCGCCCAGCAGCGGCGTGGTGCTGCAGGTGCCGATCGAGGTGGTTGATGCCGATGCCGGGATCGTCCGGTTCGAGGATGACGGGCAGATGGTTGAGCAGTCCATCCTTGGCGGCCGCTCAAAGCTGCAATGGAAGGTCGACTGGGCAATGCGCTGGGTCGCGCTGGCCGTCGATTATGAAATGTGCGGCAAGGATCTGACCGACAGCGTCACCCAGAGCGGCAAGATCGCGACGGTGCTCGGCGGACGCAAGCCGGAAGGCCTGATTTACGAGCTGTTTCTTGATGAGAATGGCGAGAAGATTTCGAAGTCCAAGGGTAACGGCCTGACCATCGATCAATGGCTGACCTATGGCAGCGAGGAAAGCCTGGGCTTTTACCTGTTCCGCGAACCCAAGAGCGCCAAGAGCCTGCATGTCGGCGTCATCCCGCGCGCGGTGGATGAATATTGGCAGTTCCGCGAAAAGCTGCCGACGCAGCCGGTGGAGCAGCAACTCGGCAACCCGGTGTGGCACCTGCTGCGCGCCAATGGCTATCAGGGTGGTGATGGCGATACGCTGCCGGTTACCTATGGCTTGCTGCTCAATCTGGTGGGCGTGCTGGGGGCAGGGGCGACGCGCGAACAGGTGTGGTCCTATCTCGCCAATTATGTCGATTATGCCGATCCGGCCAAGCACCCCGCGCTGGATATTCTGGTGGATCGCGCGCTGGCCTATAACCGGGATTTCGTCGCGCCGACGCTGCAGCGCCGCAAGCCGCAGGGCGGTGAAGTGGCCGCGCTCGCCGCGCTGGATGCACAATTGGCAAATGTCGCTGCCGATGCTCCGGCGGAAGAGTTGCAGAACATCGTCTATGAAATCGGCAAGAACCCGGATTTCGGTTTTGAGGGCCTGCGTGACTGGTTCAAGGCGCTCTATGAGACGCTTCTGGGTTCCAGCCAGGGGCCGCGCATGGGCAGCTTCATCGCGCTTTATGGCGTGGCGAACACGCGCAAGCTGATCGCCGAAGCGCTGGGCTGAGCCTTTACCAACGGTTGCGGACCTGCTCGGCAAAGCCGGTCAGCCCGGCGATGTCCAGCACGCGCCCGTCATCCAGTACCACCTTGCCCGAGAACCGGCCGAACACCTGATGCTGATCGGTGCAGAACAGGCCAAGGTTTACCTTGTCTGCGCGGTCGACAATCGGATCGAAATCCAGTTCGAACCGGCCGTCATTGCTGGTGAATTTCCATGGGGCTGAGTCAGGCAGGCCATCGGGCATGTGGAATGTCACAAGGTCCAGCTTGTGCGCGGTTCCATCGAAAAACAGCATGTTCTCGCTGGCGGCGGTGGTATCGCCAAAGCCATAGCCGATGTTGAAGCCAAAGCGTTTGCCTGCGACGATCCCTGATGCCGATCCCCAATACCAGCAATTGTCATAGGTCCACACGCCGCGCCCCCAATCGAGCACGGCAAAGCTGTCATCCGGCGCGAAATCGATCCGGTCACTGCCCAGCGCCACAGTGCCGCCGGCGGCCATGCAGTTGATCTTCTGGTTATAGTAAAAGGCGCGCGGTGCCCTGGCGAAGGGGGTGGCGATCACCATCCGTTCCATTTCCGGCTGATCGAGCCAGATCTCACCGCGCAGGCCGCGCCCGCCATCGAAGTCCGGTGCGCTGACGCGCAGGCGTCGCCCGCCGGGTTCATGGCGGAAGGCGATCTGTGTGGTGCCGCGCGATTGATCGATATCGCCGTGATCGGCGCTGGCGGGCATGGCCATGCGGCCCAGTGGGAAGGGCCGGATCGCTCCGAAATTCACCGCGCTGCGCCGGGTAAAATCCATCCACGAAACGCCCAGAAATCCAAGATAACCATTATCCGCAACGGTCAGCGCCAGCGCAAAACGATCATTGGCGATGCAGTAATAATCCCATTCCTTTATCCGCAACGCGCTCGCCCGAACCGCTGCGCGATCATAGCGGCGCAGTTCGGCGGTGGCCCAGCCGCATTGCTGCAAATGCCCCTGCGCGTCATGCAGATCACCTGGCGTCAATCGTTGCTGCGTCATGTCCTCTCCTGTTTGCAGGAGCATGGGCAATCGGCATGACAATGGCAATCGCGCCCTTTACCCGCGAGGCATTGCGGCTAAAGCTCGCTGGGGAGGCATAGAATGATCCATCCGCACAAGAATGCCGAGCAACTTGCCGAGGAATTGCTGGGGCGGCGCTTTGCCGAGCTTGGGCCGGAAGAGCAGCGGGTGCTGCACCGTGTCGCGGCGGGTACGCTGACCGGCGGCGATGCTGATGAGGAGTCGGCCTATAACGCCAGCTTTGGTGATCGTCTGGCGGATCGGGTTGCGGCGATTGGCGGCAGCTGGGGCTTCATCATCGCCTTTGGCGTTGTGTTGCTGGTGTGGATGCTGCTCAACAGCCGTGTGCTGGAGGGATTGGGCATCCACCCGTTCGATGCCTATCCGTTCATCTTCCTCAATCTGATGCTGTCGATGCTGGCGGCAATTCAGGCACCGGTGATCATGATGAGCCAGAACCGACAGGCCGCGAAGGACCGGATCGCGGCGCGGCATGATTATGAAGTAAACCTGCGCGCCGAAATGGAAATCCTGCGGCTCAACCGCAGCATGGAACGGCTTCTGGAGCGGCTTGGGCATCTGGAAGGCCGTGTTGGCGAGTGATCAGGCCACGTCACCCAGACCAAGATCGGACAGCTTGCGATAGAGCGTTGAGCGGCCGATGCGCAGTCGCCTTGCGACTTCGGTCATCCGCCCGCGATAATGGCCAATCGCCAGCCGGATGACGTCCGCCTCGATCTCATCGAGCGGGCGCAGATTGCCGTCGGCGGTGTAGAGCGTGATGCCCGATGCTTCCGGCACTGGCGAACCAGATGGCATCGCATCGCCAAGCATATCGGAAAGCTGGGGGAAATCCTGGGAAGTCAGTGCATCGCCATCGCAGAACACCGCTGCCCGAAACAGGGCTGCCTGCAACTGGCGGACATTGCCCGGCCAGTCATAGCTGGCCAGCAGTGTCAGCGCGCCATCGGTGATGCCCAGCGCGCGCAAGCCGGGCTGCTCACCGATCCGGGCCAGAAAATGCCGGGCGAGCGCGGGGATATCGCCCTGCCTGTCGCGCAGCGCGGGCAGGGTGACCGTGGTCGCGCCGATTGCGGAGAGCAGTTCCGGCAGAAAATGGCCATCCTCGGTAAGATCGCGCAGCGGCAGATTGCTGGCCGCAATCAACCGCACATCGACACGGTAGGAATATTTCGCGCCAACCGGCCGGACATCGCCCCGCTGGAGCGATTCGAGCAGGCGCTGCTGCGCGGGCATGGGCAGCCGGTCAATCTCGTCAATCACCAGTGTGCCGGTATCGCAATGCTGCATCGCCCCGATCTGGCGATCAAATGCGCCCGGAAACGCGCCTTTTTCATGGCCGAACAGCACCGATTCAACCGAGTTGCCCGGAATCCCGCCAACATTGACAATCCGCAGCGGTGCGCGGCTACGCGGGCTGGCGGCATGCATGGCGCGGATCAGCATTTCCTTGCCGGTGCCGCTTTCTCCCTCAATCAGCACCGGGCCGTGACCGCGCGCCGCCTTGGCCGCAACGGCCAGTGCTGCGCGGAATGTCGGGGCCGCACCAACCATGGCTTCGAAATCGGGCGTCGAAGGCATTTTTTCGGTCAGCGGTTGCAATTCGGCGCGCGGGGTTTCTCGGGTAGTGGCCGCGCGCAGGGCTTGCATGATCTGATCGGGGGCGACCGGCTTGACCAGATAATCGGTAGCCCCGGCGCGCATCGCTTCCACGGCCAGCAACGGTGATGCGCTGGTGGTCAGCATCAGGATCGGCATGGCCGGGCGGCGCGATTTCAGCTCTGCAATAAGCGAACAGGCATCGTCGCCGGGAACCCATTGATCAAGGATGATCGCCGCCAGCTGCATGCCCTGCCGGGTGCCCAGCGTGGCAATCGCGGTTTCCGAATCGCGCACCACCAGCGTTCGCCAGCCATCGCGGGCGGCAATAGCGGTAATGAGCCGACTTTGCGCCGGTTCATCATCAATCAGCATAAGCAGGCGTTGGTCGAAATCGGCCATTGTCGCGTTTGGGCCCTGTTTTGCGGTTTGTCCCGACATAGGACAGCAGGGTAAAGACCAGATTAAGGCTCCCGGATTCAGCATAGCGCCGGTTTGGGCCTTGAGCCGCGACGCAGCTGCCTATAGATCACCCGCAACTATTCATTCGAATATGGGGAACTGAGATGGCAAGCGGCAATGATATGAAGGCGCATGAAGCTACCTATGGCGGCTTCATTGATCTGGTGAAGTACGGCATCGTGGTCTGCACGCTGGTAACGGCGCTCGTCGTTTTCCTGATCGCCTGATCGCGGGGTGAGCGCCGCCATGCGGATCGCGGTCCTCAAGGAAACCGCGAAGGGGGAAACCCGTGTCGCTGCCACGCCGGAAACGGTGAAGAAGTTCATCGCGCTGGGCGCCAGCGTCGCGGTTGAGCCGGGCGCGGGCGTAAGCGCTTCGATTTCCGATGCCGATTATGCCGCTGCCGGGGCCGAGCTGGTTAAGGGCGCAGCCAAGGGTGCGGATATCGTGCTCGGTGTGCAAGGCCCTGACCCGAAGTTGCTGAAGGGCGCAAACGCCGGGGCATGGATCGTCGCCGGGCTTGATCCCTTCGGACAGCGCGCCCGCGTGGATGATTATGCTGCTGCGGGTTTTGAGGCATTGGCGATGGAATTCATGCCGCGCATCACCCGCGCGCAGAGCATGGATATTCTCTCCAGCCAGTCCAATCTCTCCGGCTACAAGGCCGTGATCGAGGCGGCGAATGTCTATGGCCGCGCCTTTCCGATGATGATGACGGCGGCGGGCACGGTCAGCGCCGCCAAATGTTTCGTGATGGGCGTGGGCGTCGCCGGGCTTCAGGCCATCGCGACCGCCCGGCGGCTGGGTGCACAGGTTTCCGCCACCGATGTCCGCTCTGCCACCAGGGAACAGATCCTCTCGCTGGGAGCCAAGCCGATCTTCGTGGAAAGCGTCGCCGGGATCGAGGGCGAAGGCGCGGGCGGCTATGCCACCGAAATGAGTGAGGAATATCAAAAGGCGCAGGCCGAACTGGTTTCCAGCCATATCGCCAAGCAGGATATCGTGATCACCACCGCGCTGATCCCCGGCCGGGCCGCACCGCGCCTGATCAGTGATGCCCAGATCGCCAGCATGAAGCCGGGCAGCGTGATCTTCGATCTTGCCGTGGCGCAGGGCGGGAATGTGGAAGGCAGCGTGGCCGATCAGGTGGTGGAAAAGCACGGGGTGAAGATTCTCGGCTACAGCAACACCCCGGCGCTGCTGCCCGCCGATGCCTCGGCACTGTTTTCGCGCAACCTCTACAACTTCCTCTCCGCCTTCTGGGACAAGGAAGCAGGCAAGCCGATGCTCGACGAGGAAATCGGCAACGCCGTGCGGCTGACGCAGGGCGGGAAGGTTGTGAGCGAGAGGCTGTTGGGGTGAGCATGCAATCGGAACCTCAGTGTCTCCCCCTTTGGGGGAGGTGTCAGGCTGAAAGCCTGACGGAGGGGGCTTGATATGCAAGATCATACCCAAAATGCGCTGCAAAATGCCCGTAAGCTGCGCCGCAAGATGTCGTTGCCTGAGGGATTGCTCTGGCAACGATTACGAACGCGACCAATGGGCATGAAGTACCGAAACCAGCATCCGCTCGGCAGCATTGTGGTTGATTTTTACTGTGCTGCTTCCCGGACAATTATCGAAGTCGATGGTATTTCGCATGGCATGGGCGACAGTCCGGAACGCGACGCGCGGCGCGATGCTTGGCTGCGCTCCCAGGGCTATCAAGTTGTTCGCGTTTTGGCATCGGATGTGTTGAAGGATCCCGATGCTGTTGCGGAAGGGCTGGTTTTGCTATGTTCCGCCACACCCTCTCCGTCAGCGCTGCGCGCTGCCACCTCCCCCAAGGGGGGAGACTCTTTGGGAGCCATTTGCTGACATGGATTTCATCTCAATCCTCTCGATCTTCGTGATGGCCTGTTTCGTGGGCTATTATGTTGTCTGGTCGGTCACCCCGGCGCTGCATACGCCGCTGATGGCTGTGACCAACGCGATTTCATCGGTGATCGTGGTGGGCGCGCTGATTGCCAGCGCTGCGGCGGGTAGTGCCTCTTCGAAGTGGCTGGGGCTGCTGGCGGTGGTGCTGGCCAGCGTCAATATCTTCGGCGGCTTCGCGGTGACGGCGCGGATGCTGGCGATGTACAAGAAGAAGGATCGCGGCTGATGGAACATGCAGTCGTGCCCGCATGGGCGATGCTGGCCTATCTGATTTCGGGTGTGTTGTTCATCCTGGCGCTGCGCGGGCTGTCTAGCCCGGCGACGAGCCGCGCGGGCAATCGCTATGGCATGATCGGGATGACCATCGCAGTGGTCACAACGCTGGTCACGCATGTGCCGATGATCCTGGGCGATGCGCGTAACAGCTATGTCGGGCCCGATTTTGCAACCCTCGCTCAGATTGTTGCCGCCATCGCCATCGGCGGCGGCATCGGCTGGTTCATCGCGCGCAAGATCAACATGACTGACATGCCGCAGCTGGTGGCGGCGTTTCACTCGCTGGTCGGTCTGGCGGCGGTGCTGGTTGGCTGGGCGGCCTATCTCAACCCGGTAGCTTTCGGCATTGCTGGCGCAGATGGCGTGATCGAGGCACAGAGCCGGGTTGAAATGGGGTTGGGGATTGCAATTGGTGCGATCACCTTCTCCGGTTCAGTGATCGCTTTCCTCAAGCTCGCTGGCAAGATGAGCGGTTCGCCGATCCTGCTGCCGATGCGGCATGTGATCAACCTTGGTACTTTGATCGCAATTCTCGGGCTGACCGGATACTTCGTTACCGATCAGAGCCTGTGGGTGCTGGCCACCATCACCGCGCTCAGCTTTCTGATCGGCTTCCTGCTGATCATCCCCATCGGCGGGGCGGATATGCCGGTGGTGGTGTCGATGCTGAACAGCTATTCGGGCTGGGCGGCGGCGGCCATGGGCTTTACGCTGCACAACACCGCGATGATCATCACCGGGGCACTGGTCGGTTCGTCCGGCGCGATCCTCAGCTACATCATGTGCAAGGCGATGAACCGCGGCTTCCTCAGCGTGATTGCGGGCGGCTTTGGCGCGGATGCGGCGGCTGGCGGCGGCGAGGCGAAGGAACAGCGCCCGTGGAAGCGGGGCAGCGCCGAGGATGCGGCCTATATGCTGAAAGAGGCGGAAAACGTCATCATCATCCCCGGCTATGGCATGGCCGTCGCGCAGGCGCAGCATGTGCTGCGTGAAATGGGCGATCTGCTGAAGAAGGAAGGCGTGAACGTCAAATACGCCATCCACCCGGTGGCGGGGCGCATGCCCGGCCATATGAACGTGCTGCTGGCCGAAGCCAACGTGCCCTATGACGAGGTGTTCGAGCTGGAGGATATCCAGGGCGAATTCGCGCAGGCCGACGTTGCCTTCATCATCGGTGCCAACGATGTGGTCAATCCCGCCGCCAAGACCGACAAGAGCAGCCCGATCTATGGCATGCCGGTGTTCGATGTGGACAAGGCCAAGACCATCTTCTTCGTCAAGCGCAGCATGGGCGGTGTCGGCTATGCCGGGGTCGACAATGATGTGTTCTACATGGACCAGACCATGATGCTGCTGGCCGATGCCAAGAAGATGGTGGAAGACATCAACAAGGCGCTGGCGCATTGAGGTTTCATATGGAGATCGGCATGAAACGGATCGCCCTGATCGGATCGCTGGCGCTGGTATCGGCCTGCACGCCTTCCAAGCTGGCTTACGGCCAGGTGAAGAGCGCGATGATGGATGCGGGGCTTTCCGAACCCAATTCGGCCTGCATGGCCGAACGGATGACCGACCGCCTTTCGCTGGGGCAGCTGCAAAAGCTCAAGCAGCTGAAGGGCGACAAGCGTTCGCTCTATGATTATGTCGCTGCCGTGCGCCGTGTCGGCGATGCCGAGGCGATTGAGGTGACCGCGAGCAGCGCCGCGCTGTGTGCCACCGGGCTGGCGCGCGAAAAGCGATAGGCTGCCCTTTGGCGGCGGCGTGCGTCGCTGCACTCCACAGTCGCCGCACTGCTGCCGCTGGACGTAGCGGCGGGCATTTTCTATTGCACTGCACAAATGGGGGCCCGATCACCACCCTCAGGGAGAATTCTCTTGCGTAAACTTGGCCTTATCGGCGGCATGAGCTGGCTGTCGACCCGCACCTATTACGAGCATATCAACAAGCTGGTGCAGGCCCGCGCCGGGCAGCGCGCCAGCGCGCCGCTGCTGATCGAAAGCCTGGATTTCAGCGATCTGTCGCGGCTGTCGAGTGCTGAGGAATGGGCGCAGGCTGCCGAGGTGCTGGGTGATAGCGCCAGGCGGCTGGAAGCGGCCGGGGCCACGGCGCTGATCATCGGCGCCAATTCGATGCACAAGGTGTATGACAAGGTTGCCGCTGCGGTATCCGTGCCGATCATCCACATTGCCGAATGCGTCGCCGCCCGCATGGAGCGCAATGGCGTGCGCAAGGCAGCCCTGATCGGCACCCGCAACGTCATGGTCGAAAGTTTCTATCGCCAGAAGCTGATCCAGCGAGATATCGAACTGCTGCCGCCGGAAATGCAGTTTGTCGATACGCTGGACCGGATCATTTATGACGAACTGTTGCTGGGCAAGGCCAGCCGCCAGTCCGAGCGCGAACTGAAGACCATTCTGACCAATCTGCAACAGGATGGCGCAGAGGCCGTGGTGCTGGGCTGCACCGAGCTGGAAATGATCGTTGATGTCGATGCCAATGTGCTGCCGATCTATGATTGCACCCGCATCCATGCCGAAGCGGCGGTTGACTGGATCATGGGCGAGGGGTGAGACGTGGGCGTAAGGGCGGCCTATGCCTGTGACCCGGCGCTAAGCCGGGGGCGGGAATTCGCCATCGAAGGCACATTGGCCCGCGGTCCGCGCAGCGAGTATCAGCGTGACCGTGACCGGATCATTCATTCGATCGCCTTTCGCCGCCTGCGCCACAAGACGCAGGTGTTCGTTGCCCCCGATGGCGATCACTATCGCGTTCGGCTGACCCACAGCCTGGAGGTGGCGCAGATCGGGCGGGTGATCGCCCGGGCGCTGGGGCTGGACGAGGATCTGACGGAGGCGCTCTGCCTGGCTCATGACATCGGCCACCCACCGTTTGGCCATGCCGGCGAGGACGCGCTGAATGCGGCGCTGATGGATCGCGGCGGGTTTGATCACAATGCCCAGACCCTGCGCACGCTGATGCGGCTGGAAAGCCCCTATTGCGAGCATGAAGGGCTGAACCTGACCTGGGAACTGCTGGAAGGGCTGGCCAAGCACAACGGCCCGGTCACCGAGCCGAATTGGGCATTGGCCGAACTGGATGCGGCGTTTCCGCTTGATCTTGTCAGCTGGCCATCGCTGGAAGCGCAGGTGGCGGCGCTGGCTGACGACATCGCCTATGACAATCACGATATCGACGACGGGCTGCGCGCGGGCTTCCTCGATCTGGACGAGTTGCTGACGCTGGATTTCGTCGCCGACCAGTGGCGCGCGATCGAGGCGCGGTTCCCGCATGCTGCGATTGATCGCCGCCAGCGCGAGCTGGTGCGCAGCCAGATCGGCTGGATGGTCAATGATGTGATCGCCGAAACCACGCGCCGCGTCGCAGGCATGAACGGTCCCGCCGATGTGCGTGCGGCTGGCCGTGCCAGCGTTGGTTTCTCAGCCTCGCTGGCCAGTCAGGAAAAGCAGCTCAAGCAGTTCATGTATGCCAGACTCTATCATCACCCGCAGCAGTTGGCGACGGCAGAGGCGCCAGGGCGGTAACAGCGGAGCTGTTTGCCGCCTATGTTCAGGAACCGCGGGAACTGGGGCAATCCTGGCGCGATGGCTTGCCAGAAGCCGAACCAGCGCGTAGCCGCCACATCGCTGATTATATTGCGGGAATGACGGACCGCTTCGCCATTTCCGAGCATGAACGCATTTTTTGGACGGACCGCTGAGGGGCTGCGCAATGTCTAAACAGATCCGTATCGCGCTGGTGGGTGCAACCGGCCTGATCGGCGAAAGCCTGATCGAAATGGCCGTTGGTCGCAGCGAGTTCCGCATTATCGGCATTGCCCGGCGCGAAGCCGTGTTGCCGCCCGGCGCACGGATGGAAATGCTGATTGCGGAACCGGCCAACTGGCCCGATGCCATCGCCGCCGCCAATGCCGATGTGCTGGTCTGTGCGCTGGGCACCACCTGGCGCAAGGCGGGCAAGTCCGAAGCCGCTTTTCGCATGGTGGACCAGAATCTGGTGCTGAGCTGCGCCGAGGCCGCGCGCAAGATCGGCGTGCCGCGCATGATCGCGATTTCCTCTGTCGGCGCGGATATGGCGTCGAAGAACCTCTATCTGCGCGTCAAGGGCGAGGTGGAGCAGGCGCTGGGGCGGGTTGGCTTCACCCGGCTGGATATCATCCGGCCCAGCCTGCTGCGTGGGCCCCGCCGTGAAATGCGCCCGGCTGAATTGCTGGGGCGCACGCTCAGCCCCCTGGTGGATTGGGCGCTGCAGGGCGAATATCGCAAGTTTCGCAGCATCGAATCCGATGAGGTGGCGCGCGCCATTCTTGCCATGACCAAGGAAAAGATCGCTGGCCGTTTCGTCCATGAGCATGATGCGATCATGCGGGCGGCGCGCAAGCTGGGCGATTGATCGCGGAGCAGATCGATTTCGGGGGGATAGTGCGCGGTTGGAGCGTTGACTCAAATGTTCGCACCAGCCATCGCTGCACCGTCGCTGATCGCGCGGGAGAGTTCAGGTGATTCGCCTTTTGGGCGGGCATCGGACGCCGAAGGAGCAACCGCCCCGGAATCTCTCAGGCCAAAGGACCGCGTGGATCAATAGCGACGCTCTGGAAAGTGCCTATGCCGCAAAGGTGGGGCCGCCGAAGGGGTAACCCGGTGCATTTGCCGCCGGGGAAAGCTCTCAGGTTTCCGTGACAGAGGGGGCGCCGGAAGGTGCCACAACTGTGCGGAGCTGAATTTAGTGAGCGACACAAACGATACCCTCGAATTTGAAGAACCCGAAACCGGGGTGTTGCCGCTCGACAGCTGGCACCGCGCCAAAGGCGGCCGGATGGTGGAGTTCGCCGGATACTGGATGCCGGTCCAGTACGAAGGCATCATGGCCGAACATCTCTGGACCCGCAGCCATGCCGGGCTGTTCGATGTCAGCCACATGGGTCAGCTCTATATCAGCGGTGAAGGAGCCGAAGCGGCAATCGAAGCGGTGCTGCCGATCGATCTGGCCACGCTGAAGCCGTTTGGGCCGCGCTATTCGCTGTTGCTGGATGACAATGGGGGTATCCTTGACGATCTGATGGTCACCCGCTGGAGCAGCGGGTTCTATCTGGTGGTCAATGGTGCGACCAAATGGGATGATATTGCGCATCTGCGCGAACATCTGCCCGATGAGGTTTCGCTCAACCACCTTGAAGACAACGCGCTGCTGGCCTTGCAAGGGCCGGAAGCCTTTGCCGCGCTGGAGCGGGTTGTGACCGGCGAATATCCGCTTGCCGCCCTGAGCTTCATGAAGGGCGGTCAGTTTGTGATCGGCGGGACCGAGTGCTGGATCAGCCGCTCCGGCTATACCGGTGAAGACGGGTTCGAGATTGCATTGCCCGCCGATGCAGTGGCTGCGGTAGCCGATCTGCTGTGCGATCAGCCCGAAGTGAAACCGATCGGGCTGGGGGCGCGGGATTCGCTGCGGCTGGAGGCCGGGTTGCCGCTCTATGGCCATGATCTATCGCCCGATACTTCGCCGGTAGAGGCGGATCTGCTGTTCGGCATCAACAAGCGTCGCAGGATCGAAGGCGGCTTTCCCGGTGCCGCGCGTATTCAGGCAGAGATCGCCAATGGTGCGCCGCGCAAGCGGGTGGGGCTGGCGCTCGAAGGCCGCATGGCCGCGCGCGAAGGCGCCCAGGTTTATGCCGGCGATCAATTGATCGGTGCCGTTACCTCGGGCGGGTTTTCACCCAGCCTGGAGCATCCGATTGCCATGGCCTATGTCGCCAGCGCGCACAGCGCCATTGGCACCGTTCTGGAAATCGACATGCGGGGCAAGCGTTTGCCCGCCAGCGTCGTGCCCATGCCCTTTGTCCCCCACCGCTATCACCGCTGAGGAGCGCACCCATGACTCGTTATTTCACCGAAGATCACGAATGGATCGAAGTTGACGGCACGACCGGCACGGTCGGGATCACCGATTATGCGCAGGGTCAGCTGGGCGATATCACCTATGTTGATCTGCCTGGCAGTGGCTCCGCAGTAAAGAAGGGTGATGCGCCCTGTGTGGTCGATAGCGTCAAGGCCGCGTCTGACGTTTATTCCCCGGTCAGCGGCACCGTCAGCGAAGCAAATGACGCGCTGGGCGATGCGCCGGAACTGGTCAATTCCGCGCCGGAAAGCGATGGCTGGCTGTTCCGCGTCACCCTGTCCGATCCGTCGGAACTGGATGGGCTGATGGATCGCGCTGCTTACGACGCCTATATCGCGGGGCTTTGATCCGGATGCGCTACCTGCCCCTGACCGAGGCTGATCGCGATGCCATGCTGGGCGTGATCGGTGCCGCTTCCTTCGATGATCTGTTTGTCGATGTGCCTGCCGATGCGCGGCTGGCCGGGCCTGTGCCGGGCTTGCCGCTGCACGCCAGTGAAATGGCGGTGGAGCGGCATATGACGGCGCTGGCCGCAAAGAATCTCAGCGCCGGTGCGGCTCCGTTCTTTCTGGGGGCAGGGGCCTATCGCCACCACATACCCGCCAGCGTCGATCACCTGATCCAGCGCGGCGAGTTTCTGACCGCCTATACGCCCTATCAGCCGGAAATCGCGCAGGGCACTTTGCAGGTTCTGTTCGAGTTCCAGACGCAGGTTGCCCGGCTGCTCGGCACCGATGTTGCCAACGCATCCATGTATGATGGCTCCACCGCCTGCTGGGAAGCGATTGCCATGGCCGGGCGGATCACGCGGCGGAAGAAGGCAGTTCTCTCGGGCGGGTTGCATCCGCATTATGTTGCAACCGCGCAAACCATGGCGAAATTCACCGGCGATGTGATCGACAGCCGTTTGCCGGTGCTGGAAGCCGCGCCGGATGATGCCGCCACCATTGCTGCCATCGATGGTGAAACCAGCTGCGTGGTGGTGCAATATCCCGATATTCTGGGCCGCATTCCTGATCTGGCCGCGATTGCCGCCGCTGCGCAGGCTCAGGGCGCCCTGCTGATTGCTGTGGTGACCGAACCGGTCGCGCTGGGCCTGCTGGAAGCACCGGGCCATCTTGGCGCGGATATTGTGGTTGGCGAAGGGCAGGGGCTGGGCGTCGGTCTGCAATTCGGCGGGCCCTATCTGGGACTGATGGGTTGCCGCGAGAAATTCATTCGCCAGATGCCGGGGCGGTTCTGCGGCCAAACCGTCGATGCCGATGGCAAGCGGGGGTTTGTGCTGACGTTGTCCACGCGTGAGCAGCATATCCGGCGTGAGAAGGCGACCAGCAATATCTGCACCAATTCGGGGCTCTGTGCGCTGGCATTCAGCATTCACATGACTCTGCTGGGCGGCGAAGGGTTGGAAAAGCTCGCCCGCGTCAATCATGCCCGCGCCCAGACCGCCGCAACCCGGCTGGCGCAGGTGCCTGGGGTCAGCGTGCTCAACGATGTGTGGTTCAACGAGTTTACGGTGATCCTGCCGCGCGATGCGCGCAGCGTGGTGCGGGAACTGGCCGACCGGCAGGTGCTGGGCGGGGTGTCGCTGGGGCGGCTCTATCCGCAGGCCGCCGCGCTGGCGAATGGTCTGCTGGTGACCACCACCGAATGCACCACCGCAGAGGACATCGAAATCTTTGCCAAGACGCTGGAAGGAGTACTGGCATGAACGCGGTCAATCCATCGGGCTGGCGGCCGGCCATGGGCGAAGCTGGTGCGGCGCAGGGCGGCGCAACGGTCAGCGGCGACAAGGCGCTGATGCTGGAAGAGCCGCTGATCTTTGAGCTGGGCAGGACCGGAAACTATGGTGTCGATATCGACGATCCGGAGGCCGAAATCCTGCCCGCGCTGGCACGCTTCACCCGGCGCGAACCGCTCGCCCTGCCGGGGCTGAGCGAACCGGAAACCGTGCGGCACTACACCCGGCTGAGCCGGCAGAACTATGCGATCGATCTCGGGCCGTTCCCGCTGGGTTCCTGCACGATGAAGCACAATCCGCGCCTCAACGAAAAACTCGCGCGGTTGCCGGGCTTTGCCGATGTGCATCCGCTGCAACCGCAGGAAAGCGTGCGCGGCGCGCTGGAGGCGATCAATCAGCTGGCGCATTGGCTGATCGAGCTGACCGGGATGCACGGCGTTGCCATGGCACCCAAGGCTGGCGCGCATGGCGAACTGTGCGGCTTGCTGTGCATCAAGGCCGCATTGCAGGCGCGGGGTGAGGAGCGCAAGCTGATCCTCGTGCCCGAAAGTGCGCATGGCACCAATCCCGCCACCGCGGCCTTCGCCGGTTTCGCGGTGGAAAGCATCCCTGCCAATGCAGATGGCCGGGTTGATCTGGATGCGCTGCTGGCACGGCTGGGGCCGGATGTGGCGGGGGTGATGATCACCAATCCCAATACCTGCGGCCTTTTCGAGCGCGATATGAAGGCGATTGCCGATGCGGTTCATGCCGCTGGCGGCTATGTCTATTGCGACGGTGCCAACTTCAACGCCATCGTTGGCAGGGTGCGGCCGGGTGATCTGGGCATCGATGCGATGCACATCAATCTGCACAAGACCTTTTCCACCCCGCATGGCGGCGGCGGTCCGGGTTCCGGGCCGGTGGTATTGTCGAAAGCGCTCTCACCCTTTGGCCCGCTGCCGTTTGCGGCCCGAACCGCCGATGGCGTGGTCCATCTGGTGGAAGAGGAACAGGCCGATGAATTCGGCCATTCCAGCGCCTTTGGGCGGATGGCTGCGTTCCATGGTCAGATGGGCATGTTCACCCGCGCGCTGACCTATATTCTCAGCCACGGTGCGGATGGGCTGCGGCAGGTGGCGGAAGATGCAGTGCTCAATGCCAATTATGTGCTGCGCAGTCTGGAAGGCGATCTGGAGGCACCCTTTGGCAAGGCCGGGCCGTGCATGCACGAAGCGCTGTTCAGCGATGATGGCATGGCGGAAGGCTTTTCAACGCTGGATATAGCCAAGGGACTGATCGACGAAGGCTTCCACCCGATGACGGTCTATTTCCCGCTGGTGGTGCATGGGGCGATGCTGGTTGAGCCAACCGAGACTGAAAGCAAGGCCGGACTGGACCGTTTCATTGCCTCGCTGCGGAGCCTTGCGCAGCGGGCGCGGGCAGGCGATGATGCCCTGAAGAGCGCGCCGCATTTCGCACCGCGGCGGCGGCTTGATGAAACGCTGGCCGCGCGCAAGCCCGTGCTGGTCTGGCGAGAGGGCGATACGGCTGGCTGAACAGGGGCAGGGCGATGGACAAGAGTTGGATGGCAACGCTGCTGCCGTTGGGCATTGTTGCGCTGGTTTTCGCCCTGCGGTTCCGCAACCTGCACAAGCCAAAGCCGTTCCACCCGGGGCGGCTGTGGATCATGCCCGTGTTCGTCATTCTGGCCGTTGGGGCCGCGCTGTTTGGCATGAACCCATCGCCAATGGGCTGGCTGGTGCTGGCAATCGGCGCGGCGGTTGGTGGATTTGTCGGATGGAAGCGCGGCCAACTGATGCATCTTGATCGCGATCCTGAAACCGGCGGGCTGCTGATACGGCAATCGCCGGCGGCGCTGATCCTGCTGATTGGCATTTTCGCTGCAAAGCGGCTGTTCAGCTATGGCGCTGGTGGTGAACCGGGCGCGGCAGGACATCTGACCCCGCATGCATTGCTGGCAACCGATGGTTTGCTGGGCTTTGCACTGGGGATGATCCTGTTATCACGTTGGACCTTGTGGCAGCGCGCGCAGGCTGTGCCGCCGCATCGGGCAGAGGAGGCATAGGGTAATGTGGCACGCGCTGTTCAGTTTCACCAACATACTGGCGATGTGCGGCTGGGTGCTGCTGGGCTTTTTTCCGCGCAAGCCGCTGACGCATAGCGTGATCCTCTATCTGGTGGTTGCTGTGCTTTGCCTGACCTATACCGTCACTTTCGTGTCGGTCGTGGGCGGTTTCCTTGATCCGGTGACGGCGGCGGGCGCAGGTGCGCAAAAGCCGGGCTTCGGATCAATCGAGGCAGTGCGCGCAATCTTTGCCAGCGATGGCGGCGTTGTCATCGGCTGGACGCATTATCTGGCCTTTGATCTGTTCACCGGGCTGTGGATCGCGCGCGATGCCGATGCCAAAGGCTTCGCCCGCTGGATCCAGCTGCCCTTCCTGTTCGCAACTTTCATGGCCGGACCGATCGGGTTGTTTGCCTGGCTGGTCCTGCGTGAACCGGCGGCGCGGCGGGTGGGGCGCGGCTAGATCAGCGGTGTATCACATCGCTGCCCGCCTGACCGACCGATTCAATATCGCGGCCCAGGCCTTTGACTGTCTGGCAGGCGCTGATGGTCATGATGACGGCGGCTGCGGATAGCAGGGCGAGAGTTTTGCGGACCATGGCATTCTCCTGGCAAAGCCCCTGATGCCCCTGCATCACAGAATGCGCGCCGATACCGGCAGGGGCAAGCCGCTCTGCCGCATTTGCGGCATCATTCGCCGCTTGTCGTGGCAGTTGGCGTCGCGCGCTTGTTGCGCAGGTGTTCACGCCAGACGATCACCGCCCCTGCCGCGATGATTGCCGGTGCACCCAGCCATGTCGATGCTGATGGCAACTGATGCCAGATCAGCCAGCCATACAGTGTCGCCCAGATCAGCGAACTGTAATCCATCACGATAACCGTGGCGACCTGACCAAACCGCAATGATGCGGTGAGCAGCAACTGCCCGACGCAGCCCAGCACGCCCAGCGCTGCCAGCAGCAGCCATTGCCGCAAATCATGCTGCGTCATGACGAAAGGCAGCGCCAGCGCCAGCAGCGGCGATGACAGCGCAGCGAACCAGAACACGATCGACAGTGGTTCGTCGGTCCGCGCCAGATCGCGTACCTGAATTGATATCAGCGCCACCATGAAGCCCGCGCCAAGGCCCACTGCGGCTCCCAGCGGCGGCACATGCGAACGGCCGGGCTGGGCAATGATGATCACTCCGGCAAAGCCCAGTGCCACTGCCAGCCAGCGCACCGGGCCGACCTTTTCCTTAAGCAGAATGGCGGAAAGGATCACTGCGAAGACCGGCGTGGTGAAGCCCAGCGTGGTTGATTCCGCCAGCGGCAACAGGATCGGCGCGCCAAAGGTAAAGCCCATGCCGATCAGGCCCATGATGGCACGCCTGGCATGAACCGGCAGCCGCTGGGTGCGCAGCCGCGTGGTCTCTCCCCGCAGCGCAAGCCAGCCATACAGCAGCGCCACGGTTGGCACTTGCCGCCAGAACAGGATTTCGGGAAAGGAAACGCCGGTTTGAGCGGTGTATTTCACCAGCATGACCAGCGTCGCCAGCACGGCGGCAGCCATCAGGCGCAGGCCCAGGGCCAGCATCGGGCGTTGGGCCGAATCCATGCCATCGCCCTCTAAACAGGGCCGCCGCCATGCTCAAGCACGGCGGCGGCCTGTGGTTCAGCCTGCGGAGTGGAACACCGCGATGATTGCGTGCAGCACCAGCGCCATCAGCGCCAGGCTGGACAAGGCAAACAGCCCAAAGCGCAGCGCCACCTTGTTGACGGTCGATTGCCAGACCGAATGGACGATGCGCAGCCCGACATAGGCCCAGGCGATCTTGGCGTTCAACCCGTCACCCTGGCCGATCAGTGCCAGCAGCAGCGCCACCGCATAGAACACCGTGGGGGCTTCATGCAGATGGTTATAGTTATGCGCCTTCCACTGCACCTCGCGCGGGATCAGCCCTTCCAGCATCGCGCCGGTCCAGCCCTGATCGGCGCCGGGTTCGCCCGATTTGGGCAGCTTGTTGATGGCGGGAATGCGGGTGGCGTACATCCAGATCCACATCACCATGGTCCAGCCCGCCAGCACTGCGACGGGCTTCAGGATTTCCATACCGATCATGCCATTGCTCCTGTAGGAAAGAGAGTAATCATCGCCGCATGCAGCGCCAGAACGATCAGGCAGATCGTCGAGAGGATGAACAGGGCAAAGCGCACCGGAATTCGGTTTACCGTTGCCTGCCAGATCGAGTGGACAATACGCAGGCCAACATAGGCCCAGGCGAATTTCACGTCATGCGGATAGGGCCCGGCGATCGCCAGGATCATTACCGTGGCATAGAACAGCGTCGGCTGCTCCATCAGATGGGAATAGTTGTGCGATTTCCACTGAACCTTGTCTGGCAGAACGCCTTCCAGATTCTGGCCGCGGCCACCCGGCGCGGCCTTGCCGACATCCATGCCCAGCTTGCCCATTGCCGGAAAGCGGGTTGCCGCAGTCCAAATCAGCATGACCAGCGACCAAAGCACCAGCACGGCGGCCGGTGCGAGTATTTGCGTTTGCATTGTCTCCCCCTCGCGTTGCTACCCGAGGGGCGCGAAGGTGGGGGGAATGCAAAGGATTGTCAAATGCAACTAATCGCTGTTTTGCAGCACTTTGGCAAAGGCTGCCGCATCGGTGTTGCCGCCGGACAGCACGATCACGGTGCGGCCATCCACTGCCGCCTTGCCTGCCAGCACCGCCGCCAGCGCCGCTGCTCCGCCGGGTTCAACCACCAGATGCAGCTGTGAAAAGGCAAAGCGCTGCGCCGCGCGTACTTCTGCCGGGGTAACCATCAGCCCGCGTGGCACGCGATCCTTCAGCACCGCAAAGTTGATCGGGCGCGTGGATGGGGTTTGCAGCGCGTCGCAGGCGGTTGGCGGAGCATCGTTGCCTACGCTCACGATCTCGCCCGCTTCCAGACTGCGGCGGACATCATCCCAGCCTTCCGGTTCCACCGGCACGATTTCGGCATCGGGGCAGGCCAGCGCCAGCCCGGCGGTCATCCCGCCGCCGCCGCAGGGGCAGATGATCCGGCTGGGTAGAGCAACACCACGCTCGGCGAGCTGCGCGGTCACCTCCAGCCCGATGCTGCCTTGCCCTTCGATCACATGCGCATCGGCAAAGGCATGGACCAGCGTGGCTCCGCTTTGATCGATCAGCCGCTGCGCCACTGCATCGCGGTCTTCCCCGCCGGGCCGGTCATAGAGCACGACATTCACCTGCGGGGCATCCACCGGCATGACTATCGTGGCTGAAATTCCCAGTTTGCGGGCGGCCCAGGCAACCCCCTGGGCATGATTGCCGCTGGAAACGCCCACCACGCCAGCCTGGCGCTGTTCTTCGTTCAGATCGCTCAGCCGGTGCCATGCCCCGCGAATCTTGAAGGAGCCGATTGGTTGCAGGCATTCCGCCTTCAGCCACACCGTGGCTCCATTGATCTCGCATTCAAACAGGGGTGTTTTCGGCAGCAGATCGGCTATCTTCGCTGCTGCCCGTGCGACTCCGGCGGCGTTGGGGGTGTGCATTTGTTGTGCGGTCATGAAACAATCCTATATGCGCACAAAGCTGCGGCAAGGAGATTCGTATTGTGAGCAAGGTTCTGGTGATCGGTGCGGGCGGGGTCAGCTCGGTATGCGTGCACAAGATGGCGATGAATGCCGGGATTTTCAGCGAAATCCATCTCGCCAGCCGCACCCGGGCAAAGTGCGATGCCATTGCCGCATCGGTAAAGCAGCGCACGGGTGAAACCGTGCAGACCTATGAAATCGATGCCGAGGAAGTGCCCGCGCTGACCCGGCTGATCCAGCAGATCGGGCCGAAGCTGGTGGTCAATCTGGCGCTGCCTTATCAGGATCTGCCGATCATGGATGCCTGCCTGGCAGCCGGCGTAAGCTATCTTGATACCGCCAATTATGAGCCGAAGGACGAGGCCAAGTTCGAATACAAATGGCAGTGGGCCTATCATGACCGGTTCAAGCAGGCCGGGCTGATGGCGCTGCTGGGCAGCGGGTTCGATCCGGGCGTGACCAGCGTGTTCGCGATGTGGCTGAAGAAGCACAAGCTGAAGACCATCCGCCAGCTGGATATTCTCGATTGCAATGGCGGCGATCACGGGCAGGCTTTTGCCACTAATTTCAACCCGGAAATCAACATCCGCGAAGTCACCGCTCCGGCGCGTCACTGGGAAGGCGGCCAGTTCGTCGAAACCCCGGCGATGTCGAAAAAGGTGGCTTTCGAGTTTGAGGGCGTTGGCCCCAAGAACATGTACATGATGTATCATGAAGAGCTGGAAAGCCTGGCGAAATTCCTGCCGGAACTGGAAAGGGCGCGGTTCTGGATGACCTTTGGCGATGCCTATATCCAGCATCTGACGGTGCTGCAGAATGTCGGCATGACGCGGATCGATCCGGTGCTGTTCCAGGGCAAGGAAATCATCCCGCTGCAATTCCTCGCTGCCGTCCTGCCCAAGCCGGAAACGCTGGGGCCGACCACCAAGGGCAAGACCAATATCGGCGATATCGCCACGGGTGAGGCGCTGGATGGCAGCGGCGAGAAGACGTTCTACATCTACAACATCTGCGATCACGAAGATGCCTATGCCGAAACCGGCAATCAGGCGATCAGCTATACCACCGGCGTACCGGCGATGATCGGCGCGGCGATGATGCTGACCGGCAAATGGAGCGGCGATGGCGTGTTCAACATCGAACAGCTCGATCCCGATCCCTTCATGGACATGCTCAACACGCAGGGCCTGCCGTGGCAGGTGAAGGAACTGCCGGAGCCGGTTGCGTTCTGAGCGCGGCATTGCCGGACCGGGCAAGCAGGCGCTAGGTTGCGGGTATGAACTGGAACTACCTCACCCCAATCGGCTTGCTTGCCGGGTCGAACTTTCTGATGAACCTGGCATGGTACGGCCACCTGAAGGTTCAATCGCGCGCCCTGTGGCTGGCTGTGCTGGCCAGCTGGGGCATCGCCTTTTTCGAATATTGCCTGGCCGTGCCCGCCAATCGCATTGGCAGCGCGGTTTATAGCCTTTCAGAGCTGAAGGTGATTCAGGAAGTGGTGTCGCTCACCACATTTGTCGCCTTTGCCTTTCTGGTGTTCGGGCAAAGGCCTACACCCAGCCTGATCGTCGGCTTCGTGCTGATCGGGGCGGGCGCCTTCTTCATCTTCAAGGCCCCTCTTGGCTGAGAATGTCTGACAGAAACGGTTCATCCAGAATGCCTTACGCTTCCGGTGTGAAGAATAGGAGGAAGGGTATGGGTAACATCACGAGAAGCCTGATCGGCGCGGCATTGATGCTGGCGGCAGCGGGCTGCATTCCCAAGGCAAGCGATCCGGCCGCAGAAACGAAGCCGGCTCAGACCACCGCCGCCAGTTGCGCGGCGAGCGGCGGCAGTTGGGAGCGGCGGGGAATGCTGGGCAGCGAGATGTGCGTTCATCGCTATGCCGATGCTGGCAAGAACTGTAGCGACAAGAGTGACTGCAGCGGGCGCTGCATCGCCAAGGGCATGCCGGAAATGGGCAAGCCAGCCAATGGCACCTGTCAGGTCGATGACCGGCTGTTTGGCTGCTATGCCACGGTCGACAAGGGCGTTGCCGGGCCGGGCATCTGCGTGGACTGAACGAGGAATAGCATGGAAACCAGAGCGGGCGATCCGGGGGCTTTCGCCCATTTTGACCTCAATCGGGTCGACAGCCCTGCGTTCGTCGTCGATGCGGCGCGGCTGCGTGAGAACTGCCGCGTGCTGGCCGATATCGGCGCGCGTTCCGGGACAAAGGTGCTGGCCGCGTTGAAGGCCTTTTCGATGTGGTCGACCGCGCCGATCATCGGCGAATATCTTGATGGTGTCTGCACCTCGGGCCTGTGGGAGGCGCGGCTCGCCAGCGAGTTTTACGATGGTGAGATCGCAACCTATTGCGCAGCCTACAAACCAGAGGATCTCGATGAAATCCTGCGTATTTCCGATCATGTGATCTTCAATTCGCCGTTCCAGATCGAGCGATTGCAACCGGTGATCGAGGCGGCCCGTGCGCGCGGGGACAGC